>NZ_MVEC01000007.1:0-212009 GCF_002006735.1 Spirosoma sp. 209 | reverse complement strand
GCAGCCGTTCGGGCATCCAGATCATCCATGGCCCGTCAGGGCCTTCACAGCGCAGCGTCGGTAGCAGTCGTTCGGCATCCAGATCATCCATGGCCCGTCAGGGCCTCCACAGCGCAGCGCGGTAGAATCGAAAACCGTTCAGCATCAGCCCAGGCCCGTCAGGGCCCTCACAGCGCAGCGTCGGTAGAATCGGTAACCGTTCAGCATCAGCCCAGGCCCGTCAGGGCCCTCACAGCGCAGCGTCGGTAGCAACGGGGATCACCGTGGAGTTTTTCACCTCATCCATGACAAAAAAGCTGCTGATGTGGAGCATGCCCGGAATAACCGACAGCCGCTCCTGGTAAAACCGGTTGTAGGCGTCCATATCGCGGCTGATGATCTTCAGCAGGTAATCGAAGGTACCCGACACGCGGTTACACTCGAGCACCTCGGGCAGATCGCGAACGGCCGTATCGAAACCGGCAAATGTATCGCGGGTCTGTTTGTCGAGGGTAACCTGGCAATAAACCATCAGGCTGTTGCCCACCTTTTTCTTGTCGATCAGCGTAACGTATTGCGAAATGACACCCTCCCGCTCCAGCCGTTTGATTCGTTCGTGAACCGGCGTTTTGGAAAGGTTGATCTGCTGCCCGATCTCCTGAATGGTCAGGCGGGCGTTGGTTTGTATCAGGCTCAGGATACGACGATCGGTTTTATCTAGCAGTTCCATACGGAATTTTTACGGACACCCAGGCGAAAACACCTCCTATTACAGGAAATTATACTGCCAATATTGTAATTACAGACCGAATTTCCCAAAAAAGTGACACGTATTAGAAAAGATATACACCCACTTTATCTTTGTCCTACCCATAACAACTAACCTAAACGCATCCAGCTCATTATGGTTATCGGCGTTCCCAAAGAGATAAAAAACAACGAGAACCGCGTGGCACTGACCCCCGCGGGCGTTACGGAACTACGCAAGCACGGCCACACCGTCTATGTACAGGTCAACGCGGGCGAAGGCAGTGGTTTCGAAGATGAAGAGTATATCGAAGCCGGTGCCGTTATGCTGCCGACCATCGAAGATGTCTACGGTATCGCCGAGATGATCATGAAGGTTAAGGAGCCGATTGCGTCTGAATATAACCTTATCAAGCAGGACCAGCTCCTGTTTACCTACTTCCACTTTGCCTCATCGGAAGAACTGACCCAGGCTATGCTGGCGAAGAAAGCCGTATGCCTGGCCTACGAAACCGTTGAACGGCCCGACCGCAGCCTGCCGCTGCTGGTGCCGATGTCGGAAGTAGCCGGCCGGATGGCTATTCAGGAAGGAGCCAAGTACCTGGAGAAACCGCTGAAAGGCCGGGGTATCCTGCTGGGCGGTGTGCCGGGCGTAAAACCCGCCAACGTCCTGATTCTGGGCGGTGGTATTGTCGGCACCCAGGCGGCCAAGATGGCCGCCGGACTGGGCGCGCACGTTACGATCATGGACGTTAGCCTGGCCCGCCTGCGCTACCTGTCCGATATTATGCCGCCCAACGTACAGACCATGATGTCGAACGAGTACAACATTCGGGAGATGATCAAAGTCTGCGACCTGATTGTGGGCGCGGTGCTGATTCCAGGCGCCAAAGCCCCCCACCTGATTACCCGTGAGATGCTGAAGCAGATGCGGGCCGGCACCGTACTCGTCGACGTAGCCGTTGACCAGGGGGGCTGTATCGAAACCTGCCGGCCAACGACCCACGAAGACCCGACGTTCATCATCGACGGGGTGGTTCATTACTGCGTAGCCAACATGCCGGGTGCGGTACCGTATACCAGCACCCTGGCGCTGACCAACGCAACTCTGCCCTACGCCCTGCAACTGGCCAACAAAGGCTGGCAGCAGGCCTGCCGCGACAACATGGATTTGCAACTGGGTCTGAACGTAGTCGATGGCAAGGTGGTATACAAGGGCGTTGCCGATGCGTTTGGCCTGGAGCTCACGCCCGTCAGCACCATCCTGAGCGAAGAAGAACTGGCGTAAGCCACGATAGTATTACCCATTCATCGACAGACGTGGGCCGCTCTCTCCGGAGAGCGGCCTTTTTTTTTCAGGCTAGTTCGGCGCTGATGGCTGATGCAGCAGCAAAGTCAATAAAGCGGGTCGGCACGGTGATCATGGCGGGCAGCAGCCGGCAGAGGGCTTCGCGGCCCGTATCCCACCGGCGGGCTATGTTTTCTTCACGCACCGCAACGGGTGCCTTCGGCTGGCCGGGCTGGTCGAAGTACTCCGGCATGCGGGCTGTCATGGCCTCGCGGACGGCTTCGATAGAACCGGACAGGATCAGCTCCGGCTCGGCCTGGGCCAGCTGAATCAGCGCGCGGCCGATCGATGCGGTGTAAAACGCACAGTCGATGTCCTGATGCCGGACGGGTACGCCATCGTGCAGCCGCTGCAGGTTCACGCTTCCGTCTTCGAGCCGGGCCGATACGGGTGTCTCGTTGGCCGGGGCCGGGAATACCACGTCTACTTTATGTTTGAATTTATCCCACCAGGGGGGCGTACCCGAAGGGTTCAGCGTGTCGCAGAAGATAAGCCGGCAGGGCCGGTCGGGCTGTTGCGGGTTCATCACAAGCAGAGCCGCACCCAGGTGCCGGTCGTCGGCCGCGTGGCGTCGCTGGATGATAAAAATATGCAACCGGTCATCGTCATCCAGACTGGCCTGTTCAGTGGCCGCCCGAACGGCCCGCAGCGACTCATCCATGTACCCCTCGGTCACGACATGAATCGGCAGCGAGGCCGGAGCCAGCGCTTCCCGGCGCAGCTGGTCGCCCAGGATGGTCAGGGCGGTAGTGTCGGACCGGCGGGTGCCGAAATACATACCGATGTCCTCCCGAACCTGATCGGCGGGCAGGTGGCTGGTATCGACGGTGTCGCCATAATCGCTCTGGCGGCTGGGCGGGCTGTAGCGGAACGGCACCTCGCGGTGTTCGCGGTGGGCGGCTACGTTATAGATCCGGCGTTCAAACTGGGCCAGCAGGGGCTCGTAGGCATCGTTCTGAAAGTAGATCTCATGCACCGAACGCAGCAGATGGCGCGCAATGGCGTCGTTCCGCAGCAGCTGCTCCAGGGCATCTTCATGATGCTGAAAGAAGCTTCGCAGCGCTCCCTGCTCAATGAATGCGTCGGCATCCGTATCGGCATGAAAGCCCGATATGGTGCCCTGGTCGATCCAGTTGCGCAGGAACGTACGAACGGCCAGATCGAAAGCCAGATTGGCTTCCTCGGCTTGTTTTTGGGAATAGGTATATACAGGGGTCTGATCCAGTCTGATCAGACCAGCGGGCTCGGATACGATCCGAAACACTGTTTGCATGTGGGGAAGTACGCTGGGAAAATAGCCCCACAATATACATAGAATTCAAAGGATTTCCGAAGGAAATTGCCCGCAAACCTCCATTATATTTTTGTGAACCCTCAGCCCAGCTGTTCGGTCACCAGCACCTGCCACTCGTCGGCCAGCGATCCGTCGAAAAACGACGTTCCGGCGCGCCGATACCAGTAATTCGCGTTGAAGCGGTCGCCTTCTTTGCGGTGCAGGTACGCGTGCAGCCGGTCGTAGGGCTGATCGCCCTCGCGGCTCTGGGCTACTTCGTGGGCTTCTTCCCACTGTTCATTGGCGTCGTACCAGAGGGCTTTCAGAATAGGGTGGACAGCGGCCGGGGGTTGCGGGTCCGACAGGCTGGCGGTAAACTGCTCGAAGGTCATGTGTCAATCTGCTTTTACGTACAGGGCTGCAATATAGGAGGCCGGTTCAGACTCTCGAAGCCGCCTGGTCCTTATCCCATCAACCGGAAGACCGGCGCCCCTGTTTGCAACCGGTCTATCGCCATAGCCTGGGCCTACATGTAAACAAAACTGTATTTTTCTGTAAATTGCGAAGAGTACAGCGCGGGCAGTACGGACCATACAACCTCCCTGGCTCCGCTAAAACACGCATGAAAGATCTGATTCAGTACGCTATTCCGGGCTTTGTCATTCTGCTGGTTGCCGAAGTGATTGTAACGGCTATCCAGCAAAAGGATTATTATGAGGCTAAAGACACGGCCAGCAGCCTGAGTATGGGCATCGGCAACGTGATTGTCGGGTTTGTGGGCAAAGCTATTGTGTTCGGAGCGTATTCGCTGGTGTACCAGTTTCGGCTGTTCACGATCGACATGAGTCAGTGGTGGGCCTGGGGGCTGCTGTTTTTTGCCGACGATTTTAGCTATTACTGGTTCCACCGCATCAGCCACAGCAGCCGCTATTTCTGGGCCTCGCACGTGGTGCATCACTCGTCCAGGAAATACAACCTCGGTACGGCCCTGCGGCAAACCTGGACCGGTACCCTGTCGGGGGCCTGGCTCTTCTGGGTATGGTTACCGCTGATCGGCTTTTCGCCAGTGGCCGTCATGACCATGCAGGCCATCAGCCTGCTCTACCAGTTCTGGATTCATACCGAGCACATCGACCGGCTCCCCGCCCCCATCGAGTTTATATTCAATACGCCCTCGCACCACCGCGTGCATCACGGGTCGAACCTGGCCTATCTGGACAAGAACCACGCGGGTGTGCTGATTATCTGGGACCGGCTTTTCGGCACTTTCGAGCCCGAAACGCACCGGCCAACCTACGGCCTCACCAAGAACATCGACTCGCACAACCCACTCCGGATCGCTTTCCACGAATGGTCCGACATAGCCCGCGACGTCATCCATGCCGGCTCGTTCCGAAACGCCCTGGGTTACCTCTTCGGCCCGCCCGGCTGGAGCCACGACGGTAGCCGCCAGACCACGAAACAACTCCTGAAGCAGCAGGCAAATCGCCCGGCCCAGCCCAGCGAAAAAACCGAAGCCGCCTGACCGACTCGCCCCGACTGTATCGATAAACGAACCGGCCGGGCTTGTTCCTGCGCTAAAAACTGACGTTATGAGACGCTTCGTCGCCTTTCTCTTCCTCAACATCCAACTGACAACCCTGGCCCAATCCGTCAAAACGTCGAATCCGGACAGCATCACGTTTAACCTGCAGGACGTACGGAATTTCTGGACGGCCTACGATCTGCTGGCCACGGCTTCGAGCCAGGCCGACAGTCTGGCCGTTATCAACAATCAGTATCTGGCTAAAGCAAGCCGGGGCCTTGAGCTGTACCGGGACATGTCGGGCTCGAACGCGGGGAGTTTCCTGGAGGTCATCCGCAGGCATCCTGCCCTGTTACGATCGATCCGGTCGAATACACTCGCCATTTCGACAAAGCAGCGGCCTATCGTGGACGGCGCGCGAAAGCTGAAGGCGATTTACCCGGGCAGCGTTTTTCCTGAGTTGTTTTTTTGCGTGGGGAAGTTTGAGGTGGCCGGCAATCGAACCAATGATATTTTGTACATCGGCACTGAACTTACCTGCCTGTCCAATGATTCCCCGCTCGATGAAATTGCCAATCCCTACCTGAAGGCCGGGGTCATGCGGTTTGATAAGCTGGACGCGGTCTGTCTGCATGAGATCGTTCATTTTCAGCAACAGCTCAACCCGAAAAACAACCTGGAATTGGCGCTGGTCGAGGGCGGGGCCGAGTTTATTACCCATTACCTGACGGGTAAATCAACCATGCAGGCCGTTTTCGACCAGATGAATCCGACGCTGGAAAAAGCGATACAATCGGAGTTCGCCCTTCAGGCCGGCAAACCCATCGAGGCCAGGTGGTTTCTGGCCATGGGCGATGCGCAACGGAAGCGACCGGGTATGCTGGGGTACGTGGTTGGTTTCCGGCTTTGCGAGAATTACTACAGAAAGGCCCGTAACAAACAGGAAGCGCTGCGAAATATAATCACCCTGAGCAACCCGCAAACCATCCTCAAAGCAAATGGGTATTAACGACTGTCTACCTCGTTGCCTGAGCTAAGTGGAAGTCGAATGATGCATTAAAAACGATTATTCTTCAAATCTATCTTAATCAAAAATCCGAAGGCCAGCGCCCAGCAGGGCATCCGGGTCGTACTGCTGTTTTATTCGGGTTAGTTCCTGCCACAGCGGGCCGAAGTGGCGCGCCCAGTCGCGGGTGTCCATCGGTACGGCGCTGATGGGATACAGTTGCCCGCCCGTGCTGACGACCCGCTCGTAAAGATGTCGGTTCCGGGCGACGACAGCGGCCATCAGGTCGGGATCGGGCGCAATGGTGCGCAGGATATCCACGAGTACGAAGGTCGGCCCGTCCGGCACCCGAAACAGTGGACAGTGCAGTGTGTCCCGGTTGAACGGATAAAAGAGCAGCAGGGAGCCGGGGCCGAAAGTAGTGTTGTCGAGTTGGGTCAGGATGTCTGTCGACACGTGCATAACGGCGGAGTCGGGCACGAACAGGTCCAGCCAGGGATGGGGGAGCTGGCCCAGCCCGGCCGCATCCAGTTCGTTAACCAGCTGCACCACCTGATCGGTAAACGCAACGTACGTCCGGTCCTCGACCTGATCAGCTTCGCCCGCTACCGGCAAATCGAGATCGGGCAGCCCGGCCAGTTCCTCGACGTCGTCGTAAAAAACGGTAGCCTCCAGAAAAAACTGAAAACGGAGCCGACGCGAGCCCGGCCCTCCTGCCGGCGTTGCCGACTGGGCCGGTACGGGAACGGCGTTTCCGCGGATGTAATCGATAGCCGAACAGGTCGTTAACCAGCGCAGATCGGCCAGCAGGGTGGTGTGGTCGGGGTAGAAGAAACGGTAGGTACGGGCCTGCTGACGAGCCGGAATGAGCCGGAGGGTAGCCTGCACCAGTATGCCGCAAAGGCCTAATCCGGCCAGTACATTATAAAAAAGCCCGGCATGAGCCTCGGCCGAACAGGTCAGCAGCTCGCCCTGTCCCGTTACCACCTGAAGTTCGACAACCTGATCGACCTGCGCGCCATAGCGGAAACTCCGGCCACCGACCCCACCAACCGATAACGTACCGCCCACGGTCAGCGCCGTAAAGTCGGTCAGCACGGGGGGCGTCAGCCCGACGGCGGTCGTAGCCAGTATAAGATCGCGCCAGATGACGCCCGCATCGACCCGCACCCGATCGGGCGTAATGTCATGAATCTGGCAAAGGCTGCGCATGTCCACGACCAAACCGGCCTCGGCCTGCGCCTGCCCGAAAGCCGTATGCCCACAACCGCGGCCTACCAGTCGGATACCGTGCCGACGGGCAAAGCGGACCATCGTTACGACGTCGGCAGTGGAGCCGGGGCGTAACCAGGCCAGTGGTGTCCGATGAATCAGGTGGCCAAAGTCATCGGCCATATCGGCGAGGGCAGACGGATCAGTGATCAGGTTTCCGTCCAGGCGCGGCACCGGCACGAAGCGGCTGGCGGTGTCGGCTGCCATTACCCAGCTGCGCTCGTCGGGATCGAAGTACAGGGCGGGCGGTTCGGGGAGTTGATCGGCGGAGGTCCGTGGGGCAACTGACATGGGAGCAGACTGGCAGCTTGGCATTCCCCGTCAATGTAGGCGTTATTCCCGACGCGGTCAAATGAGATTGGGTTATATCCCTCAGTCCCGTAGATTTACCCAGCGATTGCCCCGTTCCAGACCGAACTACCCGAACTACCCGACTACCCCTATTCCACTCATGACCACCCAGGTACCCTCGCCCAGCGCCAGCCCGACCGATGCGTACATCGACACCTTCCCGGCACCGGTTCAGGAACGGCTGCGGACGTTACGCCAGCTCATCCAGGACGCCCAGCCCGACGCCGAAGAAATGTTCAGCTACGGTATGCCCGCCTTCAGACGGAATGACGTAACGATCTGGTTTGCAGCTTATAAAAAACATATCGGGCTGTATCCGATGTACGGGATGGCGCTCTACAACGAAGAGATGGCTCCGTACCGGGGCAAAGGCACTAAAGACGCGCTTCATTTTCCGCATGATCAGCCGCTCCCTACCGATTTGCTGGTCAGGCTGGTTCAGCATAAATTTTCGGAGTCGCCCTCATCCACGCCCCGTTCGTGAGATTTAAAAGTCGTTGACGCTGTAGGCCGTGGAAACAACCCGGTTCCAGTCGGGGTGCCGCTTGAGGTAAGTCGATACGAAGGGGCAAAGCGGCACAATTTTGAGGTTGTTACGCTCCACAAAGTCAAGCACCCCTTTGACCAGATGCGAACCAACGCCCTGCCCTTCCAGACTAGGGTCTACTTCGGTATGGGTCAGGGCCAGCGTTTCATCGTCTACCAGCTGGTAAGCCACAATATTGAGTTTTCCGTCGACAGTCAGTTCAAACCGGTGGTGATGGCGGTTGTCGGTAACGGGGGTGTCTGCTAAGTTCATGCGATCGGAGGTTTTCTCTCTTGTACACCAAAGTGGGGTAGTTTGTTCAGGAAAGCCCCCGCCCCGGCGCACCGACATGGCACAAAAACACCCCTCGTATACACCATCCGTCACTTGCTCGGCCAATCGCCCCTGGACCCGGTCCCACTCGCGAAAAATCACAGTCGAAACCCCGATTTTTTAGGTGAAATCAGGCTTATTTTTTATCTTTAACTACCCTGAACAACCTGATTCCTGCTCTATTTATGAACCGTCTGGACCGCCTGACTGCCATTCTGATTCATCTGCAAACCAAGCGCGTCGTCCGCGCTCAGGAACTGGCCGATCGCTTTACCATCAGCCTGCGAACGGTTTACCGCGATATCCGGTCGCTCGAAGAAGCGGGGGTTCCTGTCGGTGCCGAAGCAGGCGTGGGCTACTTCCTGACCGATTATCACCTGCCGCCGGTCATGTTTACCAACGCTGAAGCTAGTGCGCTGGTGTTCGGCGGCAAACTGGTCGAAAAGTGGGGCGACGAGTCGGTACAGACCGCTTTCGAGTCGGCGCTGTTCAAGATAAAATCGGTACTGAAGCGCCCCGACCAGGAACACCTCGACGACCTGGCTCCGCATGTGGCGGTACACAAGCCCAACCTCCGCGAACCCTATGTCGGGGGCCTGCTCAACACGCTCCAGCACGCCATTGCCCAGCATCACGTTCTCGCCATCTGCTACCAGGCCGGCTACACCGATACCGAAACCCGGCGCGAGGTAGAGCCCGTTGGCCTGTACCATTACGGCATGGTCTGGCACCTGATTGCCTACTGCCGAACGCGGCAGGACTACCGCGATTTCAGGGTCGACCGAATTCGGGAGCTGGTCGACACGGGGCGGCCGTTTGCGCGGCAGGAACGGCTTAGCCTGCGCGAATACCTCGACCAGATGCGCCGGCCCGACATGCCCGTCGTGAATGTATCGGTCTCGTTCACCAAAAAAGCCGCCCGGTTTGTGCAGGAGCACCGCTACATGTGGGGCTTTCAGCGCGAAGAAGACCTCGGCGACCGCGTACGGATGCATCTGTGTACGCCCTACCTCGAAGGGCTGGGCCGGTGGCTGCTCTCCTACGGCGACTCGGTCACGATCGAAGCCCCCGACCAGCTGCGAACCCTCATGCAGGCGCTGACCGAAGAGCTTTTTGCCCATTACATGCCGGTCGAGGAAACGCTGCTGACATAGGGCTGTCACCAGACCAGCCGATCTTTAGGCCATCATGTCATCCTAAAGCATGCGTTTATGCAGCCCAACCCGATGTTTGTCTCCTCCCTGACACGTTCGCTTCTTCACCTGACAGCCCGACGTACGGTCAGAAGCTGGACGGAAACCCCCTACGATGAACTGACCGACGCCCCTACCCTGACCCGCTCCGGCGTGACCAACACTGTGTCGGGTGACCTGGAAGGCGAAAGCTGGGAGCAGTACCTGATGACGTACCGCAGCCAGACCTCCTGCAGCTTCGTCAGCCTCGAGCGTTTCATCGGTAGCCTCGACGGTCATCGGGGTAGCTTTGTGATGCAGGGAACCGGCACCTACGAAGACGGCGTAGCCCGGGGCATGCTCACCATCGTACCCGGCAGCGGCACCGACGAGCTGACCGGCCTGCAGGGCAGCGGTACGTTCGTAGCTGCCGAAGGCCGCTTCTCAACGATCCGGCTGACCTGCGAACTCCTGCATACCCTTGTTGAAAACAGCCCCGGCCTATGAAACTGAACGCCGGAGTGATCACCGAGAAGCTGGCCGAAACCCGCGACTTTTACACCCGCGTGCTGCAGTTTGGCGTAACGTTCGAGAACGACTTTTACCTCCTGCTCCATACGCCGAACCAGCAGGCCGAGCTGAGCTTTCTGCGCCCTCACCATCCCTCGCAACAGCCACTGTTCCAGCCGGCGTTCGGGAGACAGGGCGTTTATCTGACCATCGAATACGAGGACGTTGACGCCGAATACGAACGTGTAGTCGCGTTGGGCCTCCCCATCGCCATCGATATCCGCAACGAACCCTGGGGTGACCGGCACTTTGCCATCGTCGATCCCAACGGCATCGGTGTCGATCTGGTCACCTACGCAGCCCCTGACCCGGCCTGAACACAAAAAGACCCGTCATAGCACGGGTCTTTTTGTGGCTTTATCTGTTCTGTCCTCTGCTTATTTGTAAGCCGGGATACCGGTGATGTCAGCGCCGAGAATGAGCAGGTGAATATCGTGGGTACCTTCGTAGGTGCTGACCGACTCCAGGTTCATCAGGTGGCGCATGATCGGAAACTCGCCCGTTATGCCCATACCACCCAGAATCTGCCGGGCTTCGCGGGCTATCCGCAGGGCCATTTCCACGTTATTGCGTTTGGCCAGCGAGATCTGGGCGGTCGTGGCTCGGTCTTCGTTTTTCAGCATACCCAGCCGCCAGCAGAGGAGCTGAGCCTGGGTGATGTCGGTGAGCATCTCGGCCAGCTTCTTCTGCACCAGCTGAAAACTGGCGATCGGCTTGCTGAACTGAATCCGTTCGAGGGCGTAGCGACGGGCCACTTCGTAACACTCCATAGCCGCGCCCAGCGCGCCCCAGCTGATGCCGTAGCGGGCCTGATCGAGGCATTTCAGCGCGCTCTTCAGCCCAAACGCGTCGGGCAGCATGTTTTCTTTCGGCACCTTCACATCCTGAAAAACCAGTTCGCCGGTGGTACTGGCCCGCAGCGACCATTTGTTGTGGATTTCGGGGGTCGAGAAGCCTTCCATGCCGCGCTCGACCAGCAGCGCCCGGATCTTGCCCTGGTCATTCTTGGCCCAGACAATGGCGATGTCGGCAATGGGCGCGTTGGTGATCCAGAGCTTGGAGCCGTTGAGCAGGTAATAGTCGCTGCGTTCGATGAAGTTCGACTCCATGCCGCCAGGGTTAGAGCCGTGGTTCGGTTCCGTGAGGCCGAAGCAGCCGAGCAGTTCGCCCGTAGCCAGCCGGGGCAGGAATTTCTGCCGCTGCTCCTCGGAGCCGAACGCCCAGATCGGGTACATGACCAGCGAACTCTGCACCGAAACGCAGGAACGGCAGCCCGAATCGCCCCGTTCAATTTCCTGCGTCATGAGGCCATAGCTGATCTGATCCAGTCCACCCCCGCCGTACTCGGTGGGAATAGTGGGTCCGAAAGCGCCGATCTGCCCAAACTTCTGCACCAGATGAACCGGAAACTCGGCCCGCTGCGCATAGTCTTCGACGATGGGGCATATCTCGCGCCGGACAAAGTCGCGAACGGCCGACCGAACCAGCTTGTGTTCGGCCGTCAGCAGATCATCGAGCTGGTAAAAGTCGGGCGACTCGACCGGGGAGGTAATCCGGGAGTCGACTTTGTTACGGGATGGGGTCGATTGGGGTTGCATAGGGGGTTAACTCCGGAGAGTATGGCTTGTTGGCGAAATAACATTTTTTTAGCATTACTTCGTATCTCACCCTGGTATCGTGACGTTTCGGGTGCGTAGCCGGTCCCGACCGGCCGGGCGATATCGTTCGCCATCCGTTTTTCATCCGTACTTTGCAGCCCGATCAGTCACTCAGCGTACGCACTCTATGCCCGCCACGATTCTCCTCATCGATGATGAACCCCGGCTGCGCCAGCTACTGGCCCGGATCTTACAGCTGGAAGACTATACCGTTCTGGAAGCCGACACCGCCCGGGCCGGACTGAAAACCCTCGAGCGCGAAACGGTTCAGCTCGTCATCAGCGACGTCAAACTGCCCGACCGGAACGGTATCGAGCTGACCCAACAGATCAAGCAGCTTTACCCGGCCACCGAAATCATTGTACTGACCGCCTACGGCACCATTCAGGATGGCGTTGCGGCCATAAAAAACGGCGCTTTTGATTACATCACCAAGGGCGACGATAACGACAAGATCATTCCGCTCGTTAGCCGGGCCGTGGAGAAAGCGAACCTGCAGTTCCGCATCCGCCAGCTGGAAGAGCAGATGAGCCGCCGACAGGGGTTCGATACCATCGTGGGTCATTCCAGACCGCTCCGGCAGGCGGTAGAACTGGCCCGTAAGGTGGCCGTTACCGATACCACCGTGCTGCTCACCGGCGAAACCGGTACGGGCAAAGAAGTTTTTGCGCAGGCCATTCACCAGGGAAGCCCCCGCCGAAACGGGCCGTTTGTGGCCATCAACTGTGGCGCGCTGGGCAAAGACATTCTGGAAAGCGAACTCTTCGGCCACCGGGCGGGCGCCTTCACCGGGGCCAGCCGCGACCAGAAAGGGCTGTTTGCCGAAGCCGACAAAGGCACTATCTTTCTCGATGAGATCGGCGAGATGCCGCTCGACCTGCAGGCCAAACTGCTGCGGGTGCTCGAAACCCACGAGTTTCTGCGCGTGGGCGACACCAGACCGACCCGGACCGATGTGCGAGTAGTGGCGGCTACCAACCGGAGCCTGGAGCAGGAAGCCAGCGCTGGCCGGTTCCGGCTCGATCTGTACTACCGGCTGTCGGTCTTCAGCATCGAACTTCCGCCCCTGCGCGACCGGCGCGACGACATTCCCGCGCTGGCCGAGCTCTTTGCCCGGCAGGACGCGCTGAAAATTGGCCGCCGTGACCTCCGGCTCAGCCCGGCTTTCGTACAGAAACTGCAGCAGCACCCCTGGAAAGGCAACATCCGCGAGCTCAAGAACCTCATCGAACGGGCCGTCATCCTGGCCGACTCCGCCGAGCTGACCCCGGATCTGCTACCGTACGAGATGCAGGACGGCCCGGCCGCCACTGACCCCAACGCTATTGTTGACCTCGCCACCCTAGAGCAGCAGCACATCCGGCGGGTATTGCGGCATACCGGCGGCAACAAAACCGAGTCGGCCCGACTACTGGGCATTGGCCTAACGACACTGTATCGAAAGCTGGCCGAATATGGGCTGGACGGCTGAAGTCAACCCATATTCAGATACGGTGCTGCGCCCGGTAGAGGCCCGGTGCCGTATGAAGCCGACGCTGAAAAAGCCGGTTGAGGGTGCTGATGTTGTCGAAACCCGTTTGGGTGGCTATCTGGCCCACCGGCAGATCGGTAGCAACCAGCAATTGGCATACGTGCGTCAATCGAACTTTGTTGAGGTAATCGACGAACGTTACGCCCATGTGTTGTTTGAACCACCGGCAAAAGGCATTGGGCGCAAAATGACAGACCCGAGCCAGTTCGGCCAGCGGAATCGGCCGCTGATAATGGGCGTTCACGTAATCGATGGCGGTGCGGATGCGGGTCGATGCGTCGGTTAGAGCCGCGTGTCGCTGATAAGTCTGCAGCAGGATCGGTTCCCGGGCGGGTAGCTCCTGTAGCTGGTTGAGCAGGGCGAAGAGGCCGGCCAGCGCAGGCAGGCCCGGATGCTGGATGATCTGCCGGATGGTTGTTACCAGGTCGGTACCGGGCCGGGCAAAGGCGAGGCCGCGCCGGGCCGCGTCGAACAACCCCTGCAGCGGAGCACATTCGACGAACCCATCGAACAAAGACCGCGGAAACTGAATGACGAGGGCTTCGACCAGCGGAACGGCTTCGTCTTCGTAGCTCACGAACGTATGGGGCAGGTTCTCGCCAATCAGGAATAGATCGCCTTCGTCGTACAGGGCGATATCGTCACCGATGAACCGCATGCCTTTGCCACGGGCAAAAAACACAAGCTCCAGTTCAGGATGGTAATGCCAGTGGGACCGGAACGCGGGCTGGTTCAGCTGAAACGCTCTGAACGAAGCCAGGCCCTTTGTCGAAATACCAGCTTCCAGTTCGGGTTTCATTACCTATTTTACCTGTATATACGCATAAAAGTCAACCTGATGGTAATATCGGAAAAGTATTCGGATAAATGGGTAATCCAGGATGACAGACTCGCGATAGAACTTTGTGGCATCAGTCGACACCTCACCCGTTATCGGCTGCCCAACTTGACCAACCAATCAGCAACGGCCATGACACGCCTGGATACCCCTTACGAACTCACCTCCGACCAGATCGATTTTTACCAGACCTACCAGTTCATCAAGCTAAAGCACGTCTTTGATGCCGATACGCTGGCCCACTACAACGAGGTCATTAGCCGGCAGGTTGCCCACATGAACACCGTCACTACCCAGCTGACCGAACGCGACACCTACGGCAAGGCGTTTTTGCAGCTGTTCAACCTCTGGCGCGAAAACGAAGCCATCCGAACGCTGGTGTTCAGCAAACGACTGGCCAAACTGGCCGCGGATCTGATGCAGGTAGCCGGCGTCCGGATCTATCATGACCAGGCCCTGTTCAAAGAAGGCGGTGGGGGCATCACGCCCTGGCATGCCGATCAGTATTACTGGCCGCTGAGCAGCGACAAAACCATCACGGCCTGGATTCCCCTGCAGGCAACGCCACTGCCGCTGGGTCCACTCGAGTTCAGCGCCGGGAGCCACCGAATTGTGGAAGGCCGCGACCTCAAAATCAGCGACGACAGCGAAACGCTGATTGCCGAAAAACTGCGGGTTACGGACTTCAAACACGTGATCGAACCGTTTGATCTGGGCGAAGTCAGTTTTCATTCGGGCTGGGTGTTTCACCGGGCCGGGGCCAACCTGACCGACCAGACCCGCAAGGTTATGACGGTCATCTACATGGATAAAACCATGCGGCTGAAACAACCCACCAACCGCAATCAGGAAAACGACTGGCATACCTGGTGTCCGGGTGCAACGGTAGGCCAGGTGATCGATACGGCGCTGAACCCCGTGCTATACTGACCCCCTGCCGAGCCGGTCAGGCTGGCCGGCCTTTCTGCCTACGTCCTTCTTTTTGCCTTCAACCTATCTCGTCTTTTTACCTATGCCCCGATTTATTCTGCTGGCTTTGCTGCTGGCTCTGACACCCGTAACCCTGCTTTTTGCCCAACGCGTTGAACCTGCTTTCTGGTGGGTCGGCCTGAAAGATCCTCACCTGCAGGTACTGATTCACGAAACGAATATTGGCGATACGCAGCCCCGCCTGTCGTATCCGGGGGTAACGATGACGAAGGTCAGCCGGGTCAAAAGCCCCAATTACCTCTTTATTGACCTGGTTATTGGCCCCGGCGCTAAACCCGGTACGTTCCCGATCCAGTTCCTCAGAAACGGCAGACCGGCACAAACGGTTGTTTATGAGCTGAAAGCCCGGAAAGCCAACTCGGCCCAGCGGCAGGGGTATACGGCGGCCGACGTCATGTACCTCATCACTCCAGATCGCTTCGCCAACGGAAACCCGGCCAACGACAACGCGGCCGATCTGGCCGACAAAGCCAGCCGCACCGGCCGCGATACGCGCCACGGGGGCGACATTCAGGGCATCATCAACCACCTCGACTACCTCCAGGATATGGGCATCACGGCCCTGTGGGTCAACCCACTGGTGGAGAACAACATGCCTTCCGGGTCGTATCACGGCTATGCCAGCACAGATTTTTACCGAATCGACCCCCGGTTCGGCAGTAACACCGACTACCTAACCCTCTCCCAAGCTGCCAGCCAGCGAGGCATCAAACTTATCATCGACCTGATCATGAACCACTGCGGCTCATCACACTGGTGGATGAACGACCTGCCTACCGACGACTGGCTGAACGAACAGAAAAAGCCCCGGATTACCCACCACGCCCGCGAGAGCATTCAGGATCCCTACGCGTCTGACTACGACCGGCGCCTGCACGCCGACGGCTGGTTTGTACCGACGATGCCCGATCTGAACCAGCGCAATCCGCTGCTGGCTACTTACCTGATTCAGAACACGATCTGGTGGGTCGAATACGCCGACCTGCACGGCATCCGGATGGATACCTACCCGTATCCCGACAAGGATTTCATGACGCAGTGGTCGAAACGGCTCATGCAGGAGTATCCCAACCTGAATATGGTCGGCGAAGAATGGTCGCTGAATCCGGCAATCGTAGCTTTCTGGCAAAAAGGAAAGCAGAACCGCAATGGGTACGTTTCCTACATGCCCGGCATGTTCGATTTCCCGCTGCAGAATGCCCTGGTCGAGTCCCTCAACGAAGACGACCGGCAGTATAACCGGGGGCTGGTCAAGCTCTACCAGACCCTCGCGCAGGATTTTCTGTATGAGCGCCCCCAGAACCTGGTTACGTTTCCGGACAACCATGACATGAGCCGGTTTTACACACAGATTCATGAGGATTTTGCGCTATGGCAGATGGGGATGATCCACCTGTTGACCACCCGCGGCATTCCACAGCTGTTTTACGGCACCGAAGTCCTGATGACCAACCCAAAGAGCGACCGGCACGACGAAATCCGGGGTGAAATGCCGGGGGGCTGGCCCGATCATACCGCCAGCGCGTTTACCGGCCAGGGGCTGACTGAGAAACAGACGGCGGCCCGGGCGTTTCTGAGAAAACTCCTGCGCTGGCGTCGTACCAACGAGGCTGTGCAGACCGGACAACTCAAGCACTTCGCGGCCCGCGATGGCCTCTACCTATACGTCCGCTACACCAACACGCAGAAGGTGCTGGTGGTGATGAACAAGACCCCGGAAACTACCACGCTCGATACCGCCCGGTATGGCGAAGTGCTGGCCGGTCATACAACCGCCCGAAACGTACTGACCGGCCAAACGCAGGCATTAAGCCAGCCGCTGTCCATAGCCGGCAAATCGGCCGTTATCTTCGAGCTTCGGTAAGCAAACCATCCGAACAAGTGGTCCGTGTCCGCACCGACACTACCAAATTGAAAAGCCGACCCTACCAAAATGGTAGGGTCGGCTTTTTCTATTCCCCGCTCCCCAATCCACTCGACCAACACAAACTCCTCACTTACAGATAGCTATAGCCAAAACCCGTTTTTCACGACCAGTTTGGACTCCTTTTTGGCACAGGGTAGTCAGCAACCAACCTGATCAATACAATGGCTACTGTTCTGCTGCTTCTCGTTTCGGCCCTGCTCTGCTTCGCCGTGTTTTACAAAACCATCGAATGGTTCGAACGAATCTAAACCTGCTATCATCAACAACCGCCATTCACTGGCTAAAACAGACGCAGCGGCTGGCTCGCCGGGTGCTTGCGGCTTCACACACACGATCATGCTGACGATCCTGTTTATCATTTCTCTCCTGGCTTTTGCCTACATGCTGTATGTGCTCATCCGGCCCGAACGGTTCTAAACCAGCCCCCAGGCTTCGATTTATACGTTAACCCATGACAACTGAATTATTAGGCGTGGTGGCCATGTACGGCCTGACCGTCCTGCTGGCGATTCCACTGGGCAAGTACCTCGCCAGCGTGTTTGCCAATAAGCCCAGCGCACTCGACTTTATGGCGCCCGTCGAACGGCTGATCTACCGGATCGGCGGTATCGACGACACCCGCGACATGCACTGGAAAGAGAATCTGGTGGCGCTGCTGACCATCAATCTGGTCTGGTTTCTGCTCGCTTTCGTTCTGCTGCTCACCCAGGGCTCGCTCCCGCTGAACCCCGACGGCAACCCGTCCATGTCGCCCGATCTGGCGTTCAATACGGCCATCAGCTTTCTCGTCAACTGCGATCTGCAGCACTATTCGGGCGAGTCGGGGCTGACGTATCTGACGCAGCTGGGGGTAATCACCTTTCTGCAATTTGTATCGGCGGCCACGGGCATTGCCGCGCTGGTGCTGCTTTTCCGGCATTTTCTGCCGCAGACGACCGACCGGTCGGGTAACTTTTATACTTTTTTTGTCCGGTCGATCACCCGCCTGCTGCTCCCTCTCTCGCTCGTGGTGGCACTGGTGCTGGCCTTCAACGGTACACCGGCCAGCTTTGCCGGTAAAGACACCCTGATTACGATGGAGGGCGATACCGTAGGCGTTTCGCGCGGCCCGGCCGCCGGTATGATTGCCATCAAACACCTGGGTACCAACGGGGGCGGCTGGTTCGGTGCCAACTCGGCCCACCCATTCGAAAACCCCAATTACCTGACCAACATGGTCGAGATGATTGCGCAGGTACTGATCCCGATGGCCATGGTGTTTGCTCTGGGCTTTTTCATTAACCGGCGCAAGTTTGCCTGGATCGTCTTTGGTGTCATGACTACCGGCATGCTGCTGTTACTACTACCCACCATCTGGTCGGAGCTGAACGGGAATCCGGCCCTGACGCAGCTGGGCATTGCCCAGCCGACCGGCGCCATGGAAGGCAAAGAAGTTCGTTTCGGCCCGCTGGCTTCGGCTTACTGGAGTATTGTGACGACGATTATCTCGACGGGTTCGGTCAACAGCATGCACGATTCGGCCATGCCTTTGTCGGGCGCTATGCAGCTGCTGGGCATGATGACCAACGCTTTCTATGGGGGCTGCGGAGTAGGCTTTCTGAACTACTACATCTTCCTGATCGTAGCGGTCTTTATCTCCGGGCTGATGGTTGGGCGGACTCCCGAGTTTTTCGGCCGCAAAGTCGAAGCCCGCGAAATGAAGATTGCCTCGCTGATCGCCATCCTGCACCCGTTCCTCATCCTGGCGGGTACGGCTCTGTCGTCGTACGTGCTGATCCATAGCCCCGACGCCGACTGGGCCGTTAAGCCCGCCAACTGGCTCAACAACCCCGGTTTTCATGGTTTTTCGGAGATGCTTTACGAATTCACCTCATCGGCCGCCAACAACGGTTCGGGCTTCGAAGGTCTGGGCGATAACAATGTGTTCTGGAATATATCGACGGGCTTTGTACTGATTCTGGGTCGGTTCCTGCCCATCATCGGACCGCTGGCTATTGCCGGGCTACTGGCGCAGAAGAAGTACGTACCCGAAAGCGCCGGCACCCTCCCGACCGATACCGGCACGTTCGGACTGATGACGTTTGCCGTCATCGCCATCATTGCGGCCCTGTCGTTCTTTCCGGCCCTGGCGCTGGGTCCGCTAGCCGAGTTTTTCTCTCTACACTGACCCTTGTACGGCAATGAAAGCAAGGACTTTTTCGAGCGTCATCGGTTCCGAGGGGAGCACGTTTTCTTCCGTATTTACATGCTGGTGGTAGGGCGACGTATCAATCCCAGGCATATCATGGGCATTGTCCCAACGAACGATAAGAGTATGATTGGCAGTCTGCCACTGGTAGGCGTAGTCGATCCAGCCAGTAGCTAACACATGATTCTCACGAATATGAACAACGGACTGATCGATCAGGGTAAGGCGCCCTCGAATCTGCATAATACCTGGCCTGTAAACAGGTTTAAGGGAAGAAGCCTCTGTGATAAAACGGGCAAAGGCTGCAAATCATGAATCATAGTGTCAATGTGGCCAACCGCTTTTCAATGCTCCGCAGCACCGTAAGCTCTGCCCGCCAGTCCATGCTGTCATCGTCGCGCTCGAACAGGCTGAACTGGGTAAGCAAATGAAACTGCTTATCAAATTCAGCATACGTCATTTCGTACTTTTTCTCGAACGCGTCAATACGACCCAGGCTGACCTTAAGTTCCTGCAATAGTTCTTCTCTGGCCTTTTTGATGGCGTAATCCGTACTGGAAGCATATCCCATTTCGTGGAAGATGCTTTCAACCGAAGTCTGCTCAACTGTCATAGTTACATGTCGTTTTATCAAAGTTAACAAAAATGGCAAAACAAGCCTCCCCATCACTGTTCCAGCGCGACCTGGTGGGAACCGCCCTAAAAGAATCGTTCGTTAAACTAAACCCGGCGCTCCTAATCAAGAACCCGGTTATGTTTACGGTCGAAATCGGCACCTTCGTGATGCTGGCCGTCACGATCTACATTGCGCTCTCGGGCGATACGACCCAGGGCTCACTGGCCTACAATATCGTTATTACGGCCGTGCTGCTACTCACCATCCTGTTCGCCAACTTTGCCGAAGCCATTGCCGAAGCACGGGGAAAAGCCCAGGCTGAGTCGCTCCGCAAAACCCGCCAGGAGACACCCGCCAAGGTGATCCGGCCGGTGGGCGCCTACCAACTGGACGAAGTAGAAACGATCTCGTCGGCCCAACTCCGTAAAGGCGATGTGTTTCTCTGCGAGCCGGGCGATATCATCCCGTCCGACGGCGACATCATCGAAGGGCTGGCTACCATCGACGAATCGGCCATTACGGGCGAGTCGGCGCCGGTGATCCGCGAAGCCGGTGGCGACAAATCGTCAGTGACGGGTGGTACCAAAGTTCTGTCGGACCGGATCAAGGTCATCGTGACGACCCAGCCGGGCGAGTCGTTTCTCGACAAGATGATTGCGCTGGTGGAAGGAGCCTCGCGGCAGAAAACACCGAACGAAATTGCGCTCACCATCCTGCTGGCGGGCTTTACGCTGGTGTTCATCATCGTCTGCGTAACGCTGCAGCCCTTTGCCGTCTACGCCAACACGCCCATTACCATTGCGGCCCTGATCTCGCTCTTCGTCTGTCTGATTCCGACCACCATTGGCGGGTTGCTGTCGGCCATCGGGATTGCGGGTATGGACCGGGCCCTGCGCGCCAACGTCATTGCCAAGTCGGGTCGGGCCGTAGAAACAGCGGGGGATATCGACACGCTGCTGCTCGACAAAACCGGTACCATCACCATCGGCAACCGGAAAGCCACTCACTTTTATGCCGCGCCAGGTATCGACCAGGCCGACATGATCCGGGCGTCGGCGCTGAGTTCGCTGGCCGACGAAACGCCCGAAGGTAAGTCGATTGTCGAGCTGGCCGGTACCGATGTGACCCGCTCGCTCAGCACGACCGGTGCTACCCTGATCAAGTTTACCGCCGAAACGCGCTCGTCGGGTATCGACCTGCCGCAACCAGGAAAAGGCAATGCAACTGACGTACTTCGTATCCGAAAAGGGGCCGTTGACTCCATTCGGGCACTGGTTGAAAAAGCCGGTCAGCCCTTCCCGACCGAAACGACCGACAAAGCCAACGACATTGCAGCCAATGGCGGCACCCCCCTTGTCGTGACCGAAAATGAACGGGTCATGGGCGTCATCGAGTTGCAGGATATCATCAAGCCGGGCATTGCCGAACGGTTCGACCGGCTCCGCAAGATGGGCGTCAAGACCGTTATGGTAACCGGCGATAACCCCCTTACGGCCCGGTTCATCGCCCAGAAAGCGGGCGTCGATGATTTCATTGCCGAAGCCAAGCCCGAAGACAAGATGCAGTACATACGCCACGAACAGACCGGCGGCAAACTTGTAGCCATGATGGGCGATGGCACCAACGACGCGCCCGCCCTGGCCCAGGCCGACGTGGGTGTGGCAATGAACTCAGGAACGCAGGCTGCCAAAGAAGCGGGCAATATGGTCGACCTCGACAATGACCCCACCAAGCTAATCGAGGTAGTTGAGATTGGAAAGCAGCTGCTGATTACGCGGGGTACGCTGACTACCTTCAGCATCGCCAACGACGTAGCCAAGTACTTCGCCATCGTACCGGCGCTGTTTGTGGCCAGCATACCGGCGCTGCAACGCATGAACCTGATGCAGCTCCACTCGCCGGAGTCGGCTATTCTGTCGGCGGTGATCTTCAACGCCATCATCATACCGGTGCTGATTCCGCTGGCTCTGCGGGGCGTAGCCTACAAACCGATCGGAGCCAGTGCGCTGCTGCGCCGGAACCTCTTCATCTACGGATTTGGCGGTCTGGTAGCCCCCTTCGTCGGCATCAAACTGCTCGATCTGCTTGTAGGACTGTTCGTCTGATTAACTGATTCACGCAGCGTCGGGTATCCGGCCCGACGCTGCCCCATAAACAGCCGGGTGAAACCGGCATTAATCTCATGAGTAAACACCTGTCCCCAGCTATCCGACTTTCGCTGGTCCTGCTGGTTCTTGTATCCGTTATTTATCCGCTCGTTATTGCGGGCGTGGCCAAACTGGCTCCCGGCGGGGGAGATGGCGAAACCGTATCGATAAACGGCAAGGTTGTCGGGTACGCCAACGTTGGTCAATCGTTTACCGAAGACCGGTATTTCAACTCGCGCCCGTCGGCCGTTGACTATAACGCAGCCGGGTCGGCGGGGTCCAACAAAGGCCCGAGCAACCCCGATTATCTGAAAACGGTTCAGGCCCGCATCGATACGTTTCTGGTCCACAATCCCGGCATTCGGAAGGCCGATATACCGGCCGAGCTGGTCACGGCATCGGGTTCGGGCCTCGACCCACACCTGTCGCCGGCCGCTGCCACCATTCAGGTGGCCCGGATTGCGCGGGTACGGAACCTACCTGCCAACCGGCTGACCCAACTCATCGGCGAGCATACCGAGAAACCACTACTCGGCCTGTTTGGCCCCGAAACAGTTAACGTACTGAAACTGAACGTAGCGCTCGATCAGCTGCGATAGCTATTACGGCTTGCTATGCGTTTTGACCTGATAGGCCTGACCCTGTTTTTTACAGCGTCGATGGGGCTGGCCATCCTGACGGGCCGGTACATAGGCCGGGTTTTTCGAGGGAATAGCACCTGGCTGGACTGGCTGGGGCCCCTTGAGCGGCAGCTTTACCGGCTGATCGGTGTAGACCCGAACGAGCCCATGACCTGGCAGCAATATGCGCTGGCCCTTGGCACCCTGAATGGCGTCTGGCTCGTTTATGCCTTCGGAATGTTGCTGGTTCAGTCGGTTATACCCGTCTGGAACCAGCAGCAGATTCCGGATATGGACTGGATGCTGGCCCTCAACACCGCCATCAGTTTTCTGACCAGCACCAACCTGCAGCATTATTCAGGCGAGAGTGGTGTCACCTATTTCAGCCAGATGGGTGTGCTCATGTTTCTCCAGTTCGCTTCAGCGGCTACCAGTCTGTCGGTAGGCGTCGCCGTGGTCCGGTCGTTACAACCGCACACGTCCCGCAACGTCGGTAATCTCTACCAGGATCTGGTTCTGTCGATCACCCGCGTGTTTATGCCACTGTCGCTAATCGGGGCTATAGCACTGGTTCTGACGGGGGTACCCATGACATTCTCATCCTACTCGGTCATTGAGACCATCGAGGGCGTTTCACAAACGATTGCATCAGGTCCGGTAGCAGCGATGCTGCCCATCAAGCACCTGGGTTCGAACGGGGGCGGTTTCTTCGGCGCCAACACGGCGCATCCGTTCGAGAACCCCAACGCTTTCAGCTACCTGATCAACCTGCTCAACGTACTGCTGCTGCCAATGGCGTTTATCTGCTTCGTCGGGGATTTTCTGAACCGGCGAAAGCTGGCGGTAATCCTGTTCACGATCATGACCGGGTATTTTCTGGCCCTGACAATCCCGATCGTTACCCAGGAGTTACGCGGAAATCCGGCCATTCAGTCGCTGGGTATCAGCCAGGCGTCGGGCAGTCTGGAAGGCAAGGAGATGCGGTTTGGTACGCTGGCCTCGGCGGTCTGGTGCGGTGTCAATGTCGTTATTCCGGCCGGTACGCTCACCGGCATGCATGACAGCTTCACCCCGCTATCGGGTCTGTTCATGTTGCTGGGCATGCAGCTGGATGCGTTTTATGGCGGAGTGGGGTCCGGTTTCCTGTATATGTTTCTGTACCTTATCATCGCCATGTTCATCGGTAGCCTGATGATTGGCCGCACCCCAGAGCTGCTGGGCAAAAAAGTAGGGATTCCCGAAATGCAGATAGCGTCGGTTATTCTGGTGGCGCTGCCCTTGCTCTATCTGGGCGCTACCGGGCTGGCTGTAGCTATTCATAACGGGCACCCTGACGTGGGCTGGCTCAGCAACCCGGGCTACCACGGCTTTACCACTATGCTCTACGAATTTGTTTCGTCGGCGGCTGGCAACGGGTCGGGGTTCGAAGGGCTCGGCGACAATACCCCTTTCTGGAACCTGTCTACGGCCGTAGTTATGCTGCTGGGGCGCTTCATTCCGCTTATTGGCCCTCTAGCCATTGGAGGGCTGCTGCTCCAAAAGCAGTACGTGCCGCCGACTGTCGGGGTGTTACCCGCTGAATCATGGACGTTCGGGCTGCTGCTGGCAGCGGTCATCATCATCAGCGGGGCGCTTAGTATCTTCCCGGCAGCCACCCTTGGCCCGATAGCCGAATATCTTACCCAGTATCATTTTTGATACGCCGGTACCGGCCTGACCAGTCAGGACCTGGCCAGAAGCGTGTTATCTGTAAAAAAAGAGACAACTGTTAACAAAAAGAGTACAACAAACCAGGGTTCGTTCAGAACCCATACCCATGAATAAATCGGCTTATTTTTCCCTTCTACTGGCTGCTACGGCGCTTCCTGCCTCGCTGACCGCACAAACCATCGACTCAACGACCAGCCCGTCGGTTACTACCGTTCAGCCATCATCACCGCTCACCCTGACCGGCTACGTTGAAGCGTATTACACCCACGATTTCACCGCGCCCAAAACCAGCCAGGAACGGCCCGGCTTTCTCTACAACCACAAGCGAAACCGGGAGCTGAATATCAACCTGGCCTATGCCCGGCTGGCCTACGCCACCGATCGGGTACGGGGTAATCTGGCGCTTCAGGTCGGTACCTACGGACAGTACAACTACGCGGCCGAACAGGGGCTGGTAAAACCGATCTTTGAGGCCAACGCCGGGGTTAAACTGTCGCGCCAACGGGATCTCTGGCTCGATGCCGGCATATTTCCGTCGCATATCGGCTTCGAAAGTGCCATCTCCAAAGACTGCTGGACCCTGACGCGGAGCATCCTGGCCGAAAACTCGCCTTACTACCTCGCGGGTGCCAAACTGACCTACGCCAGCCCAAACGGAAAATGGACTCTGCTGGGCTCGGCCCTGAATGGCTGGCAGCGGATCAAAAAAGTGGAGGGATACCGGGGGCCTTCCTTCAGTACGCAGGTGCAGTTCCGGCCCTCGCCCCGGCTGACGCTGAACTGGAGCAGCTTCCTGGGGTCTGACCGGCCCGACTCACTGCGTCAGGGACGTTTCTTCAACAACTTGTACGCCATCATCAACCCCGCTGGCAGAGTAGGCCTGATACTGGGCTTCGACATCGGGGCCGATCGGAAGCCGGTCATCGACAGCGGCCAGCGGGCCGGCAGCGGCTCTTACGTCTGGTACTCGCCGGTAGTGATTGCCCGGCTGAAAACCTCAGCCACGAGTTACCTGAACGGACGGGTCGAGTATTACGACGACCGGAACGGCGTTATTATCGGCACGCCCGACTTCCAGACCTGGGGTTATTCGCTGGGGTATGACTATGCCATCCTGCCCACGGCCCTGTTCCGGATCGAAGGAAAGGTTTACAACAGCCAGACGTCTATCTTCGCTACGCAGAGCGGTACAGGCCGTAGCAACGCATCCCTGACCACCAGTTTAGCCGTTTCGTTTTAAGCTGTATCATGAACCCGAACGATCAGACTGCCGAACGTTTTCTGAACCTGATCCGCGAATCAAGGCGGGGTAAGTTCAAGATTTACATTGGCATGAGCGCGGGCGTCGGCAAGTCGTACCGGATGCTGCAGGACGCGCACGCCCTCCGGCGCAACGGCGTCGACGCCCGCATCGGGTTCATTGAAACCCACAACCGGGCCGAAACGGCCGCGCTGGTTGTGGGTTTACCCGTTATTGGTCGGCGGAGCCTGTTCTATAAAGGGCGTGCGCTCGACGAAATGGATGTGCAGGCTATTCTGAACGCCCATCCCGAACTGGTGATCGTCGACGAGCTGGCCCATACCAACATTCCCGGGTCGAAGAACGAAAAACGCTGGCAGGACGTGCTCGACATTCTCGACGCCGGCATCAACGTCATCAGCGCGGTCAATATCCAGCATATCGAAAGTTTATACGACGAAGTACGGGCCATTACCGGCATCGACGTAACGGAGCGCGTGCCGGACCGGGTGGTACAGCTCGCCGATGAGGTGGTGAACATCGACCTGACCGCCGATGAGCTGATAGCCCGGCTCCGCGAAGGCAAAATTTACGACCCCGCCAAGGTACAGACGGCTCTGGCTAACTTTTTTCAGCCCGACCGGATTCTGCAGCTGCGCGAACTGGCCCTGCGCGAAGTGGCCTCGGCCGTAGAACGGAAGATCGAACTCAGCCAGCCGCTGAACGGCACGATCCGGGCCGAACGGCTGTTGGCCAGCATCAGCAGCAACCCCGACACCGCCCGCCGAGTGATCCGCAAAACGGCCCGGCTCGCCAGTTACTACCAGTCGCGCTGGTATGTATTGTACGTGCAGACGCCCGCCGAAGCCCCCGACCGCATCCGGCTCGATCTGCAGCGGCACCTCATCAATAACCTGAAACTGGCAACCGAGCTGGGGGCCGAAGTTATCCAGGCCAAAGGCACCAACGTTGTCAACTGCATCATGACCGAAGTCGAGAAACGACAGGTTACCACCGTTTGCATCGGCAAGCCCCATTTCAGCCTGACGCAGATTATTTTGCGCACCTTCGTGTTTAATCAATTACTGAACAAGCTGTCCGAATCCGACACCGATCTGGTTATCCTGTCCTGAAACGAGCATGACCATCAAAGCAAAAATATCGGCTGCGCTGGCGTTCCTCTTCGCCATTATCCTGCTCATGGGCGGGTTGGGAGCCTATTACCTCAACCAGCTGTCTGACGATTCGCAGGCCATTTTGCAGGACAACTACATCTCGCTCGAATACGTAGGCGATATGCAGCGGGCGCTGGCCGATCTTCGGGAGCAGGCCAGCGTACCCGCCAGCGAACGAACCGCCCAGCCCGCCAACGCGCTGAAAGAGTTTGAGATGAACCTACGCCTGCAGGAAGCCAACGTGACCGAAGCCGGCGAACAGTCGCCAACGAGTGCGTTGCGCCGTGAGTTCGACCGGCTCCGGCGCGACCCCACCAGCGCCGACGTGATCCGGCGGATGGAGCAGGCCTTGTTCCGGGTCGATGAGGTCAACCGGCAGGCCATCGTGCGCAAGAATGAAATCGCGAAGCAAACGGCTAAAGACGCCCTGCTCTGGATGGCAGCCGTGGGTACGTTCTGTTTCCTGATTGTTTTTTCGTTCATCATCAACTTCCCCGGCTATATCGCCAACCCCCTGCGCGAGCTGACGCACGGTATCCGGCAGATTGCCAGCCGTAACTTTGAAGAACGGCTCCATTTCAAGTCCAGCGATGAGTTTGGCGAACTGGCCCGGTCGTTCAACTCGATGGCGCATAAGCTGGACGAATACGAACACTCGAACCTGGCGCGGGTGCTGTTCGAAAAGCGACGCATCGACACGCTTATTCAGATTATGAACGAAGGCATTATTGGCCTTGACGAAAACCGGCGTATTCTTTTTACCAACCCCGTTGCCTGTCGCCTGCTGGGCCTGACCGAAGCGCAGCTGAAAGGCCGCTACGCCCCCGATGTAGCCACCTCGAACGACCTCATGCGTACGCTGATCCGGGATGTCATGGACCCGCCGGTACCCGAACCGACCGCCGAACCAGCCGACCCGGACCGGCCAGCGCTGCTGAAGATCTATGACAACGGCAAGGAGAGCTACTTCAACAAACGCACCCATACCGTTTCGGTGACGCGCACCGGCGAAGAGCAGTCGCAACTGGCCGGCTACGTCATTGTGCTCGAAAATATTACCTCCTACAAAGAACTCGATCTGGCCAAAACCAACTTCATCGCTACGGTTTCGCACGAACTGAAAACCCCGCTGTCCAGCATCAAGATGAGCCTGAAGCTACTGGACGACACCCGTATTGGTCCGCTCAACGACGAACAGCGCGACCTGATCGGCAACGTCCGGGCCGACGCCGACCGGCTGCTGAACCTGACCGGCGAACTGCTGAACATGGCCCAGGTCGAATCAGGGCAGATTCAGCTGAATCTGCAACCGGTAGCTCCGGCCGATATTATCCAGTATGCGGTGAATGCCCTGCGGGTAGCCGCCGACGACAAGCAGATTTCGCTGAACGTGTCGCTGCCCGACCCGCTCCCGGCCGTGCTGGCCGATCCGGACAAGGCGTCGTGGGTACTGATCAACTTTCTGTCGAACGCCATCCGGCACAGCCCGTCGGAGAGTTCGATCGAGATCGCAGCCCGCCAAGCGGACACCTTCGTTGATGTTCGGGTTCGGGATTACGGAACCGGAATCCGGCCCGAGCACCAGAGCCGGGTATTTGACCGGTACTTCAAGGCGCCGGGTCTCGCTGGCACCAGCCGAGCCGGGACCGATAGCAAAACCACCGGCGGCACTGGTCTCGGGCTGGCGATATCGAGCGAATTTATCCGAAGCATGAACGGGCAGATCGGCCTCGACACGACCGTTACGGACGGGGCGGCTTTCTTTTTTCGGCTTCCAGTCAGCCAGGCCCTCCCCTACACGCGTAGATAACCCTACCCCCGGTCCTTATAGGTTCATCAACCCATCTCACCGATGAATCGAATCTGCAGAACAGGCGGTATACTCCTCCTGCTAGGCGTACTCAGCCTGGGGCCGGTCTGGTGCCAGTCCGTTACCTGGAAAAAAGTCAGGGTCCTGGTTTACACCAAAAACGGCAAGGGATACGTACACGACAACATCCCCAACGCCGTTGCCTGCATCCGGACACTCGGCCAGCAACACGGGTTTGCGGTCGACGTCGCCGACCAGCCCGACGTGTTTACGGAAGCGAATCTGAAACAATACACCCTGCTTCTTTTTGCCAGCACCAACAACGACGTGTTCGATACCGACCAGCAACGCCTGACGTTCCGACGCTACATCGAAGCCGGTGGGGGCTTTGTCGGTATTCATTCCGTGATGGGCACCGAGCGGAACTGGAGCTGGTTCAAGCGAATGATTGGCGGCACGTTTGCCTGGCATCCGCGGTTTCAGCCGTTTACGGTCGAGGTTCTCGACACCCGGCACCCGTCCATGCAGGGCCTGCCCAAACGGTGGCAGAAGGAAGATGAATTTTATTTCACCAAAGAGATGTCGCCCGGCCCCACGGTGATTATGGCGAGCGATATGACCACGCTGAAGCCGGACGAACCCGAAAAGATAAAGACCTTCGGCGGCTCCTATACCCAGCTTTATCCGTCGGCCTGGTACTACCATTTCGACGGCGGGTACACCTGGTGTACGACCCTCGGCCACGCCAAAACGGATTACCTGACCGATGAACTGTTCATCAAACACATCTTCCAGGGCATCCGTTATGTGGCAGGTCAGGTGACTCGAATCGACTTCAGCAAAGCGTATGCCGACAACCGCGATTCGCCAATCCGGTAAGTTTTTACAAACATCAATTCCCTTTCTTCCATGAACAATTCCCTCTGGCCCGGATTTATACTAGCATTGTCTCTGACCACATCAGGGCCTTTATTTAGCCAGTCGACGCCTATGACCCAGACCGAAGCCAGCTCAATTGTGGCACCCAATGCCACCCTTCAGAAGCTATCGAGCCAGTTCAAGTTTACCGAAGGCCCCGCCGTAAACCAGGCAGGGGTGGTTTACTTTACCGACCAGCCTAATGATAAAATATGGACCTACAACCCAGACGGAACGTTTTCTCTCTTCATGGATAAGACGGGGCGCTCGAACGGGATGTACTTCGACCGGCAGGGCAACCTGATCACCTGCGCCGACGAAAAAAACGAGTTGTGGTCGATCGGCCCCGACAAAAAAGTTACGGTCCTGCTGGCCGACTTCAACGGCCATCGCTTCAACGGCCCCAACGACCTGTGGATCGACCCGAAAGGCGGCATTTATTTTACCGACCCCTACTACCAGCGCGACTACTGGGAGCGGAAAAAGCCGGAGCTGGACGGTGAAAAAGTGTATTACCTGCCCAAAGGGGCCCGGCAGGCTATTCTGGTAGACAGTGACCTCAAACAGCCCAATGGTATCATAGGCACGCCCGACGGGAAAGTCCTGTACGTGGCCGACATCCGTGATAATAAAACCTACCGGTACGACATCCAGGCCGATGGCATGCTCAAAAACCGACAGCTCTACGTCAGCCAGGGCTCGGACGGCATGACGCTGGATAACAAAGGGAATCTGTACCTGACGGGCAAAGGCGTGACAGTATACGGTCCTGACCGATCGAAACTGATGACCATTCCGGTACCGGCCGGCTGGGTCGGCAACATCTGCTTCGCCGGTAAGAACAACGACATGCTCTTCATCACCGCGTCGGAGTCGGTCTATACGCTTCAGATGCAGGTCAGGGGCGCCCGGTAAGCCAGGGCGCTACTCCCGGTGGAGTACAGCCGGTGTCATTTATTTCAGGGAGTGAACGAAGTAACCAGAAGTAGGCCGAAGGCGGTGAACCGCTTTTAGGCCCGTATGCGTTACGAGTTTATGCACCTCATTCTTTCCCGGCTACGGGCTTCTCTGCTGGCATGGCTACCTCTCGGCATCAGTCCGGTACTGGCTCAGCAGAAGGTAGATACCACCATTACGCTCAAGTCCATTGCGGGCCTGCAATACGATCAGCCCCGGCTGGTACTGAAGCCCAAAACCCGGCTTCGGCTCGTGCTGGAAAACTACGATGACATGGCCCACAACCTCGTTGTCACCCGCCCCAACGCCCGGGTCCGGGTGGTCGACGCGGCCCTGCGTATGGGGGCCGAGGGTGCCAGTCGCCATTACGTTCCCGACATGCCGGAGGTGCTGGCCCATACCCGCGAGGTAGAGCCGGGCCGGGCCGATACCTTGTTACTAACGGTCGACGAGGGCGCTTTCCCCTACGTGTGTACCTATCCCGGCCACGGCTATGTGATGTACGGCATCCTGTACGGCACCCGCGATCCCAAACGGCTTCCCCCGCCCGAAGCCGACCCGTACTTACCCAAACGGGGTAGCACTGCCGACCATGCCGGTCATCACCAACCCTCGGGCCACCCCTACGAGGTCACCCTACCGGCCGTTTATCGCACGTTCATGCCCGACTGTGGCCCGGCGGCTATTGCGGTCGGCATGCCCGGCCTGGCCGGTGGACCCGTTCAGTCTTACTGCTTCGACGCCGGCATTTGCCAGCTGCGCTACGCCTGGTCGGGCGGTTTCGTCGACAATGCCGATCAGTGGGATGGCAAGGGGCAGAAGCTTACCAAACTCGTCGGGGATATCTATTACGTAGCCAGCTCGCCCGGGCGGGCCTCTACCGCGGGCCTGACCGTGAGCACTACTACTAAGCCAGGATCGGCACCCGCGCCCAGCCCGGCCGGATTGGTTTTCCCGCTTCGGATCGGGAACAAACCGGCCGGTCACTCGCCGGTGGTTCAGTTTCGGGGCTACCGGCTTATCAACCGATACCCGGAGTTTCAGTACGTCGTTGACGGGGTTACCGTACGCGAGCTGATCAAACCGCTCCCCGGCGGGCGGGGACTGGTCCGGCAGTTCTCCATCGACAGTGCCAAACAGCCCGTCACCTTCCTGGCCGACGAGCAACCGGGCCTGGCTTATCGCGCTACCCGGGCCGGGAAGACCGCTGCCCTACGCAACGGCCAGCTGCTTCTGCCCGCCGGTACCCGCCAGTTCACCATTTTCATGACCGTTCAGTAATGCGCTTTTCTCTCCTATACCTCCTCTCCGCACTGGCCACCACGATGGGGCTACTCCTCTGGTCACCCTGGTCCGTGTGGTCACCATGGTCCGTGCGGTCACCGTGGTCCGTGGGGACACGGACCACGGTGACCGGGATCGGAGCGCCGACCGAACGGACCACGGTGATTAAGAGTAGACGAACCGCGAAAATCAAAACCCGCGGGCTGGCTACGGCCGACACAATTACCGATTATTACAGCGTCGAAACGGTGCCGACCCCGCCGGGTCTGGTGGCCGAAACGGGCGGACTGGCGTTTATGCCCGACGGTCGGCTGGCGGTTTGTTTCCACCGGGGCGAGGTGATGCTGTACAACCCCAAAACCAAACAGTGGAAATTATTTGCCGAAGGACTGCACGATCCGCTGGGGGTCATAGCCGTCAGCAATACCGAACTGCTGATCGTACATCGGCCCGAGCTGACCCGGATCAAAGACACCAACAACGACGGTGTAGCTGACGTGTACGAAACCGTTATCGATCAGTTCGGCATGTCGGGCAATTACCACGAGTACGCCTTCGGGCCCGTGCGCGACCGGCAGGGCAACCTCTACATCAGCCTCAACGCAGCCTCCAACGGGGCCGGTATCCGCGACGAGGTGCGGGGTACGTATGACCCGCTGGGTCGGCCCGGGCGCATGTATGCCTGTGTGCCCTACCGGGGCTGGGTACTGAAGCAGACGCCAGCCGGGCAGGTTATTCCGTACGCCCTTGGTTTCCGGTCGCCCAACGGCATTGGCTTCGACGGGGCCGGACGACTCTTCGTCACCGACAACCAGGGCGACTGGCTGGGTACCAGCAAACTCTACCACGTTGAGCCCGGCAAGTTCTACGGCCATCCGTCCAGCCTGGTCTGGAAAAAAGACTTTCCCGACATCGACCCGCTGACCCTTCCGGCCCAGACCCTCGACAGTATGCGGACGAAAGAGGTGGTTGCGTTTCCGCATCAGCGCATGGCGCATTCGCCCACCCAGATCGTACCCGACCTGACCCGCGGAAAGTTTGGTCCCTTTGGAGGCCAGCTGTTCATCGGCGAGATGGATTTTTCGCGCCTGCTGCGGGTTATGTTCGATACCGTTGGCGGTCAGTTACAGGGAGCCTGCATCCCGTTTTTCGACAAAGCGGGGCTGAAGATCGGCAACAACCGCATGGCATTTGCGCCCGACGGTTCGCTCTGGCTCGGCATGACAGACCACGGCTGGGTCGGCGACCGGGGCCTGCAGGTCGTCCGCTACAAAGGCGGCACTCCGCTGGATGTAACAGCCATGCACCTGACCGCCACCGGCTTCGACCTGACCTTCACCCAGCCCCTCGACGACGCCACGGCCCGCAGCCTGACCAACTACGCCTGCCGCCGTTATTACTACAAATACCACCGCGAATACGGCTCGCCCGAGACCGACAAACAGCCCGTGGCCATTACAGCCGCCCGGCTCTCGCCCGACCGCCGAACCGTGTCGCTGACGGTCGACAAGCTCGTGCCGGGTTACATGTATGAGTTTACCCTCGGCGACCTGCGCGCGGGTAACGGCACAAAAAAAGTGGCCAACCGGCTGGTGTGCTATACCCTGAACCGGCTCCGGTAAAGTGTTAGAAAAACAGGTCGCTGGCCGTGCGGAAGGTGTTGCAGTGAGCCTCGACAATGTCGGTCAGGCGGGGCGAATACCCTCCCCCCATCGACGCTACGATGGGCAGACCGTGCTGAATCGCCTGCTCGAATACGAACCGGTCGCGCTGCCGACACCCCTCCCGGCTTACCCCCAGCTTGCCCAGCCGGTCTGACTCCAGGATGTCGACTCCCGACACGAAAAACAGAAAATCGGGCTGAACGCGCTTCAGTAGGCCGGGCAGGGTATCGTAGAGCGTGTTCAGATACAGTTCATCGGCGGTACCGGTGGGCAGCTCAATGTCCAGATCTGACTGCTCCTTGCGAAGGGGGTAATTGTCCTTGCCGTGCATGCTGAAGGTAAACACGCGCGGCTCCTGCCGAAACATAACCGCCGTGCCGTTACCCTGGTGAACGTCCAGATCAATTACCAGGATCTGCCGGGCCTGACCGGTCTCGAGCAGGTAGTGGGCCGCCACCCCCACATCGTTGAGCATACAGAAGCCTTCGCCCCGGTCGGGGTAGGCATGATGGGTTCCGCCCGCTACGTTCATGGCCACCCCGTCCTGTCTGGCCCGCTGGGTACAGTCGATGGTGCCCTGGGTAATGATCCATTCGCGGTGGATGAGCTCGGGCGTAAGCGGGAATCCGATCCGACGTACCATGCGCGGATCGACGGTCAGCGACTGCAGCGCCTGCACGTAGTCGGGCGTGTGTACGCCCAGCACCCAGCGGTTGTCAACGGGCTCCGGGCCGAAGAAATTAGCCTCGGTACAGGTGCCTTCGTAGAGCAGCTGTTCGTGAATCAATTCGTACTTGAGCATCGGGAACCGATGGCCTTCGGGCAACCGGAGCCGATACACCGGAGAGAACGCAATCTGAAGCATTGGGGGGCGGCCTGTAGCTGGCCCGTTCGATAAGGATACGCTCAAGTTAACCCGCGGGTGATGGCTTGTGTTCGGTTAACGTGTAGTTTGCCTGTTCATACGCTTTATTCTCAATCATGAAAACTGCCATCATCACCGGCGGGGGCCAGGGCATAGGCCGGGTAACAACCCAATACCTCCTCACACACGGCTACCGCGTTGCTATCTGGGAAGCTGACACTGACGCACTTGCCGAACTCCGCGAAGCGTTCAAAGCCTCTACCAGCCAGATCCTGTTCGTCTCCTGCGACGTCTCCAGCGAAATCAACGTCAAGAAAGCGGCCGACCAGACCATCAGTCACTTTGGCCAGATCGATGCGCTGATCAACAATGCCGCGCAGATGATCGAAAAACCAATCGATAAGCTAACCCTCGACGAGTGGAACCGCGTGATCGGCACCAACCTGACCGGCGCTTTTCTGTGTACCAAACATACGGCTCCCTACATTGCGGCCCAGAAAGGCTGTATTATCAACATCGGCTCGACCCGGGCTTTCCAGTCGGAACCCGACACGTTTGCCTACTCGGCCAGCAAAGGCGGTATTCTGTCGCTGACCCATTCGCTGGCGGTTAGCCTCGGCCCCGACATCCGGGTCAATGCCATCAGCCCCGGCTGGATCGACGTATCCAACCTGCGCAAGAAAGCCAAAGCGAAAGCCGACGATCTGCGGCCCGAAGATCATGCCCAGCACCCGGCCGGGCGTGTAGGGCAGGCCGACGATATTGCCCGCATGATCCTGTTCCTGATCGCGCCGGAAAACAGTTTCATTACCGGACAAAACTTTACGGTCGATGGTGGTATGACCAAAAAGATGATCTACATCTAATCCATGGGTAAACATCAGATGCATTTGTCCGGTTTTAAGAGATAAAACGTCATATTTTCATCACTCATGAACATCGAACTTACTACCCTCTCGGAAACAGCGCCCCTCGAAGTGCTCGACCTGGAGGTGACGACACGACCGGTAGCCGGGCGCTCCTCGCTGCTCGTTCGACTTCTGTGTCGCCGGGGATTGCAGGATAACCACCTGAAAATGCCTCCTTTGTCGTGGTTCGATGCCAGCCAGCTACAGCGTTTTTCGCAGGAGCTGGCTGCGGCAGAGTACCCCGATACGGTAGCAACCACCCTGGTCGATGCCGGTATTCAGCTCACAGGTTCGGTACGTCGGGTAGCTGGTCGCTGGACGTCGGGCCGAACCATTCGGATCGAACCGTTGCCTAACTCGGCACACCGGTTTACGCCGTTTACCATCCACGCGTCGCACCTCGACGTCCGGACGTATTCGCGTAAACTGTACAACCGTTTGTGGGAGGTATTTACGCGCGGTTAACCACTAAACTCAACACCCATGGAAAACGTAAATCAGGACGCCATGCTCAACGAGCAGTCCAAGACCTACACGCCCGACACCGGCGGTCTCATGCAGACCCCCGACCAGAGCGAGATGATGAATGAAGAGTACAACCCGACCGATCTGTCGGGCGATGCCCATCACGCGCCCACAACGCCCACCGATGAGCAGGATGCCGCCACGATAAACGACGGGTCCGGCATGGCCTCGGGCAGCCCTAACATGGAGCCTGACCGCAGCAGCAACTTCGGGAATGGCGATACGATGGGCAACAACGACGGCACCGAGCCCGACCCGGAGCTACCCAGCCGGTAAGTACTCGGTAGTGATTAATCAGGAAAGCGTTTTATAGCTTTCATCAGCTAGCTTTTCCCTTCACCCTGAGAGCTTATTCAGGAAAGGGTGGTCAAGAAGGTAAAGTCTCTTGAATAGACCGTATTTTACACCCCTCCCGCTCCCTGAACGGGTATTCGGCGATACCAACTCCCCGTTCAGGAAGCTGGGGGTGAAAAAGGCCCTCCCTTTGAGCCGACTAAAGTCAGCAAGTACCATCCCCAAACAAACACTTCAGTATAGGCGAGGCAAGTTTGAAGCTGAACCACGAAGGGTCACAAAACAGCAGCGGGCTTCCTGATCAGGAAGCCCGCTGCTGTTAGGAATAGTCGGGATTATATGCCCATTGTACCGCCCAGAGTGGCATCGTTGCCAGACCGGTACGTGCCTGTCGACCCGGTCGAGCTACCCGACTGCGTGCCGCTGTACGACTCGCCCGACTGGTAGGTCTGGCTGGAACTGTCGCTGTAGCGCGTACCGTCCGGATTTACCACGCTGCCGCTGTATTGATCCCGATCCGGCGAACCCATGTCGCCCGACTCGGAATTAGCGCGGTCGTTGATGAACGATTCGGCCAGCTGGGTCAGTTTTTTGTCCGTGTTTTTTTCTTCATCGAGGGTTTCCTGTAACAGCTGAGCTGCCTGCGAATGCCCCATAATCTGGGCCAGGGTTACAACGGAGCCGTACGATGCGATTTCGTGATGCTCTACTTTCTGAGCGGCCATGATCAAACCGGCGTCGCGGGTGAGCGAGCCTGAATGGGTATTTGACACCACCATCCGGGCGTCTTCGGCCAGTCCGTCGATAGCCGCGCACGATCCTTCTTCTACGTCGACGTTGAGGCTTTGAAATACCTGCTCCAGCCGGGCGATCTGGTTACGGCTTTCCTGCTGGTGTTGCAGAAAAGCGTTCCGCACTTCGTCGGTCGTAGCCGCATCGGCCTGTTCACCGAGGGCGTCGACGGCCTGTTTCTCAGCATAGTAAATATTCCTGAGCTCGGTTACGAACAAGCCATGCAGGCCCTCCTGGGTTTCCGTGTCATTACCACTGAAAAAATTTGCGATGCGTTCTCCAAACGTTGCCATAGCGTAAAACAGTTTGAGGTTAGTTAGTTTGTGTTGCTGCTCTGGTTACCAAAACTGTGCCATCTGCTGATACTGTGCGTTTTACACATTTCCGCGAATAAGTTGTGTTTATTATTTTCTACAATTATTGTAGAGTAATCGAACATATCCCCTCCCCACCCGCCAAATAGGCTTCCCAGATCGGCACAAACCGGCAGCAAACGCTGTAAGGCCCGGCCAGGAAGCAGGGCCTGACCGACCGGGTCCGTTTGATCGTATACCCGATCCGTTCACAACTTGTAGTTCTATTACTAGTTATCCTGTAGATTATATTCTATTAATTTCTCAACGTTACCAACATCACATGAAACGTAATTTTCACATTTCAGCATTAGTGTGTGCAACGCTGATGGCTGGGTTGATCGCCTGTAACAAAGACGACGTGTATGACGCGTCGATTCCGGAGACCAATGAACAGCCCACTTCAGCGCAGGTAAACGGGAACGTGTTCGAGCCAGCACTGGTCAGCGCCACCGACGAACGGGTTGCCCAATTGAAAGTACCGGCCGGGTTCAGCATCGCCAAATTCGCCGATTCGCTCGGGAAGCCGCGCATGCTGGCCGTGAGCAGCTCGGGAAATGTCTATGTGTCGGACCGTACGGCGGGGACGATCACCCTGCTGAAAGACACCAACGCTGACGGCCGGGCCGACCAGAAACAGGTCGTGGCTACTCTGAAAAGTATTCACGGCCTTACCATCCTCGACAATAGACTGTATGCCGTGGCGATCAAAGAGGTTTACTCCATCCCGATCAACGGCGACGGTACCCTGGGTCAGGCGCAGGTGCTGATCAATAACCTGCCCGACGCCGGGCAACACCCCAACCGTACCATTGGCTTCGGTCCCGACGGGTTTATGTACCTGACCGTCGGCAGCACCTGTAATGCCTGCGCCGAGCCCAACGCCGAACACGCTACCATCCTGCGGGCCAACCCCGACGGCACGAACCGCCGGATCTACGCCAGTGGCCTTCGCAATACCATCGGCTTTGGCTGGCATCCACAAACGAAAGCCCTGTTCGGGTTCGACCACGGCATCGACTGGCTGGGCGATGAACAGCAGAAAGAGGAGCTGAACCAGATCGTAGAGGGCGCCTTTTACGGCTGGCCTTACATCTACGGCGATGGGAATTACAACCCACACCCCCGGCCTATGGGCGATACGACCTATGCTCAGATCCTGGCTAAAACAACCCTGCCCGCTTTGTCGTACGACGCTCACGCAGCTCCGCTGGGGATGGTCTTTTACACCAGTGGCACCGGTGCGGCCAGCGCGTTCCCGGCCGATTATCAGTATGATGCGTTCGTAACCATGCGCGGCTCCTGGAACCGCACTCAACCTTCGGGCTACAAGGTGGTTCGGGCTCATTTCGAAAATGGCAAACCGACCCGTATCGACGACTTCGTAACGGGCTTTCTGGTCGACAATAACCGCGCCCAGTTTGGTCGGCCGGTAGGCATTGCGACTATGCCCGATGGCTCCCTGCTGTTCACGGACGATACCAACGGGGTTTTATACCGGGTCAGCTACCGGCCGTAATCGTTGGCCCTGACTCTGAAAACAGCGGATTATACACGTAAAAAGTCACCCGTAACGTATAAAAGAGACAGAATTTACGGGTGACTTTTATCATGTTCAGCTTCTGGTAAGTCCATAAATTTTTGCCCGACAAAGCGGCAAAGCAGCCTAATTCTGTGTCAAACAAGACAAAATCAACCATTTATTAAATGTTTATAAAATTGACTGATGGTTTATAAAAAACCACAAACCGTTGGATTTTTTGATCTGTTTTTTTTAAATTACTTTACTTACATAAAAGTTATATTATTACATATAGGTCAGAATTGGCCAATTTGATTTAGTGGCTTAAACCCTGCATTCACCCTGACTAATAATTTCAATGAATGTGGAGTAAGCAACTCTAAATCAATTATATACATCAACCTAAAGTTACTCTACCATATCCTGACAAATGTTAACGTATAACTAATCATTCTTGCGGTTATTACTTTCTTTTATTATATACTTCCTATAAATTTGACCCGAAACCTGGCTAACTCAACGTCGACATTAATTAACATCAGACCATTCAATATATACATTATGTATATCTGTCAGGTCACCATCAAATTCGGCGCTCAATCCATCTGTCCGGCTAGATTACTGTTGGAGCTTATATATACAGCCTCTCCCGCTCCCGGTGCTTTTGCCGCTTAATCGTTCGCCTTAGTCTGTACGCAGACCAGGTGCCTTACTCAACGTATTTCTTGCCGACCAGCAGGTCAGTCCCATCAGGGCTCTGGCTGTATACCTGTAGGCCTTGCATAGCCAGGCAGGCTGAACGTTTTTTCATTGTGTACCCAACTATCCATCCCTATGCCAACCGAAATATTAGTTATTGAAGACGCAGCCCAGATCCGGGAGAATCTGGTCGAACTCCTTCAGCTCAGTGGCTATAACGTGCAGACAGCCCCCGATGGCATAAACGGCCTTCATAAAGCCCGGGAAGTAAAGCCAGATCTGATTCTGTGCGATATTATGATGCCCGACATGGATGGCCATCAGGTGTTGACCACCATTCGCAACTACCCCGACCTGGCCCATGTTCCGTTTATTTTCCTGACGGCCAAAGCCGATATGGTAGACCTTCGCCAGGGCATGGGGCTGGGAGCCGATGATTACCTGACCAAACCCTTCCTGAGCAGCGACCTGCTGACGGCGATTGCCAGTCGGCTCAAACGGTGTCAGCAGCAACGGGTAAGCCGCCCCCCGAAATCGGGCTATCTTACCAGCCTCTCGGGTCACGATGCCAAAGGCAACATAATGCTGACGGTGCCCGACTGCCTGTATTTCTACGTGCAGCTCCGGAGTACCTACGTCTGGCACAAGGCCGGCCTTTTCCAGCTCAATAAAACGCTGGACATGCTGACGGCCGCCCTCGATCCACACGAGTTTTTTCGGGTTAACCGCCACGTTATCCTGCATCGAAAAACCATTCAGCAATACGCCTACTGGGAAAAAGGCAAATACTGCCTCTACCTGACGATCAACGGCCAGCAACACCAGGTAATCTTACCCAAGGCCCGTTACAGCGCATTCAGAAACTGGCTGTCCACCTAACCGTAGCGGAGAAACGCCGTAGTCCAACGGGTATCCATGCGTTCATCTATCCACTTCACTTGATTTATAATGGAGCAATTTTTCCAGACCTGGTTCAATACATCAGTACAGGGGGTAGCTTTTCTGATTCCGGTCCGAAACCGACAAAAAGAACTATGCGATTTCCGATACCGGCTGGTCAATCCAGCCTTCGCCCGGCTGCTGGGGCAAACCACCGAGTCGCTTACCGAGCAGTTTGTTAACCAGGTGCCCTGTCCGGTACTGCCTGAGCTGTTCGCCCGCATGGTCACCGTAACGCAAACGGGCGAGCCGCAGCAACTGATTCAGGAATACACCTTACAGGGTCAGTCGGTCTGGTATGACATCAGCCTGGCCCGGCTCGACGATCGGCTTATGATCAGCCTCACCGACGTCAGTGCCCAGCAGCAATCGGCGGCTGCCCTGCAGCATCGGCTGGCTATGGAGTCGATCCTGTCTACCATTTCGAGCCGGTTTATTACCGTACAGGCCGACACCGTCGACGCCTGCATGACCGAAGCGCTGGGCCTGATTGGTACGCACATTGGCGCTGAGCGAGCCTCGGTATTTCTCTTCTCAGACGATTTTCAGCAGGGCAGCTGCCTGTACGAATGGTGCGCCCCCCACATAGCGCCCCGAAAAGAGCGGGTCAACATCAGACCGGCCAGCTGTTTCGACTGGACCCGGCCCCAGCTGGAGAACGGCCAGATCATCCGGCTACGCGCCGATGAACTACCGGAAGAAGCCGTTGCCGAAAGAGCATTTTTCTCGTTTCTCTCGGTGAAATCCATACTGGCCGTTCCGTTCCTGCAGGACCAGCGGGTTCGGGGGTTCGTTGGCTTTTATACCATCACCACCCAACCCAGCTGGGAGCAGCACGATCTGTCTTTGCTGAAAACGTTTGCTACCCAGGTGGCCAATGTGCGGCAGCGCCTGCAGCATGAGTCAGCCCTCAGGCGTACCTACCAGCGGCTGGAAGGGCTGCACGACATCGACCAGGCGCTGCTCGGCTACCGGCTGAACGATCAGTCGCCCTTGCTGATTGCCATGAAGTACCTGCATTTCATGGTGCCCTGCGAACGCATATCGGTCTTTCAGCTTCACGACGACACCCGCCAGGTTACCGCCCGATGCCGCATCGTTGACGGTGATCTGATCCTGAACCCCGACACCGACATACCGCCCGGCACCTTCTACGAGCAGTTCCTCGCCATCCGGCAAACGATCCATATTCCAGACCTTCAGCCCGATTCCGACGAGCTTCCGCCCGCGCTGAACGTGTATGAGCGGGGGTTCCGCTCGCTGCTCATCATCCCGCTGTACTGCCGGAACAAGTGCATCGGTGCCTTTACGCTGACGTCGACAAAACCCGGCTTTTTTAACGAAGAGTACCGGACCATTGCGCAGGAGCTGGCCAGTCCGGTCGCGCTGGTCCTCTACCAGCAACAGCTGGACGACCAGCTCAGGCACCATACCGAACAGCTGGAGCAGCGCGTTCAGGAACGCACACAGGAGATCCGGCAGCTCTCGACCCTGCACGAAGCCATACTCAAACATGCCGGTCATGCCATTATCTCAACCGATGTGAACGGGGTTATTCTGACGGCTAACCAGGCTACCACCCACCTGCTCGGCTACGAACCCGGTGAACTCGTCGGTCTGGTAGCCCGTATCGTGCCGGGGCCGCCCGACAATCCCGTTCCGCACATTGCCCATTATCCACCTGATTCCGTCTTCCCAACATCCGATATCTTCAACGATGCCTTTGCCTCGCAGGGGTATTACTATGGGGAGTGTGTGGTGGTGGGTAAAAACGGCAGGCAGGTACCCATCCTGGCAACGATCAGCACCCTGCAGGATGAAGCGGGCACGCTGATCGGTTTCGTCAGTATCTCTACGGATATATCGGTGCAGAAAGCCGTTGAGGCCGAACTGAAACGAACCAATCAGGCCGTAAAAGCCATCTTCGACGAATCGATCGACCTGCACTGTACAACCGATCTGGTCGGCAACCTGCTTACTATTAACCGGTCCTGGGCACTTACCCTCGGCTTTTCGGCCAGCGAACCGGGAGCCGTACCGTTCTGGGCATCGGTTGACCCAAGCGAGCAGGAAACCGTTCGGCAGGCCTTTCTGAGCGTCGTTGACGGCCAGCCGCTGCGGAACCAGATCAACCAGTTTCGCAAAAAAGACGGCACGTTCTGCGTGCTGGAATGGAACGCCGTCAAGATCGATCACCTCATCTGTGCATCGGCCCGCGACATAACCGAACGGCAACAGAACGAAAGTCAGCTGCGCAGCCTGAACCAGCGGCTTCAGCTGGCTACTGAGGCCGCTGAACAAGGCATCTGGGAGATCGATATGGTCGAAAACCGCATGTTCTGGGACGATCGGGTCTGGGAAATATACGGGCTGTCGCCCCACTCCGAATCTTTGAACTTCCAGACCTTCCTGAATTTGATTCACCCCGAAGACCTGCCGGCCTTTATGGAGCGCTATCACCGGGACATGCACGGGAATACCTTCCAGAACATAACCCGGGTAATTCGCCCCGACGGTGTCATTCGCTGGGTACGGTCTATCGGCAAGCTGATCCGGGACCATCAGGGCACCGTTGTCCGGCAGATCGGCGTTCTCTGGGACGTAACGGAGCAGGAAGAAGCCGAACAGGCCCTGCTCGAGAGCGAACAGCGCTTCCGCGAAATTGCCGAAAACGTAGACGAGGTGTACTGGATTCATTCGGCCAGTCCATTCCAGCTGCTGTATCTCAACCCGGCCTATGAGCGGGTCTGGGGTACCCACTCGAACCATTCGCTCCGCCGACCGTTTTCCTTCCTCAATCCGGTCCTGAACGAAGACAAACCCGCCGTTCTGGCCTTCATGAAACAGTACAGAGCCGGTCAGGAGGGCGAGCTTTATTTCCGGCTTCAGGAAACGGCCGGCGCCATCCGCTGGATCCACGTCCGGACCTTTATCATACGCGACGCAACGGGGGCCGCCATTCGTCATATCGGCATTGCCAACGACGTAACCAGCCAGAAGGAAAGAGAACGGGTTTTGCAGCAGGCGCTGCAACAGGAACAGGCCCTGAACGAGCTAAAATCGCAGTTCGTCTCTACGGCATCGCACGAGTTCCGTACGCCCCTGGCTACGATTCAGTCCAGCGTCGACCTGATCAAGCTGTATATGGAGCTTCCGCTGGATAACGCCCGGGCCTCGGTTCAGCGCCACCTGTCCGTTATCGAAAAAGAGATCGACCAGTTCAACACGCTGCTCTCTGACATGCTGACCATTGGCGCGATCGAATCGGGAAAAGTAAGCTTTAAACCGCGCTGGGTCGATGTCGTGGCTCTATGTGAAGAAATCATAGCCACGCATTTTAACGCCCGGCCCGATCAGCGCAGGGTTCAGCTGGTGGTAGCGGCTTCTCCCCGCCCCGTCTATCTGGACGCCAAGCTGATCAGTCATGTGGTGGTTAACCTGCTCTCGAATGCGTTTAAGTTCTCGTCCAGCCATCCGCAGCTGCACCTCTGCTTCACCGATACGACCCTGGTCATACAGATCATCGACGAGGGAATTGGGATACCAGCCGCTGAGCAGGCCACCGTTTTTCAGGCTTTTTTCCGGGCCAGCAACACCGCCGGCATCCCCGGTACCGGGCTGGGACTAGTCATCTCGCGGCAGTTTGTCGAGCTGCACGATGGTCAGCTGACCCTCAGCAGTGAAGAACACAAAGGCACTACCTGTACCATTACCTTACCCATTGCCTGCGCCGAAACCATCCACTCCTCCATCAGACAACCTTTTTCGGGCACCAGCCTCAACTAACCGCTCCGGCCACCATGTCAACACAAGTACTTGTTATAGAAGACGATGCACAAATTCGGGAAAACCTGGCCGAAATGCTGAGCCTGCATGGCTACGAGGTCGATACCGCCATCAATGGGCGCGAGGGCATCAGCCAGGCCATGTTACGCCCCCCCCAGCTGATCCTGTGCGATATCATGATGCCGGAAGTAGACGGCTACCAGGTGCTGGATGTCATACGCAACAATCAGCTTACCGCCACGACACCCTTTATTTTTCTGACGGCAAAGACCGAAAACGCCGACCTGCGCCGGGGTATGGCCCAGGGAGCCGATGATTACCTGACCAAGCCCTTCACCCTCGATAATCTGCTGAGCAGCATCAACAGCCGGCTGCAGCGCGAAGCCCTGCGCAAAGCAGAGCTGAAAGCGCAGCTTGACAACTACCGCCATAACCTGGCCTCGGTATCGGTACACGAGTCAAACACCGCCCTGACCGGCATTCTGGGTTTTTCGTCACTGCTCGTTGACCAGCACCAGCACTTTACGGGCGATGAAATAGCCACTATGGCCCACATGATCAAGGTGTGCGGACTCCGGCTCAAACGCTCGCTGGACAACATTCAGCTGATGGATTCGCTCCAGCATATGGAGCCCGCTAACCCCACGTACCTGTTTTATACCAGCGGCACCTGCCAGATTACCCAGTCGATGGTCAATAGCTGTATGGAAGCCATCGCCCTGCGACAGGACCGACGCATCGACTACCGGCTCGAGATCGAAGACGCCCCGCTTGACCTGTCGGCCGAAAGCCTGTCAACCTGCCTGACCGAACTGCTCGACAACGCCTGTAAGTTTTCGGCTCCGGACCAGTGCGTTACGGTGCAGGGGAGCGTGCAGGCCAATCAGTACAGCCTGACCATAACCAATCAGGGGCAGCCGTTTCCGGCCGGGGGCCTGGCCCGGATCGGCGCTTACACCCAGTTTGACCGGTATCAGTACGAGCAACAGGGCTTTGGTATTGGCCTGTCGATCACCCAGCGAATGCTTGATCTGAACCAGGGCAGCTTCACTATCGATAGCCCCGCACCCGGACTAACAGTGGTGGTGGTCCGGCTTCCTGTCCATACCGGCCGGGCCTAAGCTCAACACATTGATATCAGTTGTTTACCCTTCGTACGAGTCAGTTATTCATGGTGCTTTTTAATCGGCTAAAAAGGCTCTTTTCCAGCAGGGAAGTCAACCCTTCTGAAACCGGGAACCAACCCGGTCAGTGGGCAAATCTTCCGATCGGCGTACTGATCTGTGAGCCGGGTCCGACCCCTTTTGCCCCTACGCTGACCGTCACCTACTGGAACAACCAGGCTTCCTCGCTCGTCGGTGACCTGCCTCAGCCGGTTCGTCCGCTGCCGCTGGCTACCAATCCCTGCCTGCGCCACCTCGCCGACTCCATCCGGACGGCACTGGCCACCGGAACGCCAGTTACCCTGGAACGATACGACCCGGATACCGATCGCTGGCTCGACTTTACGATCAGCCGCCACCAGCAGACCAGCCTGATTTATGTCCAGAATAAAAGCCCGGAGAAATACAGAACCAACCTGCAGCGCCGGCTCGAGCTCGAATCGATTATCTCCGACATATCGGGTAGCCTGCTGACTATGCCTTCCGATGGCTTGAACGCATTCATCCACGAATCGCTGGCCAAGATAGGGGCTTATGACAAGGCCGACCGGGTGTCTATCTTCGAATACACCCCCGACAACCAGCGCATGTCCTGCACCCACGAGTGGTGCGCAGAAGGCATTGCCTCCCACCGGTCTAACCTGCAGGATCTACCGACCCGGTCGTTCCCCTGGTGGCAGGAGCAAATGAGCAGTCAGCAAACCATCCGGCTGACCTCACTGGATGAACTCCCCCCCCACGCGACCAGCGAGAAAGCGACCCTGCTGGATCACAACATTAAGTCGTTGCTGGTCATGCCCCTGGTGGCAGACCATGGTCTGGTCGGTTTTGTCGGATTCGATGCCGTTCGGGACGCCAGGCAGTGGGATACCAACGATGCCGATCTGCTCAAAACGTTTTCGGCGCTGGTCGTGACCGCCACCAGCCGGGCCAGCCGCGAACAACAGCTGCAGCGGGTCAACAAACGGCTCACCGGCTTGAGTCACATCACCAAAGCGTTACTGACCAGCAGTCTCCACGACGGACAGCCTGACCTTACGGCCTTGCACCACCTGTACGAGACGATTCCCTGCGAAATCGGAATTGTGTTCCGGATTGATGAAGACGGACAGTATGCCCGTACCGAAAGCCGGTTCAGACACGGGCAGCGCGAAGACTGGCCGGGGGTGTCTATACCCGTGCAGTACCTGTATAACAACCCGCTGGCGCAGGGGCAGGAGATTCTGGTGAATCAGCTACGCCCCGGCAGCAGCGGCTTTCCCGCTGATTTCAACCCCTACGCCTGGGGCCATCGCTCTTTTATGTGCGTTCCCCTGCAGGCCCGTGAGCAATACATTGGGTTACTGGTCCTGTTAGACCCTAGCCCGCAGTTCTTCACCGCCGAACATGTCCTTATCGCCAAAGAAGTGGCCGGGCAGCTCTCGGTGCTGCTGTTGCAGGAGGAAATCAACCAGCAGCTGACGAGTCAGGCCACTACCCTGTTTAACAATCACCAGCTCCTGCAGGTGGTCGTCGACACCAGCCCCACGGGCCTGGCGCTTCTGGAGCCGGTCTGGGCCGCTGGCAAGCTCGTTGATTTTACGTATCTGCTGGTCAATCCGGTGGCAGCCCATATCACAGGCCAGACGCAGGAAACCATGCCCGGGCAGCGTCTGCTTACCATGCTCCCGCATGTGCGCACCAACGGGCTTTTCGATTGTTTAGTCAGCGTGGCCACGACGGGCGCTTCCCAACGGATTCAGATACGGGACGACCTGCCAGTGGGCGAGTTCTGGGGCGATTACCTGCTGGCCCGGGTGGGGGGCAATGTGCTGTTGACGGTCAACGACATTACCAGCCTGACAACGGCCAAAGCGCAGCTGCAGCAAACGAATGCGGAGCTGGAAACGCGCGTCGCTGAACGCACCGGGCAGATTCAGCAACTGTACGCCATTCAGCAGGCCATCTTCAAATACACAGGGCTGGCTATTGCCGCTACCGACCCCGAGGGCATTATTCAGCTGGTCAATCCGGCACTCGAAACCATGACCGGTTACCGGGCCGACGAGCTGATTGGCAAGGTTACGCCCGGAGCGCTGCGCGCACCCGCGGTTTTTCAGCAGCAGATCGACCAGCTCAGGGCGGCTGTAGCCGACCCGTCGATTACGGGCGAAGCGCTGATCAGGGCCTATCTGCAAAAGCACGACTACCTGCGCCGGGAAAATACGCTGCTGACCAAAGACGGGCAGCTGATTCCGGTTATCTCTACCGTAACCGGCCTCTACAACGATGAGCAGGAGCTGATCGGCTACGTCGACACGGCTATCGACATTTCGTACCTCAAAACCATCGAGCAGGAGCTGGTACAGGCTAACCAGCGGAGTCAACTGGCTACCCGCGCCGGCAAACTGGGCGTGTGGGAATGGAATCTGGATACCAACGAGCTGATTCTGGACGGCAGCTTCGCCAGCCTCTTCGACATGCCCCGTGATAAGCCCATCCGCCACCTCGACGAGGTGGCCCGCATGGTCCATCCGGATGATCTGCCCTTCTTTAAGCAATACGTAGCCGACATCCAGCAAAGCAGAAAGCCGTTTAATGCCGAGTTCCGGCTCTTCTCGCCTACTCACCAGTCGGTTCACTACATGAAAGCCGATGGCCTGGTGCGTCAGGATGATCCCAACGGCACCAACCGCATGATCGGCGTCATTCGGGACCGGACCACGAAACGCCAGGCCGAACAGGCCATGCGGGACAGCGAGTACCGGTACCGGTCGCTGGTCGATCACCTCAAAGCCGTTGTTTTCCAGGCCGACGCAACGGGTTGCTGGCTGTTTCTGAATGCTGCCTGGGAAGAAGTGACCGGATTCACCGTCGAGGAAGCCCTGGGCCATCGGTTCCTGGAGTACATTCTTCCCGACGACCAGGCCCATACCCTGGCGCTCTTTTCCCAGATCAGGGACTGCGATGCCGGGCATGTCAAACTGGTGGTACGGTATCGCCACAAAGAAGGCGGTTACCGATGGATCGATGTGTTTGCGCAGGCTACGCTCAACGAACAGGCCGAGATTACCGGCTTTACCGGAACCCTGACCGACATCACCGACCGAAAAAAAGCGGAAGAAGCGATCATCGAAAGCGAACAGCGATTCCGGGATATTGCCGAAAACGTAGACGAAATTTTCTGGATACGGGATCTGGAAGAGCCCCGGTTTACCTACATGAATGCCGCCTACGAACGATTTACGGGTCAGCCGGTTACGAACCTGTACCGAAATCCGCTAACGTTTTTAGACTTTATCATCGAAGAAGACCGCCCGAACGTGCTGAGCTTTTTCATGCACAATGAGCAGGAACCGTCGTTTGAGTTCCGGGCCAATCATCAGGACGGCAGTGTTCGTTATCTGAGCGTCCGTATTTTCACGGTAAAAGACGAGGCCGGTGTCATTACGCGCCGGGTTGGTGTTGCATCCGACATCACGTCAGCCCACGAAAAAGAATTGATTTTGCAGGATTCTCTCCAGCGGGAGCGGGCGCTGAATGCGCTTAAATCGAGGTTTATATCAACAGCCTCCCACGAGTTCAGAACACCGCTGGCGGGCATCAGCTCCAGCCTTGAACTCGTAAAACATTATGTCAACAGCGGCTCGGCTCCCTTCGATACCAGCCCCATCAACCGGCATCTCGACAATATTCACAAGAAAATATTTTCGCTCAACGATTTGATTTCCGACACCCTTACCGTCAGCAAACTCGACGAGGGCAAGGTTATGATTGACATTGAGCCGGTTGATTTATTTGACCTTTGTGCGCAGACGCTGAAACTGTATTTCAGCGACAGAGGGGATAAACGCTTCGTTGAATTGATCGTTATCGGCGAGGTCGTACCGATCGAAACCGACAGGAAACTGATCGCGCATGTGCTCGTAAATCTGTTGTCCAATGCCTTCAAATTTTCGACCGGCAACCCGACGCTGACCATCCGGTTTAGAGACAATATGGTCACGCTGAAAGTTAGCGACAAGGGCATCGGAATTCCCAAAAAAGACATACCAAATCTGTTCGGGAAATTTTTCAGAGCCAGTAACGCCATTGCCTTTCAGGGAACGGGTCTTGGGCTGGCCATCTGCCACGAATACATCACCCTCCTCAACGGACAGATCGATCTGGACAGTACCGAAGGCGTCGGCACTACCTTCCGAATTACGCTCCCGAAAGCCTACCGCGCCATCTCCTGAACAACGGCGGCTGCTGCGCTACACCCCGTCGGCAGAAAACCGATTGATTCGTTCGTTATACATATCGAGCAGCCTGTCGTCGACGTCGCCCGCCTGTTGCAGGTCGAGCCGCAGGAAGTCGGCCCGGTCGACCCCGCTGAGCATGCCCTCAAATTTCAGCTCCTGCTCGATCCAGGCCGATGTTTTGTTGAGCGCCACGGCCTGGTTTAGCACCGCCGTAACGATGGCGGTGGTCTGCTCGGGGCTCTGGGTGGTCAGCAGCAACGTGCGGAGGGTATTCGTATAATCCTGATAGACCAGCCCTTCGGCGGGACGGTCGGCACTGACCCATCGATACGCCAGGGTCTGAATCAGTTCTTTATAGGGTGATGAGTCAAGTGACTCAGGCCGTATGCGTGAGTTCATGAGCCAAACATACGAGGTATGCGTCTGTTTTCGGTAGTTTGTCCCCTCGTTCAGCCACAATGGTCCCCCTCACAAACGAAGCGCCCCCTCCGGCAGCCTGCGCCCAATCGACCACCCTACCCGTCTCGTGAAGCACCACCATAACGACGACGCGGCAACCAGCCGACCTACCGGAGCCGCTCGTAGTGGTAGCGGACGGTATCGAAAACGGCCGCATATCCTTTTATGAACGGCGTTACCTGAATGTTGTGTACGCCCTGCGGAACGCCGTTCTGATAGGTTTGTCTCAGAAAGAACCGCAGCATTTGCCCGTTGCCGTAATAGAGATCCACGGTATAGGCATTCTCGTTTGTGACCCGGCGAGTTTCAAAAAGGCGTAGCTGCTCACTGCCGCCCTGACTGATGGACAGAAAATTACGCCGGGTATCGTTGCCCACTTCGAGCACCTGTCCACCCAGACTTCCAAAGGCGGTCGTATCCGCTGGGGTAACCTTTTTGGTGAGCAGCCACTGGCCGACCAGGTAAGTTCCGATACCGCCGGGGGGCACGGGATTTTTCTGACAACCCGGGTTCAGCCAGACAGTCAGTCCGACCAGGGCGAGGCTGATTACTCGTTGAGCGTTCATAGGAGAAAAGGGTTTCGTTAGCTGAGACCAAATAGCATCGAGGGTCCGGTTTGGCCGGGCAGCGTGCGGGTCGCTTCGTAGCGGAATCCCAATCGACTGAGCAGGTTGATCGAGGGCTGGTTGTGGGGCGCCGTAATGGCCACGATCCGGGTAAACTTTAGCGTCGTGCGGGCATAGGTAATAACGGCCGATGCCGCTTCGAAGCCGTATCCCTGTCGGGTATAGGTCGGCAGATATGCAAACCCGATGTCTACATCGTCCAGGGTTTCCCGCTTCAGCAGTCCACACAGGCCGATGGGTTGCCGGCTTTCCTTTAGCCGAACCAGATACAGCCCAAAACCCAGCCGCCGATAACTGGCCACCGGACCGTTCTGAATGTATGCTTCGGCATCGGCAACCGTTCTGACACCCCGATCCCCAATGAATTCCAGCCAGGCAGGCGTGTTGAGGAGTTCAACGATAAAGGGCGCGTCGTCTGTCGACAGCTCACCCAGATTTAACCGCTCCGTTTCCAGCATACACTTCGAAGTCTTGTAATGACAAGTTAGCGACTACGCGCTACGTACAGGTCGGCTCGGGCGAAATTTAACACCATCCGGCTTTTCAGTTCATCAGCGACTGATATACGGCTACGTACTGGCGGGCGCTTTCTTGCCAGGTAAATCGTTCGGCATGCCGGACAATAGCGTCGGCCATCGGCGTATGGGTGTAGGTATGCATGCCCTGTTCAAACACCGCCTGCACCACTGTGGCCTCAAAGCTGGGAAAATAGAAGGCCGCTTCCCCACCGATCTCGGGCAGCGAGGTAGCCGTTGAGAGAAACACCGGCTTCCCGAACCGCATGGCCTCGATAACGGGCAGCCCAAATCCTTCGGCCAGTGAGGGGTGCAGAAACGCCTGGCAGTGCCTCAGATACCAGGCTTTATCGGCTTCGGAGACCGTTCCCGGCAGGTGCAGCCGATCGCTAACCCCCAGGTTTTGGGCCAGCTGCCGCATCTGACCGACATAAGCCGGATCGTCGTGATGACCAACCAGCAGCAACTCCAGCTCCGGGTTCGACTGGAGTAAAGGCAGCAGCACATGGTAGTTTTTTTTCCGGTTCTGGTACCCGATGCCCAGCAGAAACGGGCGGGCAGGTCGGTACGCCACGGGCGCCTGTACCGGCTCCGTTATCGGGTCAACGCCGTTATAGATCACGTGAATGGGCTTGTCACCGACGTTACAGTGAGTCAGCACGTCGGTCCGGGTAAATTCAGAAATACAGACAATAGCATCGCTGCGGTCAATCAGCGACTGCGTATGCGCCAGGCTCTTCTGCTGTACAGCCTGGGGCTTGCCCTCGTGGAGTACGTTCAGGTCATGGATGGTCAGCAGCACCCTGATAGCCGGATAACGCGCTTTACCGGGTAAAATCCGACCGGACTGAAACGGAGCATGCCACACCCGACAGTCTTTCAGAAACGGCTGAACCAGCCTGTGCCATCGTTGCTCAATGAGGTGATACGGTTTGGGACTGAGTTCAAGTTTCCGGCGGGGCGGCAGATACATGTACAGGGATGGCGAGCCATCAACGGCTGGCAACTGATTAACGTGATCGCCAAGTTGCTGGCAGTACTGATACAACCCGGAATGTGAATACTTCATCAGGTCGCAATCCAATATAATTCGAGACATACGGTCGATCTGCGGGGGTGCAGGGTGCTTACAATCAGATTTTCGTAAAAAATGCAACATTATGGAGGTTAGGCCGCTATTCTAGTGCGGCCTTTTTTCCTTCGGCTGTCTTCCAACCCTTCTACCAGCTTTAAGACTCATCACTTCTGAACGATGCGTCATGCTTGATGAACTCCTACAGGTACACGTTTATTTTTCGTCATGACGCCCGTTCCAAACTTTTCTGTCCAGCTTATCAACGTTGAAAAGCGATTCCGTTATGAACCAAATCATCTTCGACTGCGAGCGAATGAAGTACATCAACACCGGACTGTACTACTTTTGTCTCAATCTGGGGAAGGCCCTTTTGCAAAATAGTAACCGTGAAAAAATAGCCGTCTTCATTCCTAACCGGGTAGCCGCCAGCTTTGGCCCGTCGGTACCCATCCTGCCGCAGCAATCGTTGCAGAAGTTTTTCATGCCATCGGTCAGCCAGTATCAGTTGTGGCACTGCACCTATCAGAACTCGAACTACCTGCCGCGCCGGAACCGGAAGATCAAAGTACTGCTGACCATCCACGACCTGAATTTTCTCTACGAAGACAAGTCGGCCAGTAAAAAAGCCCGCTGCCTCAGTCATCTGCAGGAGAACATCAACCGGAGCGACGCCATTGTCTGCATTTCCGAATTCACGCGCAACGACGTGCTGACCCACTGCGACGTCGGCAACCGGGCAGTACACGTGATCTATAACGGCACCAATGGCCTGACCAAGCCGGTTCTGGAAGAAAAGTCATACCGCCCCGCCGTTCCGTTTCTGTTCAATATCGGCGCCATTGCCCGCAAAAAAAACCAGCATCAGATTTTACCCCTGCTGCAAAGCAATCCGTCCATGGAGCTGGTACTGGCAGGTCGGCACGAGGATAAATCCTACGCGAATTACATCCGGCAGCAGGCGTCTGAACTAAACGTCGACGACCGTACGCACCTGATCAACGAGGTGACGGAAGGTGAGAAGTCCTGGTATTATCATAATTGCCAGGCGCTGGTGATGCCGTCGCTGGCCGAAGGATTCGGCTTGCCCATCACCGAAGCGATGTCCGTAGGCAAGCCCGTTTTTCTGTCGAAACACACCGCCATGACGGAAATTGGCAAAGATCTGGCCTTCTACTTTCAGGATTTCGACAACATGCACGATGATTTTCAGTCCGGTATGCTGCACTACCGAAAGGCCGGCAGCCGCATCCAGGAAGCAATGAAAGCCTACAGCGCTACGTTCAATTGGGAAGACGCGGCCCGGAAGTATCTGGACGTTTACCGGTCTTTGCTCGGATAAAATACAACCTGCGGTCCAGCCAGATTTCTCCAGGCTGCCACAGCATAGAGGCAGTTAACACGTTACGATCAACGAATGAAAGTTTATAAACGGCTGATGGCCTACGCCAGGCCTTATGGAAAATTCATCATCCCCTTCTTCTTCTTCACCATTATCAGTGTGTTTTTCAACGTCTTTCAGTTTGCGTTGATTATCCCGCTGCTTAATTTTCTGTTCGACCCGATCAACACGGCCGACGCGGCCAAGTACGCGTCGATGCCGGACTTTCATATCTCCGGCAATTACTTCAAGGATATTTTTTACCACCTGATTTATCAGTTCAAGACCACAAATCCGGTCCACGCGCTTTATTTCCTGGCGGGAATGATCGTGGTAGCCGTGGTCATGACCAACTTTTTCCGGTTTCTGGCCCAACAGTGTCTGCTGGGTGCCCGAACCCTGCTGGTCAAACGCCTGCGCGAAGCGTTGTTCGAGAAAATCAACCACCTGCACCTGGGTTATTTCACCAAAGAACACAAAGGCGATCTGCTGTCGCGGCTCAACGGCGATGTCTACGCCATTGAAAGCGTAGCCGGCAGTTCAATCGAGGTCGTTTTCAAGGAGCCGTACATGTTGATCGGCTATTTTGTGGCGCTGTTCATGATTTCGGCCAAGCTGATGCTGTTCACGCTCGTTATCATTCCGGTGTCGGCAGTCGGGATTGCCGCCGTTACCAAACGACTCAAGAAAGAAGCGCAGGACGTTCAGTCGTCGATGGGCCGGATGCTCACGCTGATGGACGAAACGCTGATGGGGATGCGCATCATTCGCTCCTTCAACGCGACACCGTTCATTCTCCGGCGGTTCAGTGTCGAAAATGATTTTTACCGGAAAGCCAGTCTGGAAGGGTTCAAGCGTCGGGAGCTGGCGCCGGCTTTTTCCGAAGCGTCGGGGGTATTCGTGGTGGCGTGTATCCTGGTATACGGAGGCAGTCTGGTACTCAACAGCACGAGTAACCTGCAGGCCAGCTCATTCATTGCGTTCATCGCTATTTTCTCGCAGATCATTCGGCCCGCCAAAGCCATCGTCGTTGCCCTGACGAACATTCAGCAGGGACAGGCGGCTGGCGAGCGCATTCTGGAACTGCTCGACAAACCAATCGAGATTGAAGACAAACCGAACGCCCTGACCCTGGATCAGTTCCGGCGCGACGTTGTCTTCGAGAATGTCAGCTTTCAGTATGGCGACAAGCCCGTGCTGAAAAACATCAGCTTCCGGATGGAGAAAGGCCGGAAAATCGCGCTAGTAGGGCCATCGGGCGTTGGCAAGTCGACCATCGCTGACCTGATTCCCCGCTTCTACGAACCTACCCAGGGCAGCGTTACCATCGATGGCGTAGAGGTCAGCGACTACACCATGGATTCGCTGCGCCGGCAGATGAGTTTCGTAACCCAGGAGATTATCCTCTTCAATGACACGATCTTCAATAACATTGCCCTCGGTCAGCCCGACGCCCGCCTGGAAGATGTTATTGCCGCGGCCAAGGTGGCTAACGCCCACGCCTTTATTATGGAAACCGAAGACGGCTACAACACCAACATCGGAGACCGGGGGGTACGGCTGAGCGGGGGGCAGCGCCAGCGGCTTAGTATTGCCCGGGCGGTGTTCAAAAAACCGTCGATCCTCATCCTGGACGAAGCCACCTCGGCCCTGGATGTCGAGTCGGAAAAATCGGTGCAGGAAGCGCTGGACAACCTCATGGAAGGCCGCACTACACTGGTCATTGCCCACCGGCTCAGCACGATCCGGGAAGCCGACGAGATTCTGATCATGGAAGACGGCGAGATCGTGGAACGCGGCAACCACTACGACCTGATCAGCCGCACCGACAGTGTCTATAAACGTCTGAACACCCTGCAGGAGGTACTCCAGTAGCAGCGCTGCTACTGGAGTACCCCGTTGCGTCTCCGAAACCAGCGGGTTCAGCTGGCCACGTAATTGACAGCTTCGTCAAACGTGGCCAGTACGTTTTTCCAGGTGTAGTACTGGTTGACATAGGCCCGCCCATTGTTGGCCATCTCTGCGGTATCCTGCGTCAGAATCTGGTCAACCGCCTGGCCGAACTCCTCGTAACTGCGGAACAACAGGCCCGCCCGGCTGCCCACGATATGATCACGCAGCACGGCGCATTCGGCCGTGGCAATGACAGGAATACCGACGGCAAAACTTTCCAGGGTTACCATCGACAGACTTTCGTAGGGCGACGGCATCACGAGTGCTTTGGCGTGCTGGAGCAATGTGGCTTTGGTCGGTTCATCAACGAAGCCAACGGGCCGTATGTCGGGGTGATCCGGTATAGGCATGAACGCCTGCCCAACCAGCACGAGCTTCAGCGGAGACGGATGTGCCTCTTTATACTGCCTGAAAAACTCAAACATCGTATCGCACCCTTTTGCCGTGTCGATTCGCCCAATGTAAAGCAGGTAATCGACACCGTCCTGGGCCGCTGGAGAGCCCGGTTCGCCGAGGTTGAGTATCTCACTTACCGACTTGTCCGACAGGGCGCGGGCAGGTTCGATCCCCACCCCGACCACATCATTCCGGATCGACTCGTTCCGGAACAGCTGATGCACGAAGCTCCGCTCGGCGGGCGTCAAAAACAGGATGGCGCGGGGTTTCTGGAAGAGCGGCCCGAACACCGGCAGGTAAATCGGCACCTCGTCGTGGGCCGTGGGAATAAAAATAGACTTCCGGGGGGCAACGTTCAGCCCGGCAATGGTGGGGTAATACAGGTAGGTGATGAAGATCAGCGCGTCGTACTGCTGATGGTTGCGCTTCAGGTAATCGATCAGGTCGGGCGTATAAGGACCCTGGTATTCGGCCCACAGGCGGCTGTATCGGCGGAGGCTCTTACCCACCAGCGCCCGGGCCCACATCCGGAGCCGGGCCAGCCCCTGCCACTCTTCCGGCCTTGACCATTTTTTGAGTTTGTGTTCTGCCCGGGCGGCCTGTTTAACCAGCCGTTCGTGTTTGGTCGCAAACCGGTGTACCCGTACTCCATTGATCATCACCGTCTCGGCGGGGTACCAGTTGGCCCAGGTGACGTACTCCAGCGCACAGCTTGTCAGCACATCCACTTCATAGGTATTTGCCAGTCGTTCGGCCATAATCCGGCAGTAGTACTCGGCTCCTCCGTTGACCTCCACGCCGTAACGCTGCACAACAAACGCTATTTTTTTCATATGACAAAGCTAAGCGATAACCCCGGCTACCGCCAGAGTTCATGAGTTAACCCCGGCTCATCCGAGCGACTGGTAAAAGTCGTTCTGCTTTTTCTGCCGATCGATGTCTTTCCGGTGTAGCAGACAGTACGCATCGGTGTCGGCAGGCAGGAAATGGCAGTGCTGGTACCCGGCGAGTTCTTCATGTACTTTATTTTTCCACCGTATTATCTGGTTCAGCCGGAAGATCCGCAGCTGGTAATCGGGGTAGTTGATCCGCCCCTGCTCATCCACCTGCCACTGCCAGGCCGCTATCCACTCGGGCGTCAGTCCCCTGACCAGGTTGATCCGGGGAACAGCCAGGCAGTCGGCCTGCGGATGCTTTCGCAGTATGCCTTTCAGCGAACGAAGCAGGGGTTTACCGGGCAGTTCGTCTGCATCGATCTGAAACAGATAATCGCCCGACGCCATCGAAATCAGGGTATTCTTAAAGGTCGCGAAGTCCCCGCCGAGCCGCGCGGTCAGGACACTGATCTGATTCTGGTATCGGTCGAGTACGTCCGTAACCCACGAGTCAGGCTCGGTAGTATCCTGCAACACGACGATTTGATCGTGCGCATCTTTATGAAGCAGCAAAAACAGAATCAGCCGTTCCAACTCCACCGCTTCGTTGCAAACGGTAATACCGTATGACAGCCGGATCCGCCGGGCCAGTAACCGATCAAGCATAGGTAAGTTTTTTATAAATCAGGGCGGATTCGGATGTTGTCGGATCAATAATCCGGATGCGATACCCGTGCCAGGTAGTGACCGGAACCAGCCGTCGCCAGAAGCGTTTCCACGGCGATACCGGCTCGTTGAGCCGGGCGTGGATCATGTCCGATAAGTGTGCAATCTGCTCCAGCTGGGCTGAGTCCGCTTTACGCGCATCCAGCGTAACCAGAATCCCGTTGGTCCGAGTGGCCGACAGTTTTTTTAGTTTCTTCGGCAGGTCGATGTGGGTCAGGGGCTGCTCGTCCCGGATGTACGGTGCCGGGTCAAGGTCGGTATAGATCGTCTGTACCCAGGGCTCCAGCTCCCGAAGCACCGACAGGTCGCCACCGGTCAGAATCAGACCAATGTCGTACCGGCACCGGTTAGCCGACGTATTTCCAAACCCCCACTTCCGAACAAAATTCCGGTTCGACTGCCGCTCGATCTGCCGGGTTCGGTGAATATACTCTTCCGAAAACCGGGAGGTTTTACTGACGAAGTGGTAACACAGCGCATTCGGGGCGATGATCATCTCGACACCGCTCAGCCCGAGTCGCAGCAGCAGGTCGTCATCTTCGCAGAACATAGGATCGAAGAGCGGGTCCAATCCGCCCATGTCCAGCAGCCGCTTCCGCGACGCAGCCAGAAAGAAAACACCCCGATGGGTCGGAATGGCCGTTTGACCGGCCTCCCGATTTCGTTGCTGCTCATCCTGCACAAACTGAAAAAAGACGGTTTGTTGAAACGTAACCAGGTCGGCCCCAAAATCCTGAACCAGTTTGCCGGGCCGGGGGTCGTCCGCAAAGACAGGCGGCTCAACCGTCGTGTAAAATATCACTCGCCGGTCGGTTTGCAGCAGTGCCAGCTCTTCTACAAAGCCCGGCGCCAGCACCATGTCGTTATGGGCGAAGATCACGTAGGCCGACGTGGCCAGTTCGATGCATTTGTTGTACGTGTCGGACAGCGTGCGTTCCCGCTCTTCGTAATAATACCGAACGTGTTCATCCTGCAGGGAGTCGAGCCACTGGTGCGTGCCGTCGGTGCTGTTGAAGCTGACAAAGACCAGCTCCAGGGTTGGATACAGCAGGCGGGTCTGGGCATAAAAAAACTGTGTATACGCCAGGTTATTCTTTAAGCCTGCTAATAGAGAAAAAGTCATAGGCCTGTCACGATTCCTGCAAGCCCCCTACGCCAGTGGCGGTCTGAGCGGCCAGCCGGTTATCCTGTCAACGCCCGGCGCGCCGGCTTAGTATGGCTTAGTATCCGCGAAGACCCACCATCAACAGCTCAGCTGCTGCCATGATTCAGGTCAGCTGAGTTGGTTCAAATGAATCCAGGAAAAGCCTGCGTTTAATCCGTCAGGGTCTCCACAGCGCAGCGTCGGCACAAATCTTCAGGTTCAACCACAACCCGTCAAGGCCTTCACAGCGCAGCGTCGGTAGAAACAATCGATCAGGAGCAACCCTGGCCCGTCAGGGCCTTCACAGCGTAGCGTCGGTAGCAGCAATCGATCAGGTTCAACCCTGGCCCGTCAGGGCCTTCACAGCGCAGCGTCGGCACAAATCTTCAGGTTCAACCACAACCCGTCAGGGCCTTCACAGCGCAGCGTCGGTAACAACTTCGGCAATCATGCCCGAGTCCGCACAACTAGTCACGGCTGCCCTGGGCTCATGACCGAAGGTCTCAGGCATCCTGCTCTTCCACCCAGATCCGATTACCCCACTGATTCAATTTCGCCACAATAGCCAGCAAGGCGAGTCCTTTGGGTGTAGGCGAATACCGGGTTTGCGGGGGTACCGTTTCGGGTACGAAGCTTTTTTTAACAAGTTTTTCGGTTACCAACTCCGCCAGACGCTGACTGAGTACATGGTCCGATAAAGTAGGGAAAGACTGTTTGAGCAGACTGTACTGGGCAACCCCATGAGCAATCTGGTGCAACAACACCATCTTCCAGCGAGGGCTGATGTCACGCAGTATGTCGTTCACGCCACACCACTCAGACAGTAATCTGGCGTTGTGCGCATTCGTGGAGCTTTCTTTTATGGTACTGGACATATGAGATTCACCTGGCTCATTTTAGGGTGAGTTATTGTGACCACCTGGGATAACGGGGACCTTTGCCCAATGAAACAGTTATTTTTTGGAAAGATTACAGTCTGGTTCGTTTTCATCATCGTACTGGATTGGCAGGGAGCCTGGGCGGGGAAGCCGACTTCCGTAAAACACCCGGTTTATGTGTTGGTCCACGGGGCCTGGCATGGTGGCTGGTGCTGGCAGCAGGTCAGCGCTCAATTGCGCGCTACAGGAGCTACCGTCTACACACCTACTCTCAGCGGTATGGGAGAGCATCAACATACGCTCACCCCTGCCATCAACCTGGACACGCATATCACGGATATCGTGAATTTACTGGTGATGGAGGACTTGCACGATGTGGTGCTGGTGGGCCATAGTTATGCCGGGGCCGTCATTACCGGCGTGGCCGACCGCATACCTGAGCGATTGCGCCAGCTGGTGTTTCTGGATGCCGTTCTGGTCGAAAATGGGCAGAGTCTGCTCGACGTACATCCGAAGGACATACAAGCGGCCTTTGCCGCAGCCGCAGCCCCCAGCCGTGGGCTCAGCCTGCCGATTCGCCCCTCTGCAAGCTTCGGGGTCAACGATGTGGCCCTGAGTCGCTGGGCGGATGCCCGACTAACGCCCCAGCCCTATCGCTGCTTTAGCCAGCCCATCGTATTGCGGAACCCCTACGGTAACGGTTTGCCAACGAGTTACATCGCCTGCACTCAGCCTGCCTTATCAGTACTGAAGGTATTCGCCGAGCGTACAAAGCACAACCCCAACTGGAGCTATTATGAGCTGGCCACGGGCCACGACGCTATGCTCAGCCAGCCTGCTGAAACCGCGGCCCTGCTGCAACGAATTAGTCAACGTTAACCCTGCAGGCTATCCCAACTGGGATAGCCTGCTTTTCATTTGATGGACAAATTTGTCTGAGAATACCCGAGGATTGATTGGCTGACTTAAGCCCAGTTATCCCAGGTCTGGCCTCCTTACCAGCCTTATCTCCCGTTGTATGCTGACGCCTGTTTTCAGACAACAGGAGATTATTTCTTGTGCTCACTTATGTCGCCAAACCCGCCAAACCACCCTACAGCCTAGCCTTCAGTACATAACTGCCGGCTAAGGCAGTGGGGCATCGAGTTTCCCCCAACAATACATATGGCGACATGTATCCAACAATGATGAGTGCTTTGACCCTGCATGAGATCACCCTGACTTATAAGATCGCTTATTCTCTTTTGGGTAGATTTTTCGATAGCAGGTTATTTATGATTGGTACCAAAAACGGATTTGTTGAAATCAGTAATACCGGACGACATAATAAATCTTAGAAAAAAAATTGTTTTTTTGCGACAAATAGCCTTCCGTTTGTAGACATCCTACGGCAGCAACATGTATTTCGGGCACTACAACAACCGAAAAATCATCCATGGAAAACAGAGGTAAACCGTTTGACGATCAGGAGGAAGCCATTCTCTGGCGGGGATCTCTGGCGGGTGATGCCCAACTGTTTGAGAACCTTGTTGATCAAACCTACGATCTACTGTTTCAGTACGGGTGTAAGTTCTGCCGCGATCGTGATCTGGTAAAAGACTGTATTCAGGATGTGTTTCTGGAGGTCTGGGAAAAGCGGCAGCTGTTAAACGCCAACATTCCACCCAGGCCTTACTTTCTGGCATCTCTGCGTCGCCGTTTGCACCGCGTTGTTCAGTACAACCGAATGAGCACGTTTGGCGATTACGACAAAATAGAGCTTGATTTTGAGAGTGAATTCAGCGTCGAACAGCAGTTCATTCAACTAGAATCAGACCAACGCCTGGCGACTGAGTTATCCTATTGGCTCAATGAACTCCCCAAACGCCAGAAAGAGGCCGTTTACCTCCGCTTTTTCCACGACTTAAGCCGTGATGAGATCGCCGAAATAATGGATATTCATCCGCAGTCGGTCTCCAATCTTCTACAGACTGCTTTCAAATGGCTCAAAATTCACTGGAAAGTTGGCTTGATGCTATGTCTGCGATTTTGGTACCAGGGTTGATCTGTTGAACTCCTCGCTTGACATCCATGGCCTTTTTCTTATTTGGGGTCAGATAATTTAAAAAAAACTAGAAAAAATACAGTATCCGGTATTAGGTCATGTCTAATGGTGTTTGAAAGCACTAAGTGACGTGGAAAAATACCAGCAGTATACCGTAAAGCAGTTTGTTCTGGACCCCTCTTTCCGGCGATGGGTGTTGTTTCCCGACGACCCTGCGAATATACATTGGGCAGACTGGGTAGCCCTTCATCCCGAAAAGGCCGCTGATATGGCCAGTGCTAAATCGCTGGTATTAGCCATTCGCCCAGCTAACACTCCCCTGTCAGCCACAGAGAAAGCGGCCGCCGTTCAGCAGATGATGGCCCGGTTACCGGACACAGTTGATTCAGGTCAACCCCGGCGCATTGTCCGTCAGATTCACTGGCAATCCTGGCTTCGGGTGGCCGCTGCCATTCTCCTCATCACGGGGGCGGGCTGGTGGTTTATACAACGACCGAATCGAATTGATTACGCTGAACTGGTTGCCCAGCTTGGTCAAACGCGGGTCGAACAAACCAACGACACGCAGCAGCCGCGTACGGTTTTACTGAGCGATGGCAGTACGGTTACTCTCCAGCCAGGGTCCCGAATCAGCTATCCTGTCTCGTTTAGGGGTAATCAGCGCGAGGTCGTTTTGCAGGGAGAGGCCTTTTTCTCCATAGCCAAAAACCCGGCTAAACCGTTTGTGGTGTACGCCAATGAGCTGGTCACCAAGGTACTGGGCACTAGTTTCTGGGTACGTGCCCGGCAACAGGATGAGCAGGTTCAGGTGACGGTCAAAACCGGTCGGGTGGCCGTTTTCTCGCAGGCCGATCCTCAACTATCCGCCAAGTTGAAAGCTCCCGCACTGGATGGCGTTGTGCTCGACCCAAATCAGCGAATCGTGTACACCCGCGCCACCGAAAAGATGGAAAAAGGGCTTATTGAGCAACCACTCATGACGGGGCAGCAGGAACATAAACTGCAGGCGTTCAATTTCGATGAAACGCCCGTTGCACAGGTGTTCGAAACCCTCGAAAAAGCCTACGAAATCGATCTCGTTTATGATCCGACCCTGTTCCGCGATTGCCCGGTATCGGCCAATCTGACGGACCTGCCGCTCTACGAAAAACTCGACCTGATCTGTAAAGCCGTACAGGCCAGGTACGTTGTCATCGAAGGCCGAATCATTATTGAAGGTAAGGGCTGTAGCGTAGCCCCCTAAAAAGAGGTCAATCATGCTCGAACATGATTGACCCGTGTTTGCCCCGAAGGTTTGCCGACCTGATTATCCGTCTATGACAGGATACGGGGTTCATTTTGCCAATTGTTTCACGATTAACAAAACAGGTCAAAAGTATGAAGAAACGCTTTCCAGTCAAACGTCAACTACAGCTAATCATGCGAATCAGTATTCTCCAGATCGTTTTAGCCTTGTCGGTTGTCAGTACATCCATTGCCTTTGACGTTCATGCGCAGGAAGCCCTGACTCGAAAGGTGTCGATGCAGGTGCAGCAAAAACAAGTGAAGTACGTTCTTCAGCAGCTTGGGCAGCAGGCCGGGATTCGGTTTGTGTTCAGCTCCCGGCTCATTCAGTCTGACCGAAAGGTGTCTCTGCAGATCACCGATCAGCCGGTAGCCACCGTTCTGGATAAGCTACTGAAACCGTTAGGCTTAAGCTATGAGGTCTCCGGGGAAAATATCGTGATCCAGCCTTCGGAAACCGTCAGTAGTGCATCCCCCGCGCCCGAACAGACGCAGACGGAAGCCGCTGCGGATCTAACGATCACAGGTACGGTTACTGATGAAAAAGGCGAGATTTTGCCGGGTGTGAGTATCGTAGTGAAAGGAACCTCCCGAGGGGTAACTACCGATAATCAGGGGAAATACCGGATCAGTGTACCTGACACCAAAGCCGTGCTAGTTTTCAGTTTCGTTGGCTATGAAAAACAGGAAGTATCAGTTGGGGCCCGTGTAATCATTACTGTAAATCTGAAGGTTGATGACAAAACCCTCAACGAAGTAGTCGTGGTTGGATATGGTACTGTCCGAAAAAGTGATCTGACGGGTGCGGTATCTAAATTAAAAACTGAGGGCAACGAAGACAAACCTATTACGTCAATTGACCAATTGATTCAGGGGCGTGTGTCAGGGGTACAAATCACGCAAAACTCAGGGGCACCCGGTTCCGGCATGACCTTTATGATTCGTGGTGCGGCTTCGGTTACAGGCTCAAATCAACCCCTGATTATTTTAGACGGTTTTCCCGTCGAAACAGGGCAAAATGCCTTGGGAGCAACAACCGGTTCGGATGGTTGGTCTTCTTCTGCTCCGCCTGCAAACCCTTTGGCATCCATCAACCCGAACGATATAGAATCCATTGAAATTTTGAAAGATGCCTCGTCAACGGCCATTTACGGTTCTCGCGGGGCAAACGGCGTGGTCATTATCACGACCAAAAAAGGTAAGTTAAAGAAAGACCAGATTACATATACCTTTCGAAGAGATGTCAGTCGGTTGCCACGACAGATAGCCATGTTGAATACGGAAGATTTCATTAAGTATGCCAACGAAGCTCGTTTAAATAGTGGTCTTGATTCGGCATTTCGCGCACCGGCCATTGCATCTACGCTACCCTTTGACAACAATTGGCAGGCGTTAATTTATCAGGAAGCTGTTTCTACCGAGCATCAATTGTCGGCATCAGGGGGAGATGAACGGACCAAATATTTGGTTTCTGCCAATTATGCCAACCAAATCGGTATCGTTAAAAATTCATCGTTTACCCGAGGGGCATTCAGAGCAAACGTTGAGCGACAAATCTCATCAAAGTTTAAACTCAGCACCAATTTCAGTGCTTCCTTGAATGTCAATAAATCGGCTCAACAAAATAACAACAATGGCAACCCACAGGGGGCGGTTGTAAACGGAGCCTTAACCTTTCGCCCCTTCGTAGCTCCCTTTGCCGATGCCGATGAATCTGAACCTAATACAGCCGCTGCCGGGAATCCGCTGACGGTTATTCAACTGGCTCTCAATCACGCTCGTTCACAGGTATATCTGGCTAATTTGAGGGGAGATTATAAAATCAACAAATACCTGACCTTTACTGTAAATGGGGGCGCAAATGCCACGCTGTCTGAAAGAGATGCTTTTTTACCATCAGGTACGTTTCAGGGAGATCAGCAAAACGGTGTGGCCTATCACGGTGAAAACAAAAATATCAATTACCTGATTGAAAACACGCTTTCATATAATAAATCATTTGGTAAAAAACACCGATTGAATGCGGTTGGAGGATATGCCTGGCAGGAATGGACAGCCAAAAGCTTTGGTGTTCAGGCCAGCAACTTTTCGACACAAACGCTGAGTTTCTACAATTTTGGCCTTGCCAATAGCTCGGTTGTACCCTCAAACAGTTATCAAAAATGGGGACTTTCGTCTTTTATCGGAAGAGCTAACTATGTTTTTGATAATCGTTTCTTAGCTACCCTCACCGGAAGAGCCGATGGGGCTACTCGTTTAGCTCCCGGTAACAAATGGGCATTTTTCCCTTCGGCAGCTTTGGGATGGAACCTGCACAATGAGTCATTCCTTAAAAATAACAAGCTGATTAATGAGCTCAAATTAAGAGCCAGTTATGGGGTATCGGGCAACCAAAGTATCGGTATTGGCTCAGATTTAGACCGAATATTTACCCAACGAGTACCCATCGGTACAACCATCGTAACGGGTTTAGTACCGGGAGCTTTGGGCAACAAAAACCTCGGCTGGGAAACCACCACCCAATGGAACATTGGTGTAGATGTAGCCCTACTGAAGAATCGTCTGAAGTTTGGGGTGGAAGCCTATATAAAAACAACCGACGATCTGCTTATAAACCTGGCGTTACCCACCTCTACGGGTTACAACAATTATGCAACCAACTTCGGAAAAGTTTCCAACAAAGGGATAGAACTTGATTTTTCGGCAGCCATTCTGGATAGAGAGCTTACGTGGAATATGTCGGGGAACTATAGCCGAAACATCAATAACGTCGAAAACCTTGGTGGGGGTGTTCAGCTATTTGGTCCCAACTATTTCGGGGGTGTAAATGCGATTAACCAGCCCATTTCTACGGCGTTGGCGGGTTTCCCGATTGGGGCTTTCTTTGGGTACGTGCATGATGGGGTTTACCAAACGGCTGAAGAAATAACCAAGGGCCCTAGACCACTTGGGACTCCCAGAGCAGGCGACATCAAGTTTAAAGATGTAAACGGCGATGGCGCTATTACGACTGCCGACAGAACTATTATTGGTAACCCATATCCAGATTTTGTCTTTGGCTGGACCAACGATTTTTCTTACAAGAATTTCAATCTGAATGTATTTATCATGGGAAATATTGGCCAGAATATAGCTAATCTTAACCGCTTTCAGATTGATAACATGAATTATTTGGGGTTCAATAATATAAGAAGAGAAGCGTATGAAAATCGCTGGACGGGTGAAGGAACAAGTAACTATTACCCGGCACCAAGGGGTATTCAAACAGCAAGTTTTCAAAACCTGAGTAGTTTTCTGATTGAAGATGGGTCGTTTGTACGGCTAAAAAATGTATCATTAGCCTATAATTTTCAGACCGTCAAACTGAAATGGCTGCGTAACGCCAAGGTATTTGTGTCAGCAACTAATTTGCTCACATTCACAAATTACAAGGGCTATGATCCCGAAGTGAGTGCCAATGCCAACAGTGCCCTGACACCCGGCATCGACAATGGAACAATTCCCCAATATCGTACCTATTCGACAGGAGTCACTATTGGGTTTTAAGTAGGTATGAATTGGTGAAATCATAAAAATTTCAAGAAAATGAGATTTAAAATAATTCTTTTTGCCTGTATCCTTTCTGGTATGGCAGCGTGTAGTATTGAGCAGGAAATTTTCGATACTTTAACGACAGAAAATAGCTTAAAAAACCAAGGCAACATTACCACTTTTGTCAACGGGGCTTATGCACGTTTTTCGGGCTTTAATGGGTTTAAGACAGGTTACTACACGTATTGGTTTGCTGCTGACGATTTGAATACCCGTCCCGGTGCCGCTTCTGCAAGTCGTTACAGTAGTAAAACACAAGACGCCTTCTCAACTGAAGTTTCCAATTTTTGGAGCACTCTTTATCAAACAATTAATGCGTCAAACTATCTGATCGATAACATTGATCCTGTCACGGCCGATGCTGCTTATAAAAATCGGGTGAAAGGTGAAATGTATTTCTTGAGGGCATTCAGTTATTTTTATTTGGTTAGAATGTGGGGTGGGGTGCCGTTAAAAACAAAGCCAACAAGTCTTGACGACGACTTAAAACTGCCTAGAAGTTCGATTGATCAGGTCTATGCCCAAATTTTTGCTGATTTTGAAGAAGCCAATAAGCGATTACTGAGAAGAACAAGCCTTCCTGCTGCCGAATTTGGTCATGCCACTAAGGGAGCTGCACAGGCATTACTATCAAAAGCCTATTTGACATACGGTAATTATTTAGATCTGAATGGAAAAGGCTCGGAGTCAGTCAAGTATTATCAACTGGCAGAAAATTATGCCGATAGTGTAATTACATCCGGGCAATACAGCTTAATTCCGTCGTACAAAGACTTGTGGGATGTTGACAAAGAAGCGGCATCGTACCAGGAAGTTATTTTTGGCATCCAGTTTACTAGAGATGCCCAAGTGGCCAATGCGTCGGGTGTAGGTTCGGAACATGGACTTTTTAACCTGCCTTCAAATATGGCCAACGTTGGTGGTAACGGTACATTAAAAACCGGTGGTGGCAATTTTAGGGTTCAACCGTGGTGGGCTGAAAAATACAGTACAGGCGATTTTTTAAATGATTATCGCTTTGACGTATCCATTCTAACCTCCTCTAACAATACGTCTAATCCGAGCCGAACGGTGGTGTGCTTTCCAAAAGTTAAAGCCTCGCCCACCAGTAACGAGCTGACAGAAACCCAGCCCTACCTTTTCAAATACGTAGATGGCAAAGCCCTTGATGCAAGAAATGCGGAAAATGACATGGCGATTATCAGACTATCGGAAGTGTTTTTGATCAAAGCTGAGGCCGAGAATGAACTGAACGGCCCGACCCCAACTGCCTATGCAGAATTTAATAAATTACGGGCAAGAGCAAGAAATGCCAATGGCGTACAACGTACTACTCCTGCCAATTTAACAACAGGTCTGACAAAGGACGAATTTCGCCAGAAAATTGTGGATGAACGGGCCTTAGAATTTGTGGGTGAAGGACAACGATGGTTTGATTTGGTACGTATGAAAGGGCCCAACGGAAAATCTATGTATGAATACCAATTTGGTACATTTTTGCCAACTCTAAAGGCTGGTTTACCCACGTTTACGACGGCTACCAATACGTGGGCAGGTGGCCGTACCGAAAACACCAGCATTGTTCCCTACAATGCCAAGTTGCTCTTGTGGCCTATCCCTTTCAGTGAACTTGCGGCCAATCCAAATGTAACGCAGAACCCCGGGTATTAATGGATTCAAGCTTTTCGGGCAGTATTCAGAAACCTGAGCAGCGTTTCTGAATACTGCGTTTTTGCCCGAATTGTACTTTATTTTCAACCTCATGAACAATCGACGAGAATTTATCAAAAAGACTGCTATGGCAGGAGCTGGGTTTGCATTTATGCCTTCTGTTTTTGCCTTCAATGGCTCACCCAACGAAAAAGTCATCATTGGTTTGATGGGAACCAATAGCCGTGGTGCATTTTTAGCCAAGTCATTTGCCAAATTACCGAACGTAGAAGTCGGTTTTATCTGCGACCCCGATGCCAACGTACTGGCAAAAACCATTGCGGATATTGAAAAGCAAACGGGCAAAAAGCCACAGGGGTTCAGCGATATAAGAAAACTGTTGGAACAAAAAGACCTCGATGGATTAGCCGTAGCTGCACCTGACCATTGGCATACACTCGCATCAATTATGGCTTTACAAGCGGGGAAAAATGTCTATGTCGAAAAGCCGTGCAGCCACAATCCTCGTGAGGGCGAGTTGCTGGTGGAAGCCACCAATAAATACAAAAAATTGGTACAAATGGGCAGTCAACGTCGCACGTTTGACAACGTGAACGATATGATTACCAAACTACATAATGGCGTCATTGGACGAGTGTATTTCGCCAGGGGGTGGTACGTGAACAACCGCAAGTCAATTGGAAAAGGGAAGATTATTGCCACACCTGCACACCTCAATTTTGACCTTTGGCAAGGCCCAGCCCCCCGTCGTGAATACAAGGACAATTTGGTGCATTACAATTGGCACTGGAACTGGCATTGGGGAACAGGCGAAGCCTTAAACAATGGTACACACGAGTTAGATGTGATTCGATGGGGCTTGGGGGTTGACTTTCCAAATCAGGTCGTTTCAGCGGGTGGTCGTTTTCACTTCCAGGATGACTGGGAAACCCCCGATACCCAAACCATTACGTTTAATTTTCCGAACAATACTGCCTGCACGTGGGAAGGCAGAAGTTGTAATGGATACAACTCAGAAGGTAGTGGTCGAGGTGTGGTTTTCTATGGCGACAAAGGTACGGTTGTTTATAGCGGAGCAAACAGTTACAAAGTTTTTGACGTGGACAATAAATTAGTATCCGAAGTGAAAGATAGTACGCCTTTCGACCCCAAAAATGCGGTTAGTCCTACCGAAGTTTTAGATGGATTGCATCTGAAAAATTTTTGCGAAGCTATTCGGGGAAAAGAAAAAATCAATGCACCGATTCTGGAAGGACATAAATCTACCCTACTCCCACAATTAGGGAATATAGCCTACCGTGTGGGTCGGGTGCTTACCTGTGACCCAAAGAATGGACACATCCTAAACGATAAAGAGGCCATGAAGTTATGGTCGAGAGAGTATGCCAAAGGTTGGGAGGTTAAAATCTAAAAATCGAAAATGAAGAATAAAATTGGAATACTTCTCGCTTTTTTGAGTATGTGGATAAATACTACTGCTCAGGAAAGATTCGGGAAGTTGATGAAAAATACCCCAGGAATCGTGTCATACACTTTCCGCAACGAATTTGCCAAGGATATGCCCCAAGCTTTAGACAATATAAAAGCTTTGGGTGTTACGAATATTGAGTTTTCCAATTTATTTGGTAAAACGGCTACTGAAATACGGACGCTTTTGGATGCCCGAGGGATGGTTTGTACCAGTTATGGCATTGGTTATGATGTTTTAGCTAATAAAACGGATGAGGTAATAAAAGATGCCAAAATTTTAGGAGCAACGTTTGTCCGAGTTGCCTGGATACCGCACAAAGCCCCGTTTTCCTTTGAGGCAGCTCAGAAAGCAGTTATAGATTTCAATAAATATGGGCAGAAATTGAAGGAAAATAATCTTACTTTTTGCTATCACAACCACGGATATGAGTTTGCCCCTTATGAAAACGGGACGTATTTTGACTATATCGTTAAAAATACCAACCCCAAATTTGTGTCATTTGAAATTGATATTCTTTGGGTATTTCATCCGGGTCAAGACCCCGCCAAATTACTAAAAAAATACCCCAAACGGTTTAAATTGATGCACGTCAAAGATTTGAAACAAGGCATAAAAGGTGATTTAACAGGACCAACCCCGCCCGAAAATGACATAACACTCGGTACAGGACAACTCAATTTGCCCGAAATCCTGAAAGCTGCTCGTAAGACTGCCATAAAATACTATTATATCGAAGATGAAAACCCAAATGCAAAACAACAGGTGCCTTTGAGTTTAAATTATCTGAAAGGGCTTTAAATTGAATTAAAAATGAGCAAATATTCACTTATAATTTTATTTTTTTTCTCCCTAAAATCCTTTGCCACCGACTATTATGTCTCGGTATCGGGTTCAGACAGAAATGCGGGTACACAAATGAATAAACCATTTCGTACACTGCAATTTGCCGTTGACAAAATGCAGGCAGGGGATGTGTGTTATGTAATGGAAGGTGTCTATCGGGAAACAGTTACTTTTCACCAATCAGGCAAACCTGAGCAACCCCTATTGATAACCAACTATCAAGGGCAGAAGGTGGTTGTATCGGGCTTAGATTTACTCAAAAGCTGGAAAAAGAATGATGATGGAACGTGGCAAACAAAAGTAGATTGGAACATGGGTTTGGGTAAAAACCAATTGTTTTGCAATCAAGAGGTTATGATTGAAGCCCGATTCCCCAACGTACCTGCCCAATCGCTCCAATTGCCCGTTGGGGGGTTGAGTAAATTACAGCCAACTTTCAACCCATTTAGCTTAATGGATGCCGACCATTTAGTTAGCGAATCCATTAAACCATTTCCGAAGGATGCCTGGAAAGGGGCCATTTATTATGGGTTCCATAATTCCGGTTGGTCGGCCCAATCCGCCATCGTTACCCAATCGGATAGCTCAACCATATCCTTGACTGAAAAGACAAAAACCTGGTGGTTTTACCCGAGGCAAACTGTTAAAAATGAGGATGGAAGGGGAATGTTGGTTGGGGTGAAAGCAGCATTAGATGTAGCTAACGAATGGGTACTCGATGGTACAAAACTACTATTTATCCCTCCAGCGGGTATAATCCCTGACAAGATAACAGAATTTAAAAGAAGACAGGTTGCTTTCGATTTTTCTAACCAGAGCTACATAACCGTCAGAGGTATTGATGTCAAAGCAGCCTCTGTACTGATGAACAATTCGTCCTATTGCACCATTGATGACTCCAAAATGAGCTATATAAGCCATTATACAATCATCACGGACGGGGGTGGCGGCTTAGGAGGAAATGCAGCTGAAAAACCCGAAAAAGGCTTGTACATAAGCGGTGACCACAACAGTATCTTAAACTCAGATATCAGTTTCAGTGCGGGTGCAGGAATTTATCTTTATGGAAATTCACACACGATTCACAATAATAACATCAATGAAACAGGTTATGCGGGTTCGTATTCATCGGGTATTTTTATTAGAGGGACTAACGAATTGTATTCCGGCAACCACGTTATTTCCTACAATACAATAAGTAATACGGGGCGATTCTGTTTGTGGTTTGCGGGTGATAGAGAAGCAAAAACAGGCGACCCCATTGCCTTGGCGGGTTCGTTAATTACCCATAATCACTTTTACAACGGTATGATTCAAGCTCGGGACGGGGGGTTATTGAGTTCATTTTCGGTGAATGTTGGAGCGTATGGTAAACCAACGGTATTCTCCTATAATGTAGTGCATGATTGTTATGACATGATGGTCATTAAATACAAATGGAAACTTGGCCTGGTGTATTGGGATAATAACACACAAAATTTAGTAAACCACCATAACTTAATTTGGTCAAAACCAGGGACGGTTGATATTCCTTACTTGTTCAACGCCCCCGCCGTTAATGTAACTTGGGAAACTAATAACCGCTATTTGAAGAACTATGAGGGCTCGGCTCAAACATTAAAAAATAGCGATTTCCCCGAGGACAAACCTTTTGAATTTGGTCATAATACCGTCAATAAACCTGACATTCCAGAATGGGACAATAAAGTCGTTTACAATAAAGAACTAAACAAAACACTAATTGGAAGTGCTACGGGGAAAATGGAAAAAATCCCATTTGATAGTTCCGTCAAATCACTAGTCTTGCGGTTTTCGTTGGATGATTCCAAAGTCAATAAATGGTTATCGAAAAGTTTTGGAAATAAGGTTGTAAACCCTACCAAAGGTTATACTTACTACAACGTGGGCAACAATAAAGCGGATATTGAGCGGTCGTCAACTAAAATTACCGACAAACACAGCCGAATAAAAGGAATTATTGACGGTCATTTTATCAAATTAAAAAAAGTAGATTTTGGGGCTAGCTATCAGCAATTGCGATTTTTATTCGCGAGTGATAACCCCCAACATAAATGGATTGATATAAAATTGGATAGCCTCAATGGCAAAACTGTTCATACCATTCCGCTAACATATTCCGGTTCGGCCCAAACGCACGATGGTCTGTATCCATTCATAGAAGTAAAAAATGTTTTACCAAAAGAGTTGAATGGTGTACACGATGTATATTTTCTATTTAAAGGCGGTGATGGCAAAGAGATTGGTCAATTCCACTCCCTATTTTTTGAAAAATACAAAGAAGGCATAAGCCTTTCTTCAAACGAATCGGTTCTTGAATTTCGCTTAGGTAGTGCTCAGGGGGAGTTACTGGGGTTGATGTATCCGGTTAATACCGAAAATATGGTGAAAGAAAACATCATCCCAATCACTATTAAAGGCGTAACCGGCACCCATGATATATACGTAGTGTATAAAACAACAGCAACTTCTCCCCTTTACATGGAATCGTTTAGACTCGAAAAATAGCGCTTAGTACTCATTGATAAAAGTGGCCAAAATGAAATTCACCACGTCAGCAGTATTCTGTTTTATCCTGTTATGTAGTTTTCATATATTATGTCAACAAAAGCTTCTGACAGAACAAATCAACAAAACCAACCGAAGGGAGAAAATCAACGGTGTAAAGAGTTTGAGCAGCAACCGAATCACCAAACTCAAAGCCACCAAAAACCTGGCTGGTAGCCTCTGGGACTTCAACGAATCAGAAGGCCGCATTTGACGAACAGATCAACGCCCGGAATGAAGCCATGAAAGAGCACGATCATCGGGCCTTCAGGGAGGCCATAACCCGGATTATTCGGGAAACACCCATGAAGGTACTGATTTGCCCCGAAGACGTAACCCAAATCGCGTTGGGCAAAGAAATCCTCTACGACCCCCTGCCCGACGATGTGAAGCAAAAGGTGGTTTGGCGCGACACCTTCTGGCTTACCGATGAGGCTCTGAGCGTGTACATCCGATCGGCAGGCTTATTCTGCAATGAGCAGCATTCGCCCATCATGTGCATTGCCAACGGCATTCCCGCCATTGTGTGCCGCTATGCCGAACAAACCAGCAAAGGAATTATGTGGAAAGATATTGGCCTGAGCGACTGGCTATTTGATTTGGATGTCGACAAAGAGATCGAAGGCATCGTGCCAGCGGTGTTGGCCCTGGCTACCCAACCCAAAACCGCCAGAAACAAAGCACAGGAAGCCCGAAAAGTAGTACTAGCCCGGCAACGGGAAACGATGCAGACCCTGAAAGAACATCTTTAACTTCTGCCTATGAAAATCAGCATTATCTGTTTTTGCTGTCTCCTCCATTTTGTCGGCCTGGCTCAGCCAACGATTTTCCAGAAAGGGGATCGGGTCGCTTTTGTGGGGAACAGCATTACCAACAACGGCGAATTTCATCATAACATCTTTCAGTATTACGTAACCCGGTTTCCCGAAAAGCCGGTGACCTTTTTCAACTGTGGTATTTCGGGTGATGTAACGGGCGGCATCCTTAGTCGGATGGACGACGACATTCTGGTGCATAAGCCCACCCATGTGGTCCTGATGATCGGGATGAATGACGTGAAACGGTCGCTTTACGGGCCAAAACCCACTACGGATACCGACACGCTGACCCAACGGCGGGAAGCCATCCGGGTTTACAAAGCCAATCTCGACAGCCTAGTGCGGGTATTTTCTGGCAGGAACATAAAGGTCATTTTACAAAAACCAACTATTTATGACCAAACAGCGCGGTTGAAAACGGCGACTAATCTCGGGGTAAACGATGCCCTGAAACAATGCGCGGACTACACCGAAGAACTGGCTCGAAAATACCGGCTACCCATCGTTGATTACTGGACTATTCTGAATGCTATCAACACGGACCTGCAGAAAAAAGACCCAACGGCCACGATCATTGGGCCGGACAGAGTTCATCCGGCATCGGCCGGGCATTTGATCATGGCTTATCAGTTTTTGACGTCCATGCAGTCTCCTGGGTACGTGAGCAGGATACTGATTGATCGAGACCGTGGAAACGCTCAGCAAACGGGTCAAAACTGTGTGGTGCTTAGCGTGAAAAAAGATGAAAAAAGCCTGCGTTTTGTGGTAAAGGAAAACGCCCTGCCTTTCGCGACCGTAGAAAACCAGAAACAAGCTCTGGCGTTGGTGCCGTTTACCCGCGAGTTGAACCGGGAAGAATTGGCCGTCACAAATCTCCCGGCAGGTGCGTATCAGGTCTTGATCGATACAACCGTTGTGGACACACTTACGGCTGAGCAGCTCAAAAAAGGCATCAATCTAGCCGAATACAGCCACAGCCCGCAGTACAAACAGGCGTTGTCAGTCAGAGCGATACTGGCTGATCTGTGGCGAAACGAAGCCAATTTGAGAACGATAAAATGGGTCGAAATCGGGCATCTGAAGGAATGCAAAAATAGAGAAGATTTACAGGCCGTTAAGGCCTTTCTGACCGCCCGTTACGCTCAGAAATACCAAACAGCCTCCAACAGCACGTATTACCAGACTCAATTCGACAAGTATCTGTTACTGAAGCCGCTGGAAGAAACCTATAAAAAGGCGCTGGACGAGTTGAGAGAAAAAGCGTATCGGGCGGCTGTGCCCGTGGCGCATCAGTACACATTGATAAAATTACCGTCGACGGATAAGCAGCACCTGACGAAATAGACCATGAAGAAAATAATACTAAACCGATCACTGGCCCAGGCGGTCATTATTGGGGCATTTGTTGCGTTCATCAGCAGTTCGTTTCAACCGGTTCTGGAGCGAAAAATTGAGCTAACGAAAGACGCCCACATTGCCCTGATTGGCAATAATCTTGGGTCCCGCCTGATGAACTATGGGACGTTCGACACCGAACTACACCTCCGCTTTCCTAAACAGCAACTCTTTATCCGGAACCTGTGTGACGGGGGCGATACACCGGGTTTCCGGCCTCATTCGGCCCGCAATGACCCCTGGGCGTTTGCCGGGGCCGAGAAATTTCAAAAGGAATACGCCGAACCATCCGACAGTGAAGGGAATTTCCCCAAACCGGACGAATGGCTGACGAATCTGAAAACCGATGTTGTCATTGCGTTCTTTGGGTATAGCGAGTCGTTTGCGGGCGTAAAAGGTCTTCCGGCGTTCAAGGCCGAGCTGGAGGCCTTTGTGGTGCATACCCTGGCTCAGCAATACAACGGGAAAAGTGCCCCCCAACTGGCCCTGGTATCGCCTATTGCATTTCAGGATCTATCCAAAAAATACGACCTGCCCAACGGGATCAATGAAAACCGCAACCTGGCCCTCTATACCCAGGCCATGGCCGACATTGCCGCCAAACATAAGGTGCTCTTTCTGGATGTTTTCACACCGACAAAGCAATGGTTCGCTACCGGCGAAGAACTCACCATCGACGGGTGTCAGCTGACGGAAAAAGGATACCAGAAACTGACGCCCCTGCTGGTGGATGGCCTGTTTGCCGCCCCTGCTGCTCCTGTTGATGAAAGCCGCCGACAGCCGTTGCGGCAGGCCGTTCTGGAAAAGGATTACTGCTGGCACAACGATTATAAAATCCCGAATGGCGTACACATTTACGGGCGCCGTTACAAACCATTCGGCCCCGACAATTACCCCGACGAACTGGAAAAGCTGCGGCAAATGACCGCCAATCGGGATACGCTCATTTGGTCTGTTGCTAACGGCAAACCCTATGATCTGGCCAAAGCCGATGCCCGGACAAAGGTTTTGAAACCGATAGAGACCAATTATAAACTGGGCGAGTCCATGCGCTACCTCTATGGACAAGAGGCCCTCGACAAGTTTACCATAGCACCCGGTTTCAACATCGACCTGTTTGCCTCCGAAAAAGAGTTCCCCGATTTGGCCAACCCCTCGCAGCTGGCCTTCGATGACAAGGGGCGACTTTGGGTGGCCGTGATGCCGACCTACCCGCATTACCGACCCGGCGACCCGCTGCCCAACGACAAGTTGCTGATTCTGGAAGATACCGACGGCGATTTTAAAGCCGATAAGCAAACCGTTTTTGCCGATAAACTGCACCTGCCCACCGGGTTTGAACTGGCTCCCGAAGGCGTATATATAGCCCAGGGAACGAACCTCAAACTATATACCGACACCAACGGCGACGACAGGGCGGATAAGGTGGAAATACTGCTGAGCGGATTCGATGATCACGATTCGCACCATGTCATTCACGCTTTCTGTGCCGACCCGTCGGGGGCAATTTATATGGGGGAAGGTATCTTCCTCCACTCGAATGTCGAAACTCCCTACGGCACGGTGCGGGCCACGCATGGCGGATTTATGCGCTACAACCCAAACCAGAAGAAACTGGAGCGCATCGCCCAGATTCCCGTCACAAACCCCTGGGGAACGGCTTTCGATGCCTGGGGGCAGGGGTTTGTCGAGGCCACCTCCAACCCCAACGTCTACTGGCTGAATCCAGGTACGTTGAAGCCCATTTATGGGTACTCGTCCCCACCCGGCAAAAACCTGATTGAGGAACAGCACCGGGTTCGGCCAACCTCCGGCCTGGAGTTCGTCTCAAGTCGCCACTTTCCCGACGAGATTCAGGGCGATTTGCTCCTCAACAATACGATTGGTTTTTTGGGGACCAAAATGCACCAAATTGTGGACGATGGCACCGGTTTCAAGGCAAAGCACCGGATGGACCTGCTGCGTTCCAGCGATCCCAACTTCCGGCCGGTCGACATGGAATTTGCTCCCGATGGGTCGCTGTATCTGGCCGACTGGCACAACGTCTTGATCGGCCACATGCAGCATAACGCCCGTGACCCGCTCCGCGACCACGTTCATGGCCGAATTTACCGGATTACCTACCCATCCAGACCGTTGGTAACCCCCGCACACGTAGCGGGAGCCCGCATCGAGGAGTTGCTGGATAACCTGAAACTGCCCGAATACCGAACCCGCTACCGGTCTAAACGGGCACTGAGAAGCCTGGATAAAAACGAGGTCTACAGCAAACTTCAGCGGTGGGTAAGGCAGCTTAACCCGGCCGATAAAGCCTACGAGCATCATCGGCTGGAAGCCCTTTGGGTGAGCTGGGGCATCAATAAACTGGATGCAACCTTACTGCGTGCCTTGCTACAGTCGCCCGATGCGCGGGTACGGGCGGCCGCTGTGCATGTGGCTCGGTTTACGGGGTCGCAGCTCCCCAATCAGCCGCAGGTGTTTGTTCAGGCGTCTACCGATAAAAATGGCCGGGTACGCATGGAAGCCCTGGCCGCAAGTACCTGGCTGGATAAAGCCACAGCCGCTGTAATCCAGCAGCATGTAGCAAAACGGCCCATGGACGACTGGCTGAGAATCACCTACAACTACATCAAAAAGCCGTCGAAAGACATCAAGGATTCTAACCTCCAGAAAAAGGTCGACAAAACCAGCCCGCTGTTCGCGAAAGGCGAAGCCCTTTATAACCGGGAGGGCTACTGCGTAACCTGTCATCAGCCCGATGGGGCGGGCCTCGAATCGTCCGGGTTTCCCCCGCTTGCCAGGAGCAGCTGGGTGACCGGCAACACCGACCGGCTGATAAAACTGGTCATGCACGGACTGTATGGCCCCATAGATGTCAACGGGAAAAAGTACCCCGGCAACGTACCCATGACCCCTTACGGCGGGATGATGACGGATGAAGAACTGGCTGCGGTACTGAATTACGTCCGCAATTCGTTTGGCAATGTTGCCCCTAACTTAATCACCCCCGAAAAAGTGAAAACGATACGCGAAGAAACCAAAACCAGGAAGGGCTTTTACACTCCCCAGGAGTTGCTGAACCAACACCCAAACGAAGGATAACCTGCTGAAATGAGCCATATGACCATGATACGAGTAACCTTACTGACTGTGACCCTGCTGCTGTTAGGCGTCATCGCTACCGTTGCACAGTCCAAAAAACCGCATATTGTCTTTGTCATTGGCGACGAAGAATATCGCTCCGAAGAGTCGATGCCCATGCTGGGGCAACTAGTACACCGCGAGCTGGGAGCCCGGATAAGCCTTTGCTACCCACTGGACGACAAGGGTGTGATCAACCCCAATATTAACAACAATATTGGGGGGCTGGAAGCCTTGAAAACGGCTGATTTGATGGTGATTTTTGCCCGCTGGCGCGAACTCCCGAAAGAGCAGGCAAAGTGGATAACGGACTACGCCGAAAGTGGCAAGCCTATGGTTGGCTTTCGGACGGCAACCCACACGTTTATGTACAAAACCGACTCCTCGATGGCTTATCTCAATAACTATTGGCCAGCTAGCGTCTTTGGCCAACAGTGGATTGTGCATCACGGGCATTTCGACGATGGGAAAAACCCGCTGACATCGGTGTACGTAAAACCCGGCAGCAGTACGCCCATACTGAACGGATTTCAACCCTTTCAGGCCTATTCGTGGCTCTATCATGTTGACGGTGGCGACTGGAAACTGAACGGCGACTGCGTACCTTTCCTGGAAGGGAAATCGCTGAAGTCGAAACATGAAATGGAGGGGAAACTAGACAAATTCCCGATTACCCAGCCCGTTGCCTGGACCAAAAGTTACACGGGGAAACGGGGGAAAACCGCGCGGGTGTTCTTTACAACGCTTGGCCATCCGTACGATTTCAAAGACGTCTCTATGCGAAAACTGGCCCTGAACGGCATCTATTGGGCACTGGGTCTCGAAAAGCGAATCCCCAAAAATGGCGTGAATGCCACCTTTGTAGAGCCCTATGAACCCAATAATTCAGGCTTCGGCGAACGGTTTAAACCGAATCGACGACCTTTGGTCATTAAAAACTAAACCTCGATTGGCGTTTCACAATGAGCCGGATTTTCAAGCAACGGGCAACCATTTACGGTCTACTACTATTTTTTGCTACGCGGATAGTAGCCGGGCAATCTGTTTCACAAACTCAACCGGCTCAATACCTCATCCCGACCATTAGCGGCACGGGGGTAGTCAATGAGTTTAATCGCCTGAGCAGCATTCATATGTCGGGTAAAGGCATTACGCTCCAAACCGACGATACGGCAAGCTACATCCTGTTGCGCTGGAAAGGTGTACGGGCCAACACCTTGGACAACACGCCCCGTTTCAGACTCTGTCTGGTGTCGGGGCAGCGGACGTTCCAGTACCTTGAGGTGCTGAGCGCCGACAATCGACCCATCGGCACCATGGATTTGTCTATTTCGGCGTCCTTTCAACTGATCGAATTCCTGATTCCAAAAGAGAAACTGAAAACCGTTTTAGACAGTGGCCTGAAAATCCGTTGCCGGGGCAAAGGAAATCCCGTCACCTTCTTTATTCCCTCGGCCGACATTCCACCGGCTTTTTACCCACACCTGCTCGTACCGGGTCAAGTACCCGCCAAAGACGAATTCATCCGGCAGATGGCCTCCCGCAGCAGTCTGACCAATTATGGCTGGCAGGAAGGCTGCGTGCTGGACGGTCTGGCGGCTTTATCCGCGAATTTGCCGCCCAACAACGCCTGTCGGCAAGCCCTGAACGACCACCTTAAACTCATTTTCGAGAAAGGACAAGCACCCGAGATGGATGGCAGTATCGAGGCTACGCTTTGTATTGCTCAATTGGCCCTGAGCAACCCACGGCACCCCGAAATAGAGAAGGCACTGGCGTTCTGGACGAAAAAAGAAGACCCCGAAGGCGGTATTATTGATGGAAGTCAGACAGCCGCCGAAGGAAATTATACCGTAGGCTGGCCCCTGGCCGTACTCGCCAACCAACTCAACCGCCCGGACCTGGCCGAAAAATCGATCACCCAACTGCGTTTGCGCCGTGACCGACTGGTTGATGAACAGGGTGCCATCTGGCTTCGGCATTACAAAAACGGCAGCCCGCAACGTACCTACAAACTATGGTCGCGGGGTGTGGCCTGGTATGTGTTAGGGCTCGCCAAAAGCCTGGATGCCTTACCCAGCCCACCAGCCGATTTGATTACCGAATTACAACGTACCGCCCGATTTTTACTGCCTTACCAAACCGAAGAGGGACTTTGGCGGGTCTTTGCCGACGATCCGCAAACCGCCCCCGAAACCTCTGGCACGGCGGGTATCGGGGCCGCGCTAGCCATCGGGGTACGCCGGGGCTGGCTGGGAGCCGATGCCGACCGGGCGGCCCGAAAAGCACTCAACGCCCTCTATGGGCGACTCACGCCCGACGGCTTTCTGACCGCCGTGGCCCACTCCAACATGAAAGAGGGCGGAGAGACGTTCCAGCGAAAAACGAAAGGCACCATCCTCCAGTTTGGCATGGGCATGATGGCGCAACTGGTTGCCGAACTAGACGCACACGATGCAAGAACCCGGCGGCTGAACCAACTCAACGCCACCAAAAACCTGGTAGCCCTCTGGGACTTCAACGAGCCCGAAGGCCAACCCAGAAAAGCCCTTGGGCAGCCAGCATTTGCCCTGACTGAACAAAACGGAACACTACCCCGCCTGCCCGAGGGGCCACTGTCGGGCTACTCGACCCGGTTTGGCAACAAAGCCTACCTCTCGCTGCCCCATACCGAAACCGGAAAACTCAACATCCACGGCAAGAAGCAGGGCGTAACGGTGCTGGCCTGGGTCAAGTGGACGGGTGAACAAACCGGTTTTGTGGGCGGCATGTGGAACGAATATCAGAACGGCGGCAAACGCCAGTACGGCTTATTCGTCTCTCTGCCGTATTACAACGGCCGCAATCAGGTGTGTGGCCATATCTCCCGGACGGGCAAACCCACGCCCCCCTTCCCCTATTCCATCGACTACTCGGCCAGTAAGCAGGAAGTCCCGACTAACGAGTGGGTTTGTGTGGCCTTCACCTACGACGGAAACGAGATTCGCTCGTATTTGAATGGGGTGTTTGAGCAGCGAGCCCCCGAATTGATCAACAACACCAAAGGCTTTGCGGGATACCCCGATGGACTTACCCAATCCAAAAATCCTTACGCCTATCCTGACGGCATGGGCAATAATGGTTCGGATTTCACGGTGGGAGCGGTTCTGTTAAAAAGCGGAATGGGTAACTTTTTCAAGGGGCAAATTGGTGGTCTGGCCGTGTTCGACCGGGCGCTGAGCGAGAGAGAGTTAAAGCAATTGGCTATATGAAACTAACAGATTAGTTAGGAAACATTTCATAATTCGATCATTGATGCTGGTTAAATAATCCGTACCCACATAGCAACCGTAATGAAAATCAGCCCTCTCCCCATTTTTCTTCTTTTGTTTGTGATGTCGATTTGTTCGTTGTCGGCGCAATCTAAAAAAACCAGTACGGCTGACCGGGTTGGTTTTACCGATGCCGCTTCGTTCGGTTTTTCGCCATCCGCCACAGGTTTGGAAAACGCCCTGGCCTTGCAAAAAGCCGTCGATCTGGGCGGCACCATTATCGTGAGCCAGCCAGGTACGTATAAACTGGGTGGTACGGTTTATCTGGGCAGCCATACCTCGCTGGTGTTTGGCGATGGGGTATTTATCAAGAAGGTAAACGAGAAGGAAGATTTTTCGCACGTTTTTATCAACAAAGGGGCCGCGACCAAAACCTACAACGAGCACATCACCGTCGACGGATTACAGATCATTGTCAACGGAATGGATGTCCGGAAGTTCAACGAAGCCTACGGCCTGCACGGGCAGTTGGCCTTCTTTTATGTAAAAGACCTCCGCATCAATCGGTTTCGGTGCCTCGACCTGGGCAAAGCGCAATATGGCATTCACATCTGCACGTTCGAAGATGTCATTATCGACGACGTGATTATCAAAGGTGAAAAAGATGGTGTGCACTTCGGTCGGGGGAAACGGTTTACCGTCCGGAATGGGGTTTTCCAAACCTTCGACGATGCCATTGCCCTCAATGCCCACGATTATGCCACGGGAAACCCCGAACTGGGCTGGATCGAAAACGGGGTAATTGAAAATTGCCATGACCTGAACGCCGAAAACACCACCGGGTATTTTTGCCGGATCCTGGCAGGAGCCTGGACAGACTGGAAAGAAGGAATGGCCGTTCAACAATCGGATGCGGTCGTTTCTAACGGAAAACTGTACCGCGTACAGGCGAAACCGGACGGCACAATATATACCTCGAAAACACGACCTACTCACGAGAAAGGGAGTCAAGTGCTCGATGGCATAAATTGGGGGGTGGTGCAGAACGACATCACCTACACCGCAGGTGTTCGCAATGTGATGTTCAGGAACATTTTTTTAGAAAAACCTCGTATCGGGCTTTCTATTCACTTCGATAACGATAAATACAGCCGCTCGTACTATCCGGGCGCAGCCATACCACTGCAAGAGCAACTGAGCTTCGATAACGTGCGGGTGCTGCACAACAAACCGATCCCCTTTTTATCGATAGCCACACCCGTCGATCTGGTCACCATCAGTAATTCGAGCATCCGAAACAACACCATCAAATTTGTGAGCAACAAAGCCATGACCGACTACCTCAAAACGAGTATTACTATCTACGGATGCTCGTTCCATAACGATGGTGAGTTTGAACTGATAACTAATGGGGTTGCCGGAAAGAAAATTCATGTCAAGACTTTTGGAAACACTGAATTAAGCGACAAGTTTTCGGCAAAAGTGAATGCAGGGAACGGGCAAATAATAATAGATTCCGATCTAACGGGACTCAAAAAATAGAGGTAGATATGACGATGAATCTCTTGCCTCTACTTGTTTTTTATCCGTCGTTCAGCTGAGTTTTGCCCTGAATACGTACCAGCCCGCCTGGTAATCAATTGACTCCCGACCTGTCCCAGCCTGGTCTGAAGCGGTCAGGTTTGGGCTCTTCAGACCAGGCTGGCGGGTCTACTGGCAATTGCGGTAGCCTTGTAAACAGTTTCACAAAGCATAAAAGCAGCCTTAACGAATCCGATTCAAACGCTACGGACCGACGTGATTTACACGAATAATCGGGTAGTCGTTTCCCTTTGTTTGCAGTAAGCAGGGTGTTGTACGCCGTTGTTTCATGCACTTCCTGAAAAGAGAGCAAATACTGGCTAAATGGACCGGAATAAGGTTTAGCCAGGAGAGCAAGCTGAGCCATAATTAGAAGAAAGCCCCAGCAGGGAACGGCGGCAGATCTGAAGACGATGACCAATTGGCCCGCATTCAGAACCCGATGTATGTACAATACTTCCTGAAAAAGATGTTGAAGTTGGCCTGACTGTATAAAAAAGGTTGACTGCCAAACCAGGACATGACGTCTGTTTAACCGACTCATCTCCAAGGTTCTCGCTCAGCATTGATAGTAGCAAAATGGTCCACACAAAATCTGAACGAGTCAACCCGGTGCCGGTTAGTAACAACGTCAGCTACAAAGAAAAGATCAGTAAAGGCCTGTTGCTTTTTCATAGTTTAGTTTCGCTACCAAATAGGCATAAGCCGCTTCGATGTGGTTTTGCTCGGCCGCTCGCAACGATCGTTCGGTATCCAGTATCGTGCTGTACAGCGTTACCCCAAGCCGGTACTTATCCTGCTGGATTTGGTATAGCTGTTTCGACAACGCCAAACTGGCTTTAGTGGCGCGTAGGTTCTGGGTAGCGTTGGTCAGATCGGTCTGGTTTTTACGGATTTCGTAGGTAATGTCGGCTTCGGTTTGCCGCAGGGTCAAGGCCGTTTGCTGCAACCGGAGCTGATAGTCAAGCAGGCTGGTCCGTTTCCTGAATTGCGCCGATAGCGGTACGTTCAGTTTCAGGCCCACGTAGTTAAAATTGCTCCAGGCATCGCGGGTATAGTTAAGGCTGTTATCCTGAAACTGCGTCGAATAGTTAGCGTAGAATGACAACCCCGGCTTTAGCCCATCGCGGATTTTCTGGCTGTTTAGCCCGTATTGTTCCTGCTGAAGATATAACTGCCGAATTTCAGAGCGTTGCCCGTAACTGCTCAGTGCCGGAAGCTGGTAATCGGTTAAAGCATCAGGGTCAAGCCGGTCGGTCAGTTCCAGAGCCGTGTCGCCGGGCAGGTTAAGGCGGTAACGCAGATTGTCGAGTGCCAACTGGTAATTCTGCGTTGCCTTCCGGGCGTCAATGTCGGCGTTCTGGGCGTCGAGTTTAGCCTGTAGATAGTCCGATTCAAGCAACGTACCCGCTTTGTATCGTCCTTCGGCGATGGCCAAATAAGCGGTATATCGCTGCTGATCGGCCTGGGCCAGGTCGCACTGTAGTTCCTTGAGCAACACGTTCAGGTACGTTTCGGCAATCTGTACTCTCAGGCTGGTTTGTTGCTGGTTATGCTGCTCTTTCTTAATCGCCAGACTATTCAGAGCCAGTTTCGCGTCGGTTTTCAGTTCTGGTTTATAAATCGGCTGGGTCAGGTCGAGGGCGAAAAACGTGTTGTTGCGTGTGCCGAAAGCCAGCCGCTGCGATTCGGTTACGCCCGGAAACGCCCCCGCCGGTATGACGGTCGTTTGCAACTGGGTGTTGTAGCGCACATTACCCGACAAATTAAGCTCCGGCATCCAGTCGAGACGCCGTTGTTGCACCGTGTTTTCGGCCAGGCTGATGTTCGTTCGATTCGCTTGCGCATCGTAGCGGTTGGTTAGCCCAATGGTGAGGGCATCCTGTAAACGTAGCCGGGTTTGGGCGTGACTGATAGTTGCAAGGAGGCTACTGGCTATGATGATCCATTTTTTGGTTTTCAGTGCCATATTGAACGCTGATTTTTATGATTCTTATGATTAATCATGATCGATCATAAAAATCATAATGATCTGTGTGCCAACTGGAACGCTGATTTTATGATTCGTATGATTTTCATCCGTAACTGACATGAACAGCAACTACCAGCATTCAGACCTCACCGACCAGATTCTTAAATCGTTTTACAAAGTCTACAATACCCTGGGCTACGGTTTTCTTGAGAAAGTCTATGAAAACGCCATGCATATCGAGTTGACCAAAATGGGTATGTCGTGCGTGAGGCAGCAACCGATCGACGTGTTTTACGATGGGCAGAAAGTGGGGCTGTACTACGCCGATCTAGTGATCAACGGGTTCGTTATTGTTGAATTGAAAGCGGCCGAAGGTCTGGTGCCTGAACATGAAGCGCAACTCACCAACTACCTCCGGGCAACCAATATCGAAGTGGGGTTATTGCTCAATTTCGGCCGTACGCCCCAGCATAAGCGTAAAGTGTTTAGCAACAACAGGAAGTGATTTTATGGAACGCTGATTTTTATGATTCTTATGATTAATTATGATAGATCATAACGATCATAAAAATCAGCGTTCCATCAAGCTAGCTACATCCTGAAGATCTGCACGGGTTCGAGTCGGGTGATTTTCCGGAGCGCGATCAGGCTGCTGACTACGCTGATCAATAGCGTAACACCCACCAGCGCCCCGATGAGCCAACCGGGGTAATTCACTTCCATGACGCCCCCCGCCATTGCCTGCCGAGTAAGCATCAGCAGGCCATAGGCGATGCCGAACCCCAGCACAGCATAAAGCACCGCCTGTGTCAGAATGAGCCGTCGGATCAGGCCGTTGCTGCCGCCGATCGCCTTTATGGTGCCGTAATCCCGGATGCGGTCGTTGACTGAGGCATAGAGGGTAAGCCCCACAATGATGAACCCGGCTACCAGCGCAAACATGACCATCATGCCGAAACTGACGGCTACGTTGCTGGTGGCCAGCATAAACCGGAGTGTATCGCCCCCTAGCTCCCGACCCAATACCGCCCGTATAGTGCCCATTTCAGTCATAATCCGGGTAGCCACCTCCTGACGTGTGGCCTGAGTGGTATCAACTGCAACGAGGTAGGCATTGACAAAATCGGTGCTTTGGCCGCTCAGCTTACGGGCTCGTTCGAGGGTGGTAATGGCATACGACGAGCCAAACCCTGTCATGCCAATTGACAACCCACTGACGTAAACGCGCTGGTCGTTGATCGTGAAATGGTCGCCTACCTGAATGCTGTCCATGGTAGGAATAGCACTGCGATCCAGAATGACGGCGCCTTCATTCATCAGGTCGTCGAGGTTGGTGCCGGGTGCGTATCGGGTGGCTGCGCCAACGTACCTGGGTGGCTGTACGCCAATAAGCTGAAACGTAAGGGCTGATTTAGACCCGTTGGGCGATTTGGCCGAACCCGATGCCAACACCAACGGATAAACCCGCTGCACTCCCGGAATGGACTGTAATTGCCGGCCCACGCGCACGTCGATGGCCTGTAGCTGCATCGCCGACTGCGTTTTTTGGCTGATCACCCACACATAGTCGCTATATTTGAGGGCAAGTCCCTGCACGTTTTCGGTCATGTTGGTGAAGATGCCTAACTGCATCCCGATCAGCACAACCGACATGATGATTCCCGCCAGAATACCCAACATTTTGCTGGTATCGTAAGTGATGAATCTGTAAGCTGTCTGTAGCATGATGATGATTTTATGGAACACAGATCATTATGATTTTTATAATTAATCATAACAGATCATAACGATCATAAGAATCAGCGTTCCAGTTGGCACACAGATCATTGTGATTTTTATGATCGATCATGATTAATCATAAGAATCAGCGTTCTATTGACTTAGATAGATAGTACAATCGACACGGCCATTGATGAGCACCGACGCATCGGGGTTGAGACGGATACGTACCTCACGTACCCGCCGGTCTTCCTGCGAGGTTTCATCGGCGAAGAGCGACTTTCTCTTCAGAAAATCGGCGGTGAAGTAGACCACGCCCGACCCGATGCGCTTCCCCGTTGCCTGCGAGAAAACATCGGCTTTTTGCCCAATTTTGACCCGTTCGGCAAAGAGTTCGTCTACCTCGGTGCGGGCGATCAACCTACCGGCGGGGGCTAGTTGGGCCACAGCGGTAGCAGCCGTCACATAGTCGCCAACAGCCACTTTCCATTCGAGCAGCTTGCCGGTGTAGGGCGATTTTACCGTTTTCTGGACAGCCACGGTGGCGTAATAAGCAACGTCGGCGTTTAGCTCGGTGATTTTAGCGGTGGTCTGTTTCAGGTCAGTCAATCCCTTCTGATAATCCTGTTGGGCTTTGGCTGCGTTCACTTCACTTTCGCGCAGGGTCTGCCCGGTAACTCCTTTTACGGCCAGCAGTTTCTGGTTCAACTCATAATCGGCCTGTGCTTTGTCGGCCAGAATTTTCAGGCCAGCAATACTGGCTTCCTGTGCCGCAATGGCCGCCCGCTGCGTACCGATTTTGGCTCTGGCTTGCGTCACCTGCGCCTGATCTGTCGAGGAGTCGATGATCAGTATCGGCTCTCCTTTCGTTGCCAGCGCATTTTCGGCCACGGGCAGGCTAGTTATGCGCCCCGACGCACCGGCGCTCACCTCGATCAGGCCCTGCTCAGGTTCGATCCGGGCAATGCCAACCACCTGACTAATGGGTTTGACCGAGGCTACGTTCGGCGTCTCCTTTTTGGTACAACTGGCGAAAACAGCAAAACTCAAGAGCAAATAGGGGAACGTCTTCATGTTTTTTCGTGGTCGATTAGCGGAACATAAATCGGAATGGCCCCATACATCAGCGTTCCAGGGTTATGGGCCTGGCAATGCCGTTGTTAACTTCGATAACGCGGTCGGCATAGGCGCTCAGGCGTGGGTCGTGCGTCACAACGGCCACCGCCTTACCCGCCCGGGATAGTAACCGTAGTTCATCCATCACAATGTCGACGCTCTCTTTGTCGAGCGAGGCCGTGGGCTCGTCGCACAGCACCAGTTTCGGGTTGGTAACCAGTGCCCGCGCAATGGCGATGCGCTGCTGCTGCCCACCCGAAAGCTGTTTGGGGGATTTTCGGCGGTGGTCGGTCATGTTCACTTTGGCGAGTGCCTCGGCCGTTCGGCGTTTGATGTCAACGCTCGGTAGCCGTTGCATCTGAAGTGGAAACGCCACGTTTTCCTCGGCTGTCAGCGGAGCCAACAGGTTGAACTGCTGAAACACGAATCCAACCAGATTCAGGCGGGCGTCGGCCATTTGCTTCGCCGACATCTCGCGGACCGATTGCCCTTGCAGCCAGACGTCACCTTCGGTTGGATCGATCAGGCAACCAATCAGCGAGAGTAGGGTTGTCTTTCCCGAACCTGATGGTCCTATAATCAAGAGCAGTTCAGCCTCGTTGATGACCAGCGTAGTTTTGTCCAGCGCCGTAAACACACCCGCTGGGGTCTCGTAAATTTTGTTGGCTTCTTTCAGTTCGGCAATCATACGTCGGGGTCGTTTTGGCTGGGTCAGTTTACCGTCGTGGTGCGGGTTGTGATGGCCGACCCAAAGAAGTACCCGACCGCCTTTTTGCCGTTGGCGTCGGTATTGACGATGTTCGTGCGGACGTTGGCGGGTGGGTTAGCAAACAGGCCGCCGTTGTTGGTTTGCTGTTGCAGTTCGTTCAGAAACAGATAGGCATCGTTGGTCAGCGAAGCCAGCACCAGCACCGCCCGGTCGCCTTTCTCGAACTTTTCGGGCGTGGTCAGTACATCCTTCACCGTTTGGCCGTCGTTGTAGATATCCTGCACGAAGCTCAGGTTGAAGGGTTTATTCAGCAGTTTGGCTGCTTCGCTACCGGTGCCCTGATACAGTTTGGCCCGGAAATTATCGCCTACGCCCTTCGGATCGGTGTAGTTATAGCGAATGAGGTAGCCGCTGCTGGTCGTGCCCGGCACAATGTCCCGATACTCGGCATACACCGAATCGATGGGTGTAGGACGTCTGATTTCAGTCGTCGCCTTATAGGTCCCGAATCGGGTATTTCCGATGGTCAGCGTGTAGCTGTTGCCTACCCGGCCCCGAAGGTTGCGGGTCTGATACGTACCTGGCGATGTCTCGCGGAGGGTATCTACCTTTCCCTGACTGTCGGCCAGCAACACCGTAGCTCCGCGAACGGCGGGTGGCGCATCGGAACCGAAGGCGTAGACTGTTTCGGTGAGCTTTATGGTATACGGGCCGGGTTGATCGGTGATCTCGCCATCGACAGCCAGTTGTGTTTCGCCCCCCTCTACATCCACGTCGATAGTGTCGGTGCAGGCGGTTAGAGAGAGGAGTAATGCACTGAATAGCAGTAGTTTTTTCATCTTTTTAGGTCTTATTGAACGCTGATTTTTATGATTCTTATGATCGATCATGATTAATCGTAATGATCTGCGTGCCAATCAGAACGCTGATTCGTATGATGATCATGATTCATCATAAAAATCATAATGATCTGTGTTCCAATCGCCAGTTAAAAATGGAAGTTGTAAGTAGCTGATGGGATGACGGAGCCGAAGATGGATAGCCGCGTGGCGTTGGTTTGGCTGGGGTTGTCTTCGTCTTGCTGGAAATACACCGAGAACGCATTCCGGCGGTTATACGCATTGTAGAGCGAGAACGTCCAGTCGCCACGTCGGGGCCGTCCGTCGGCGCGTGGGTTTGGGTGGAGCGTGGCCGAGAGGTCGAGCCGGTGATAGGCCGGTACGCGGTAATTGTTGCGGGCATTGTCGCTGCGCTGCGGAACCGCAATATCCTGCACGTAGTACTTGCTGCTCGGAAAAGTGGTGGCCACGCCCGTCTGGTAGGTAAAGTTGGCCGAGAGCGTCCACTTTTTCGAGGCTTCGTAGATACCCACGATCGACAGGTTATGGGTGCGGTCGTATTTGGCCCGATACCATTCGTTGTTGTTGATTCCGTCGATCTGCCTTTCCGTTCGGGAGAGCGTGTAACTCAGCCAGCCATTGATGCGCCCGGCGTTTTTCTTGACATATACCTCCATGCCATAGGCCCGGCCCTGCCCGTAGAGCAAATCCCCTTCGAGGTGTTTGTTGAGCCGGGTATTGGCCCCGTCGATGTAGTCGACCTGATTGGTGAGCGTCTTGTAATACCCTTCAACGGAAGCTTCGTAGCGGTTGTCGCCGAAGTTTTTGAAGTAACCCAGCGCCACCTGATCGGCCAGTTCGGGTTTGGTGTTGTTGGTGGTGGGCCACCAGATATCGAGCGGGCTGCCGGCGGTGGTGTTCGAGATCAGGTGAACATACTGGGCCGTGCGGTTGTAGCTAGCCTTGATCGAACTGTTGGCGTTGAGTTGGTAGCGGAGCGATAAACGGGGTTCCAGGTTAGCGTAGGTCGAAATGGTCTGGTCATCGCCATACGACTGCTCGTTCATGGGCTGTTTGCGCTGCCCGTTGGTGCCGGTGTACTGATAGGTGGTATACGGCCCCAGAAAATTCCATGCCGATAGCCTAAAGCCATACTGTGCGGTCAGTTTTGGGCTGATCGTCTGCTCGTTATCCAGGTACGCTGCGTACTCGATGGCGTTCTGATCAGCGAGCGAGTTACCACTACCCAACGGCGACGACCCGCTGCCCGACACTTCGCCCGGACTGAACTGATAGCTGGTGGCTGCCGCCCCAAACGAGATCGTGTTTTTGGCGTTGAGGTAATACGTGTGGTCAGCCTTGAGGTTGTAATTCTTGATGTCGTAGGCCCAGTTGAACTCGCCCCCGTTGCTGAAATTCAGGTTGTAGGTGTACTTGCTGTAGGCGAAGGTGTAGTTGGCAAATAGCTTCGGCGTGTACACGTGGTTCCAGCGTAACGTACCTGTGGCATTACCCCAGTTCAGGCCGAACACGCTGCCAAAACCGAAGTTGTCTTTCCCGAAATAACCCGACGCGTAAAGGGTATTATTCTGATTGATGGTGTAGTTCCATTTGGCAGTTAAGTCGTAGAAGTACAGGCTATTTTCTCTTAGCGTGGGGGACGCCTTCAGGAACAGATCGGCGTAACTTCGCCGGCCGGAAATGATAAACGAACTTTTGTCCTTAACAATGGGGCCCTCCAGCGTCAGCCGACTCGATACCAGCCCGATGCCGCCGTTGACCGAGAATTTTTTGGCGTTGCCTTCCTTGAGCCGAACATCAAGCACCGACGATAGTCGACCGCCATACTGGGCCGGAATCCCCCCTTTGAACAGTTTTACATCCTTAACGGCATCGGGGTTAAAGACTGAATAGAAGCCGAACAGATGCGAAGCGTTGTAGACATTGGCTTCGTCCTGAATAATCAGGTTCTGATCGGCCGCTCCGCCCCGCACGTTGAAACCCACACCCCCTTCGCCCACTGATGCCACACCAGGCAGCGACATCAGGCTGCGCACCACGTCTACCTCACCGAGCAGCGCCGGAATGGATTTAATGGTCTTGATGTCGAGCCGGTTCACGCTCATGCCCACCTGTTGCACGTTGTCCTGCGCGCGAGTCTGGGAAACTACCACTTCCTGGAGCTCTTTCGACTCGTCGCGCAACTGAACGTCGAGCTTTTGGCTGGCCGAAACAGTCAGGGACATGATCTGGGGGCTGTACCCCACATAACTGATGGTGACCGTTACCGGGCCGGGTGGTAAGCTAAGCGAATAGAAACCATAGGCGTTGGTGGTTACGCCGACAGTACCGGCTGCGCCTTTGGCATAGACGGTTACGCCAATCAGCGATTCGCCGTTCTGCGCATCGCGGATGGTACCGCTAAGGGTAAATTTAACTTGCCCTAACGCTCCGTCTGTCAGACAGCAGAGCAAAGCCATCAGGCTTAGAATAAAGATACTTCTGTGGCTCATTATCCGCATTTCATTTGTGTTTTTCACCTTGAATGGCACAAATAAAACGACTGATTTTCAGCGATTTTATCCCCTGAAATGAGTGTGTCGAAGCATATGGATATGTGTAGAGATTCAGGCCGGGAGTGTAGACGTTCAGCCCGGTTACTTCTGGTCCGTCAGTGGATGGAGCGACACCAACGAACTGGAAGATGGGTACCAGGATCATGAACCGTTGGATTGCGCCCTTCCCCGTCCTGAGTTCGGACATCGCTTTTTACATAAAGGGTCAGCCAAGGCCAACAGATAGCTGTTCTTACTCGCCCCGGTAGCGAGCCAGAAAGTCATCAGCGTAGCGGCTGCCGATCGGAATTTCCAGCGTACCTGACGGTTTACCAGTGGCTGAGGAATTCAGCACTAGTTTGGATTTATGAAATGAACTGATGCGGGTCAACGGCACAATATAAGACTGATGCACTCGGCAGAATTGCGTCGGATCCAGTCTACTCTCAATCGCTTTCATGTTGAGCCGGGTCAGAATTGGCCGGTTGGGCTGAGAAGCGAGAAAAAGCTTAACGTAGTCCTTCAACCCTTCGATATACAGAATATCATGGTGGTAAACCTTAATTTCCTTGTATTCTGAATAAATGAAAAAGTACGTATCGGCAGGTATGGTGTCGGCTTTACGGCGTTGCTGAAAGGTGTCAACAGCCTTATTACAGGCTTTAAACAACCGCTCGAACCGGATAGGCTTCATCAGGTAATCAACTACATCGAGTTCGTAACCTTCCAGGGCGTACTGCTCATAGGCAGTGGTGAAGATCACCAGCGGAGGATTGGAAAGTGTGCGTAAAAACTGGGTGCCTAACAACGTCGGCATCTGAATGTCCAGGAACAGGAGATCAACGAGGCCCTGCTGAATCAGATCAACGGCTTTAATGGGATTGGTGAACGTACCTACCAGATCCAGGGTGGGAATTTTCCGGAGGTCGTCGGCCAGAATATTCAGTCCTAAAGGTTCGTCATCGATGGCAATCGTATGCAGTGCCATGGGCGCGGGATTTATGAGTAGTTAAGCTGGGAAGTGGATAGTTAGATCCACACAAAACAGGCCGTTTTGCGAATAAATCCTCAGTTCGTGCTGGTCGGGATAATGCAGAGCCAGTCGCCTTTCAACATTTTGAATGCCAATGCCAGAATCGGTAGAAGAAAGTTCGTTGGTCAGGATTCGGTTGCGCGTCTCAAATGTCAGCAGGTCGTTCTGAAAGGTCAACCTGATAGTCACGGGCGATTCCTCTTCGGGGTGCACGCCGTGTTTGAACGCATTTTCGACCAGGTGAATAAACAGCAACGGTTCAATAAGTACGTTCCGGTCGGTGGTCTCAACCACAAATGTCAGTTGGTTATTCGCGGTCAGGCGCATGGCCTGAAGCTCTACATAATGCTGTAGATAATCGATCTCCCTGGCCAGCGTCACCGGTCCGTTATCTACCTGGTAGATCATGTAACGCATCATGTCTGACAGCCGCAGAATGGCGTCTTCCGTGTCATCTGATTTTTGACGGGCCAGCCACCGCAAATTGTTGAGTGTATTGAACAGAAAATGCGGACTAATCTGGAGTTTGAGGGAGGTCAGTTCGGCTTCCTGTTTTTCAATAACCATCTGCTGTCCGGTAGCCTTGTACTGATTGCGGTCGTTATAAATGGCCAACCCACTGCTCACGCTGGTTAGCAGTAACAGCGACAGAAACGAAACAAGCAGGATCGGGGTCGGGATAGCGAACCAGGCATCGGTTTGAGCCAGTAACGATCGGGCAAATTGATTATGCCTGGACAGCATCGATAGTTCATTCAACAGGTAGTTATTCGCGTAGAGCCAGTCGGTAACAAGCATGAGCCCCATCAGCCCAACTAATGCCAGACCAAACCGCATAAGCCGTTGGTTAACGAGAATGTCGGGGGTAAGTATGTACAGATTCGTGTAAAAGAAAGCAATACTCAGCAGGTCATTGATGATCTTGAGGCCGAATATTTTTACTATATCAGTTATAGGAATCGACCCCGGCACCGTCAGCAACAAAAAAGGCAGGGTAATGTAAATGCACCAGGCGGTTGCCTGAAACAGAATCCACAAACGTTCGAGCCGTTGCTGCTGTTGTGGCCGTTCATAAAAAGAAAACGCTACCAATGCTATCTATTAAATATAGTGAATTTTACGCCAGTGAGTACAGAGTCATTTACCTTTCCAATCGCTATGCCGATCAGATGGTAACCTGGTCTTGAGACACGATAAACATAGTCAGTTTCAGCCCGTATATCTATAAGATGTAGATATCTGGGTAAATGTGCAGACATTCACCGGCTTAGCAACTGAATAGACCATTTATGAGTAGCCATCTGATTCAAGCTGGTATAAGTAGTTACGTTACTTAAGATCGTTTGATGACACGAATTTTATTCAGATTATCGTAAAAAAGAAAGTGAAAAACCTAAAAACACGGCCTGCTTCCTCCATGCCCGAAGGGCTGGAAAGCGGCATCTCGCTACCCGACATGGCTGATTTCCTGGCTTTTATTAAGGGGACGAAGTAGTCACGCAAAAATCATGATTGAACGCTCGTTATCAGTACTCGTAAGCTTGTTGCTCACGTTGTCGGCAACCGCCCAAACAGACAGTCTGACCCCGGTGGTAGAAGCGACCTATCGGGCCGGATTGCCTAATTTTTTCCATAAGATTCAGAGCGGGCAAACCAGTAAGGTGGCCTATTTGGGGGGCAGTATTACCCGTGCCGACCAGGGTTGGCGCGATCAGACAGTTAGCTGGCTAAAAGACCAGTACCCCCACGCTAAATTCGAACAAATCATGGCGGCCATTGGCGGCACAGGTTCCGACTTTGGGGCCTATCGCCTTCGGCAGCACGTACTTCAGCACAAGCCCGATCTTGTCTTTGTCGAGTTTGCCGTGAACGACCACGGCAAAACAGCGCAGCAGGTGAAAGCCTCTATGGAAGGTATTGTGCGACAAATCTGGAAGGCTGATCGCCACACAGATATCTGCTTTGTATATACGTTTCAGAAAGTTCAATTGCCCTTTTATCAGAACAAGACGTTTCCGGTTTCTGCTTCGGCCATGGAAACGATTGCCGATCAGTACCAGATTCCATCCATTTGCATGGCCTTGCCAGCTATACAATTGATTGAGGCCGGTAAAATGGTAATTCAGGGAAAGGCCAGCGAACAGCCTGACAAGATCGTGTTTTCGGGCGACGGCGTTCACCCCTACGTTGAAACAGGGCATAAACTTTACGCCGAAACCGTTGAACGGCATTTGCTGCGGATGGAGCCGAACAGCAAGGTGCAAAAGCATCCGTTGCCGAAAAGCCTGATCAGCGATAATTTGCAGAACGTAGCGCTACTGACAGTCGACAAGCTTGAAAAAAGCAAAGGCTGGCATCTGGTCGATTCGGTCGTGACTGGCAAACCCTATGCCTCATTAATGCCTCCTGTGTATGCATCAGCCGATACGGCCGATTATATCACTATCTCTTTCCGGGGTAATACACTGGGCCTGGTAGATGTGATCGGGCCGGGAACCGGACAGATTGTTGTCCGGGTTGACAACGACCCGCCCCGCTACATCAATCGGTTTGATGAGTATTGTACCTATTACCGCATGAGTTACACACTCATTTCGGGCCTATCCGACGGCAAACACACCGCTTCCATTCGGGTGTCGCCAACTAAACTGGACAAAGCGTCCATTTTAGCAAAACGGAACAACAAAATCACCAGCCCTCAGCTCTATGAGAAACAGGCCTTTTATATCGGAGCTTTTCTGGTCAGGGAGTGAGTCAGCCTTTTGTCATGACGCAAAACAATTCTTCCCATCGGCTCCCTATACTGACCACGCTATACGTCCTGAAAACGGTGTTGCTGTTTGTGCTGGTGATCACGGGCGGCTGGTTGCTCCGCTCCGACAAGCCCGGCCGACGCAGATAGATTTGCTTCACCCCCATCAGAATCAGACCGCCAGGCGCAACGAATCACTGGTAAATACGTTCCAGGCAAACGTTAAGTCACTTTCTACGATGGGTTTTACAAACTACCTGACTTAAATGGGGGAAAATACGGAGTACCAAAAAGCCGCACTGGAGGTAAACCAGGGAGGCTTTTTGTTATATGCAGATGAGCCGATGTGATCACAAAATGTAAAAACAGTTTAACCAGTAGGGCGATTCATCTACTATACGTAGTATATGCTAATAAGTCATGTAGTGAACACAGACTGAGGAAACAAAAAAAGCCTGATTGCTCAGGCTTTTTTGCTTACAATAATCATTGTAAATGTTAGTGACCGATACGGGAATCGAACCCGTGTTACCGCCGTGAAAGGGCGATGTCCTAACCGCTAGACGAATCGGCCGTCTTTGTGAAAGACCCAACGCTTAAGTTTTTAGCCGCTGCGTTGTCGAATCGTGGTGCAAAAGTACGGCAGCGATCTTAAAATGCAATAGTATGGGGCAAAATTTTTTCAAAAAACCGCTTCCTGACCGTTTTACTCCTATTTTTGAGGAGGTTAGCCTTTCATTTTTTTTTCGCCTTCATGAAACACGTTTTAGTACTTGCCATGTGGATGGCCGCTGCCTTATCGGCATCAGCCCAGACCACAACCCCCACCGCTTCATCACCTGCGTCCTCCCGTATCGATTCACCCGCTCAGTTCCTGGGTTATAAAGTCGGGGATCGGTTCACGCCACATCATCGCGTGCTAGCCTACGCCGAACAGGTAGCCCGCCAGGTCCCCAGCCGCGTTCGGCTCATTCCGTATGGTACGACCTACGAAGGTCGCCAGCTAATGGTCGTAGCCATTGCATCGGAGGCCAACCTGAGCCGGCTCGATGAAATCCGCACCAATAACCTCAAACGAATTGGCATGCTGGAGGGTAGTCCATCCAGCGCTGCCCAGCCCGCTATCGCCTGGTTGAGCTACAACGTTCACGGCAACGAAGCCGTGAGCTCCGAAGCGTTTATGGACGTGCTGTACCAGTTGCTGGACCCCGCCAATCCTGTTTCGCAGAAGGTGATGAACGCAACGGTAGTCATCCTCGATCCGGGTCTCAATCCCGACGGCCACGATCGGTATGTGAACTGGTACAACCAGATGATGGGCCGCTCGGCCGACCCGACCCCCGCAGCCCGCGAACACAACGAACCCTGGCCCGGCGGACGCTATACCCACTACCTGTTTGACCCCAACCGCGACTGGGCCTGGCAAACACAGGAAATTACGCAGCAGCGGATGGCGCTTTACCAGCAGTGGATGCCCCACCTCCACGGCGACTTCCACGAGATGGGCGTCGAGAGCCCATATTACTTTGCGCCTTCGGCCAAACCCTATCACGAAGACATCACCAAGTTTCAGCGCGATTTCCAGCAAACGATCGGCCAGTATTGCAGCCGCTATTTTGACCGCAACGGCTGGCTTTACTACACCCGCGAGCGTTTCGACCTCTTCTACCCCAGCTACGGTGATACCTACCCCACCTACAACGGTGCCATTGGCATGACTTACGAGCAGGGCGGTAGCGGCCGGGCCGGCCTGGCCATCGAAAAAGCCGACGGCGACACCCTTACCCTGCGGCAGCGCATCGATCACCACGTAACGGCCAGCATCGCCACTCTCGAATCCGTAGCCGACCGCGCTCCGGATGTGGTTAAGGAGTTCGGCCAGTTTTTCGATAACGCCCGCAATAAGCCCATTGGCGCTTACAAAAGCTATGTCATCAAAGCCAACGGCGACGCGGGTCGGCTGAAGGCCCTCCAGCAGTTACTCGACCGGAACAAGATCAGTTACGGGTATGCCGGCAAGGCCCAGACCCTGCCCGGCTTTAACTATACGAGCCAGAAGAATGAGAAAAGCGTTTCGATCGCTCCCGAAGATGTGGTCATCAGCGCCTATCAGCCCAAATCGACCCTGCTGAAAATCCTGTTCGAGCCTAACTCGGCCCTGGAGGATTCGGCCACCTACGACATTACGGCCTGGTCAATGCCATACGCCTTCGGTCTCCAGACGTATGGCCTTACCACCCGCCTGACCCCATCGGCCACGGCGCCTGCCGCAGCTGCCGCACCAGCGCCATCGACCATGAAGCCTTATGCCTACGTAGTTCGCTGGCAGTCGATGCCGGCGGTACAGATGCTGGCGGGTCTGCTGAAACAGAAGATACGGGTGCGGGCGGCTGAAAAACCGTTCGAGCTGGAAGGCAAAACATATCCCTCCGGTACGCTCATTGTGGCCCGGGCCGGTAATGAACGTTTCGGCGACCGGCTCGATGCCCTGGTTCGCGCCGAAGCTACCCGCACCGGTGCCGATCTGACACCGGTGCAAACAGGCTTTGTAACGAAAGGATCTGATTTTGGTTCTGACTTCGTAACCGCGCTGAAGGCTCCGCGGGTTGCCGTAGTCGTAGGCGATGGCACCCTCCCACCGGCTGCGGGTGAAGTATGGCATTACTTCGATCAGGAACTCAATTACCCCATCTCGGTCATCGACGGCAATGCGCTCGGCAGCGTTGACTGGAACAAGCTCGACGTGCTGATTCTGCCGACGAACTACAACTACGGCCGCTTCCTCAACGATCGTGTGCTGGCCGCTGTCAAAGGCTGGATCCAGTCGGGCGGTAAACTTATTGCACTCGAGCGGGCTACGGCTTTCCTGGCCGGTAAAGACGGGTTCGACCTGAAAGAAAAAGAAGATAAGTCGGCCAAGGACAAGGAGAAAAAAGGCAATGCCGCTGACTCGCTCAAACTCTACGGCGACCGCGAACGGACCGCTATTTCGGACGAGACACCGGGCAGTATCTACCGCGTCAATATCGACTCGTCTCACCCGCTGGGTTTTGGCCTGACCAACGGGTATTACACGCTGGTGCAGAACGCCTATAATTTCGATTTCCTGAAGGACGGCTGGAACGTGGGCTACCTTAAATCAGACAATTACGTAGCTGGTTTTTCGGGAAAGAACGCGAAGGAAAAACTTAAAAATACCCTGCTGATGGGCGTCCAGAATTACGGACGGGGCAGCGTGGTTTACCTGGCCGATGACCCGCTGTTCCGGGGCTTCTGGTACAACGGAAAGCTCCTCTTCGGCAACGCAGTATTTATGGTTGGCAACTAATCATCTATAAACCAGTAACGCAGGACGCAACGGCCCCAGGTCGTTGCGTCTTTGTATTGTCTATCCGGTATAATTACTCAATCCGGTACTTTTTTATCCATATACGCCAATCCCATTGATTAGTGCGACCTCTACTGCTTTCGTTAGTTACCCTGCTGCTCAGCGTTCCTCTGCTGGCCCAGAAAAAGAATGAGTCATACCAGCTTCACATCAGCCGGGCCGTTTCGCCGGTGGTGGTCGACGGCCAGGTGGATGAACCCGCCTGGCAGGCCGCCGAGGTAGCCGATAACTTCTGGATGGTACTGCCCATGGATACCAGCCGGGCACAGGTTCAGACCGAGGTACGTATGACCTACGATGACCGGAATCTGTACCTGAGTGCCGTTTGTCACCACGGTAACCGGTCGGGCCCTTACATTGTCGAGTCGCTCCGGCGCGACTGGAACTTCGGCCGCAACGACAACTTCATCTTCTTCATGGATACCTTCGACGACCAGACCAACGGGTTCACCTTCGGCACCAACGCCGTTGGGGCGCAGTGGGATGGGCTCCTGTACGAAGGCAGTAAAGCCAACCTGAGCTGGGATAATAAATGGACCTCGTCAGTCCGTAATTACCCGGACCGGTATGTGCTGGAAATGGCAATCCCCTTCAAAACCATTCGGTATAAGCAGGGCATCACCCGCTGGGGCATCAACTTCAGCCGCCAGGACCTTAAAACGACCGAGAAGTCAGCCTGGGCACCCGTTCAGCGGCAGTTCCCGACGGCATCGCTGGCTTATACGGGTGTGCTCGTCTGGGACCAGCCCCCCCCGAACCCCGGCCCCAACATTTCCATCATTCCGTACATGCTGGCCGGCCTGACACGCGATTACGAACGTAACATTCCAACTACGGGCCGCTTCGACGCCGGGCTGGATGCTAAAGTAGCCGTTACCTCCTCGCTGAATCTGGACCTGACGGTCAACCCTGACTTCTCGCAGGTAGACGTTGACCAGCAGGTGACCAACCTCGACCGCTTCGAGCTGTTCTTTCCGGAACGGCGGCAGTTTTTCCTCGAAAACGGCGATCAGTTCACCAACTTCGGTTACGCGACCATACGTCCGTTCTTTAGCCGACGGATCGGTCTGGGCGGGGTTCCGATCCGGTTCGGAGCCCGATTGAGTGGCAAGCTCAACAAAGACTGGCGACTGGGCCTGATGGACATGCAGACGGGACGGGTAGACGATCTGGCCCTGCCCGCGCAGAACTTTGCCGTACTGGCCCTGCAACGGCGCGTCTTTGCCCGCTCGAACATCGGCGTCCTGTTTGTCAATAAGCAATCGCTGAACTACCAGCCCGTTGCCGATGCCCCGGCCTACTCACAGTATAACCGGAATCTGGGCGTCGAGTATAACCTGGCGTCATCCAATAACCTGTGGTCGGGGAAAGCCCTGTTCCTGAAATCGTTTCAACCGGGGGTGGCGGGCAGCGATGCCGTCTATGCCGGTAATCTCCAGTACAACAGCCGGCAGTGGCTCGTTGGCGGTCAGCTCGAAGCGGTGGGTAAAAGTTATACGGCCGAAGCAGGCTATGTGCCGCGCCGGGGGTATCAGCGGGCTACCGGCACCATTGGTTACACCTTTTTCCCTACTGGCAGCCAGGTCCTGAGTCATGGCCCCCAGGTTCAGTCTACGTATTTTTTCGATCCGGAAGGGCGTAAAAGTGACAGTGAAAGCCTGCTGAGTTACCTGATCACGTTCCGCAGCCGGGCCACGCTGACGGGCTGGGTAGCCACCGACTTCGTACGGCTGCTGAGTCCTTTCGACCCGACCAATACTAACCGCGAAACGCTGAATACGGGCACCGAACACCGCTGGAATGCCTGGGGCACCCAGTTTATCTCGAAACCACAGAGTTTGTTCACGTACGGGTTCACGTCCCGATACGGCGGTTATTACGCCAACGGTACCCGCCTGAACCTGACCGCCGATGCCGGTTACCGATTTCAGCCCTATGTCAGTCTGGCGATGAGCGCCAGCTACAACGATATCCGGCTGCCCCAGCCCTGGGGCCAGACGACGTTCTGGCTCGTTGGTCCGCGATTCGACGTCACGATGACCAACACCCTGTACCTGACTACCTTCGTGCAGTACAACGAGCAGCAGCAGAATATGAACGTAAACGCCCGGGTTCAGTGGCGGTACAAGCCAGCCTCCGATTTTTTCCTGGTTTACACCGACAACTACCTGCCCGGTGCCGCCCAGATCGGGCAGGATGTGCCCGGGCTGTTCTCGGTCAGAAACCGGGCGCTAGTGCTCAAATGGACATACTGGTGGAATATCTGATACGGGCGTAGTCGAACAAACGCGGGTGGGGGTGGTTAGATGTTGAGCGGCCGGCTGGCCCTTTAATATCTATACACTACTGACAGTCAACGTTCATGAAAACTCTGCTCCGTTTCTTCCCCATGGCCGCTGTGGCCTTGCTGCTCACTTTCTCGCTGACCAGCTGCGAACTCGTTGGTGATATTTTTAAAGCCGGTGCCTATACGGGCATTATAGGCGTGGTTATCGTGATTGTTTTAATCATCTGGCTGGTATCCAAACTCTTCGGGGGCGGCCGGCGCAATGTTTAAATCGCCTTTATGGTCAGCCAGCCTGGTGCTGGTGTAGTCCGTAAACACCAGGAGCGCCAGACCCGCGAGGTCTGGCGCTCCTGGCCTATTAGTCTGGTTGTTTTATTGGGTTACCAGTTCCAGCAGTCCATCGCGTTGCAACACGGCTCGCTGGCGTTCGCTCAGCTCATCGGAAGCGCGCATGAGGGGCAGACGAACCTCGGCCGAAATCAGCCCCATAATCTCCAGAATACTCTTCACCCCAACGGGATTGCCTTCTTCGTAAAGCAGCGGATCGATACGCAGGAAATGGCCAAGCTCTTTCTGAGCCATGGCAAAATCGCCCTGTAGGGCTGCATCGATCATGGCCGAGAACTTAGCCGGGAACGCATTGGCGATAACCGACATGACGCCTACGCCACCAATGCTGATGATCGGAACGCCCTGCACATCGTCGCCCGAGATGAGCAGAAAATCGTCGGGTTTGTCGCGCACGATCTCCATACACTGCTCAATTACGCAGGACGCTTCTTTCACCCCGATGATGTTGGGATGCTGCGCCAGTTCGCAGATCGTTTCTGCCGTCATGTTGATACCCGTCCGGAACGGAATGTTATAGAGAATAACCGGAACCGGGCTGGCATCGGCCACGCGCGTAAAGTGCTCGATGACGCCCCGTTTGCCGGGTTTGTTGTAGTACGGGCAAACTGACAGGATAGCATCGACCCCGTCGAAGTCGATGGATTTCATGCCTGATACCACATCCGCTGTTACGTTGCCTCCAACCCCGAAAACGATGGGCAGCTGGCGGGGGTTGTTTTCTTTCAGGTACTGAAGCAGCTGGGCTTTCTCCTGCTTCGTCACCGTTGGCGACTCGCCGGTAGTGCCCTGCAGGACGATATACCGGACGCCCCCGTCGGAGACATGCCGGATGATGCGGCCGAAGCCGTCGAAGTCAATGGAATGATCAGCGTTGAAGGGCGTCACAATGGCGACGCCAACGCCGTGAAATTGAGTGGTCATGATGTGCCGCACGGACTAATTTGACAACAAAGTTACAGGAAATTAAGCGGGAAATATCTAGTAAATATCTATACGTTCAGCATAGCACTAAACTCGTCTTCGCTGATCATGCTCACCCCCAGTTGCTGAGCCTTGCTGACTTTGGAGGGGCCGGCATTCTCGCCTACAATCAGGTAGTTGAGTTTTTTAGAAACCCCGCTGAGCAGTTTACCACCATGAGCGGCTATTTCGGCTTCGAGTTGCTCGCGGCTGTAGTTGGCAAAGGTGCCGGTATACAGAAACGTTTTGCCCGCCAGCGTATCACTCAGGGCTTCGACTACCTTACGTTCGCCGACCATGGTTAACCCTGCCGCCCGCAGCCGTTCTACGTAGAGCCGGTTGTCAGCTTCCGAGAACCACTCAACCAGACTCTGGGCAATTCGCGGACCGACGTCCGGCACATTGGCCAGGGTTTCGAGCGAGGCATTCATTAGTTCATCGATGTTGCCAAAATAGTCGGACAAGCGTTCGGCGGTGGTGTTGCCTACGTACCGGATACCCAGCGCAAACAGCACGTTGGCAAACGACTGCCCTTTGGATCGGTCAATAGCGGTCAGGATATTATCGACGGTTTTCTGACCAAACTTCACCACCCGCACCTTCCCGGTTTCTTCCGGGCCGCTGTCGGCGGGGTACGCTTTTTCGAGACCCAGCAGATCGGCGTTGGTCAGGTCGTAAAGATCGGCGGGTGTCTGCACCAGTCCCCGCTCGATCAGCAGTTGTATTTTTCCTTCGCCCAGGCTTTCGATGTTCATGGCCCGGCGCTGGATAAAATGTTCGAAACGCGCCTGCCGCTGCGGAGGACAGCCGTTGGTATTGGTACAATAAAAATGAGCCTCTCCCTCGCGCCGGACCAGCGGAGTGCCGCAGGCAGGGCATTCGGTCGGATACGTAATCGGCTCGGTTTGTCCGGTCCGTTTACTCAGGTCGACGCCCGTTACCTTCGGAATAATCTCGCCCCCTTTTTCGATAAAGACCGTATCGTGCAGCATGACCCCCAGCCGGGCAATTTCGTTGGCGTTATGCAGCGAAGCCCGCTTGACGACAGTACCGGCCAGCAGCACCGGCGTCAGCAGGGCAACCGGGGTAACCGCTCCCGTTCGACCCACCTGGTAGTTAATTGCGTTCAGGGTAGTGCTGGCCGCCATGGCTTTGTACTTGAAGGCAATTGCCCAGCGCGGGCTTTTGGCCGTATAGCCCAGTTCCTGCTGCTGGTCATAGCGGTTCACCTTGATCACGATTCCGTCGGTGCCGAGGGGCAGATCAAATCGTTTGGTTTCCCACTCGTTGATGTACAGCATCACCTCGCGGATGTCGGCGCATTTTTTCCAGGTAGGCGATACGTTGAACCCCCACGCCTTCATGGCCACCAGGCTTTCTTCATGGGTTTTGAAGAGCGACGTACCGTTGGGAGCCGGTTCGGATAAAAACGAATACAGGTAGCAGTCGAGCCGGCGTTTGGCTACGGCCGTCGAGTCCTGTTGCTTGAAGGTTCCCGAGGCTGCATTGCGCGGGTTAGCCAGCAGCGGCTCACCAATATCCTCGCGTTCTTTGTTGATGCGCTCAAACTCCGCCAGTGGCAAAAAACCCTCGCCCCGCACCTCAAACAGAGCCGGTGGGTTCAGCGCAGCCGGAATCCGTAACGGCACCGTACGGATGGTCCGGATGTTATGGGTAATATCGTCGCCCCGCACCCCATCGCCCCGAGTGGCCCCCTGCACCAGCACCCCGTTTTCGTAGGTCATGCTGAGGGCCACACCATCGAATTTTAATTCGCAGATGTACTCGACATCAGCCCCGTCGAGCCCTTTCCTGACGCGGGTATCGAACTCGACCAGCTCCTCCTCCGAATAGGTGTTACCCAGCGACAACATGGGGAAACGGTGGTATACGGTAGCAAAATCCTTGCTTACGGTACCGCCCACCCGCTGGGTAGGGCTGTCGGCCTGCCGGTACTCCGGGTGCTGTTTTTCGAGGCTGGTCAGCTCATCCAGCAACTTGTCGAAGGTGAAATCGTCGACCTCCGACGTGCTATTTTGGTAGTATTGATAGTTATAGTAATTCAGTCGTTCCGTTAATTCGGCAATTCGTTGCTGGGGTGTCATAAGGCAGTAGGCAGTTTGTAGCCAATCACTCAAAACCCAATAGGTTTTAAGCCGGCAATATGGGTATTGTTTCTTCGTTCGGCCAAAAAAAAGTACTTTTACGAGACAAAAATAGTGGTATGTCACAGCCTCTCATCGCCCCTTCTCTACTCGCAGCCGACTTTGCCAATCTGCAACGTGACCTGAACCTGATCAACCGCAGTGAGGCCGATTATCTGCACTTCGACGTGATGGATGGCGAGTTTGTTCCCAATATCTCGTTTGGTTTTCCCCTTCTGGAAGCGGCCCGCACACACTGCCAGAAACCCCTGGACGTCCATCTGATGATTGTTCAGCCCGACCGGTACATCGATGCCTTTGCCGACGGGGGCGCAGCCATTATTCACGTTCACTATGAAGCCTGTACGCACCTCCATCGTACGCTGACGCACATTCGTGAGCGCGGCTGCCAGGCGGGTGTAGCGCTGAACCCCCATACGCCCGTCGAAGGCCTGATCGATGTATTGGAGTCAATCGATGTGGTGCTGATCATGTCGGTCAACCCGGGCTTTGGCGGGCAGGCATTTATTCCGCATACCCTCCCCAAAATAACCCGGCTCAAACAAATGCTGGTGGCCAACCAATCGGCTGCGCTGATCGAAGTAGACGGCGGAGTAGGTGTGGGTAATGCTGCGGCTTTACTACAGGCCGGGGCCGATATCCTGGTAGCAGGCAACTCGGTGTTTCGGGCTGCCGATCCGATCGAAGCGGTTCAGCAACTAAAAAACAGCCATCGGCCAACGATGGCCTGAGTGCAACAAACCAACCCCGTAACGTAGCGCCCAGTACGGCGACCTAACAACAGAACTGTTTATGAAGAAAACCTATCTGGCCGTTGCCCTTAGTTTGTTGACCCTGGCGACGGCCTGCCGCAATGAACAAAAACAAGCTGAAACCACGACCACTTCTACCAGCGCGTCAGCCCCTGAGTCGACTCCTCCGCCGGCTCCCGATTGGGCCAGGAACGCTACCATATATGAAGTAAATACCCGCCAGTTTTCTCCAGAAGGCAATTTTAAAGCCGTTGAAGCCCAGCTCCCCCGCCTGAAAGAACTGGGTGTCGATATTATCTGGCTCATGCCCATCTACCCGATCAGCCAGAAAAACAAAAAAGGCACACTGGGTAGCCCCTACGCCGTTGCCGACTACAAGGCCGTTAACCCCGCCTACGGAACCCTGGCCGATTTCAAGGCCCTGGTCAACCGGGCCCATGCGCTTGGCCTGCGGGTCATTCTCGACTGGGTACCGAACCATACCGGCTGGGATCATGTCTGGACGCAGCAGCACCCGGACTGGTACACGCTGGTTAACGGGAAAATGATTGCGCCTATCGATCCGAAAACGAACAAACCGACCGACTGGACCGATGTCGTTGACCTCAACTACGACAACCCGGACATGCGCCGGGGTATGATCGAAGCCATGCAGTACTGGATCAAGGAATGTGATATCGACGGGTATCGCTGCGATGTGGCCGGTTTTGTACCGAACGACTTCTGGGCCGAGCTCCGCCCGCAGCTGGATAAGATCAAACCCGTTTTCATGCTGGCCGAATGGGAGGATGAACCGGATCACTTCAAGAGCTGCTTCAACATGAACTACGGCTGGAGCATGCACACCATGATGAAGGCGGTGGCCAAAGGCGCACGTACGGCCGACAAGATCGATTCGCTGCGACTGGCCAACCAGAAGCGGTTCCCGGCCTGGTATTACCAGATGCTGTTCACCCAGAACCACGACGAGAACAGCTGGAACGGAACGCTGGCCGAGTCGTTCGGTCCCGCGGCCAATGCGCTTATCGTTCTTAGCAGCACGCTGGAAGGTATGCCGCTGGTCTATAACGGCATGGAATCGAACCTGAACAAGCGGCTGGCTTTTTTTGAGAAAGACTCAATACCCTGGGGCAATTACAGCAAGAGTGACTTTATCAAGGCGCTACTCACGCTCAAACACCGGAATACGGCCCTTTGGAACGGACCTGCCGGTGGAAAAGTGGTAAAAATTCAGACTGATCACGACGACAAGGTCTATGCCTTTTACCGCCAGCGGGACAACGATCGGGTGGTGGTGCTGCTCAACCTGAGCAACCAGCCGCAGGAAGTACGCCTTAACGGGTCAGGATTCGAAGGCACCTATACCGAAGTCTTTCAGCATCAGCCCGTAACGCTGCAACCCGCCATGAGTGTTGCCATGAAACCCTGGGAGTATCGGGTAATGACTAATTAAGTTTGCTATTTTTGAGTATTGGCTGACGTGTGGTACGGAACGACACCCTGAAACCAGCCCTGCCAATGGCGGTTCGGGGGTTGCCGATCAGCTGTTTTTATTCAATATAGACATCTCATGTGTACGCAGCGTCTTCTGACCCTGATTGGTGGCTTGCTGAGCCTTACCCTGTCGGGTTCGGCACAAACCGCCAACCGGGGCACGCTACAATGGGCCAGCCGCGTGGTAGGTGTTTCGTCAGAAAAGAAAGGCGAAACGACTGGCGACCAGTTTAAGGCATCGCAGGCGCTGGGGCGTCCCAACAAACCGCTGCAGCTTGGAACTACCCCCTGCGCCTGGGCTCCGTTCTATCCGGATGGAACCACCGACGAGTGGGTGCAGGTCGGGTTCGACAAACCCATCCGCGCCCGCCAGATCGTCGTCGCCGAGAACATCAATCCGGGCGCCGTGGTTCGCGTTATCGTGCTGGATGAAAATAAACAGGAACATGTGGTGTACCAGAATACAGGAAACCAGCCGCGTCAGGACCCGCTGCTACGTATTTTTCTGACCAACCCCACCTACGTCTGTCATCAGATCAAAGTAGTCATCAACGGGGCGGCTCTGAAAGGCATGAACCAGATCGATGCCATCGGCATTTCGGAAGATCCCAGCCCCGTTAGCGTTGGCATCAACGTATCGGCGAATACGCCCAAGGAAATTCAGAAAGAAAACCTCGGCAAAACCGTCAATTCGCCGGGGCAGGAAGTAGCCCCCGTGATCTCGCCCGATGGACGCACTCTGTATTTTACGCGGGGGCTGAACAAAGCCAACATCGGCGGAGCAGAGCATCAGGACGTCTGGTACGCAACACTCGCGTCGGCCAGTGGCGGTAATCCCGCCAGCTGGAACGAGGCCATTAACATAGGTTCTCCCATCAACAACGCGGGCGACAATGCCATCAGCGGCATGGCTCCCGACGGCCGAACAGCCTACCTCATTAACGTATATCAGCCCAACGGTTCTATGTCGTTCGGCATCTCCAGGTCGATCCGGACCAAGGCAGGCTGGTCGCAACCGGTTGAGTGTAAGATCGCCAACAACTACAACCTGCACGAAGAGAACCAACTGGAATTCTGCGTCTCGCCCGACGGGCAGGCCATCATTCTGGCCGTACAGCGGAAAGATACCCGCGGCAACCGGGACCTGTACGTGTCGCTGCAACTACCGGACAAGACCTGGGCAGAGCCCGTCTCGCTGGGTGGCGTCGTGAACACCGCCGATGCGGAGAGTTCGCCTTTTCTGGCCGCCGATGGGCGTACGCTCTATTTCACGTCTATGGGACATCCTGGTTTCGGCAATGGCGACATCTTCGTATCGCGCCGGCTCGATGACTCATGGGGCAACTGGAGTGAACCCGAAAACCTGGGACCAGCCATTAACACACCCGAATGGGACGGTTATTTCACCATTCCGGCCTCGGGTGATTTTGCGTACCTGAGTTCGCGGGCGGGCTCGATGGGCGAAGACGATATTTTCCGGCTCAAGCTGTACCCGGCCATCAAACCCGACCCCGTGGCCATCGTATCGGGGCAGGTGCTCGACGCCCAAAGCAAAAAGCCCGTTGCGTCGGAAGTCATCTCGGGTATTTTCAACGAAAACAAAGCCGTCAGCAAGGTAGACTACAACCCGGAGACCGGTGAGTATAAGCTCATTCTGCCCACCCAGAAAACCTATAACCTGACCGCCAGTCGTGAAGGCTATTTCCCCACGACCGAAACCCTGGACCTGAGCAAAGACAAACGGTTTCGCGACATTCGGCGCAACCTGTACCTGGTCAAGATAGAGCCGGGCCAGAAAATTATCATGCGCGATGTGTTGTTTCAGCAGAGTGAGTTTGCGCTCCTGCCGGGTGCCAGCGTAGAGCTGGACCGGGTGGTAGCCATGCTGGAAAAATACCCCGCTATGGAGCTGCTCGTTGAAGGGCATACGGATAACCAGGGCGACTGGGAACCCAATATGAAACTGTCGCAGGACCGCGTTCGGGTGGTGAAAGAGTACCTGACGGGCAAGGGTATTGTCGAAAGCCGAATTCAGACCAAAGCCTGGGGACCCAGTAAACCGATTGCCAGTAACGAGACCGAAGAAAAGCGGAAACAGAACCGGCGGGTAGAATTCACCATCCTTAAATTGTAAAAGCGATAGGTACGGACTTACTTTTGCGCTAATATGCTGCAATCACCCGCTACTAACCGCACAATGAACGAATCCCGTTCGGGTTTACTTGCTTCGCTGAGTCGGTCACAATGGACCATTTATCTGATTCTGCTCCTGGCGCTGGGCCTTCGGCTGTACAAGTCCAGTGTACACGGTCTTTACCTCGACGAGAAGTTTACGCTGGTCAACACCCAGGGCGTTTCGCTGGAAGGCGCCAACCAGCGCGATGTGTTCCATACGCCCGGTAAAGTGTATTTTACCCCCCAGGAGTTCTGGAAGCCCAAACAACTCAACGATTACATCCGGGCTATCATTCAGACCGATATTGGTAACAGTGCCTCTCACTACGCGCTGCTCTGGGCCTGGATCGAAGTGTTTGGCCTGAGCGATCTGTCGATCCGGATGCCGTCTATCATTTTCAGTACCCTGATCGTCGGTCTGCTGTTTCTCCTGGTCAGACGCTACCTGAAATCCCAGCCGCTGGCCCTGATTGTAACTGCGCTGGCGGCTGTAGAGCCATTTTTCATCGCCTACAGCCACATGGCCCGTAACTATTGCATGACCATTTTTCTGTGTCTGCTGGGCACCTGGCTGTTCCTGCGTATCCTCGACAAACGCGCGGAGGGCAGGCACCCCATCGGCTTGTATATCGGCTATGGCCTGTCGTTTGCACTGGCGACACTGGGCCACTATCTGGCCTTCACCGTTTTTCTGTGTCACGGTATCTATCTGCTGCTCTTCAACCGGGATCTGAAGACATACATCGGCTTTGGGCTGAGTACGGTGGGCGGGGCGGTTGGCCTGATTTTACCCTGGTTCGTATATGGGGGAGGTAAGTACACCCTCTTTACGCTGGCGTACCAGGCCAAACTGTACGGTGGACTGGCCCTGACGAACCCGTATAACAACGGATTCGGGATCATTTTACCGGCTACGCTGGCCAATATTGTGAAGAAGTCGATACCGGTCTGGGCTGATCTGTTCATGATCTCGAACGGCCTTTCGGCGGAGACGCTGGCGTTCCGCAACCTGGTCATCGCTGTTGGTTTTGGCCTGATTGCCCTACTGGTGGTAGTTCGGTTCGGTCAGAAAAATCAGCCACCAGCCTGGGTGAAAGTCGCGGTGCCTATATTGCTGGTTGCCGGCATGGCCCTGTACACGATCCAGTCGGCCCGGCTGGTGGTGGCGGCTGCCCTACCCCTGCTCTACTACCTGCTTTACCAGGCTTTTGTAGCCCATAACGACCGGTCCGAACGGCGTTTTCTGTACCTGATGGTTCTCTGCAGCACCATACCGACGCTGGTTCTGATCGCCTTTGCGGTTCGAAATGGCCATACCTACGGCATCACCCAGCGCTATTCGGGCTTTTCGTTCCCCTACGCGCTGACGCTGGTAGGTCTTATTATCCAGCAGCTGTTCCGGCAGCCTGCCTACCTGCGGCTGACGCTCGGGGCGATCCTGCTCGTACAGGCTTATTTCATCGGCGATCTGCTGTACCGGATCTACGAAGATCAGGCGCCTAAATACACCTACTACGGTCGTTACCGGATCGAAAACCCGTACAACACGGCCGCCCAGCGAATCATCAGCCAGTATGCGCCCGGCGATACGGTACTATACCCCTCGGCACGTACGAACCCCCGCGACGAAATCGAAAAGACGTATACGACGCACTCGATCATCGACGCCCAGTATACAAACCTGTATCTGCCCAAAGACGCTACATACTATCAGCGGATGGATACGACCCAGACCGACCGGATCATCCTGATCAAAGGAAAAACCGGCCAGCGCATTACGATCTACGATTTCGAAGGCACCAAGTATCGCTACTAGCGTCTGGCTTCGAACCGACCGCACAAACAGTACCGGGCCGACGCTGACGGCCAGTCCACCAAAATCAATACGGCATGATTTCCCGCTCGCAACCTACTTACGCTCCCCCGTCGCGCTCAACACGAACCGCGACCGGAGGACAGGCCGCGCTGGGCTGGGTACTACTGGCCGTGCCGTTGCTGGTTTTTGGCTGGGTGTGGCAGCAGTATGCCATCAACATACCCAAGTGGGACGACCACGCGCTGCGGGCTTTTCTGTTCAATACCGATCAGGAAACGACCCTCTCCGGTAAGCTTTATCAGCTCTTCAGGCAGCATAACGAACACCGGATTGTTTATGACCGACTGATTACTCTGCTCGACTACTGGCTGACCGGCAAGCTCAACTACGTGCACCTGATGGCCATTGGCAACCTGAGTCTGGTTGGCTTGCTGGCCGTCTTTTACGCCGTTCTGGGTCGAAGCGCCGGAGCCGCCAGCCGGAATACCGGCCTCTACGCCGTTCCGGTGGCACTGGTACTCTTCAACCTGTCGCAGTGGGAAAATATGTACTGGGGCATGGCCGCTCTCCAGAATTTCTCGGTTGTTCTGTGGGTGCTGGCCGCTTTCTACTGGCTGGCCTACACAGACCGGTGGGGGCTGGCCGTGGGGGCCGCCGTACTGGCGACGCTTACGAGCGGCAATGGCCTGCTCGTCTGGCCTATTGGGTTTGCGCTACTCCTGCTCCGTAGCGCCGAAGTGCGGGCGGGTGCCAGCCGGACATCCTATCGCCCCTTGCTGGGCTGGACCCTGTGTGCACTGCTGGTCATAGGCCTGTACTTCGTTGGCTTCGAGAAACCAGGCGGGGCGCATGCCATCCGACCGGGCGTTACCGATCTGCTGAAGGGCTGGTTTGCCGTAATCGGTGCTGCCGGGGAGGCTTTGCCTATGGGCCGGCCGCTAACCAACAGCACGGCTCTGGGCGGGCTTACGGTCGTACTGACCCTGGGTATAGTAGGCATGGGCCTGGTTATGAACCAGCGCAGCCTTAGCCGCGTATGGCAGCAGGTCAGACACCCCAATCGGGCGGGCGGCCTGGCCACGATGCCGGCCATTGCGTTGTTTTTCTGGGGCAGCGCGGCCTTTTTGCTGGGCACGGCGGCTGTGGTGGCCTACGCCCGGACTGGCTTCGGTGCCGATCTGCTCATCACCAGCCGCTACAAGATTTACTCGCTTACCCTGCTGGCCCTGCTGTACAGCTATGCCGTGGCCACCCTGCCCGGTCGGCTGGGTCAGTGGGCCGGTCTGGTTGGCGGAGTTGGTGGGCTGGCCCTGGCCTGGCTGTCGTATTTTTCGTTCCTCGACGAAACGATCTGGTGGCGGCACTGGCTCACGACCAACCAGTTCAACTGGCACTATACGACCCGTCGGCCCGTTGCTCAACTCGATGCCGTAACGGCCCGCTATACCGACCCCGCTCCTGCTTTTTACGACACCGCCCTGCCTGTTCTGTTCAGCGCCGGTCGGCCGGGTAATCTGAAGATGACGGTTCAACCCAATCCGGCCGGGTTCACGATCCAGGAAACAGAACTGCCCCCCCAGGGCCTGCGCGATGCGGGGGCTTATGTGCTGGCCCGGTCCGGTCAACGGCGGTATCTGTTTCCTGTCTGGCAGAACAAACGGTCGGCAGGCGGGGCCCGTCTGCTGCCGGACCGGCAGTTTACCACCGGCTTCCGGGCCGACGTGTTGATGGCCGAACTGGCTGCCGGCACGTATCAGCTAAGCGTGCTGGTTGTTCCGGACGGCCCGGCAACACCTTATCTCATCAACACTGGCCAGACCGTTACGTCGGCGGGACAACCCGCCGATACAACCGAAAAAAACTGGTAGATTCAATCATCACTGTATGCAGTCCAATCAAACCCTGACCCCATCCGCTACCCGCCCGACTCTGACTCATCTGCTCCAGCTGGATGGAGTCCGGTTTATCGCCGTGGCGCTGGTTCTGTTCGATCACTGGATGGCAGGCCGGGTTGAGCTACCGCTGGGTGCGCTGGGCGTTACAATCTTCTTCGTGCTGAGCGGTTTTCTAATCACGCGGATTCTGCTCTCCAGCAAAGACAAGCTAAGTCATCAACCCGGACGAGGATTTTCCAAGTATATGAAAGTCTTCTACATCCGCCGGACGCTCCGCATTTTTCCGGTCTATTACATCACCCTGTTCGTGCTGTATCTGGTCAACGAGCCCCCCGTCCGGCGTACCTTCGCCTGGCTGGCCCTCTACGCGACCAACCTGTATATGGCCTACTTCTCGACCTGGATGGGCACCGTCGATCACCTGTGGTCGCTGGCCGTTGAAGAGCAGGTTTATCTGTTTTTTCCACTGCTGCTGTTCGTCGTGCCCCGCCGATGGGTGCCGCTGACAGCTGCGCTGATGATTATCGGGGCGGTATGCCTGCGGTACGTCATCTTCCGCGCCCGTATGCCGTGGTTCATCGGGTATGTGACCATGCCTGCCTGCCTGGATTCGTTTGGACTGGGCGCTATTATGGCGTTCTGGTGGCTCTACCAGCGCGAGCGTTTCAACCAGGTTTTCCGGTCGTCGGGCTGGGTCTGGGCCAGTGTCGGGTTGTTTATCGTTGTGCTGGTGGCTACCAAACTGCTGCCCGCCATTCCGGACCCGCGTGGCTGGACCGGTCACCACAACATCATGTCCGACGTCTGGGAGCGGCTGGCGGCCTCGCTGGTTGGTTTTTTCCTGATTGGGCGGGCGGTGATGGGCTTTACCAACCCCATCATGAAATGGCTGCTCGAAAATCCCGTAAGTCAGTACCTCGGCCGGATCAGCTATGGCCTGTATCTCTTCCACAATTTCGTCTTCAACGTATATCATACCCAGCCCAACCATTTTTCGCTCCGGGCCTGGCGCCGGCTTACAGACATGGCCCCTGTTCTGGATAGCACCTACGCGTTTCAGTTTTCGTTTTTCCTGTTGCTGACAGTTGCGCTGGCTACCGTTTCGTGGTATTTGATCGAAAAACCGATCAATAATCTGAAAGACCGTTTTTCCTATTGAGCACCCGGATTAGTCCGCTCGATAATCTACTAGACGGTTCGTCAGACTCCCGGCAACAATTTCTTATATTTGCGATGTTTAGGATGTATGTAGTGACTCTTCTCACTATACACCGTTCAGTATACATTCATCACTATATACCCCTGCATGAGTCTCCTCTTGTCAATAGTAATGCCGGCCTACAACGAAGAAGAAGTCATCGAAGTTGTTGTCCGGCAATGGACAGACATGCTGGCCCGTCGATTCCCTACCGAGAACACGCGCCTGATTGTTGTTAATGACGGTTCCCGAGATAATACTGGGGCTATTCTGGACCAGATCAAAGAACGCTACCCTAAACTGATGGTCGTTCATCAGCCCAATGGCGGCCATGGTAATGCCGTGGTAAACGGGTACCGGCAAGCCGTTGCGCTCGATTCCGAATACGTTTTTCAGACCGACAGTGACGATCAGTTCGTCACCGAGGATTTTGAGAAACTATGGGCCCGGCGAAACGACTCACCGTTTATTCTCGGCTACCGCGAAGAACGTTACGATGCGTTTGCGCGGCTGATCATCACCCGCATCCTGCGATTCAGTATCGCCTTCATCTACGGAACCTACATTATGGATAGCAATATCCCGTTCCGTCTGATCCGGGGTTCGTTCCTGCGTCGACTGCTGGCCCAGCTGCCAACGCCAACGCCCTTTGCGCCCAACATTTTTCTGGCTGTTATGGCCAAGAAAGCCGGGTACAACACCTTCGACATTCCCATTACCCACAAAGAGCGGCAAACCGGTACGGTGTCGATTCTGAAGTGGAAGCTGCTGAAAGTTTGTATGCAGAGTTTTAAAGAACTGGCGCAGTTCCGGTTCGACCTGGGCAGTAAAGTTAAAGCCCTCAAATCACCAGAGCCAGTAGCCGCCTGAAAACAAGTCTGCCCTTTTCCGGTAGTCCAGTCGCTGGCGTGTCCCTATGGGGCCGTAGTGCCCGGACCACTGAATCGGGTTGGCCAAAAACGTCATCATGAACTATAAATATGTTATTATCGGTTCGGGCCCTACCGGCCTGGGAGCCGCGTATCGCCTGAAAGAACTGGGCATCACCGACTTTATTGTCCTGGAAAAAGAAAACCGGATCGGAGGGCTGTCGAAAAGCTTTGTCGATGAACAGGGCTTTACCTGGGATGTGGGCGGCCACGTGCAGTTTTCCCACTACAAGTACTTCGACGACCTGATGCTCAAAGCACTGGGCGAAGATGGCTGGCTCAGTCACCAGCGCGAATCGTGGGTCTGGATTGAGAACCGGTTTGTTCCTTACCCGTTCCAGAACAACATCAAATACCTGTCGCCCGAAACGATGTGGAAATGCCTGGAAGGGATTATCCACAACTACAAATTCCCGAACAATCAGAAGCCGGCCAACTTCCGCGAGTGGATTCTGGCAACGTTCGGACAGGGGCTGGCCGACACCTTCATGTTCCCCTATAACTTTAAGGTGTGGGCTTACCCACCGGAAGATATGAACGCGGTTTGGGTGGGCGAGCGCGTTGCCGTTACCGATCTGCAGCGGGTTACGAAAAATATCATCTTCAATCAGGACGACTTTTCGTGGGGGCCGAACAGCACCTTCAAATTTCCGAAACAAGGCGGTACGGGCGGTATCTGGGAAGCCGTGGGCGATCTGGTTGGCCGCGAATACGTGAAGCTGAACTGTACGGTTGAGAAAGTAATTGGCCCCGAGAAGAAAATCGTGCTGGCCGATGGCTCAACCATTCAGTACGAACACCTGATGAGCACCATGCCGCTCGACCTCTTTACCCAGCGGGTCGAAGGGCTGGCCCCCGAAACGGTACAAACCGCCCAGGGTCTGAAACACTCGTCGACCAACGTTGTGGGTATCGGCCTGAAAGGCAAGCCGAAGCCAAGCCTCGAAACGATGTGCTGGATGTATTTCCCGGAAGCCAACAGCCCGTATTACCGGGTAACGGTATTCTCGAATTACAGCCCCAACAACGTACCCGATATCAACCAGCACTGGTCGCTGATGACCGAGACCAGCGAATCGTCGGCAAAACCCGTCAATCGCGAAACGCTGATCGACGACACCATCCGCGCCCTGGTCGAAGATCAGCTGATCGAGTCGGCCGACGATGTTATCTCGACCTTCCACATGGCGTTCGATTACGGCTACCCGACCCCTTCGGTCGAGCGCGACGGTATTCTGAAAGCTGTTTTGCCGAAACTGGAACCGTTCGGAATTTATTCGCGGGGCCGGTTCGGCGCCTGGAAATACGAGGTAAGCAACCAGGACCACTCGCTGATGCAGGGGGTCGAATGGGCTAACCGCGTAGCAGCCAACGTGCCGGAGCTGACCCTGCCGTTCCCCGAAACCGCCAACGCGATGTGGGGTAAATAAACCCGAATTAGTATCCCGACGGGGCCACCCGGCCGTTGTGAGTGCGGAAAGTCGTAAGTAGTATGCCTACTTTGGCGATCTTTATCACTTATGACGACCAGCTGGCCCCGTCTCGTTTTTGCTTATTTCTATTTACTCTATGAACCGTAACGTCTGGTTGGGTATTGGTGTAGTGGTGCTGCTGGTCGGTGGCTGGCTCGGCTACCGTCATTACCGGGCCAACGACCGCAGTATCGATGCGTTCATCCCACCAGGGGCGCTGATGATGCTGGCCAGTGATCGCCTGCAGGATACGGTGTCGGCCCAGGCTTTGCGGAATGAGATCGCCCTACGGCAGCTACCCGTTTTTGACGAAGCCCGTCAGCGGCTCGACCGGTTCCTGTACGCTACCGCCGACACGGCCACGGTGCTGCAGTTTATCTCGGGCAGGAACGTCCGGTATTCCCTCCATACCGTATCCAGAACGACCCTCGACTATATCTTCTACATTCCTCTGACAGAAACTGATCAGTCGTTTCTGCAACGGCTCACCAACCCCGATCCCCGCCAGTACCGGGTCCTTAATCACACGTTCTCGGGGGAGAAGATATTTGACCTGGTCTCGCGAGCGAATGAGCCGGTCGGTTCGTTTATCCTGACCGACGACTTCCTGGTTGGCAGCGTATCCGGCATCCTGGTCGAGAACGTAGCGCGGCAGATGCATCGTCAGCTCAAACTGGCCGAAAACGGCTCTATCATCCGGGTAGAAGGAAAAGTCGATGCCGACCATCCCGCCGGGGTCAGCGTTCGGCCGGAGGTGCTACAGGGCCTGTTCAGCGATGCAAGCTCGCTGGTACGGCTTTTCTTACCCGAGTCGTTAACCTTACAATTTCGGCCATCGGCCTCGCGGACCCACCTGATCGGGTATGCCGTCGATGAGATCGGTGGTCGACGCGACGTGGCGGCCCTTTTTCAGGACCAGACGCCCCAGCGCATTGCCCGGCCCGACCTGATTCCGCAGACAACCGCCAGCCTGTACCATATCGGCATCAGCGATGCTGCGCGGTTTGGCCGGTCGCTGAGCCAGCTGCTGGGGTCCGCTTCCAGCGACTTCCTGCGCGACCGATTCGATCAGATCAAACCAGACACCAAACCGTTTTATCAGGCGCTGGACCGGGACGTGCTCCTCTGCCGCATGGAGTCGGCAACAGGCGCTCAGCGGCAGGTGCTTATCTTACCCGGCCGGGATGGTAAACAGCTCGTCAGTGCGTATCAGCGCATTGCATACCGCGCCGGCGCCACCGCCCCCGCTCCCCTGCGAAGCTTTCTGGGCCACAAAACGCTGCTCTTGAACGTTTCCGAGCTGCCTGCGTCCTTATTCAGCAGCCTGTTTACCGGCTTTCCGCAAAGCTGGATTACCCAACACGGCTCGGCCCTCATTGTGGCCAACAGCGAAGAGGCCCTGCAGGATTATCTACAGCAGGTGCAACGAAAAGCCGTCTGGTCGGCCGACGACCGTCAGGCCGAATTTCTGAACGGTACCCTGCGCCCGGCTAACTTCACCGCCTTCGTACGGCTCAACCGGGCCCACACCACCGTACCGACAACCTGGCCGTTAGCCTGGCAAAATCTCCTTGACCAGCCAGACCCCGCCACGGGTAGCCCCGCCCTGGCCAATCTGGAGAACATGGCGTACCAGGCCAGCTACGGCAACGAAAACATTCAGTCGACGGTAATTCTTGGCCGCACGACCCGCCGGGCCAGCCGGGCCGTACTGAACAAGCTCCTGCTCCGCAAACGCACCGAACTGGCCGCTCCGCTCGTGGCGGCTCCTTTTGCAACCGGTAGCCTGAGTGACGGAACGGCCCCGTTCTACGCCCAGCAGGCCGATGCGAAGCTGAGCCTGATCACCCCCAACAGCGATGGGGCCATACAGAGCAGCACCGACGGGCCGGTTCGCAGCAACGCGCTGGCCGTTGATTTTCTGGATAATGGGCGGTTGCAGTACCTGTTCATGACCGACCGGACGCTGTACATCGCCGACCCGGGTCAGAAGCCAGGTAGTACGGGTGCCGTATCGCTCCAGCAGATACCACTCCCCGCTGGTCTTGATCCAACTTATCTGGTACGACCACGGGGAAGTAGGCAACGCAGCATCGTTGCGCTCGCCACTCATCCAAACGGGCAGGTCTATGGGCTGGATCGTCAGCGAAAAGCCTTTGTTAAACTCATGAGCGCTCCCCGCAAAGGACCGTTGCTGCTGCCGTTCCAGATTATGGTTACCCCCGATGGTATGGATATCCTGGCCGCACAGGCGGACGGTACGCTCAACTACTGGCGCGAAAACGGTACGCAGCATCCTCATTTCCCGGTTAAGGTCGAGCGGCAGACCGAAGACGAACCCGACGTTCGCTTCGCCGGTCCCGCCCTGATTCCACCCGGTCAGTCGACGTTACAGACCATCACCGACGAAGGTCAGCTCCTGACCCTGCTCACCAACGGGACTGTAACCAAACGAACGCAGTTGTACCGGCCCGTCCGCAGCGGCACGTTCCGGCTCCTTCCCGACGAAGAACAGACGAACTGGCTGGTGCTGCGCTCAACTGATACCGAGGTGGCCATACTGGATCAGAAAGGCGAACGCCGGTTCGAGGTCCGGGCGCTTCAGTCGGGTCGTAACAGCATTCGGTACCACCGGCTGGGCGCGGGGGTCGAGCTGGTGAGTATCAAGTCGGGCAGTTTCACCACCTTGTATGATCTCAACGGACGCATTGTAGGTGATCGACCCATCCCAAGCGATTTTCCGGTAGTTTTGCAGTTCGATGAGCGATCGAATGAGTTATACGTGCTCAGCAGCGTTCAGCGCGCCGTCAACCTTTACTCGATCCGGGTCCGATAATTTATTTTTCCATGCGTTTTCTTCGCTACGCTGTCTTAGTAACTGCCGGTATATTCTGGCTATGTGGCCTGTCGGCTACGGTATCGCACTGGTTATACGAAGCCGGGGTCATAGCCGACGATTACCGCTATGGCGACCTGTACCGGTTGTCAGCGCTGCCTCAGTTCAAACAGGAACAACCCACCTGTACGCCTTCCAACCGCGACAGCGACACCGCGTCAACCCATCTGTACATCATCGGCGACAGTTTTTCGGAGCCGCAGCGGATTACCAAAGATGATTTTAGGGTCAGCCATTACCAGCGAGTACACTGGTACAACAAGCAACGGGCCCAGCTGGATACCAGCAAACGAAACGTGTTACTGATCGAAACCATCGAGCGCCATTTTCGGGATCACGTGACCCAGCCCGTGCGTGAGCTGGTCGTCGACGCCGACACCAACCAGTCGCGGCTACCACCGCCAACGGGCTGGGAGCGCGTCAAAACGGATATTCACTGGAGCGATGTGGAGCAACGACTCGAAACGGCCCTGTTCAGTCACCAGTGGGCCTTCTGGTTCAAGGAGCTAAAAGCCACGCTGACCCTGCGCTGGTTTGACCGGTCCAACGAGGGGGTTAGTCTGTCCCGGAACAGACAACACATCTTTCTGAACTCCGACACCGATACCAGCAGCGTACTATCGTCCTACTCGCCCCTGACCAGCGCTCAGGTCGATGCCTATGTCGATAGCCTCAATGCTACGGCAGACTATTATAAGCAGCAGGGCTTCGACGCCGTATATCTGTCGATCATTCCCAACAAAGCGAGTATCCTCGAACCAAACCGGTACGCCTATAATCACCTGATCGAACGTATTCAGCAACATCCGAAGCTGGCCGTTCCGACCATCGATGTGTACAGTCCTTTTAGCCAGGCCCCTGCCTCACCCTATCTGAAGAGCGATACGCACTGGGATTGTGAAGGGCGGGCTATCTGGCTGCGGCTGGTTCGGGAGAAAATAGGCATCTAACCACTGACCGATGAATGAACTTACGCTTACGGGTGTCGACCATCCGGCTGTTGCTGCCGACGACGTAGAAACCCTGGCCGACTGGTACTGCACAGTGCTGGGCTATACGAAGTGGTTCCGCCACTGGAAAGCCGATGCGGGCCGGCCGGTCTGGATGCTGCAGGCGCCCGACAATACCCTGCTCGAGATCATGCCCAAAGATGACACGACCCGGTCCCCCCGCACCACCTGGACACCCGGCTGGTCGCATCTGGCCTTGCGCGTTGCCGACATCGATCGGGCCATCGCCTATCTCGACCAGCAGGGCGTTCGCTGGGATGGCGAGCGGGTCGAGGCTATTGGCGGAGGCCAGGTCCGTAGTTTCTTCGATCCGGAGGGGAATATGCTTCAGATTCTGCAACGACCACCTGCGGACAGCTAACCGAACCGGCCTCCGCCAGCGCTTAATCTTTCAGATTTTTGAGGTAGGCAATACTCTGCGGCACCTGGGTTTTGATGCTGGGGCTTTCGTCTTCAATGTAATAATGCTGCACACCGGCTTTGCGGGCTGCCTTCAGCACAGCCGCCAGGTCGATCTGGCCCGTTCCCAGCGCCACGTCATTCTCGACGGGAGTGCCCCCTGACAGGTTGCCGGTAACGCCTTTGCGCAGATCTTTCAGGTGCATGAGTTTGAAGCGTTTGCCGTATTTGTTAAGCAGGGCCACGGGATCCTGACCCGGGAAAAAAGTCCAGAGAATGTCCATCTCAAAGCTTACGTACTTGGGGTCGGTCTGCTGAACAATGTAATCGAAGAGGGTCCCGTCCTGATGGGGCTGGAACTCGAAGCCGTGGTTATGGTAGCAGAACGTAATGCCATAGTCATCGTTCAGGCGTTTGCCAATCTGGTTGAAATCCGCCACGGTTTTTTTGGCCATGTCGAGCGTAAACGGTCCATCGTGCGGAATCCAAGCAACCCGTACAAATTTGGCGCCCAGGGTTTTGGCGTTCTGGCCCACCTCCTGCGTCTTGTTCAGGGCATCCGGGTAGCTAACCCCGAACGAGGAGCACTTCATGCCGCGTTCGTCGAGGAGCTTACGTAATTCAGCTGCGGTTTTCCCAAACAAGTTGGAGAATTCCATATCCGTTATACCGAGGGCTTTAATGGTATCGAGGGTTGCAGCCACATTTTTCGAGAAGCTGTTGCGATAGGTATACGACACCATACCCGGCGCCTGGGGGAATACTTTTTTCTGGGCCTGCACTACCGATGCCAGTAGCAAAAAGGCGAGGAGCAATGTGTTTGTCTTCACGAATCCAGCTTGATTAAAATAGACGATTGCCGCTTTATAAGCCATCGGCTTACGGAGCGTTTCGTGATTTCAAGCGAAAACCGCGCTGAATTTACCCATGCAATCAGTTCTGATTTTCAAAAACTCCACTCCTGCACCCGGGTAAGTATCTATAACGAAAACGGTCTGAATCCTCTATGACTCAGACCGACAGCGAAGCACTCAGCGACTCACCCGCACGCTTTCCGGCACCTTATAAAGTTGACACAACGGGCCCGGTGGCCGGTTGCGGATCTTTGTGATTACCGGTAGCCAGCCGCTGCAGGGCGTGATAGCACACATACGAACCCACCCCGACGGCTACAAAGAGCAGAATCGGTGCCCAGTAGACAACAGGCTTCCCAATGGCCTGAATCGAATACACAGCCCCCAGCAGGTCGAAGAATAAACCAGCATAGGCCCACTCTTTAAGCCGGGGAAAACCAGGCACGAGGATGGCTACAACCCCCAGCAGCTTGGCCCAGCCCAGAAACGGAATCAGATAGACGGGGTACCCCATCTCACGAAATCCCTGAACCGACATGGGATCGACCATGATATTAGGAACAGCGGAGCCCAGCATCACAAAGGCGAACAAACCGGTGAAGACCCAGTACATGATTTTTGTCTTTTTCGTAGCCATGTTTACCTGTCGTTTGGTTGATTGATCAGGTAAATATACCGCCCGGCACCCGGCCCGACGGGGGGTAAACGGGGCAAATTCGGGGGGTGATCAGGCCATCTTTTCCCGTAGCGGACCCCGTACCGACGAAGCCAATAGATGGTAAAGCTGGCGCCCATGAGAACGGCCACTGGCCCGCCTGTAGATAAGCGGGTCGGTGGCCGTTTTAGGAGAGCAGAAAGACAGTAGCCTAGCGGGGGTCTGTTTTATCGGTCTGCTGACTTAGCCTTTGGTAGTACTCATGCCCAGCTCGTTTATACTGTTGAAAGAGCCGTTCAAACTCGTCCATCGGTAACCCCTGCGGTTCTCCGACTTCGGGTAGCTTGTTTTCGGCAGACCAGTTTTTGTCTAAAAGCGTTTTGCGTAGAAAAGGGATCGTCTGCTCGGAAAGAGTCTGGTGCTGACTTTTGCTGACTGGCTGACGGCCGAGCCTGATGGTACAGGTAACTCGCTTAAAGGCTTTCGATTCATCAATATATTGCATAGGAGTCTGGAATTATCAGTCGTACAAAAAAGCGCTGGCCGTTTGTTGATGTGTGATAGTCCAGCGGCTTCGTAGACAGACATAAATAATAAACAAATATTGTTTTTTGTTCACAATGGATATTAACGCATTTCGGTCACAGTTTTCCTCATTTCAGCCATTTTAGTTCTTTAAAGGTATTTTTTTACAAAAAAAGCCCCAGTTCATGGGGCTTTTGACAGAAATCAGTGACCTGTTGGCGTCGTCACCGACCGATTACAAACCTTGACGTTACGCGTAACACCGAACCTCCATCAGGCTGGCCGGGGCGGTGCCGTTCGTGGCTTTCAGATGAATGGTTAGACTGCTGGTCACAACCGGCTGATCGAATCGGATGACGGTATGGCTTTGATGGTTGGCCGTCTCATGCCAGACCCGCTCCTGCCTGTCGTTACACAGGATGTACTCCCGCACGCAGAAAGGCGAAGCCGTTTCGGGATGAATCATAATAACCGACTCCAGCGGGTGATCATAATCGGTATCAAAAAAAAGATCGACGCGGGCAATGCGCTGGGTCGTGGGCCAGCTCAGGGTTACAGTCGGGTTCGGATCGGCCGGATCGGCCACGTAGGCGTTGGGCTGTCGGGTGGGGCGCTGAATGCCGTTGCGTACATTCCCGGCTCCGAACAGCCGGATCGGCGTATCCAGCGTCAGGGCAATATTATACCCCAGCGGACGACGTTCAGGGCACCAGAATTCGAACGTATCGACTCCGATGTCTTCCGTTGGCTCCTGCTTGCCGTAGTTGGACACTGCGGGATTGATCTTGTTGAAAACCGACAATACCCCCGTTACCCGAAACAGACTGTACTGGAGTTGAACGGATTTGTTTTTGAGAAACATGACAAACACGTAGCAGGGCTCCTCGATATGGGCCTGGAAGTGCAGATCCAGGGCCTGGCGTCCTTTCTGCAGCGGGATGCGGACCGTCTCCAGGGTCACATCGGGCGTATGGTTATCGACCTTGCTGCTTCGCCGTAGCTCAACCGTCAGTTCTGTCTCTTCATCGGCCACTACCCAGGCCGTCAGACCGGGAACGGGACCGGCCGGCAGCGGCAGCATCTGCGCGGCCGATTGCGCCAGCGGCAGCAGTGGCCCATCGGGCGGAAAGGCCGCCAGCCGGTATTCACTCGACGCCCGAAGCGAAGCCTGCTGAACCAGATCGTCCGGGTCATCCAGCCGAAAGCCAGGAATATGGTGCCCCGTTTTCAGCAGTTCCACCTGTAGAGACGCAACCCTTTGCGTCTCTGGCGCGTCAGCTGAAACCGGCTGGCGCACATGAGACGCAAAGGGTTGCGTCTCTACGGGGGTTACCAACTGGCGGGGTAATAGGGTATGCCGTGTACAAAGCGCGGCTGCCATACCGACGGCCTGGCCTACGTGAGCGCTTGTTCCCATCACCCGCGACGATCCGAAGGCTACATGGGTAGCGCTGATGATACGCCCGGCCAGGAAGAGGTTGGTGATGTTCCGGCTGTACAGACAGCGGTACGGAATCTGGTAAATACCCTTGCTATGCCACTGGTTGCAGCCCGGCTTTTCGGAAAACACACCATCGGCCGGGTGCAGATCGATCGACCAGCCCCCAAACGCGACCGCATCGGCATGGGTACGCTGCTCTACGATATCCTGTTGTGTCAGCAGGTAGTCGCCCTCAAACCGGCGGCTTTCGCGCTTGCCGGGAATATGACCGACCCACTCGAGCGTCATCGTTTCGGCTTCCGGAAACAGACCGGAGTTTTTGATGTGGTTCCAGACGCCGTATACGACCTTCCACAGCTCCCACTTGATGGCTTCCGTATCGTGAACGGTATCGAGCCGCCCGCCGTATTCGATCCACCAGAGCTGGCAGCCGTACTCCTGAGCGTTAAACCGTCGATAGCGCGGGATTTTGGTGATATCATCGAGCGCATAGGCCGGTGGGACAAACCGGACAGGCCTGCCCGTATCTTTGGTATAGAAATATAGCGAGTGGCCCAGCAACTCACCGTACTCGGCCGTCGGGGCAAACTTCTCCCCAAACTCCTCGCGCGACTCCGCCCCCATCCGAAAGGCGGCTCCGGCCTGAAACGCCACAATCCCATCGCCCGATGCATCACAGAACAAAGGAGCCGACAGCTCGTAGAGGGTACTGTTCTGACTACAGAAGGCTTTCAGCCCGCTGATCGTATCAGCGTCGGCCTTTTCTACCTCGTATACCGCCGTATTCAGCAACAGCCGAATGTTTGGCTCGTTCATTACTTTTTCGAGCAGAATGGTATCGAAGATGAGCGGGTTTCCTTCCGGATTTCGGTACAGGTTTTCAACCAGCAGTTCGTCGATGACACCCCCTTCGCGAGCCCAGCGGTTGTTGTTGCCCATGTGAGATGTAGCGCCCAGTACCCACAGCCGAACTTCGCTCGAAGCATTCCCACCCAGCACGGGCCTGTCCTGCACTAAAATAACCTGAATCCCAGCCCGGGCGGCCGTAATGGCGCAACAGGTGCCGGATAACCCACCACCCGTTACGATCAGATCGGCCTGGTGTCGAATGGTTTTGAGGGGTCGTTTATCGGTTGCTTGTTCGCGTATCATTCGTTAAGTCAATAGATTGAAAAAGAACAAAAAAGCCCGTCGGTTTCAGGACGGTTACGTTGAGTGTTCGGTCGAAGCCACGAACAGGCACAGCCAGGTCGACGTGCTGCCCGGGCTGCAACGGCGGAATAAGCAGGTTGGCATCGGCGGCCTGCAACCGATAATTCTGAAGCGTATAGGCCGGAAAATCAGCGCGGGCCACCACCCGGAGCTGCAACGTATGAATCCCTTCGGCCCCCGGAGTGAAACTTAGTTTCTGGACGGTCAGCGGGGCCATCTCGCGCTGGTGGGCCGCATATAGCGGGCGTTTTGTCCGCTCCGGCCCTACCAGCCCCCAGGGTCGGTATCCGTTCGGGTTCGTACCCTGATGGCGGCTCTGGTAATCGTTGAATGACCACCACGACGCGCCGATAACATAGGGCCGTTTTCTGATCTCGACCATAACCTCCTCCAGGTGGGTTACCTGACCGGCTTCACCGGTTTCCGTATCGGCCCGGCGGCCCCACTCGCTGATGAATACGGGTTTATCGGGATAGAGCCGGTGAATGTGGTCGAGAACGACGGCATGGTTGCCATACGTATTGGTCGACACGAAATCGCAGTACTGACTGGCTTCGCCATCGGCGGTTTTGGGTAATATGTTCAACCGCATCGAAGCAAACGTGTAAAGCCGGGTCGGGTCGAGCTGCCGGGCATACTGAATCATATCGTTGGTCCAGCGCTGTCCCGAAGGCGTTTCGGAGAGGTATTCATTTCCTACGCTATAGGCAATGACGCTGGGGTGGTTCCAGTCGCGCTCGGCCATCTCCCGAAACTGCTGCCTGAACTTGGCCCGAATGGTGTCGTTATCCATCTGCCGGGGAGTCAGCTGCCAGTTTCCGGCTTCTGTGATGATGAGCATGCCATGCCGGTCGGCCCAGTCGTAGACCGTCTCAGAAGGGGTGTAATGGGTCAGGCGGTGCAGCTCCATGCCCGCTTCTTTCATGAGCCGAAGATCTTTCTCGACCAGCCAGTCGGGCTCCATCGATCCCAGGGCTGGATAGTCGACAACCCGGTTACCGCCCGCTACCCGGATGGGTTTGCCGTTCAGCAGCAGCTGACCATTCCGGGCCTCTACCTTCCGTATGCCGAAAGGCGTATGGGCCGTATCCGACCCGCTAATTACCTGCAGATCGTAGAGGGTGGGCTGATCAACGCTCCACAGCTTCACATCGGCCGCTTTCAGCGAGGCTGTTGCCTCCAGCACACCCGTCTGGTTCGGAGCAATGGGGCCCGTCGTGGCTTTCCAGCTGAGCGTCAGCGGCCGCTCACCCTGCCGGACCTGTAGCTGCATACCGGGCGAGACGGCCTGCCCGGATGTGTTGCGCAGGCGGGTCCTGACGGTCAGCACGGCCGTGCCTTTGGCCAGATCGGGGGTTGTTTCAACTTTGATGTTGTCGACATACACGGCGGGTTCAACGGTCAGGTAGACCGGCCGTATCAGGCCACCGTAGTTCATCCAGCCCGGGAACGGGTCGTTGGGCTGGTTGTTGTCTTTGGCTCCCGGTATGCTGCCCGGCAACCAGGTATTGTTGTTGACCGAGATGGCCAGCAGATTATCGGTACCGTCTGTTTTCAGGTAGTCCGTGATGTCGAGTTTAAAGGGTGTATACCCGCCTTCATGCGCCCCTACTTTCCGGTTGTTGAGGTAAACGGTAGTGGAATAATAGGCGCCGTCGAGATGCAGCAGCACGCGTTTCCCCCCGGCGGGCCGCCACGGAAACGCCCGGCGATACCAGACCGTGCCGGTATAAAACTGATACCGGGGGTCAACGGAAAAACAGTGCGGAACGGATACTTTGTCGAATCGGCTGGCGGGCACCTTATTCGAGTACCATTCGCCCGCTTCGCCCACCCCGGCCGGATCGAGCGCAAACTGCCAGTCGGCCCCGTGTAAGCGTATGGCTTTTGGCTCGCGGATAGTATGCTGAGCCAGCGCCAGGATACTGCCGGCGATGCCTAGTAATGTGAGCAGGTATTTCATAGCGTGATGCATAAAGGCTGTTTAGGGGCGTTGCCGTAGGGGTTATACATTGGTGAGGGTGCTGGGGGCATCCGGTACGGGCGGGTCAGACGCCAGCACCTGAACCCGCCGGGAAGCCTGCCAGGGAATCAGGGCGGCCAGTAAGATAACCACGGCAATACCCGCCGTTGTAGCCGCTCCCGACGTAGCCAGAAAACTCAAGCCCAACAGCATCAACGAGGTAAACACCAGTGAGCCGGCTATTACCTGCAGCCCAAACCGGTTCTGCTGCCGAATGGCCTGCGCTTCTTCGGGCTGGTCGGGTTCGAGGAGGGCCCGATCCTGCTTCTGGGCGCGGGCCAGCCGGTAGCTCAGGTACTCGTCGGCCGGGGCGGCAGACTGCCGGGCTTTCCAGACCTCGTAGATCAATAGCAGCAGCAGCGGCAATCCAACACCGATGGCCGTTTCCCAGGACCGGGACAGCCTGTAATCCAGCAACCAGGGGGAAAGCACCTTGAAAAAAAGATTGACAAAAAGGCCAATACTGGTGATCCAGAGGGTTGCCCGGCTGGTCAGCCGCTTCGAAAACAGCGCCCAGAGCGGGGGCGCCAGCAATGGCCCGCCCGAAATAGCCGAGATGCTCAGTACTACCTCCACAATTCCACCCGCAGCCGGCACCAGTAGCGCAATCCCGATCATGCCCAGCCCAAACACCCACGACGAGCCACGGGCTACCCGAATGAGTTGCCTGTCGGAAGCATTGGGCCTGATGAGTCCCTTATAAATGTCGTTGGTAAACACAGCCGACACCACATTGAGGGCCGTATTGGCGCTGGCGGAGGTCGAAAAGTACATACCCGTGAGCATGAGCCCCAGCAGCCCCGGCGGGAGCACCAGCTGACAGATTTTGAGATAGGCATTTTCGGTGTCGAGTCCGGCCAGCGACGGGTTGATCGCTTTGTAGATCATAGGCGGCAGCATCCAGATAATGGGGCTGATGAGGTACAGGCCCGCAAACAGAAACGCTACTTTCCGGGCTGACTTCGGGCTATCGACGCTGGTGTAACGCTGCACGAACGTCCAGTTGCCGCCGATGTAGGCAATGTGATAGAAGACAAACGCCAGGATAAACCCAATGGTGTATTCGCCGTTGAGCAGGTTGAAGAAATCGTCGGGAACGGCCTGGGTGAAGCCCGTCAGCCCCCCCACCCGATCCAGCGACAGGGGCAGCAGGATAAACACGGCCGCCGACAGCACCACGAACTGCAGAATATCGGTTACCATAACAGCCCATAACCCGCCCACGGCGGTGTAGGCAATCATGAAGATACCGAGCCCGATCGTACAGGGCACCAGCGGCAGATTCAGCGAGGAGCTAACCAGCCTGGCTACCGGATACAGCACCGAGCCTTTAATGAATACCGATACGAGGGTAAAAATAAAGATGTACACTTTCTGTACCGTCAGACCGAGCCGCTCCCGAATAAACTCGGCGGCCGTCAGCGCACCGGCCCGTTTCCAGCGCGGAGCCAGGTAAAGCCCCGTCACCAGCGCCCCGATGCACATGGTCCACTGAATGGTAATGGCCACCCAGCCGTACTTGTAGGCAATGGAACCCCAGGCCACGAATGTACCCGCCGAGAAAAAACTCATAAAAAGCGACAGTCCCCCGATAAACCAGGGTACGGCTTCGCCCCCCGCAAAAAACGATTTCAGGTTACGCCCCGTCCGGGCAAACAACATCCCGATTCCCAGCACAAACGCGGAGAAAATGACGATAACAGCGGTATCAATGGTTGTATTCATAAACTATTGGGTGAAGGAGCGATTGACGGTTGAGTGACGGTTGGTTTACCCGGGTTCACTCTACTGCCATTCGAACTGCCAGACGTCGATACCGAAGGGAGGCAGGGTCAGAATGGCCCGCTGCGCATCCAGATTTTTTTGGCTGGTCAGGCTTTTCAGTTGCCCCGTTCCGGTACGGATACCAGCCGATTGCAGCCGTACGGTTGTCGTAGTGGCCTGCGCCCGGCTGTTCAGCAGTACGACAAACAGTTTTTTCTGATCGGGCGATACCGCCGTTATGTAATCGATGTTGGGGTCGGCAGGGGTTACCAGCTCGTTGCGAATGAGCAGACTGGCCGGCTGACCGTAAATCTGGCCAGGCGCAAACCCATAGGTCTGATGGGGTCCTACTTTGGGCGTGACGAACCCGCGCGGAAACGACACCTTCCCACCCGACCGCAGTTCGGCTTCGGCCATCAGGTAGTCGGTGATCCACCCGATCTGCCACCACGCATGGTGCGGATACGGGCCTGCGCCCCGGTTCATGGTATTCCAGTAGTAAGAGGCCACACTCGTTTTGTCATCGACAAACGCATGGCGCCCAATGGCCGCCGAACGCGCCATATCGGCAAAAATCGGCTCTTTGGTCAGGCCATACATCCGCACGAACAACCCGGCATGGCTGGCCAGCTGGATGGGGCCATGCCGGTTGGCCGATCCGAAAATACCACCGTGTTCGAAGCTGAGGCCCGACTGCGTAATTTCCCAATCCTGACGGCTGGTGCCGTTCACCTGCTTGGCGGCCTGGCTTACTATCGGGTGGGTATAGATCGAAGTCGTATAGAGTCTGGCGGTCCTGATGGCCGCGTCCTTATAGCGCTGGTCTTTGGTGAGGTCGTACAGGTCCAGCAACGCCTGGGCCGCCTGACCGGTTGCAAAGTCGGGCGCGTAACGGGCATCGCCACACACGCCCAGAAAATGCCCTTTGTCGACGGCATTGGTCAGGAACCAGTCGGCGCCTTTCCGGGCGGCCCGCAGGTACTTTTCGTCCCGCAACAGCCGGTATGCGACAATGAGACCGTAGAACGTGGGGCGAACGTCCGGAATGTCCAGAAATACTTCCTGGTCGGTAGCTTTGTCATAGGCCACCGCCCAGTTACCCGCCGGCTTTTGCCAGACCAGCAGCCGGTCAGCACCCAGCCGAAGCCGGGTTTTCAGGTCGGCATTGTCCGGCTCGAAGAGCAGCATATTGCCGATATCGAGCATGGTATAATAGGTCAGGCCAATGGGTTCGACCACGGGGCCCCACTCCTCCACGAACTTTTTGGATTTGGCCAGGTAATACTGCCCTTCTACCGCTCCCTTAAAGAAATCGTCGTTGGTTTCCTGCTGCGCCAGCTTGAAATTCAGCGCGTAGGGCAATACGTTCTGGGTGAGCAAGGGGTCCTGGGTAGCCCCGGCCAGCATCCACATGGCGCCGTAGTCGGAGTTTTTCATGGCGTCTTTGTTGGAGCCAACAACCCCGCCCAGGTACGACTGCGCCCCGATTTTTTTACCTTCAAACTCTTCAACATTCCACAGCGACGTTTTGGGGTTGGTCAGGTACTGGTGCATCTGATGAATACGATCCGTCAACGATTGCCTGTTTTGCCGCAGCGCTACCGACTCGCCGAAACGAAAGACATCATAAACGGCATGGTTCAGCATCTTGTACCAGTCGCCATCGAGCAGGCTGATCCGCACCGAGTACGTAAATACCTCCCCGGCTTTGCGCTCCGATTTCGGCTCGCCCAGTACCGGAAAATACAGGGTCGGGCTCAGTTGCGAACGCCGGTTTTTGTGCGACAAACCAATATTCCAGTCTTCCTGGGTAATTTTATCGACGGCCCATGGATCGCGGCCCAGCGACGGATCGGGAATGACGGCCAGGGTCTGACCACTTTTTGTACTGACCATCGGGCATAAGGTACTGGCACACCGCTCCCGGTAGATGACGGGCAGGTCGGGAACCCCCTGCCCGTAGGCATAGGCTCGCACAAAATCACGCTGGATGGCATCGCCCTGACAGTAGCCCGGAATCGCAGCCCAGCGCATATCCGTTTCGGCCACAGTAGCCACCGTAGGGCTGGCCGATGAATAGAAACCCGGCTTTTTAACCGTAACCGTTTGGCTGACAAGCAGATCGGACGGATACTTGGTATCGATCGACCAGTCCGACACGATGGTAGCGACCTCGGTTTCGTGCCGGAACCGAATGCGGTTTGGCCCTGACTGGCTCGCTTCTTTCGGAAAGAAGTGATAGGCCGTACCGGCGGTGTTGAGGCCCACGCTGTTGGTCGTCTGGCGCCACTGGTCGCGCTGATAATGATAGGCCTCGCCCGGAAACGCCTGGCCCGTATTGTCAGTAAAGGTCCGTTCGGGTTCGGCAGCGGGTTTACTGGCCGTATAGAGCAGGGTAAACTCGCCCGACGGATTGGCTACCGGTTTCCACTGGCGGGCCTGCCTGACCGACAGCTCGGCCAGCTGATAGCCGCTGGCACCCGCCCGCCAGCGAAGCCGAATCTGCTCATTGCCCAGCGCTATCGACTTAGCCGACTGCGCCCAGGCTATGGTTGCCGGCAACAGCCCGACCAGCAGCCAAAGGCCCCGGCGTACGTACGCCCTGCTCATCCGGTTTCTGATCATCTGATTGGTGGTTATGGTCATTTCCAGTCGGGGTTCTGCTCCAGTTTCGGGTTGGCATTCAGTTCGTCGAGCGGTATCGGAAAATACCGGTTTCGGGCCTGTACTGGGCGCGTTGGATAAACGTTGTTAACGGCTTTGGGCACCTCGGTCAGGTACTTGCCCGTACGGGTCAGGTCGTACCAGCGGTCGCCTTCGGCAAAAAACTCCCACGACCGCTCCTGTATGACAGCATCAATGAACGCATCTTTACTCAATCCGGTCCGCAAATCATCCAGCCCGGCCCGTTTCCGAACCACGTTGATAAACCCGTAGGCCAGCGCGGTGGGGCCGTTCTGACGCGCTTCGGCTTCGGCAGCAACCAGATACATATCGGGCAGCCGAAGAATCGGGATGTTGGGCAGGTTGCCCACCGTCGAAACAGGGTCCTGGTATTTTTTGATGAGTACCCCCTGGGTCGTGATCGGGGTAATACTACGCTGCGGCACTACCCGGTTGCTCCGGTCCACATAGCTCGTGTCGAGCAACTGCCGCCGTTTGTCCCTGGGATCGAACGAGTTGAAGAACGACTGGTAGGCAAACATCGACCCGAACGAAGCCCGTGAATACTCGGCCCCGGCGCTGTTTGGCGGTCCACAGAGACCCGACAGCTGATGGCCCCGGCTGGGGCTGAAGCCGCCTTCGGACTCATACGCCCAGATGTTTTCGACCCGAGCCAGGTCTTCGCGGTCGTAGCGGTACACGTCACGTACATCGGGCATGAGCGAGTATTTGCCGGCGTTAATTACTTCCTGGGCTTTCTGCAGCGCCCTGGCCCAGTCTTCGTTATACAGCGCTACTTTGGCGTACAGGGCATTGACCGCTTCTTTAGAGGGGCGCCCTTTCTCAACCGTCGGCCCGGATACCAGTCCGGCCGCTACGGCCTGATCGAGATCGCTGTAAATCTGTTTGTAGACATCGGCTCGAGCGCTTTTGCCTACTATCGCTTCGGCCTGATCGACACTGGCTTTGATTTTAACCGGTACATCCCCAAAATTTTTGGTCAGTGTCCAGTGATAAAATGCCCGCAGGAAATAGGCTTCGCCCACGATCTGCGCCCGGCGGGTGGCGTCCATGTTGGCACTGGGCACCTTTTCGATGATCCAGTTGGCCTTTTCGATACCGTCGTAGCAGGAGGTCCAGATCTGTTGCGGAGCTTCGCTTAACCGGCCGGCGGTGCGCTGGGTCGTGTAGTTGGGATCGTACGAAAACAGCGTAAGCGTGTTGCGCCCGACCACCGCCCGCGGGTAGCACTGATCGGCGCTGAAGTCCGAAACAATGGTCAGTGCCGGCCCCACACACATATCGGCAATGGGGTCATATACCGCAATCAGGCCCTTTTCGGCGTCAGCTGCGGTTTTGTAGAAGGCTTCGGTATAAATAGAGGAGTAAATTGTTTCCTCCAGCTCACACGAGCTAAGCGTCAGCACAAAGGCCAGTATAGGAATAAGTGTCTTTCTCATGGCAGAAAATAGATTGAGGGATTGAGCAGCTGAGCAATCGAGCGGATTTCGCTCAATCGCTCAGTCGCCAATTAGAATGTGACCTGCAGACCGCCGAGGAAGGAACGGGCCGGTGGGTAGACCAGATTGTCGACACCGATCACGGTATTGCTACCCGCGTAGGTGTTTACCTCCGGATCGAAGCCGGTATAGCTCGTCAGGGTGAAGAGATTATTGGCGCTGGCATAAATCCGAATGCGCTCGATGCCTTTCACCCTGGGCAGGGTGTAGCCCAGCGTAATATTCTTGCAGCGTATGTACGAGCCGTCTTCTACGAAGCGATCGCTCACGGGCAGGCGGCTGCCCTGGGCCGCACTGGCAAACTCGTTGTTCGGGTTCGTGGGCGACCAGCGGTTGGCTACGCCTTTCAGCAGGTTTCGCTGCCCCAGCGGGGTCTCGAAGGCAAAGCGGGCCTGGTTGAAGATATCGTTGCCCTGCGTACCCGACAGGAACGCCCCCAGGTCGAAGTTCCGGTAGGCCAGATTGGTAGAGAACCCGAAGATAAACGACGGGTTGGGATTACCCGTAATGGTCTGATCGGCGGCCGTAATGGCACCGTCGCCATTCAGGTCTTTCACTTTATGACCGCCCAGGCGCCCATCATACCCCGGCAGGATGGTTTCACCCGTCTGGTTGATACCGTCGAACACGTAGGTTTTGAACAGGCCCAGCGGCTGTCCCACACCCAGAATGCTGTACGTGGTTACGAACCGCTCCCGGGTGGTGCCGCCGTCCAGATCCAGTATTTTGTTCCGGTTCACGGTCGCGTTGGCCGATACATCCCAGCGTAAAGCGCCCTGCAGGATGCGCGCATTGGCCGCTACTTCGACACCCCGGTTCTGAAGGCCCGCGAAATTACCCGTGATGCTCCCGTATCCCGACGACAGCGGGAGCGTTTTTATGTACAGCAGATCGCGGGTATTCTTGTCGTAAACGTCGACAACCAGACTCAGTCGGTTATTGAACAGGCTGACATCCAGACCAATGTTTGTCTGCGCCGACTTCTCCCAGCGCAGGTCAGGGTTGGCAATACCCGACGGGTTGATACCGGTCAGGTACACATGGTTGAACTGATAATCGCTGCCCGACGAGGCTACCGTAGCCAGCGACTGGTACGGGTTGATGCCGCCCGCGTTGCCGGTGATGCCCCAGCTCGCGCGTAGTTTCAGGTCGGTCAGCCAGCTTACGTTCTTCAGGAAGGGTTCTTCGATCAGGCGCCAGGCCGCCGACACCGCCGGGAAGAACCCGTATTTGTGGTTGGCTCCGAACTTGCTCGATCCATCGGCCCGGGCCGTCAGGTCGATGAAGTACTTGTCCTTGTAGCCATAATTGACCCGCCCCAGGTAAGAGTCCAGCCGCTCTTTACTGCGGCCGCTGCTTACCGTTCGGGCCAGCGCCAGCTGCAGGGCTTCGTTGCCGGTCGCGTCGTTAGGAAAACCGGTAGCATTGATCGTGTTCGAGTTCGACAGGTTGTTCTGGGTCGCAAATACGCCCGTAAACTTCAGGCTGTGCTGACTGGCCAGGGTAGCCACATAGGTCAGTATACTCTCGTGCAGCAGAACGGTGCTATTCGCGTTTACTTTGGAGCCGGAACCCGAGTTGTCGTTCAGGTCGTTTCGGGAAATAATGGACCGGGGCGAATACGTATCGCGCAGGCTGCTTTGCAGGTCTATGTTGAACGACGCGCGATAGGTCAGTCCCTTGATCAGGCTGGCTTCGCCGTAAAAATTGGCCAGCGTCCGCCGGATGCCGATCTGGTTGGTGATCGAGGCCAGCCCCAGCGGGTTGGCTACTTCGCGGTACTGGCCGTTGCCCTGTTCGCCGAACGGAAAAATACTGCCATCGTCGCGGTAGGCCCGCAGCGTTGGCGGAGCCCCAACAGCCGCCCCCAGAATGCTGCTCGTCACCACATCGCCATCGCCCAGGCTGGTAACCCCGTACGGAACGTTTTTGCTCTGCGAGTAGCTTCCCAGAATACTGGCCCCCATTTTGACCCGCTCGCTGATGCGATGGTCGAGGTTGACGCGCATGGAATAGCGCCTGAAGCCCGAGTTGATGACGATGCCATCCTGCGCGAAATAGTTGCCCGACACGGCTAGCTGCGTTTTCTCCGAGCCGCCGTTGATGCTGAGCTGATGATTCTGAATCGGGGCCGACTGAAACACCAGGTTCTGCCAGTTTACCCCCTCGCCGAGACTGCCGGGGTTAGGGTAGAAATTGTTCTTGAACACCTCGTTTTCGAGCTGGGCAAACTCGGCGGCATTCAGTACTGGCAGTGTTTTGGCCACCTGCTGGGTACCGTAATAGCCATCGTACGTGACCCGGGTTACGCCGGCCCTACCCCGTTTGGTCGTGATCAGCACCACCCCGTTGGCGGCCCGTGAGCCGTAAATGGCCGTTGCCGACGCGTCTTTCAGCACCTCGACCGACTCGATATCGCTCGGGTTGATGGTCGACAGCGGGCTTACGTCGGTAATACCTCCCCCGTTTGAAATCTGAATTCCATCCACGATATACAACGGTTCCGATGTGCCGTTGATCGAGTTGGTGCCCCGAATCCGGACGCTGATGTTGCCGCCCGGCGCGCCCGAGTTCTGGCTGATCTGCACCCCCGACACCCGCGCCTGCAGGCCCTGGGCTACGTTCGACACGGGCGTTTGTACCAGATCGGCCGACTTTACCGAGGCAATAGACCCCGTTGTTTCGATCTTTCGCTGCGTACCATAGCCCACCACCACCACTTCACTCAGCGAACGGTCGTCGGTCTGTAAGATGACATCGATAGTGGCGCGGTTTCCGATGGGTACGTCCTGCGGCTGGTAGCCGATGTACGAGAACGCCAGTATACTGTTCGGCCCCGGCACCGACAGCGAGTACCGACCATCTGCATTCGTGGTGGTGCCCTGCTGGGTTCCTTTCACAACCACGTTGACACCCGGCAGCGCGATGCCGTCGGGCCCGGTAACCTGACCGTTTACAGCACGGTTCTGCGCCAGGGCGGCTGCTACTGTGCAGGCCATCAGCAGCCACAGACAACCCATAAAACGTATTACTTTCTCCATAAGGGGTATATAGGAATAGTTTAATTTTTTTGTTATTTCCCAATCGTAGGTACCCTGAACGGACCGAATCAGACAAAAAGCCGTTAGCGAAGCAGTTTGGCCATTTCTTACCTACGACTCTTTCTAATTTCCCTCTATAACTAGCTTTTGTCAAGGAATATTTTGATTATTTTTTTGGGAACATTCCCAATTGTTGTTGGGAATGTTCCCAAAAAAAGTTGTACGTTTAAGCCGATATAAACACTACCCGGCTTACTTTATCAGAAAAATACAATTCTATGCAGCAGCACCTCCCTACTATCGTCGACATTGCCCAACAGCTGGGCATCTCCAAATCGACGGTGTCGCGGGCGCTCACGGGGCATCCCAACGTAAATAGCAAAACCCGCCAGCGCGTGCTCGACCTGGCCGAGCAGCTCGACTATCAGCGGAACCAGCTGGCCATCTCCCTGCTGACCAGCCAGACCCGCACGATTGGTATCATCGTACCCGAATTTTTGAGTTTTTTCTTTCCGAAGGTGATCATCGGAGCGCAGGAGGTGCTGGCCGAAGCGGGCTACAACGTGGTGATCTGCCATTCCAATGAATCGTACGAAACGGAAGTCACCAACGCCCGGGCGCTAATGGCCAGCCGGGTCGATGGGCTGCTGGTGTCGCACACGAAAGACACGCGCAATTTTGACCACTTCCGGATTTTTCAACGGAAGGGTATCCCGGTCGTCTTTTTCAACCGGGTTTGTGAGGATATGAGTGTGTCGAAGGTTACCGTCGATGATTACGAAGGAGCTTTCCAGGCTGTTGAACACCTGATCCAGACCGGTCGACGCCGGATTGCGCACCTGGCCGGGCCCGACAGCCTTCCCAACAGCCGCCACCGCCTGAATGGCTACCGCGATGCCCTGCGCCACTACCAGATTCCGGAAGAAGCCGAACTGGTCATTTCCTATGATCTGACCCTCGAGAAGGCCAATATTTACGTAAATCACCTGCTCAACCTGCCCCAACCGCCCGACGCACTTTTTGCCGTAAACGACCCGACCGCTATCGAGGCCCTCAAAGTCATAAAAGGCCGGGGGCTGCGCATTCCCGATGATATTGCCATCGTCGGGTTCAGCAACGATCCGGCTTCAGCCCTGGTAGAACCCGGTCTGACCACCGTAGCCCAGCCCGTCAGCGAGATTGGTCAGCAGTCGGCGCGGCTGCTGCTCCGGCAACTGGCTGCCGAAGCAGGAGCTGAACCTGAAACGGTTGTTCTGCCCACCGAGCTCATCGTCCGTAGCTCGACCGTTGGGTGATCAATTTCAGAAGCCTTCTTTAAGGACCCGGGGCCGTAGCAGCTGGCAGCGCGGGCTCGTCGGTCAGTTGAGCGCATAGCCGGTCCGGAGCGACGACGCGCGCACCACGAGCTGCGTTTCCATGATCTTGGTTTCGCGCGGCACGGTGGCGTCGGTCGTCTCGATCTGGCGGAGCAGCAGTCGAACGGTTTCGGCGGCCATTTCCTGGATGGGCTGGCTGATGCTGCTGAGGGTTGGCGAAAAAAAAGCAGACACCGGCTCGTTATTAAAGCTGACAATCGCCACATCGTCAGGAATCGCCAGGCCTTTCTGTTTCATGGCGTATATGGCCGGATAAGCCACCCGGTCGCTGATGGTCACAACGCCATCGGGCGGATTGGGCAGGCTCATCATAGCCAGCGTCTGCACGATGGTATTCTCCTGGGTATAATCGCAGTGAAGGACGTACGGACCGCCCGCAACGACCCCGTGCTGGGCTGCGGCAGCGCGATAGCCATCGACCCGCTGGTTACTCAGTAGCAGATGCGCCGGGCCAGCCAGAAACCCGATTCGCCGACACCCCTGCTCAATCAAGTGCTCGGTAGCCTTGAAGGAAGCCGCGTAGTTGTCGACAATGACTTTCGACGCGTCGATATTATCGGCATAGCGGTCGAAAAGCACAAGGGGCACGTTTTTACGAACCAGCCGGTCAACGTGGGCGTAATTGTCGGTATCGCGCGACAACGAAATGATCAGCCCCTCTACCTGGCTGCGGAGCAGGTTTTGAATATTGGTTGTTTCGCGCAGGTACGATTCGTTGGTCTGGGCCACCAGCACGCTATACCCTGCCTGCAACGCGGCTTCTTCGATGCTGTTGAGCATGGCCGAAAAGTAGTGGTAGCTCAGGTTCGGTACGATCACGCCAATGGTACGGGTTCGGCTCTTGACCAGGTTTTTAGCAACCTGATTCGGCTGATAATCCAGCTCCTGAGCCAGCCGAATCACCGCAGAGCGCGTATCGGGGTGGATTTCCGGCATGCCCCGCAACGCCCGCGAAACGGTTGAAATCGAGATGTTCAACGAGCGGGCAATGTCTTTGATCGTAACGGGAGCGGTTTTCATAGGTGTAATCTACTAAATCAATCGTGCTTTATCTCCGGGCGGCTGATTCAGATCCGCGGTTCGGGGATAAGCAGGCTTTTTTCAGGTAAAGAAGCATTGGTTTGCTGCTTTACTACGCGTACCGGTACTTTTTATTACTAACTTTTCTTTCCGTGCGCAACCTCACCTTCCGGCTATCAGGCCACGCTCTCCTGCTGGCAGGGACCTTACTGGCCCACACTGGCCTGGCCCAGCAACGCCCCAAACCGGGTCCACTCACGCTTTGGTATACGCAACCGGCGGGTAACGTCTGGACCGATGCGCTACCTCTTGGGAACGGCCGGCTGGGCGCCATGGTCTACGGTAACCCGGCTCAGGAGGTGATCAAGCTCAACGAATCGTCGGTCTGGTCAGGTGGTCCCAACCGCAACGACAACCCCGATGCGCTGGCGGCCCTGCCCGAGATCAGACGCCTGATTTTTGCGGGCAAACAGGCCGAAGCTCAGCAGCTGGCCGCCCAAAAAATTGAGTCTAAAACGAATAGCGGCATGAAGTACCAGCCGGTAGGAAACCTGCTGCTCGACTTCCCGAATCACCAGACCTATACCGACTATTACCGCGATCTGGACATCAGCAAGGCGGTGGCTACTACGGCCTATACCGTAGATGGCGTACGTTACACCCGACAGGTCATGGCGTCGGCACCCGATCAGGTCATTGCCATTCGGCTTACGGCCAGCCAGCCCGGCAAGCTGTCGTTCTCGGCGTTCATGAACAGCCCCCAGCGAACCGAACGCAGCGTTGCAGGAACTGACAAACTCGTTTTGTCGGGTATCACCAGCGACCATGAGGGCGTGCCGGGGCAGGTGCGCTTCAACGCCCACGTGCGAATACGGACCGAAGGCGGGCAGACGAGCCGCACCGATACATCGGTCGTTGTGCGCGGAGCCAGCGCGGCCACCCTCTACGTGTCGATGGCCACCAACGTGTTGAATTACAAGACATTATCGGCCAACCCGCAGGCGCTGGCCGACGGGTATCTAAACCGGGCGGCTCAACGGCCTTTCTCTGCCCTGCTGGCCACCCACGTAGCTGCCTACCAGCGCTACTTTAACCGCGTCAGACTCGATCTGGGCACGACCGATGCCGCCAGACTGCCCACCGACGAACGCATCCGGCAGTTTGCCACGGGTAACGATCCGCAACTGGTGTCGCTGTATTTTCAGTTTGGCCGGTACCTGCTCATCGCCACCTCGCAACCCGGCCCGAACGGCGAAATCGGGCAGGCAGCCACGCTACAGGGCCTCTGGAACGACCGCATGGACCCACCCTGGGACAGTAAATACACCATCAACATCAACACGGAGATGAACTACTGGCCTGCCGAAGTCACGAACCTGACCGAGATGCACCAGCCGCTGGTCCGGCTGGTGAACGACCTGTCGCAGACGGGGCAGGAAACAGCCCGGGTCATGTACGGCGCCCGGGGCTGGGTATCGCACCACAACACCGACCTCTGGCGAATTGCCGGCCCCTGCGATCCCATCTACTACGCCATGTGGCCCATGAGCGGGGCCTGGCTCAGTCAGCACCTGTGGGAGCGATACCTCTACTCGGGCAACAAAGCGTACCTTGCGTCGGTATACCCGGCGCTGAAAGGAGCCGCTCAGTTCTTCGTCGACTACCTGGTCGAAGACTCCAACCACCATTATCTGGTCGTATGCCCCGGCATGTCGCCCGAAAACGCGCCGGTCACCCGCCCCAAAACCTCCATCGACGCGGGGGTGACGATGGACAACCAGCTGGTCTTCGATCTGTTCACCAGCGTTATCCGGGCTGCTCAGGTACTGAACACGGATGCCGATTTTGTCCGTATCGTTCGGGAGAAACTGGCGCAGCTACCGCCCATGCAGATCGGTAAACACGGCCAGCTTCAGGAGTGGCTCGACGACCTCGACGATCCGAACGATAAACACCGGCATATCTCGCACCTGTATGGCCTCTATCCGTCGGCGCAGGTATCGGCCTTTCGTACGCCACAGCTGTTTACGGCCGCCCGCAACACCCTGGAGCAGCGGGGCGATGCCTCAACGGGCTGGAGTATGGGCTGGAAGGTAAACTGGTGGGCACGGCTGCTCGACGGGAACCGGGCCTATACACTCATTACCAATCAGCTATCGCCGGTCGACGAAAGCGGCCGGAAACGCGTCGGTGGCACAGGCGTTGGCGGTACGTACAAAAACCTCTTCGATGCCCACCCGCCCTTCCAGATCGACGGCAACTTTGGCTGTACGGCCGGTATTGCCGAAATGCTCATGCAAAGCCACGACGGAGCCATTCATCTGCTGCCGGCCCTCCCCGACCGCTGGCCTGCGGGCCACATTACCGGGCTACGGGCCCGCGGAGGCTTCGAGCTGGTTTCTCTCGACTGGCAGGACGGCCAGGTTACCAGTGTGGTTATCCGATCGACCCTGGGCGGGCAGTGCCAGATCCGGGTGCCCAACGCCATGCAGGGCAAGGGGTTTTCGGTTGAACTCAACCCCGCCCAAAACCCTAACCCCTTTTACCAGCTGACAACGGTGAAAGAACCGATCGTATCGCCAGCGGCTCAGCTACGGATGATGAAACCCCGGATCGGGTCGGTATACAGTTTCGCGACCCAGCCCGGACGAACCTATACGCTGGTCCTAAAAAAATAACCATCCGGTCAGCGGCCTCTTCTTTGGCTGGCCAATCCACTTAATCTCATGCGAACAACCTCTTATCTGTTATCCCAGGCGGGTCGGCTTGCCCTCCTGCTCCTCCTTCTAAACGGTGGTTTATGCCTTATCCCGAACCCCGTAACGGCTCAGTCGGCCAGTCGGTCAGCGACATCGGGACAGGTCCGGATCATGAACCCGGGTACCACCCCCTGGACCCAGGCCGTGCTGGAGATTCCGTGGTCCGTTGTGCGGCAGGCCTACCCCGCCGTAGATACCACCCAGTTGCAGATCGTACAGGCATCGACGGGTGAGCCGGTGCCGTATCAGTTCGAACGGCGGGGCCAGAGAACCGTACAGAACCTGCTGGTACAGCTGACCGTAGCGCCCAAACAAACCATCCTGCTAACCTTGCGTAAGGGGCAGCCCGCTCCCGTTGCCCAAAAAACCTACTGCCGTTTCGTACCGGAGCGGTATGATGATTTTGCCTGGGAAAACGACCGGATCGCCTTCCGGATCTACGGCAAATCCCTGAACGGCCGGTCCGACAACGCCTATGGCACCGATGTGTGGGCCAAGCGAACCAGCCAGCTGGTGATCAACGACTGGTATAAAAGCGGAGATTACCACAAAGACCACGGCCAGGGTCTCGACTATTATCAGGTAGGGCTGACCCTGGGCGCAGGTGACGTAGGCATATGGCTGGGCGACTCCATCAACTACATCCATAATTACACCAGCTGGCAGGTACTGGACAACGGGCCGCTCCGGTCTACCTTCCGGGTTCGTTTTTCGCCCTATCAGTTTGGGCCCATAACGGTCAACGCCATCAAAACGTTTTCGCTGGATGCGGGCTCACAGCTCAGCCGGATCGAGGTACAGCTGGCCCATACGCCTTCGCAGCCCCTGCCGATCGTAGTCGGTATTACCCTCCGTCCGGAACCGCGTCAGGTACGCTTCGACAAAAGCTCAGGAATTATGAGCTACTGGGAGCCTGCACACGGGAACGATGGCACCCTTGGCATCGGCTGCGTTTTTCCCGTACCGATGGCGACCCTGCGTCAGCAGCGCAATCACGCGCTGGCCGGTACAGCCCTACCGTCGGACAAACCCTTCGTCTATTACAGCGGAGCCGCCTGGGATAAAGCCGGACAGATTACTTCAGCCGACGCCTGGTTTGCCTACCTGCAATCATACGCCAACCAGCTTCGCCAGCCGCTGGTTATTTCAGCCGAAACTGCCGGCGGTTCTGCTCCCCGAAAAGGCCGGTAACCGGGCTTCCCTAACCTGGGTCCGGACCGGAGGCTATAAAACAGCGAATCCCGGTTTTGTCAGTAACGTTGCTGACAAAACCGGGACTCGTTTATTCAGGACAGCTTATTCGTCCGAGCTCGCCTTGGGCTTACGGCCCCGGGGCTTGCCGGTGTACTCGGCTTTGGGCCCTGGTTGCTCGAATTCAAGCTCGTACCCCGTCACATCTCCCTCATAATCAAAAGGCTGGATGGTAAAGTTGTACTTTGTATTCGCGTAATCGACACCCTTTTTCTGCAGGATTACACCCAGCGGAATAGAATAACTTTTAGCTCCTTCAACCAATTCGAAAGCATCGGACTCACTGGCCGAACCCGGAATCAGGTACAGCGATTTCAACTTGCGCTTTCCTTCCTGAGTACCAATTTTAAACCGGGTTGCCTGCGGATCCAGACCCAGCTGTTCAACCGTCTTGTGTGGAAATACAAGCTTGCCTGCTGCCGAAATATAGCCTGTCAGTTTAGGCGCTTTAGCGACACTTTTTTTAGCAGGCTGGCTGTTATCCTGAGGAGAGAAAAATTCAATTGATTTTGCTTTCATTGCGACAGAAGTAGTGTTTTATCAGTATATCAGTGCAAACGTAATCAATTATTAATAAGTAGCCTTATCCAATCACCCTTAAAATTTTTTAATCTTATTTTTTTCTTTATTTCTCACAGACCGGTTCTAAAGTATTGATCTATACAGGTGTATTAGTTTAAATAAATGGGGCATCCGTATCAATAATGGACTAAACGATGCAACTTACCCCGGCTGATATTGATCAAACTAACCGTTTTATTTTTCAATTTATTCGCCTAATTAAACCGACCATCATTGTTTAAATCTACTTAAACACGAATCCTCGGTTACTTATGCCAGACTGTATAAAGACGCTTTATGCACGGGAAAAGAATCGAACATTTACAGGCGAATCGAACAAATTAAACTGCGGTCATCTACAAAAATAATGGTACGCTAACCAGGTTGCTCCGGTAATTAAATGCACCATAGGTTTCGAAAACGAGGCCCTTGCTACGCCAGCAGGTGCTCTTCCTAAACTAAAAACAGGCAACGTTCTCTGGCGGACGCGACTACTGAGCCCATCACCTGATAGTCGGGCGTATGACATACCTGTCTGACCTTTCCAAATAAATGTATTTCAACAAAGTATATTCTACATATAGACTTTATTAAGATTTTCTCTTTTACGGAAACATAATCTTTCTTAACAACAACTAATTATTTTCCAGTTAGCAACCGGGTTACGCGTAATTCCTGAATCAGGTCAAGTATTTTTCTACTATTCCGTTTGAGCTAACAAGTGCCGATGTGTCTGAAGTCAGGCGAATGGCCCTTTCTGGTAAGCTAACTTTTTCGTTAACCGATAACGTCAGCTATCAACGCTGCCGACCTAAAACTGAGAACGACGTACGTGAATAATTATGCCTCTTTTTGGGGAACGTTTTCTGGTTCGACGGCCTAGTCAGCGCCATGAAAATGGGGCCATACTTCGTCAGTCATATCATACGGTCGACCATTCACAGTCAAACTCTAAAGAAGAATTAACCAGGTTGCTCCCCCGTAGGTTAGCCCGCTACTCATTGATCTAAAAACTGTAATCCTAAAAGAAAGGACGGATTTTTTAGGATTACAGGCGAATAAATAAATGGTATCAATCCGGTATCGACTGAGAATCGGCTTGAATGTTTTGAGACCGGCGCCAAATTTCACGGAGCGAACCCGATTGTCTGAAAACCGGTAAACCAACCCAACTCTTCGCTTTATCGATCTGTCACCTTTTCCGCTCCGCTGATCAGCCGAAGCCCAACCCCTACCCGCATGAAACGAAGAACGTTTATCCGAACAACCAGCCTGCTGGGTGGTGCCTATGCCCTGTCGGGGCCATCAGTACTGGCCACGGGAGCGCCCCCTGCCGAACCGCTCTGGCTCGACGGGCCGATGCGGTGGGCACAGCTGGCCTTCGTTGAGCGCGACCCCGGCCATTACGATCCGGATTTCTGGCTCCGCTACTTCAAACGCATTCATGCCGATGGAGCCTTGCTGAGCGCCGGGGGCGTGGTCGCGTTTTACCCGACTCAGATACCGCTGCACCACCGGAGCGATTTTCTGGGTAATACCGACACGCTCGGCTACCTGGTTGAGGGCTGTAAAAAACAGGGTATGACGATCATGCTCCGGACTGATCCGCACGCGGCCCGGCAGGATGTGTACGACGCGCACCCCGACTGGATTGCCGTAACGGCCGATGGCCAGAAGCGTCGGCACTGGGCTAACCCCGACCTGTGGGTAACCTGCGCGCTGGGGCCGTACAACTTCGAGTTTATGACCCGGGTCAACACCGAGATCATGCAGCGGTACCAGCCCGAAGGCATCTTCTCCAACCGCTGGGCAGGCCATGACATCTGTTACTGCGAGCACTGTACCCGGCAATTCAAACAGGCCACGGGGCTGGCGCTGCCGGCAAAGATCGACCGACTCGAACCAACCTACCGGAAGTGGGCCGAGTGGCGTATGACCCGGCTACGGGCGCTGTGGATGCACTGGGATTCGGAGATCCGGAAACAGCGCCCGGCCTCCCGCTTTATTCCCAATGGGTTTCCGGACAAGGTGATGACCGGTAAAGAAGCCGATCTTTTCTTCGCCGATCAGCAGGCCCGGCGCGGTTTGATGGCACCCTGGGCCAATGGCAAAGGCGCCAAGGAACTACGCGCTACGCTCGGCATGAAACCGCTCATCGGCATTTTCAGCGTTGGCATCGAAGAAGAATTCCGGTGGAAAGACTCGGTGCAGAGCGACGCCGAAATTCGTATCTGGGTAGCCGAAGGGACGGCCAACGGCATGCGCCCGTGCTTCGTCAAATTCGGGGGCGACATTTACGACAAACGCTGGATGGAAGCCGTAGCCCGCCTGTACGAAGGCTACCATAAAAACGAGTCCTACCTGCGAAACACGGCGTCGATGGCGCGCGTGGGGGTGATTTATTCCGAGCAGACCGACCGTAACTACGGCGGCAAACCCTGGCAGCAGAAGAGCAGTGACCACCTGGACGGGATGTACCAGGCCCTGGTCGAGAGCCGCGTCCCCTTCGACATGGTCAACGACAAGCTGCTTACGCCCCGCGATCTGGACCGATTCAGGCTGTTGATCCTGCCCAACACGGCAGCGCTGTCCGATGCTCAGTGTCAGCAGCTGCGGGCTTTCGTTGACGCGGGCGGCAGCCTGATCGCCACCTTCGAGACCTCATTATATACCGAAGACGGTCAGCAGCGGCCCGACTTCGGACTGGCGAGCCTCTTCGGCGTGTCTTACGCCAGCCAGGTAGAAGGCCCCCTGCGCAACAGCTACCTGCACCTGCGCCACACCCCCGCCGACCGCCAGAGCCAGGCCATCCTGAAGGGCCTGACTGATACACCCCGGATTATCAATGCCATTCACCGGGTAAAGGTCACCCCAACGATGCCCTTCCCCAGTCCGGTAACCCTGATTCCGACCTATCCGGATTTGCCGATGGAAGACGTTTACCCACGGGTGGCCGAGACCGATACGCGCGAGCTGTACCTGCGCCAGATTGGCAGGTCGCGGGTGGCTTACCTGCCCGGCGACCTGGATCGATCGTTCTGGCAGCTGCTCAACACCGATCATGGTCAGCTGCTCGGCAACGTCATCCGCTGGGCGCTCGGCGAAGAGCCTATTGTGAGTGTAACCGGACCGGGCGTACTCGACATCAACGTATGGCGGCAACGGACATCGATGACCGTTCACCTCGTTAACCTGACCAATCCGATGATGCTGAAAGGCCCGTTTCGCGAACTGATTCCGGTAGCCGCGCAGGTAGCGGTCCGGGTTCCGGCAGGCACTACGGTGACAGGCGTGAAACTGCTTATGAGCGGTCAGATACCGGCTTTCACCCGCCAAAACGACCAGATCCTCGTCACCGTACCCAGCATCCTCGACCACGAGATCGTTGCCCTCGACCTGGTGTAGCCGGGCCGGTGCTATCTGCTTCGACTCAACAACCCGCAACGGAGTTTATCTACCGCTTAACCAACGCCTGCCCATGGTCTGGAAACAAGTTACCGATCCGTTCAACAACATTACCCTGTCCGTTCTGGTCGCGGCCATCCCGATTCTGTTTATTTTCTGGGCCTTGATCATTCGCCGGATGAAAGGGTATCAGGCCAGCCTGATCGCCACGGGTCTGGCGCTGCTGCTGGCCATCGGCCTGTATGGCATGCCAGCCGGGCTGGCGCTGCTGTCGGTAGCCCACGGGGCATTGTACGGCCTGTTTCCGATCTGCTGGCTGGTGATCATGGCCGTTTTTCTGTTCAACATCACCGTAGCCAGCGGTCAGTTCGAGATCATCAAACACGTCATGGCTTCGATCACCGCCGACCGTCGGTTACAGGCCCTGCTGATTGCGTTTTCGTTCGGTTCGTTTCTCGAAGGCACCGCCGGATTCGGGGCTCCCGTGGCCATTACGGCGGCCATGCTGGTGGGGCTGGGGTTCAACCCGCTCTACGCGTCGGGTATCTGCCTGATTGCCAATACGGCCCCCGTTGCGTTTGGGTCTATCGGAATCCCCATCACGGTAGCGTCGCAGGTGTCGGGTATCCCGGAGTTGCCCATTTCGCAGATGGTGGGCCGCACCCTCCCGATTCTGTCGGCGCTCCTGCCGTTTTATCTGGTGAGCATCATTGCCGGGCTGCGGAAAGCCCGCGAAATTACCCCGGCCCTGCTGGTATCCGGCTTATCGTTCGCGCTGCTGCAATTTGCATCGTCCAACTTTCTGGGGCCGGCCCTGCCCGACGTCATCGCGGGCCTGGGTTCTATCCTGAGCCTGATGGTGTTTCTGCGGTTCTGGAAGCCCAGGACGATCTGGCGCTTCGACAACGAACCGGCCCCCACCCCGACTACAGCCGTTCACTATTCGGGCGGGCAGATCATTCGGGCGTGGTCGCCGTTTATCGTGCTGACCGTACTCATCATTGCCTGGGGACTTCAGCCGATCAAAGAGGTGCTGAACGCAACTGGTCAGGTACAGTTCGAATTTCCGGGCCTTCATAATGCCATTCAAAGCGAAAGCGGAGCCCTGCTACCCAAGCTATTCAAGCTTAACTATCTGTCGGCAGCCGGTACCGCTATTCTGCTGGCGGCTCTCCTTGCGCTGCCGCTGGTTGGCTTACCCTACCGGCAGGGACTAACGATTTTTGGCGCCACGCTCAGCCAGCTGAAATTCCCGATTCTGACGGTAGCGGCCGTGCTGGGGTTTGCGTATATCCTGAACGATTCGGGCATCACCCTCACGCTGGCGCGGGTGCTGGCCAGCACGGGCGTTCTGTTTCCGTTCTTTGCGCCGGTGCTGGGCTGGCTGGGCGTGTTTATCACCGGCTCAGACACCTCGGCCAATGCGCTGTTCAGTAAACTCCAATACGCTACGGCCGAATCGATCGGAGTCGATCCGGTCGTGACGGTAGGAGCTAACGTATCGGGCGGGGTCGTTGGCAAGATGATCTCCCCGCAGTCCATCGCCGTGGCTGCGGCTGCCGGTAACCTGGTTGGTCATGAGTCGCAGCTGTTCCGGTTTACGGTCAAGCACAGCTTTTTCATGCTGCTCTTCATCTGCTTCATTACCCTGGCGCAGGCTTATCTGATCAGCTGGATTATTCCGACCTATGAGCTGACCGACGTAAAAAATACCCCGGCTCCACCCAATCCATCGAATGGCTACCCGTATCTTGTCGGCCTGGCGGTCCTGTTGGCCGGGCTGGTATCGGTTATTCTGCGGACGGCCAAACCTGCCGCCCCGGTCAGCGCATCGACGGAAAACTAGCAACGAGAAATCAACCGCGTACTATGAAGATTGTCGTACTCGATGGGTATACATTAAATCCGGGCGATTTGTCCTGGGAAGGGCTCGAAAAACTGGGCGAGGTAACGGTATATGACCGAACCTCCGCGGATCAGGTGCTGGAACGAGCCCAGGATGCCGACATTCTCCTGACCAACAAAACGCCCCTGGGCGAAGCCGTGCTGAAACAACTGCCCGCCCTCCGGTACATTGGCGTGCTGGCCACGGGCTATAATATCGTCGACGTTAAGACCGCCACCGAAAAGGGGGTCGTTGTGACCAACGTACCAGGCTACGGAACGGCGTCGGTGGTGCAGCTGACCTTTGCGCTGCTGCTCGAGCTAACCCTGCACGTTCAGCGCCACAGCGATTCGGTCCGGGACGGCAAGTGGGCCCGCTCGGCCGATTTCTCGTTCTGGGACTATCCGCTGATCGAACTGGCCGGCAAAACGATGGGTATCATTGGGTTCGGGAGCATTGGCGAAAAAGTGGCCGACGTAGCCACCGCCTTCGGCATGAACGTCATCGGGTCCAAACGCCACCGGACAGACCAGTCGCACCGCCCTAATTTCCGGTGGGCAGACATTCCGGACTTGCTGGAGCAGGCCGACGTGGTCAGTATTCATACCCCCCTCGTTCCGGAAACCAAAGGCCTGATCGACCGCCAGAACCTGGCCCGCATGAAGTCTACGGCCTTTCTGCTCAACACCTCCCGAGGGCCCGTCATCGTTGAACAGGACCTGGCCGACGCCCTCAACGAAGGCGTCATTGCCGGGGCCGGTATCGACGTCTTATCGACCGAACCACCCGCGGCCGACAACCCGCTGTTCAGCGCCAAAAACTGCCTCATCACGCCCCACATCGCCTGGGCCACCCAGGAAGCCCGCGCCCGACTGATGGAGATTGCGGTCAGCAACCTGGCGGCTTTTCAAACCGGGAATCCGGTCAACCAGGTTCGTTCCTGAACAGGCCGCTGGCCCCTATAGCCTATGCATATTCTCATCGCGCCCAACGCCTTCAAGCACAGCCTGAACGCACCGGAAGTGGTCCTGGCTATCCAGAACGGCCTGTTGCAGAGCCGTCTCGACTGCATCTGTACCTGCTTTCCGATTGGTGATGGTGGCGACGGAACGGGGTCGCTGATGGTAGACCAGCGTCGGGGAAAGCGGGTGCCGGTCACGGTGGCCGATCCGTTTGGGCGGCCCATTGCGTCGTCGTTCGGGCTGGTTGACGAAGGCCAGACGGCTATTATCGAGATGGCCGATGCCTCGGGGCTGCGCCTGCTGCCGCCCCACGAGTTGAACCCGCTGCGGGCTACTTCGTTCGGCACGGGTGAACTGATCCGACATGCGCTCGATGAAGGCGCGACCCGGTTTGTGCTGGCGGTTGGCGGGTCGGCCACGGTCGATGGCGGCACCGGCATCCTGCGCGCGCTGGGCGTCCGGTTTCTCGACGCCACCGGTGCGGAACTGACCACGCCCGATCAGCTAACGGCCCTCGCCCGCGTCGACACGGCCGGGCTCGACTCCAGGCTGCTGACCAGCGACCTGACCATTCTTTGCGATGTTGACAATACGCTGGTCGGACCGGCGGGGGCAGCCGCGGTATTTGGCCCCCAGAAAGGCGCCACGCCAGCTGATGTGCAGCGTCTCGACGCAGGCCTGGCCCGCCTGGCCGAAGTGGCCCGGCAGCAAACGGGGGTCGACATGGCTGCGGTCAGGCATGGCGGAGCGGCCGGGGGGGTAGCTGCTGGCTTGCACACCTTTCTCCGCGCCAGCCTCGTCAACGGTATCGATTTTTTTCTGACGTTCACCGGCTTCGACCGCTTTCTGGAAAAGACGGATCTGGTCATTACCGGCGAAGGGAGTATCGACGAGCAGACCCTGCACGGCAAAGGGCCCTACGGGGTAGCATTCCGCGCCAAACAACGTCGGCTGCCCGTTATCGGGCTGGCCGGCCGGATTCCACTGCACCCCAGCGAAACCCTTGGTCAGTACTTCGATACGCTGCTTGCCATCGGCCATGAACCCACCGACCTGCCTGCCGCCTTCCTGCATACCGAAACGAATCTGACGCGTACCGCCCGGCAGCTGGGGAATCTGCTGGCTGCCCACGGGCCGGTATCGTCGCCCTAAAAAAAGACGGGAACAGAATGCCGCTATAAGCAGACCCTCCGTTCCCGTCTCCCGGCGTTCGGCTAAACTAGCCCAACCGAAACACGGGCGACTGGTGGCGCTCGACGCGGATCGTTTTGACCACAACCTCGTCGCCAATGGTTACCTCGATGTGGTACGTACCTTCGGTAATCTGCGTCAGATCGAACGTCTGATGAATACCTTTCCGAAGGCCCACCCGATTGGTATACAGCGTGCCTTTGTGGTCGAAGAGTTTGATGACCGCGCTGCCATCGTGCTGACCAACCGACAGTTTGAGCTTGCCGGCTTCGGTTAGCCAGATCGCCATCTTGTTGGTCACGACGTAGGTTGCCGTTTCCCGGGACAGGGTTTTGTCGTCGGTGTTGGGGGCCGTGCTGAGTGTGCAGGCGAGAGCAAGGGCAAAGAAAGTGTTCATCGGTAGTTGTTGTTTAGAGGATGTTTCAGCCGCCGAAACGGTTTCGGCGGTCTGATGAATCAAAGATGGCAGATGCCCACCCCCAAGCGCAATCGATACCCGCTGGGATGCCGCTAATACTGGTTGAAGCCGACGAAAAATGGCCTGAACTGTAACCAGCAAATCCGCCCCGTTCAGGCCGCCCACCGGGCCATTCGATCCCGAGCCGTTATGCGCTCCAGCGCGTAGGCAGTCTCCATCCCGCGCACACGAAAAACCCCTGCGGATCGGGAAGCTGTGACGCCGATGCCGCAGGGGTACGCAAAGAGCAGGATCGCTTACTGGGCCTGCCAGGTCATCACCATTTTCATTTCAGTACCGTCGCCAGATTCGGTGGCGATGGTTGCTTTCAGCTGGCTACCCGAAACGTCGAGCACTTTCCATTCGGTCACGTCGGTGGCATCGCCATTAGCAACGATTCGCAGGAGTCGGGTTTGTGGGTTATAGGTCCAGGTACTCGGGCCGTAGCTGGTTGGGCTGTCGTCGCCGGTGTTCGGGCAAACCTTGGCGCCCTCGCTGCCCGACAGCTTCCCGTTCTTTTCGAAAACGATGGTGTTGTCGCGGGCGCAGTCGTCCATGAACTTCAGCAGATCGTTATCCAGCTTACCATCCCCGTCGAGGTCGATAGCCGGGTCGAAATTCAGAGCCGCCAGGCGCAGGTTTTTTCCTGCGCAGGCCAGCGTAGATCCGCTGCCGCCATCGGGTGTAACGGCCTCTTCGGTATCTTTTTTACAGGAAGCGGTCAGGAGCAACAGACCAAACAGGGCGGTTTTGAGGGTAAAGAGGAAGGTTGACGTTTTCATTAGTCCAGTTGTTTTTGGTTTTGGTTAGTCAGCCCATCGGCGAACTGACGATGCAAAGATTGACCGGGGCCCACCCTAACCGGAACCGCCAGCCGCATGAACCGGCATAAGTTGCGGATGAACCCGCACAAGCTTCCGCTCAACTGACCAGACCCCGCCCAGAAGGCTAAAAACAGGCTTTTCCCGCGCGGCTGAGCCCACTTTCCCGCTTCACCCGCGAAAAGTACCCGTTGACTTACCCAAAATGACAGTTGGTGTATACGAGCATCGACAAGGGCTACCGGCAGGCGGTAGGTTTGTGCCAGCATCGCCGATCTAGCGGCTTTCACAAACCTCTTTTCAACCGCCAAACAACCAAATACTCATGACTATCTCCTGTACCCGCATCGCCCTGTTCGCCCTTATGGCCGTGACCCTTGGCACCGCCGGACCATCCCTGGCGCAGCAACCGGCCCGCAAAGCCAGCCCTGCCAAACCGACCGTCACCACCCGCCCTGCGTCGACAGCGCCACGCACCGCAACCGCCCAGCCGGTGGCCTCGGCCCAAAAACCGGTAGCTACCCAGACCAGCGCCCCTGCTGCCCAGGCTCATGCAGCACCGGCCCCGAAGACCAGCCCATCGGTAGCTCCGCGGCCGGCCGCTTCGGCGCAGCTGGCCCGTCAGAAATACCTGAACCTGGGCATCGGCCTGGCCGCTTATTACGGTGGCGGCTTACCCCTGGGCGCTTCGTTTGAAGTTGACATGAAAAACAACATATCGGTCGGCGGCTCCGTCGATTACCTCCGCTACGGTTATAACTCGGGGGGCTATAAGTGGAACTACACCTTCGTCTACGCTGGTGCCCGGGCTTCGTACCACCTGGGTGAGCTGCTGAGCGTAGAAAATGACAAGTTCGACCCGTACGTTGGCGCTACGCTGGGCTTCCGCTACGCCGGCTACCGCGATAACTACGGTTATAACGATTACGTAAGTCCGTACAACAGCGGTCTGTTTCTGGGCGTACACCTGGGAAGCCGCTATATGTTCAGCGATAAAGTGGGTGGTTTTGCCGAAGTTGGCTATGGTGTGTCAGCACTGCGCCTGGGAGTTACCGCCAAGTTTTAATCAGTTCCCTTACCCACCTGACAGGACCGGCCCGAACAGAGCCGGTCTTTATCATTCTGGCTGTCGGTCCGGGGCGTGTCGGCGCCGTAGGTACCTGAACCGTTTACCCTGTACGTATGTATATAGGTAAGCAATGGTAACTCCCCCATCCATGATCAGCCGTATACGCCAGAAAGAAGCAGTAGCCGTACGCGGTTGGTACCCCCTACTCCTTACTGGCCTTTTATTGCTGCTGGCAACCCCCGGCTTTGCCCAGCGTCAGCGATTGCTGGATCGTAATGCCATTGGCTGGTACGTTTATAATGGCGATTACAACCTGACCAAAAAATGGGGAATCCACGCCGAATATCAGTGGCGCCGGATCGATCTGATCCGCAGCTGGCAGCAGTCGCTGGCGCGGCTCGGCGCCACCTACGCCCTGTCGGACCGGGTGTCGCTGGCGGGGGGGTACACGTATTTTGTGACCTTTCCCTTCGGCGATTACCCACAGGCCGACCTGGGCATCCCCTATCCCGAACACCGGACTCACCAGGATATTCAGCTTCAGGACAGCTACGGGCGACTTACGCTGAGCCACCGGTTTCGGCTTGAACAGCGCTGGCTGGCCGAACAGGCCGAAACCGCGTCGACCGAGGGGCCCGTCGGCCGCATTACCAGCTGGACTTTTCAGAACCGGGCTCGCTACCAGGTCTCCGGCGATCTGGCGCTGCACGGCCCCACCATCGACGATCAGGAGTTTTACCTGAACTTCTTCGACGAACTGTTCATCGGTTTCGGCCAAAACGTGGGCGAGAATGTGTTCAACCAGAACCGGATTTCGGGTGGACTGGGCTATCAGTTCAAAAACGGATTTCAGCTGGAACTGAATTATCTCAACCAGATTCTTCAGCATGCCGAGCCGGATCCCGCTTCGGGCCAGTCGGTATTTGAAATTAACAACGGCTTCCGGCTCAACCTCAACCATACGCTCGACTTCAGCCGGAAATAGGCAGCATCGGGAAGCCTTCTCCAAACGACGGCTCGACGGCCTGGCTATGTGGTTTATCTGTCCATAAAAAAGGCCTGCAACACGAGGTCGCAGGCCTTTTTTATGCATTGATCAGCTGGTTACCTATACCCGCCAATCAGGGCTTCAGCAGTTTGATGGTCTGGCTTTGCTGGTTGGTGCTCACGTTCAGCAACAGCACTCCCGCCGACGACTGGCGAATGGAGAACTGGTGGCGCTCTACTGCCTCCGACTGGGCCACCGACCGCTCGGCCACCAGCCGACCTTCGGTATCGGTCAGCACAAACCGCAACGGCTGTCCTTCAACCCCGCGCACGGCCACCTGAACGACATCGCCCTGGATTGGGTTACCCAGCACCGACACCTGCAGGCCCGACGGCATCTCACCGGCCGCCAGCCGCGCCCCCGCGACACCCGGCTCCTGACCGTATACCAGCGACCCGTTCAGATAGGCCGTAATGGTTGGGTTGGCCGCCAGCGAAGCCGGTAGCCGGTACGAGTAGTCGTTGGTTTCGTTAAAGTCCGACCAGTCTGACTTGTTGATCCGCTGCTGGATGATACCGGTCGAACTGAGCGGGTTCAGCTGACCCAGCTCGGGCGCGAAACGTAGTTCGAGATACGTATCCGTACCGGCCCGATTCTCTTTCACGAACCGTCCCTGTACCCGGCTGTTCCCCAGTTCGGCATAATCGACGGTATAGACCAGCGGCTGATTCCCTTCCGCACTGAACCAGTAGCGGAGCGTCAGCTGGCTGTAATCGACCGGTACGCTGCCTTCGTTGGCCAGTTTCAGATGGGTTCTGATCTGGTTGGTATTGGGCCGGGCGTTCTTGTTCTCCGAATAAACAGCCAGCGCGCGTACCGGCGCTACCACCGCCGGCTCAACCCCTCCGGCCAGCACCCCGTTGCGGTATACCGTAATACGATCGGTTTTGGTGTAGGCCGTGCGGTTGGCAAACGAGTAGTCATCCAGTTCGTTGAGGTTGGTCCAGTTCTGTTTACCAATCCGGCTCTGGATCTCACCGGAATTCCCGTTGGCGGGCAGCTGACCGGCCGATGCATCGAAGCTGTACTCAACATACCCCAGGGCACCCGCGCGCGGCTGCGTCAGTGGTACATACGTCATCTTCACCCGGTTCGTACCCAGCTGGGCCCAGTCCACAAACAGGTTCGTCATGGGCGCAAAATCCTCAACCGTCAGCCAGTAGCGAATCGTAATCTCGCTGTAGGGAATCGGGCTGCTGCTTTCGTTATTGAGTTGCAGGTAAGGTCGGATGATGTTGTTGTCGGTACGGCCCCGGTCGTCGTCGCGGTGCGAGACGCTCAGGGTCGGGGCGGGCAGCACCACCGTCAGGCTTACCTGGGTGGGGGCACTGGCACAGCTGCCAACTTTACAAATGGCGGTATAGCTGACGGTACCGACGGCCGTAGCCGAAACCGGCAGCGACGCCGTTCCGTCGACCCCGTTCCAGCTGACCGTACCGGCGCAGTTGGTTACCGTCAGGTTCACGTTCGTTGCCCCCAGCGTTACCGTCAGGCTTCTGGCGTTGGGCGCTTCGGGAATCGTCAGGCTCTGCGAAACCGTCACCGACGCGGTCGATTCGCACCCGCCCGCGCCCGTGAGCGTAACCGAATACGGCCCGGCGGCACTGACCGAGATAGCGGAGGTTGTTTCGCCCGTCGACCACAGCAGGGTTCCCGCCCCTACTGCCGACAGGCTAACAACGGGCTGCGTGCAGGTCAGCGTAGTGGTCGCGGCCTCCAGGCTCACGGAGCCGGGGTTGGTTACGGTAATCCGCTGCGACGCGCTGCGGCTGTTACCACAGGCATCGGTAGTCGACCAGGTTCGGGTAATCAGGTAGGGCGAGTCGGCCGTAGCGGCTGTGGCCACATCGGCTACGGTAATCGCTACCGGTCCGGGGCAGTTGGTGGGCGTTACGGTAATGGTGGCTGTACTGGCCACCGGAACGCTGGAGAGACAGGCCACCGTCAGCGAAGCCGGTACGCCACAGATGGACGGTATGAAGCGGTTACCGAGGTCAGGATTGCCCGATGCCCGCACGCTGTTGGGGGTATTGCCGAGCGTATTGTTCAGGTAATCGCGCAGGGCTGGCCGTTCGGTATTGGTACAGGGGTCGACCAGATAGGCCAGCTGCGCACTCCGCCAGTGGCCGTTCAGATACCCCCATAGCGTTATACCCGTAACGGCCGGGTGGTTCCAGTACAACCCGAAAATGCGCTGGTACTCGGATAGTTGGTTCGCATCGCGTTCGGCATCCGTGGCACCCACGTCGCCGTCGATATCCAGTTCGGTGATCTGGATCGGGATGCCGGCCGACGCCAGCAGGTCCAGGTTACTCCGCAGAAAAGCCGTATGATCCTCGAAGCTCTGGCTGGCGCTGTATTTTTTAGTCGAGAACGAATGGGCCTGAATTCCCACCACATCGAGCAGGTTGTCGGCTTTCAGCTGGTTGATAATGCCCAGATAGGTCGTGGCCAGCGCCGTATTATTCTCGATACCGTAGTCGTTGATGACCAGCTTAGTGGTGCAGGGGAAATACTGCCGGGCCAGCTTGAACGCGTTCACGACCCAGTCGTAGGTACCGGGGGTGGTGTTCAGTTCGGCATTCAGCGAGCGGAGCGCTTTGAGGTAGTTGCCGCTGCCCGCATCCGATGCGTTGGCACCTTCGTTATTCGGCGGATCGTTCAGCGCTTCGTTGACGACCTCCAGAAATTCGAGATCCGGATAACGATTCGCCACCGCCTGGAACCACTCTTTGATTTCGACGACCTGTTCAGCATCGGAGAGTGTCTTCATCCAGGTTGGCTGCTGCCGTCCCCACACCAGCACGTGCATGCGAAATGGAAAGCCATTGCTTTTGGCCAGGTTACGGGCCGCGTCGAGGGCGGTCCAGTTAAAGGTGCCGCGCGTACCCTCTACGGATCCCCATTTGCCGTCGTTTTCGGGGGTTACCTGGTTGAAGTACCGGTTGAAGTTGGCGATCTGACTACCCGAATAGACCGACCCCAGAAATTTATTTTTCCCCGTAGCGATCGGTAGCTGCGTGGTGGGGGGTGTATAGGGCGGAGCGGGTGGCGTTGTTGACCCGGCGGTTCCGCTGTCGAGATTGCTGACGGTATAATACAGGCGGTTGGGGGTTGGCGAAGCTCCATCGGTACTGAGGCAGAAGGCCAGCTTGTCGATCCAGAGTTCGGCATCCCGACCGGCGATCTGGAACGTATAGGTACCCGCCGATGGCACGGTAAACGACACCCCGTTCTCGTAGTTACCCGGAACACCCGGGCCCAGATTGGTCAGGGTGATGGCCGATAGTTTGATCCACTTCCAGTTGACCAGCGTACCGGTCGAGTTACCGTTCGTCACGCTCCGCAGGTACGTATCGGTGATGTCGACCACCTGACTGCTGCAGTTATGACCAACGCCGGCGGCCCCTCCTCCGCCGGTGTTACCCAGGTTGTTGGCGTTGATCCAGTCATTGGCCGGGTCGGTATTGCTGTTATCCGTTCCAATAGGCTTGGTGCCGAAGCTGCTTCCGTAGAAAAATGCGTCATTACCAGATCCTCCGCGCACGTTGACGCGGGCAAACAGGTCGTAGGTGCCCGGCGCCGGAACGTTGATCGAGTAGGTAATGATCCGTTCGGCCCGGTCGGGGATGTTGCTGTTGGCCCGGGTTCCCGACCCGGCGTTGGCGGTGCCGGTATTGAGCGTGACGGCATTCCGGACGTAGGAGACGCCCCCCGTTGTGGCCACGAACCACTCGGCCGGGAAAGCCGTTGGCGCGGTGGTGCCGATGGTACCGGTTTCTGCTTCGATAATTATTGGTAGCTGCCCTTTCGATAAGCTGGGCAACAGGGCCATACTGCATAAGTACAGCCACCGTCGGTAAACAGTGTGCATGGGTTAATTGATGGGTAAAGGTTGAGCAATGGAAATTTTGCAATCGATTGCACAAGTATATATGGAAAAACCGGATAGAACAATACGACCTATAAATTATATTTTTTTATTAATTAGTAACGTATAGTCCTATTCATACACTGATTCATACTACTAATTTATACAAACAGCGCGCAAATGGGGAATCGTATGCAACGCCCATATTCTACATTACTGCAATTGATTGCAACAGCAGGCGAGCGCCAAACCCGATACCATACAATGCACAGACGAGTCCATCGGAACAGGGCTGTCTGCTCATCAGACCTTGTTTACCCGCTCCCTGTAACGTTCCTGCTGTCACTACACCTCATCAGTTCAGTCCCGCTTTCAACCGCTTCAGGACGCTCATCTGTCGGTTGGCCCATCCGCTACTTCGCCGGGCCACGGCTCCCTGCCAACTTTGTATCACCGGCCGGCCACCAACGAGCCAGACGGCCCCAATCCTCTTTTTATAATCGCTTCGGCGACAACCCAAAACACAACAATACCGATGAAACCTCTACTCCATTTCCGACTGGTCTGGCTGGCTCTGTTGCTGAGCGCCACACTGGTGACCGCCTGTAAAAAAGACAATGTCGTTCCGCAACCCACCGACCTGTCTGACCGCGTAGCGGGCACCTATACGTATTCCGAGCTGAGTTCAAACGGCCAGACACTTCCCGCCGACGAAACCAACCTGCGCGGAACGGTAACCATTAGCCGCCAGACCGAAACCACCGTACGCATCGCCTTTGCCATATCGCTCCGGAACGGCAACCCCTTTCTGAACGACGTGCTGAACGACGTAACCGTTCGGGAAAATGGCAGCGCCTTTACCTACGAATACAGCGGCCAGACGTTTGCTCAGGGCAAAGCCAACCAATTCGTGGTCAACGGCCGCGACACCGCCAACAATCCGTTTACGCTTACCGCTACCAAATAACCCGAATCGTCCTCTTTTTCCCCCAATCGCATGAAATCAACCAGACACTACCTGCTCCTGCTGCTGACGGCGCTTACGCTGAGCAGCTCGCTAACCAGTTGTGCTACCGTATTCGGCGGGCGCGTCACCGAATCGCAAAAACGCAGACCCATGCCGGGCGAACCCCAGCGCCGGGTACGGGCGGGCGCGCTGGTTGCCGATATTCTGCTGTTCCCGCTCATCAGCATTCCGGTCGATTTCGCTACCGGAGCCATCTATAAGCCTAAGCCAGCCGTTGCTCAGCAGGCCCCAGCGCCCCAGCCCGTGGCAACGACCACCCATCGACGAAACTAAGTTAGGTTAGGTTAATGCTCAGAATCCCCGGCGCACTCGTGTCGGGGATTTTTGTTGCTGCCTCCAGCCAGACAGGCAGGCCCTTTGACTGGCAAAAACACCATAATAAATGTCGGCTTAGTATATATACTTAAACTTTCCCCTTAATTAATTGTAATATTAGGGTCTGTTTCTAGAGAGGATACCTACACATGTCTGATTCATCGGCCCCCAGTACCTTATCGGATGATGCACTGTGGGAGAAGCTACGAACGGGAGATAAGCAAGCGTTGGGTTTACTGGCGGAGCGGCACTACCGCGCCCTGTTTCATTACGGCACCAAACTAACGACCAATCACGCCCTTATTCAGGACTGTATTCAGGACCTGTTTCTGACCGTGTGGGAGAAGCAGCAGACCATTCCGGCGCTGCATTCAGTCAAGGCTTATCTCTTTGTGTCACTGCGCAATAACGTCTTACGCCAGGTGAAACAGAACGGCACCAGTACCGATGTGGATTCCGACCTGGTGGCTACCGACTGGCTCGCCAATCCCGAAACGCTTTACGTACAGGCCGAGCACGAACAATCGCTGCACGAGAGCCTCCGGCAAGCACTCGAACGGCTCCCCAAACGGCAGCGCGAGGCCATTTACCTCCGCTATTACGAAAACCTGAGCTACGAAGAGATCGCTACGACCATGGGCCTCAGCCGGCAGGTCGTGGCCAACTACCTCCAGCACGCCCTGCACAACCTCCGCGACCACTGGCAGGACCTCTCCTACGCCCTGTTTCTGCTGTCATTCCTGCTTTAATTTTTATTTTTTGATAAAATTTTCATACCCGGCGATTACTTTTTCTGCCCGGCCGACTCCTCGTGCTACAAGCGGCACCGACGCCCCTTGAGTAGACCGGACAACGGCCTTGACTCCGCAGGATTTCATTGACAACGAATCGTTTCGCCGGTGGGTGTTCGTTAACCCGCCCGACGAAGCCGCGTACTGGCCGCGTTACCTGGCCCAGCACCCCGAGCAGCAGGAAAGTGCCGACCTGGCGCGCACCTTTCTGCTCACGGCCCGGGGCGAGCTTCCCCCGGTAACCGACCAGCAGATCAGCGACGCCGTGGGGCAGCTTCTGTCGGCGGCTCCGTCGCAGCGCCAGACGCCCGTTCGCCCGCTATGGAGCCGGTCGGGCTGGCAGCCGCTGCGGGTAGCTGCATCGGTGGCACTGTTGCTGACCGCCGGCGGGCTGGGCTGGAGGTACTGGCAGCAGCAGGCACCCCCGGTTGCCAGCCGTACCGTACAGAATACACCCCTGACCGCAGCCCTGGTCGAGGTCAGTAATACGCAGGCGGCTCCCCGGCTGGTGAAGCTGGCCGATGGGAGCCTGGTCGTTCTGCAGCAACACGCCCGCGTTCGGTATCCAACCCGGTTCGACGGTTCCCGGCGCGACGTTTACCTGACCGGCAAGGCCTTTTTCGAAGTGGTCCGCAACCCCCAAAAGCCGTTTCGGGTGTTTGCCCGCGAGCTAACGACCGAAGTACTCGGGACCAGCTTTCTGATCAGCGCCCCCGAAACGGGCGGCACGGTCAACGTAGTGGTCAAAACCGGAAAGGTAACCGTATCGACGAACCTGGACTTCGCCAGTCGGTCCACCCGCCACCGGCCCCGGCCAGCCGCCGTTGTGCTGCTACCCAACCAGCAGGCTACGTTCTCGACCAACAATGCCCGCCTGGTAAAGAGCGATGTGAACCGGGCAACGGCCACTACGCTTCCGGCCACCACCCAGGCCTTTTCGTTCCGGCGCACGCCCCTGCCGATCGTGCTCGACGCGCTGGCCAAAGCCTATGGCATCGCTATTCAGTACGACCGGGAAGCGCTGTCGGGTTGTACGCTCACTGCCCGGCTCGACGATCCGTCGCTGCTGGCCCGGCTCGACATCATTGCCGCCAGTACCGGCTCGACCTACGCCCTCCAGGACGGCCAGCTCGTTGTTCAGTCGGCGGGTTGTCGATGACCTTATCCTTTCTTTTCACCCCGTACTCAACTCCATCCATGAAGAAAACGCTACTCCATCGCTCCCGTCACCGCTGGCTCATGCGACTTACCCTGCTGCCCTTTCTCTTACTCACCAGCCTTGTAGGCACCCTGCTGGCCGAGCCGGTTCGCGGCCAGAACCCGCTGAAGCGCACGGTTAGCCTGTCGATGGCCAACCAGCCGATCGAGACCATTCTGGAGCGGCTCGAAAAGATTGTCGACGTTCAGTTTGCCTATAGCTACGAGCTGATCCGGGCCGACCGGCGGGCCAGTCTGAACGCCCGGAACGAACGGCTCGAAAAGGTCCTGAACGACCTGCTCAACCCGCTCCAGATCGACTATGCCGTAACGGGCAGCCGACTGATCATCCTGCGCCCGAAAGCGGGTGAGGCCGTGCTGGCACCCGCCACGGACTTCCGGGCTTCGGTAGCCCCCGACGCCCCGGCTTCGGTCGACCGAACCATTACGGGTACGGTCGTCGACGCCAATAATCAGCCCATACCGGGGGTCAATCTGGTTGTTAAAGGCACAAGGACCGGCACCAGCACCGATGCGCAGGGCAACTTCCGGATTGCCGTGGCCGACGATCAGGCCGTTCTTCAGTTTTCGTCGGTGGGTTATCTGGGCCAGGAGGTTCCGGTGGGCAGCCGCAGTACTCTGACCGTTACGCTGGTTGAAGACAACAAATCACTGTCGGAAGTAGTAGTGGTCGGCTACGGCACCCAGAAAAAGTCGGACCTGACGGGAGCGGTATCGACGGTAACGGCCAAGGATATTGACCGGCTGCCGGTAGCGGGCATCGATCAGGCGCTGCAGGGAAAATCGTCGGGCGTGCGGGTCACCCAGGCTACGGGCGCACCGGGCGAAGGCGTGTCCGTGCGGATTCGGGGTGTCGGCACGATCAACGACAACAGCCCGCTTTTCATCATTGATGGTGTGCCGACCAAGGATGCGTTCAGCGTGCTGAATCCGGCTGATATCGAGAGCATGTCGGTGCTGAAAGATGCGTCGTCGGCTGCGATCTACGGCGCGCGGGCCGCCAACGGGGTAATCGTTGTCACGACCAAACGGGGCAAGACCGGCGCCCCGAGGGTTACACTCAACGCCTATTCGGGCGTTCAGCAGCACGGCCGGCTGATTCCGATGGCCAACGCTCAGGAGTACATCAGCATTTATAACGAAGCGGCCACCAACGACAACGCCACGATCACCAACCCCAGCCTGCAACGGCCCCTGATTCCGGCCTCGCTCCAGGTACCCGATACCGACTGGCAGCAGGCGATCTTCCGCCCCGCCCCCATCCAGAACTACCAGCTGTCGATCAGTGGCGGCACCGAACGCTCTCACTACCTGATATCGGGCAATTACTTCGACCAGCAGGGTATCATACTGAACTCGGGCTACAAACGCTACGCCCTCCGCACCAGCGTCGACACCGAGATTGCCCGCAAAGTAAAGATTGGCACCAACCTGAACATTACTTATTCGCAACGGTCTATTGTCGGCAGCTCGGGCGATGGCTACGGAGGCAACGGGGGCAGTATTGTCCGGTATGCCCTGTTCCATACGCCCGCCACCCCGATCTATGACCAGAACGGCGACTATGCCGACCTGCCCCAGTTCCCGGCTTTCTTCGGCGATGGCTACAACCCGGTGGGTCTGGCCGAGAAACAGGACAACAAAGAACAGCAGTACCGGGTCTTCGGCGACATTTTCGGGGAGTGGCAGATACTAAAAAACCTGCGGTTCCGGACGGCCGGCGGACTCGATCTCAACATCGTTAACCGCAAAACCTTCAACGAAAACTGGGGTACCAACAACCGCATCAACAGCCCCTCCACGCTGGTCAACCGGTTCAGCCCGGCCAGCACCGTGACCTGGAACAACACCTTTAACTACAACCTGACCCTGGGTACCGACCATCAGATCAACGCCCTGGCCGGTACCGAAGCCATCCGCAGCGTCAGCCGCGACATTGGCGGCTCGGACCGTAACTTCATCGACCAGGTCGCCAACCTGCGTTACCTCGGGCAGGGCGCCGACATCACCGGCCGGCAGTCGTTCGAAGGGGATTCGCGCTGGGCTTTGTTCTCGCTCTTCGGCCGGGTCAACTACGCCTACAAAGACAAATACCTGGCGTCGGTCAACGTTCGGCGCGACGGCTCGTCGCGCTTTTCGCCCAGCAACCGCTACGCCAATTTTTACTCGGGCTCGGTTGGCTGGAACATCGATCGGGAAGCCTTTTTTCAACCCCTCGCCCAAACGATCTCCCAGCTGAAACTACGGGCCAGCATCGGCCAGCTGGGTAACCAGGACATTGGTAACTACCCGTACGCGTCGCTCATCGGCAGTGGCTACAACTACGTGCTGGGCGCCAGTCCGCAGCCGGTGGCCGGGTATGCCGTCGTGAGCCGGGGAAATACCAACGTGAAATGGGAATCGTCGACCCAGGCGGATATTGGCCTGGAAATCGGGGTGCTTCAGAACAAGCTTCAGCTCACGGCCGACTATTTCGTGAAGCAGACGTCCGACATCCTGGTACCGATACCGGTACCGCGCTCGGGGGGTAGTGCAGCCGCACCTTACGTGAACGCCGGCAAGGTAGAAAACAGGGGGCTGGAACTGGACCTGATCTACCGCGACAAGAAAGGCGATTTCTCGTATGATATTACGGCCAATGCGTCGTTCATCCGCAACAAAGTTCTCTCGCTCAGCGACGGGCGCCCCATTCCCGGTGGCCGGATCGACAATGGCGTCTTCGCTACCCTGACCGAACCGGGCCATCCGATCGGGTCTTTTTACCTGCTTCAGCAGGACGGTATTTTCCAGAACGAAGGGCAGATTTTCACCAGCGCTTTCCAGGGCAACGCCATCCGCCCCGGCGACGTCCGGTTCGTGGACACCAACGGCGACGGGCTGATCACCCAGCTCGACCGGTCGCACGTGGGTAGCCCGATTCCGACGCTGACCTACGGGCTGACGGCCAACCTGCAATGGAAAAACTTCGACCTGTCGGCCTTTTTTCAGGGCGTATCGGGCAACAAAATTTATTACCAGGTGGCGACCGACATCGAAGGGTTTTACCGGGCCTTCAACGTCACCAAACGCGTTGTCGACGGTCGGTGGCGGGGCGAGGGAACCAGCAACAGCCAGCCGCGCGTCTCGTGGAGCGGTTCGGCCAACAACAAACAGCCCTCCACCCGTTTTCTGGAAGATGGCGCCTATACCCGCCTGAAGAACGTCCAGATCGGCTATAACCTACCCGCCACGCTCGCCAAAAAGTTCGGATCAACGGGCCTGCGGGTCTACCTCAGCGGCCAGAACCTGTTCACCCTGACGAAGTATCCCGGCCTGGATCCCGAACAGCAGAGCAGCGACAACCTCAACAATGAACAGTTCCGGGGCGACGTAGCCGTGGGAATCGACTGGGGCACCTACCCCAGCGCCCGCATCTACACGGCTGGATTAACGGTCAGTTTTTAGCGCCATTCGTTATGAAAAAGAAGACGATACTCGTTGCCACGGCCCTGCTGATTACGGCCAGCAGCTGCTCCAACTTCCTGAACGAAGAGGTGCGGGCGGCCTATTCGGAAGAAACGTTTTATAAAACCCAGGCCCAGGCCCTGCAGGCCCTCAATGCCGCCTACCAGACGCTGACGTTTGCGTCGGACAATAACCGACTGTGGGTCTTTGGCGACGTAGCCTCTGACGATGCGGCCAAGGGGGGCGACCCCGGCGACCAGGCCGACATCGGTCTGATCGATGACTTCACGGTATTTCCCAACAACGGACCGGTCGAATCACAGTGGGGAGTGCTCTACGAAGGAATCAGCCGCTGCAACCGGGTTATTCAGCAGGTACCGACCATCGAGATGGCGGCCGAGCTGAAGGCGCGGATTGTGGGCGAAGCCCGATTTCTGCGGGCGCTGAATTACTTCTACCTGGTCAACATCTACGGGCCGGTGCCGGTCCTGCTGGAGCCTAAAAATGCCGACCAGCTTCAGATCGAACAGTCGCCGGTGGCCCAGGTGTATACGACGGCTATCGAACCCGATCTGCAGGAAGCCATTCGGAGCTTACCCGCTGTATATACCGGCGCCGACGTAGGTCGGGCTACCAAAGGGGCCGCGCAGGCGCTGCTGGCCAAGGCGTATCTGTTTCAGGGCAAATGGCAGCAGGCGGCCGAAACCGCCGGGCAGGTTGTCAGCAGCGGCACCTACGAGTTGCTGCCAGTCTACAGCCAGAACTTCGACCAGGCGCATAAGAACAGTTCAGAAACAGTTTTCGCCGTACAGCACCTGACGGGGCAGGTTCCGTTTACCGGCAACCGGCTGAACCAGTGGTTTGCCCCGCGCAACACCGAGAACGGCTATTTCTTCAACGTGCCGACCCAGAACTTCGTCGACGCCTTCGAGAAAACGAGCGCAGGCGTGGTTGACCCCCGGCTCGACTATACCGTAGCCCGCGCGGGTCAGCCCTGGATCGACGGCACCGCCTATGACCCGCAATGGTCGCCCACGGGTTATCTCAACAAAAAACACGTGCAGCCGGTAACGGAAGTTCCCAGAAGCACCAAAGGCGACGGCAACCTCAACTACGTGACGATTCGTTATGCCGAAGTGCTGCTGATCCAGGCCGAAGCGCTGAACGAAGCCGGTCGGTCGGCCGATGCGCTGGTGCCGCTGAACCGGGTTCGGAAACGCGCCCGCGAAAGCTACCTCTACGATACGCGCCTGAGCGCTGCCAGCCCGGCCGTACCCACGGGGCTGCTGCCCGACATCACGACTACGAGCCAGTCCAGCCTGCGCGACCTGATCCGGCGCGAACGCCGGGTCGAGCTGGGCTTCGAGTTTCATCGCTACTTCGACCTGATCCGCTACGGCAAAGACTACGCCCAGGCCGCCCTGCGCGACAAACCATCGTTCAGCTACGACACCGACCGGTACTTCCCGATACCGCAGAGTGAGCGGGATACCAACAAAAAGCTTCGTTTTTAACCCAGTTTCCTTTTTTCAGTAATCCTATAAAATCCCAATACACGTATGAAAAACGTAACAACCAGTACCCCTGTGCTTCGCAGTCTGCTGATGCTTTGCCTGCTGTTTACCCTGTTTCAGGCCTGTAAGAAAGACGACGGCCCGGATGTAGCCCCGGTCGACAAAGCTGCGCTCCGGGCCCGGCTCGACAGCGCCAACACCCTGCATAACAACGCAGTAGAAGGCACCGCCATCGGCCGCTACGAAGTAGGCTCGAAAGCCGTTTTCAAGACTGCCATCGATGCCGCTACGACGGTAAGTAACGACAACAACGCGACGCAGACGGCCGTTAACAACGCCAACGTAAACCTGGGTCAGGCCATCACGACCTTCCGCAGCAAGCAGGTAGCCGAAATCGCCCCCGACAAACTCGTGCTGCACATGCTGTTTAACGGCAACGCCAACGACGCATCGGGTAAAGGGTTCAACGGTACGCTGAAAACGGGTGGTGCACAGTGGGGCGCGGGCCTGCCGGTGCTGACGGCCGATCGGTTCGGTAACGCGAACCAGGCGTATTACTTCGACAAGGGCGGCAACATCGAGATTCCGTACAACTCGGTACTGAACCCTTCGAAAGAGATTACGATCAGCATGTGGATCAAGCGCGATACCACCCGGGCCAGCAACTACCTGCTGGCGCTGAACCGCTGGAACGGCTACAAAATCCAGCTGCAGGAGGCCAATAAGGTATTCTTCACGGTGAAGACCACGACCGGCGCCAAAGACAAGGATAACGAGTCGGTTACGCTGGCCCGCAACAAGTGGTACCACATTGCCACCACCTACAAGTCGGGTGAGATGAATTTTTACATCGATGGCACGCTGGTGAAAAGCTGGACCGACGTAACGGGCGATCTGGCCCCCGTAAAAAGCACGATCAACATGACCATCGGTCAGGATCTGCCCACGAGCCTGTACCAGAATAACGAGAAAGACGATGCCGACGGCAACAACTTCAACGGGCCGTGGGGCGGCTATTATACCGGGGCGATGGACGACGTTCGTATCTACAACGCCGTGCTGACCAGTACCCAGATTACCTCGCTCTACAACGCCGAGAAGAGCCAATAGTACTGTTTATGTCCGGCAGGGGCGGTGCACCAACTTAAGGAGCACCGTCCTTACCGGGCTTTGTTTAGCTTTGAGTATGCAAAAAACTGGATGGTTGATTGGTGCGTTGTGGCTGCTGGCCAGCGGATGCCAACAGGAGCAGGCATCGCGACCGCTGCTGTTCTGGTGTTCCAACAATGCCGCTGAAATTACCTTTGCGCGGGAGTTTACGGACCGCTGGCAACGCACCCGCCCCGACAAACCCCTGCGCTACCAGCCCATTCCGGAGGGGCAGTCGAGCGAAGAAATCATTCTGGCCTCGGTAGTGGGCAAAACAACGCCCGATATCTACGCCAACATGTGGCAGGGCAGCGTGGAGATGTACGCCAAAGCCGGCGTCCTCGTGCCGCTCGACACCATCAGCGGGTTTATGTCGTTCCTGCGCGCCCGCTGCGACACGGCCGTGATTCGGGAAATTACCTCCTCCGACGGCCACATCTATCAGGTTCCCTGGAAAGTAAACCCCATCATGACCCTCTGCAACACACGACAGGTCAAAGGGCCGGGTTTACAACCCCCACCCTATACCTATTCGAGCTACCTGAACGCGGGCCAGCGGCTCAAAAAAGACGTAAACCAGGACGGCTATACGGACCAGTGGCTGGGTTATACGGAGGTGAAAGTGATCTGGTACCAGCGCTTTTTCAACTTCTACCCGCTCTACCTGGCCGCGTCGAACGGTGCGCCACTCATCAAAAACAACCGGGCTGCGTTCAATAACCGACACGCGGTGGGCGTCTTCCGGTTTTTACAACAGCTTTACCGCAACGGCTATTTCTCGAAAGAACGCCTGTCGGCCACGCGCGACCCTTTCCTCGACCAGCGCATCGCAACTTCGTTTACGGGGCCCTGGCAGGTGGGTTTTCTGGAGAAATACAAAGACACCAGCCTCCAGTACGACACCTGGCCAATGCCCGTTCCCGACACCCATACCGGCCCGGCCTATACTTACGGCGACCCCAAAAACATTGTCATTTTCAATACCTGCCCCGACCCCACAGCCGCCTGGGCCTTTATCAAAACCCTCGTCGACAAACCCGGCGACCTGCGGCTGATGGAGCTGACGGGCCAGTTCCCGAACCGGCTCAACGTGGACACTGACCCGTACTTTCAGCCGTTTTTGCAGAAGAACCCGAAACTGATTCCCTTTGCCCGGCAGTCACGCTACATCCGGGGCGTCGATAACAGCGAAGTCATCGTCGAAGTGTTCGACATCATCTCGCAGGAATACGAAGCCTGTGTGGTGTACGACCGCAAAACCCCCGAAGCCGCCATCCGCGATGCCGCCGAAGCCGTTGATGTCTTACTAAGGAGCGAACCGGCCAATGAATGAGTGAGCGAATGAGTGATTGAGTTAGTGAAGGTCTTAACAGGTGAACCACTCAATCGCTCAATCACTAACTCACTCAATAAAAAGAGCTTATGAAAAAACAGATCCCTTACTGGCTGGTTTCGCCTTACCTGCTGTACTTTGCGGTCTTCGTGGCGTTTCCGGTGGCGTTCTCGGTGGTGCTGACGTTCCACAGCTGGAATATCATTTCGCCCATGACGTTTGTGGGGCTCGACAATTACCGGCGGCTGTTCAGTGACCGGCTGTTCTGGCAGGCCATCTACAACACGCTTCGCTTCCTGCTGGTGCATATTCCGTTGCAGATCGTGGTCGCGCTGGCGCTGGCCGAGTTTCTCAACCAGAAAATACGGGGTCAGGCTTTCTTTCGGGGGGCGTTTTTTCTGCCGGTCATTGTGTCGGGCGTGGTCGTGACCATTCTCTGGCAACAGCTGCTGGGTTTCAACGCGGGCATCCTGAACCGGGGCCTGACGGCGCTGTCGCTGCCCCGCGTGGCCTGGCTCGAAGAACCCGGTATCGCCATGTACGCCATTGCGCTGATGGCCACCTGGAAAAACGTGGGGCTGTACGTGATTCTGTTCCTGGTTGGCCTGCAAACCGTACCGGTTCAGTACTACGAAGCCGCCGATATGGAAGGCGCTACCGCCTGGCAGAAGTTTCGTTACATCACCCTACCCATGATAAACCCCACCATTTTTATGGTTGTCGTGCTCTCGACCATCGGTGGGTTTTCGCTGTTTATCGAACCCTACATCATGACCGAGGGCGGCCCGCTGAACAGCACCCTGTCGGCCGTCATGTATATCTATAAACAGGCGTTCCAGTACTACCACATGGGCTATTCGGCCACGCTCGGCTTCTTCTTTGCCCTGCTGATCCTGGGCGTCGTAGCCATCCAGAAACGATATGTCGAACAGGAAAACTAACCTTTTTCATTGAGTGATTCTTATTGAGCGAGTTAGCGGTTGAGTGATTGAGCGACGCCCGGAATCATTCACCATCCACACAATCACTAACCCACACAATCACTAACCCACTCAATCACTAACCCACTCAATCACCAATCACTCATTCGCTCAATAAAAAGCCCATGAAACTACTCCGCTACGCGCTACTTCTCCTGGCGGCTTTGTCGTTCATTTATCCGTTTGTCTGGATGATCAGCGCGTCGCTTTCATCGGAGCAGGGGATCGGGTCGCTGACGTTACTACCGGTAGGTCTGACGATCAGCAATTACACGACTGTTTTTGAGCGCATACCGCTGGGCCGGGCCTTCCTGAACAGTTTATTCGTGGCGCTCGTGACAACGGGGCTGGTGCTGATGCTGGGAGCCATGGTCGGCTATGCGCTGGCCCGGTTGCGGTTCAGGGGGCGTGACCTGATCTTCTACCTGATCATTTTCACGATGACCCTGCCATTCCAGATTACGCTCATTCCCAACTACATCACGATGGTGAAACTAGGCTGGGTCGACACCTATTTTGCGCTCATTGTTCCTTTCGTTATGAACTCGCTGGCGGTCCTGCTTTTCCGGCAGGCGTTTGCCGGCCTGCCCCAGGCGCTGATCGATGCCGCCCGGATAGACGGCTGTAGCGAGCTGCGGATTATTTTCCAGATCCTGCTGCCCAACATTGTTCCGACGGTGCTGACCATCACAATTCTGACCTTCATGGGCCTGTGGAACGAAGCGCTCTGGCCCCTGATCGTTATCCGCGACGAGTCGACGATGACCATGCCGCAGATGGTGACGCTCTTCTCGGTCGGGGGTCGTGCCGACGCGCAGCTGGGGGTAAAAATTGCGGCAGCGGTTATGCTGGCTTTACCTATCCTTATCGTGTACCTGTTTTTTCAGAAACATTTTATCCGAAGTATGGCCTCGTCGGGCCTGAAAGATTAAGTTTTATTTCCCTCAACGTATGACCCAGGTAACCCGTACCGCCATCCGTTTTTCGGCCAACCCCGAGCGAGTCATTGCCCGCTACCTCACCCTGCACGGCCCCCACCGCGTGCTGCACATCTGCGAACGAATCGCCCGGTTTTCTGAGGCCGAGGTCGACACGATGCTGGCCGATGCCCGGCGGCAGTTTGGCGAACGCCACCGCCACCTCGACGCGGCTTTCGAGCGAAACTACCAGCGGGCGGTCGAAACACTGGCGCAACCGCCCACCGATTTTTCGGCCAACCGCCGGCTACTGCTCGGCGCCTGCCTGACTATGGAATACTCGACCCAGTCGGCAGCACTCTTCAACCCGTCGATCGTGCCCCACCCCGACCAGTCGGGTCTGGAGCCCGGCACGCTTCGGTTCATCATGAGTTTACGCGCCACCGGCGAAGGGCATATCTCGTCCATCGAGTTCCGGACCGGAACCGTCAACCAGGCGGGTCTGATCCACCTCGACGAAGCGGATCGATACGCCACCAGTTCCGAAAAAGACTGGTGCAAAACCTACACCCGCGCGTTTGTCCGGCATCGGCTCGCCTACTTCCCCCATACCGACGAAGGCCTGCTGGAGCAGTTACCCGACGAGTTCGATCTGCAGCAGGCCACCCGGCTACTGAACGAGCTGACGGCAACATCACCCGTCGAACCGGCCGTACAGACGACCCGGAAAGCGATCCTGACCATGCTGGACACGAACTACGACGTGGTGACCGATGCCGACGCCCCGCTGCATGAGCGGCTCATCTTCCCCAACGCCAAAGGCGAAAGCAAGGGCATGGAAGACGTCCGGTTCGTAAAATTCCGCGACGACGACGGGGCTGAGCGCTACTACAGCTCCTACACGGCTTACGACGGCGAAACCATCAAAACCCAGCTGATGGAGACAACCGACTTTGTGCGGTTCAGCGTCCGAACCCTGTACGGCGATGCCGTTCAGGACAAAGGCATGGCGTTGTTTCCGGAGAAGATAAACGGGCAGTATGCGATGATCAGCCGACAGGGGGGTGAATACATAAACATTATGTTCTCCGACGATCTATACGTCTGGAACCACGTCCAAACGCTGCTGGAGCCGGTTTTCCCCTGGGAAGTCGTTCAGCTGGGCAACTGCGGCTCGCCCCTTAAAACCGACCAGGGCTGGCTGCTGCTCACCCACGGCGTCGGGCCAGTCCGTCGCTATGTCATCTCGGCGGTGTTGCTCGATCTCAACGACCCGACCCTGGTACGGGCCCGGCTGCCGGAACCGCTTATCTACCCGCTCGAGTCGGAACGGGAAGGCTACGTACCCAACGTGGTCTACACCTGCGGCTGGCTCGACCACGGCGACCTGATCATTATTCCCTATGCCATGTCGGACTCGGCCTGCGGGATCATTACCGTGTCGAAACAGGAATTACTTCACGACCTCCTAACCGCTCCTGCGTTATGAAAATCTATCAACGACTGCTCTGGCTGCTCCTGCTTCAGTTTCCGCTGCTGTCGGTCTCGTGCCATAAAAATCAACCCAGCCAGCCCGCGCCCGACAGTGGCCGCCTGGTCAACACGGCCCACCTCGACCAGCTCTATCAAGTGGTTAAGCTGAACGGCGCCGATGTGGGTCTGATCAATATTTACAGCGAGTATCCAGACTACAAGTGGGTGGCCGACGACGACGAAGGGGCCGCCTGTATCGACGACATAGCCCGAACGGTGGTGTTCCTGGCCCACGAACCCGATCTGGCTACCAGCACCAGCAAGCAGGACAAGCTGCGCAAACTCACCGAATTTGTCTTGCAGATGCAGGCCAGCGACGGCGGCAGCGGGGCCGGCTATTTTTACAATTTCATCTTCGGCAACGGGGCCATTAACCGGACTGGCGTGACCAGCATCAACCAGCCCAACTGGTGGTCGTGGCGCGCCCTCTGGAGCCTGACCGAAGTATATCCGTATTACAAGACGACCGATCCGGCCCTGGCCACCCGGCTCCAGACCGCCAGCCAGCGGCTTGTCGGCAACATGATCCGCGATTTCGGCAGCAAAGCCCGGACCTATACCTTTCCGGGCGGGCTCAAAATACCGGGCTGGCTCCCGTTTGGCTCCGGTTCGGATCAGGCGGCCGTGATGATTCTCGGCCTGCTCAACTACCAGCAGCAAACGCCGGACGGCCAGGTGCAGAAACTGATCGAAACCCTGGCCGATGGTATTGTTCAGATGCAGTTTGGTGCGGCCAGCCAGCCACCCTACGGCGCCATTCTGAGTTTCGACAACAGCTGGCACGCCTACGGCAGCGATCAGTCGTACGCCCTGCTGCGAGCGGGTAAGGCCCTGAACCGGCCCGACTGGATTGCGGTTGCCCGGCGCGAGGTCGACACCTTTTACCCTTTTTTACTCAACGAAGGGTTTCTGGAATCGTTTACCGTGAGTGGACAGGGGACCGCGCTGGCTATTGGCCGAAAATCGCGTTTTTCGCAGATTGCGTACGGCGTCCGGCCCATGGTCTGGGCTACCCTCGAACTCTATGATCAGACCCGCGATGCCCGCTACCTCACCCTGGCGGGACAGCTGGCCGGGTGGTTTCTGGGTAATAACCCCGCCAAAGCCATCATGTACGACAGCGCGTCGGGCCTGGGCTATGACGGCATCAGCTCAGACACGCAGATCAACAAAAATTCGGGAGCCGAATCGACGATCGAATCCCTGATGGCTTTCCAGCGGCTGGAGAAATACCCCGACGCCGTTACGCAGGCCAATAAATACCGCTAAGTATGGCAGAAGTTAAACTGGTGCACGTGGCCAAGGCCTATGAAAACGGTCCGCGCGTAATTCGGGATGCAACCATTACCGTACAGGACCGCGAGTTTCTGGTACTGGTGGGTCCCTCCGGCTGCGGCAAATCGACGCTGCTCCGTATGATTGCGGGTCTGGAAGATATTACCGACGGCGACCTGCTGATCGATGGCAAACGCATGAACGACGTACCGCCCAAAGACCGTGACATCGCCATGGTCTTTCAGAACTACGCCCTCTACCCCCACATGACCGTCTATGAAAACATGGCGTTTGGGCTGAAGCTGGCCGGTTTGCCCAAAGATGACATCCGGCAGCGGGTCAGCCGGGCAGCCCAGCTGCTGGAAATCGATGCGCTACTGAATCGAAAACCCAAGGATATGTCGGGGGGACAGCGGCAGCGGGTGGCCATCGGCCGGGCTATTGTCCGCAACCCAAAAGTTTTTCTGTTCGACGAACCGCTGAGCAACCTCGACGCCAAACTGCGCGTACAGACACGGATCGAACTCCAGAAGCTCCACCGCGAACTGAACGCCACCATCATCTACGTTACCCACGACCAGGTCGAGGCCATGACCCTCGGCGACCGGATTGTGGTGCTGCGCGATGGCGACGTAGTGCAGCAGGATACGCCCATCAACCTCTACAACCAGCCCGCTACGCAGTTTGTGGCCGGGTTCATCGGTACGCCCCCCATGAACTTCGTACCCGGTCGACTCAGCGAAACGGGGCCGCTGCACTTCACCAGCAAAGGGGGTCAGGTACAGATCGACCTCAGTAACAGCCAGCCCGAAGCCCGGTTACAGGCCCATCGCGGCAAACCCATTACGTTTGGCATCCGGGCCGAACACCTCAGCGAGCAGCCACCGGCCGCACGGTCTGTTCACGAGCAGGCCCTCGCGGTAGAAGCCGTCGAAAACATGGGCAACGAAACGCTGGTCTACTGCCCGATCGACACCGGTCAGCTGATTGCACGGCTACCGGCGGGGTACGCAACCACGTTCGGGCAACCGATCCGGCTGTTCTGGAATCTGGACAAAGCCCATTTTTTCGACGCCCAGACCGGGCAGGCTATCTGACCGGCTTAGAACGCGACCGCTTTTAGCCGCAGGCCCGTTTCTTCGGGTAGTCCGAAGAGCAGGTTCATATTCTGTACGGCCTGGCCCGACGCCCCTTTGGTGAGGTTGTCGATGATGCTGGTGATGAGCAACTGCCCGTCGTGCACTTCCAGATGCAGCAGGCATTTGTTGGTATTGACAACCTGCTTCAGATCGATCGGCGTGTGGCTCAGGTGGGTAAACGGATGTTCCTCGTAATAACGCTGGTAGAGGTCTTTAGCCTCGTCGATCGTGCCGGCAAAGGCCGTGTAAACGTTGGCCATGATACCCCGGGTATAATCGCCCCGGTAGGGAACGAAGTTGATGGCCTTCCCAAAATCAGGGTCGAGCTGGGTCAGACTCTGGCGAATCTCGGCCAGGTGCTGGTGGGTAAACGCCTTATAGATCGACACGTTGTTGTTGCGCCAGGTAAAGCCAGTCGTAGGTACCAGCGCCTGACCGGCTCCGGTACTACCCGTAATGGCGCTGACATGTACGTCGCCCTGTAGCAGGCCCGCCTTGGCCAGCGGCAACAGGGCCAGCTGAATACTGGTGGCGAAACAGCCAGGGTTGGCAATCCGGGTAGCCTCGGCAATCCGGTCGCGGTTCAGCTCGGGCAGGCCATAAACGAAATCATCGTGTTCGTCGCGGAAGTCGGCGCTCAGATCGATTACGGCCACATCGTCGGAGATATCATGTTCAGCCATGAACGTATGCGATGCACCATGGCCCGAGCACAGGAAGATTACATCCAGATCGAGTTCGTCGTCGGCATCGGCGGGGGCGCTGAACTCCAGATCGGTATCGCCCAGCAGGTCGGTATGAATTGTCCAGACAGGTTTACCGGCCTGGCTGTTGCTCTGCACAAACGAGACGTTGACAAAAGGGTGATTGATCAGCAAACGGAGCAATTCGCCCCCGGTATAGCCGGCTCCGCCGATGATACCTACCTGAATTTTATCGTTCATAATGGAATACGAGTTGAAGCAACCGGCCCACAACGGTCATTTGGACCGGTTAGAACAAGGCCAGTGATCGGGTTGGGTACAGTCTGCCCCGCTGCGCAGGCGCTCACCGCCTGGTTGAGCGGTTGAAGCAGCTACACAGCGGGGCCATGAATCGTTCCGGACGGTATAGATTACTGATTGCTGATTTTCTCATAAATCATCACTTGGTTCGAGGCCACTTTAGAGAAGCCCCGCACGTCGTCGCCGGTCCAGGCGTTGTTCATCTCGCCGTAGGAGCCAAACTTGGCCGACATCAGGTCGTAATCCGATTCGATGCCCAGCACCTGGAAGCGGTACGGAGCCAGCAGCACATGCACTTTCCCCGTCACGTGGCCCTGCGTGTCGGCCAGGAAGGTTTCCGTGTTGCGCATAACCGGGTCCATGAACTGACCTTCGTGCAGCATGGTGCCGTACCAGTTGGCGAGCTGATCTTTCCAGTACAGCTGCCACTTGGTCAGCACGTGTTTTTCGAGCGTATGATGCGCTTTGATCAGAATAAGCGGTGCTGGTGCCTCGAAACCGACCCGGCCTTTGATGCCGATGATCGTATCGCCCACGTGAATGTCGCGCCCGATGCCGAACGGACCAGCCAGTTCGGTTAACCGCCGGATGGCGTCGACCGGATTCGCGAACGACTCATCGCCCGTTGCAGCCCCGGAAATGCCTTTGATTTCGCCGTGTTCGAACGTCAGGGTAATGGTTTCGGGCTCGGTTTTGGTAACGGGGGTTGGCCAGGCCGACTCGGGCAGGAACTGGCTCGATGTCAGCGTTTCCTTACCGCCTACCGACGTGCCCCACAGGCCTTTGTTGATCGAATAGGCCGCTTTATGCCACTCCTGCTCTACGCCTTTGTTTTTCAGATACTCGATTTCGGCCTCGCGCGAGAGCCGCAGGTCGCGAATGGGGGTAATGATTTCGGCTTCGGGCGCTATAATCCGGAACGCCATATCGAACCGCACCTGGTCGTTACCGGCGCCGGTGCTGCCATGCGCAATGGCGGTAGCGCCGATCTCGCGGGCGTATTCAGCCGCGGCAATGGCCTGAAAAATACGTTCAGCACTGACGCAGAGCGGGTACGTGTTGTTTTTCAACACATTGCCGTATACCAGAAATTTGAGGCACTGCTGGTAGTAATCATCCGTTTTCGAGATCGTCACGTGCGATTTTACCCCGAGTGAATAAGCCCGATCTTCGATGGCACGAAGTTCGTCGTCGGAGAAACCGCCCGTGTCGACCAGGACCGAGTGGACTTCCATCCCCCGATCTTCGGACAGATACTTAACACAGAAGGAGGTATCGAGACCTCCGCTAAAGGCAAGAACTACTTTTTGTTGGGACATCAGCTAGGAAACACCGGACACACGCCCGCCGTCGGAATGGTTTTGGCGGGGCAAATATCGGGCTTGTTCCGTTAAGTTGCGCGAATGAATTGCGCAACCTCACAGCAAAACCAGCAAACTTCCCGGCAGCACCCGCACCTCGGCCTGCCCGTCCGGTATCGTAATCGGCTCCCCGTCGGCATGAATGAGCAGCGGCCCCCGATGCGTCTGGAGGTCAACCCGTACCGACGCTTTTGTCACGGACCGGCCCTGCCAGTAGGGCGACAGGTTTAGACTCTTGTTGAACAGCCTCCAGGTGAGCAGGGCACCCGTCTGAGCCGGAAAAGGTCTGATTTCACACTGTTCCAGCTTCCCGTCGGCAATATTAGCCGTTGGCGCCACCCAGGCGTTGTTGCCAAACTGCCCTGCATTGGCAAAACTGAGCGAAAACAGTCGGCGCTCTTCGCCATCGATCCAGTACCGGTCAGGCTGATACGACCAGAACGACCGGAAGGCGGTACGGAGGTAGGTTGGTAAGCCTCGTACCGGCTGTAGGGCAAACTGATGGGCCACGTAGGCTTCGAACCCCAGCCCGGCGGTACAGAAGAACGCATGTTCGTTGATTTCGCCACTGTCGATAACCACCGGACGTCCTGCCAGGGCCCGATCAATGGCTTTTAGCGGATGCAGGGGCAAACCGAGATGGCGCGCCAGTCCGTTTCCGGACCCCATCGGCACAATACCCAGTACCGAGGCCGACCGGCGCAGCGCCCGGGCCGTTTCGTTGATGGTACCGTCGCCCCCAACGGCCAGCACCCGGCTGACGCCCCGCGTAACGGCCGCTGTTGCCAGCTCGGTGGCATGACCGGGATAGTCGGTAAAGATAGCCTCCGGAGCAAACCCCATCCCCTCGGCCCGTTGCAGGAAGGTGTCGCGCAGGCGGGTCTTCTGCGCGATCGACAAGGTTCCCGAAAGCGGATTAATTATGGCCAGAACGGCCGACAGCTGGGCCATCAGGAAAAGAAAACGAAGAGCAGGATGATGAACAGAACAATAAACACATAGTACCAACCATCCGAGAAGATGTAGGGTTTGTACTCGTTATAAAACTTACGGACGCGGTTCATAGCAGGTGGAGTACGGTTTCTGTTTACGGACAGTTACGGGTTAGTCGGGGCGTTCTCGTATGACTTGGCTCGATAGCTGCTGTCGGCGGAAGACGGCTCGTTGACAAAAGTTAGATAGCCTGTCCGCCATTTACGGCCAGCACATGCCCATTGACAAACGACGCTTCGTCAGACGCCAGGTACAGGTATGCATACGCAATATCGTCGGGTTTACCGATGCGCCGGACCGGCACGGTAGCTACGGCAGCATTGCGAACTTCGTCCGGCATCGCATCGGTCATGGCGGTCTGGATAAATCCGGGAGCTACCGCATTGGCGGTAATGCCTTTGGGTCCGAGTTCCTTGGCCCACGACCGAACCATGCCAATGATACCGGCTTTGGCGGCTGCGTAGTTGGTTTGGCCAAATGCACCATGTACGCCGTTGATGGATGAGGTACAGATGATGTGGCCGTACTTGCGCTCTACCATGTAAGGGGCCACTACTTTGGTGCAGTTGAAAACGCCCGTCAGGTTCACATCGATCACCTGCTGCCACTCGACAAACGACATTTTCAGCAGGGTTTTGTCGCGCGTGATCCCGGCGTTGTTGATCAGAATATCGATCTGCCCGTAGCGGTCAACTACCTCGCGGGTAGCGGCTTCGATGGCGGGCACGTCGGTGGTGCTGACCTTCATGAAGTCGCATCGGTACCCCTGGTCGCGCAGGGTTTGCGCCGTTGACTCCCCCTCGTCGAGCAGATCCCAGATGATCACCGTAGCGCCTTCCCGGCAAAAAACCTCCGCAGCACCCTGCCCGATACCCCGGGCCGCGCCGGTTATAATGGCTACTTTATGTTGCAATCGCATGGGTTATCTATTTTCTAATTGCTCCGGTTTCCCGGCATTTATACCGGGGAAATAATTTTCAATCATGTGTTTCCCGGCATGAATGCCGGGCCTATTCATGTCTCTCCCTCAATCCTGATTCCGGCCTATTCTGCCTATGATTAGCTCCGGCATTTATGCCGGGAAACCATTTTTCATTATCCGGTCCCCGGCATAAATGCCGGGCCTATTCATATTGCTCCCTCAATTCAGATTCTCGCCCATCCTGATCATGATTAGCCCCGGCATTCATGCCGGGGAAACCATTTTTCCCACCCCCCCCGACACTCACACCGGCAGAAATCAATGCATCACGACGACCGCTTTGCCAACAACCCGGCGCTCGAGAAGGTCGCGCAGGGCTTTGGGAGAGTCGTCAAGCGAATAGGTTTTATAGATGTGCTGGTTTAGCTGGCCCGCTGAAATCCAGTCGAGGATCTGGCGAAAATTCTGCAGGCTGGTTTTGGGTTCGCGCTGGGCGAAAGCCCCCCAGAACACACCGACAATGGAAGCCCCCTTGAGCAAAGCCAGGTTAAGCGGAATACTGGGTATGTCGCCACCGGCAAACCCTACGACCAGGTACCGGCCCTTCCAGGCCAGCGACCGGATAGCGGGCTCGGCGTAGCGGTCGCCGACGGGATCGTAGACAACATCAACGCCTTTCCCATCGGTCAGCTCTTTGATGCGGTCGCGTAGCGTTTCGGTTGTATAATTAATGGTTTCGGCAGCACCCAGGCGCCGGCATACCTCCAGCTTTTCATCGCTCGAAGCGGCTGCAAGAACGCGGGCGCCCATCAGCACGCCCAGCTGAACCGCTGCCAGCCCCACCCCCCCGGCAGCCCCCAGAACCAGTAGGGTCTCGCCCGGTTGCAGCGAAGCGCGGTCTTTCAGGGCGTGGTACGATGTCCCGTAGGTGTACATGGTGGAAGCCGCCGTTACAAAATCCATATCCGGCAGCATGGGAAGCGTCGTGGCGGCATTGGCCGCAACCTGCTCGGCAAACCCGCCGTATCCCGTCAGCGAAAACACCCGGTCACCGGCCCGAAGGTGGCTCACCCCCTCACCCACTTCGGTAACGATACCCGCCACTTCACCCCCCGGCGAAAAGGGCATCGGCGGCTTAATCTGGTATTTTCCTTCGATGATGAGCGTATCGGGGAAGTTGACCCCGCAGGCTTCGACCTGAATAACGACCTGACCAGTGCCCGCTTTGGGCTGAGCCACATCGGTCAGAACGAGTTGTTCGGGCGGGCCGTATTGTTCGCACAGAATGGCTTTCATAAACATAAAGGTTCGTGTGCAAACCTAGCACTATTGCCGTAGTTTTACCAGAAAACCAATTTCCACATGCAACGACTGATCGCTTTTGCCCTGCTCCTGCTGGTAATCGCACCGGCCTACAGCCAGTCGGCCCGCAACACATCGGCAGCCAAGACGGTGGCAGCTGACCGGCGGGCCATTCTACTCATCCTGAAACGTCAGACAGAAGACTGGAACGCCGGACGAGTTGAAAAATTCATGAATGGCTACTGGCCTTCCGACTCACTTACGTTTATCGGCAAAGCCGGGGTCACCTATGGGTATCAGGCTACCCTGGCCAATTACCGGAAGCGCTACCCGGACCGGCAGTCGATGGGGACCCTAAAATTCGATATCCTGCAGCTGGACATGCCATCGCCCAACGTGGCCTATGTCATCGGCCGCTGGCACCTGACCCGCCCCACCGTGGGCAACCTCGATGGTCATTTTACCCTGCTCTGGCGCAAGATCAAAAAGCGCTGGGTGATCGTCAGCGACCACTCGAGCTAGCGTTTGGCCCTTTACTCATTCACTCGCTCGTTCCTGCGCTCTTTCACCAGTTCGGTCGGTTCTTTAGCCGACAGGCGTTCGCGGAGTTCGGTGACGGGGCGCTCGAAGTATTTAAACAGCAGCGTCGACAGGAACAGGACCAGCCCCCAGAACAGAAATACCTTCATCCAGGCCGTTTCGAACGAGGTGGTCGGGATTCGTTCGAGGAAGCTGATCATAATGGGCGTCAGGTTCAGCAGATACATGGAGTACGATATCAGACTGATGTGCGTGATGGCCTGCGCAATCCCGAACCGCGCCCAAAGCCCCGACGCGGCCCGCCAGCCATCCATATACGGCATCAGCAGCGCCATACTCAGCCCGATGACCGGAAAATAAAAGGTCCGTTTGTAGAAGACGTAGGCAGGCTGTACGCCCCACTCACCGTAATAGCCTATCAAAAAAACAGACGATGTAAAGGCGGTAAGACCCGTCAGCACCAGGCCGATTACGAACAGCCGCTGCCGGAGCCGCTCATTGGTCCAGCGGGTCGGGAAATAGTGTTTGGCATAGGCCGCCAGTACGCCGTACGAGATAGCATCCAGCCGCGTCAGTACAATACCGCGAAACCCGAGCTCACCGGCCGGCAACGGTACCTGTGCAGACAGCACCAGCCGACATAGGTTAGTACCCAGAATAACCGTCAGGATGGCCGCCAGTACGATACGCTGGCGGGGCCAGGAGGCTGGCAGCAGGGTCTGCATCAGCCACAGAATCAGGGGCAGGGTTATGTACGACCACTCTTCGATAGCCAGACTCCAGGTTTCGGTGAAAAAGTCGGGTACGTAGGTGGTGAAGTTCTGCAGAAAGAAAAAATAGCGGATCAGCGTATCGCGCTGAGGCAGCGAATGATGTACGCCAGCCCGATAGGCCCGAACCAGCGACAGCCCGATCAGACCCAGCAAAACCAGGTAGTAGTTGGGTAACGTCCGGAACCACCGGCGTGTCCAGAAATTAAGCAGCAGGCCTGCGTCGAAATGACTTTTCTTTTCGTACGAACGAATCAGGATTCCACCGATCAGAAAGCCACTCAGTACAAAAAACAGTTCAACTCCATCGGGCAGCAGATGATGCCAGAACGCTCCATTATAATACTCCTTCAGCGCAACGGTGGCGTGGGCATCTACCACAATCAGGATAGCAGCCGCCCGCATCACGTCCAGACCAAACACCCGTTTGGCAGGCGATACACCCAGCGAAAACAATTGATTCAGCATAACAGACGCGAAGGTAGGACGTATTGCACAATGAATAATGGACGGTAGATAATGATTTGCGACCGCTAACACTGAACTTTGCCCACTATCAACCTCGGGATATATACGCCCTGACGTTCAATATATAGTTATATGGAATTTACCCTCGACGCTGTTCACCGCTACGCGTTCCGGTTTTCGCAGGCCGACGTTACCGATTTTGCCCGGGTTACCGGCGATAACAATCCTCTTCACCTCGACGCTGATTTTGCAGCGACAACGCCGTTTAAGCGCCCTATTATTCATGGCATGCTGGGAGCCAGTGTATTTACAAAAGTGCTGGGCACCGAGTTTCCCGGTTACGGGTCCGTTTACCTGGGTCAGACACTCGAGTTTCTGCGCCCCATGTTCGTCGACACCGATTACGAAGCCACCTTCACTGTTCAGTCGATGGATCCGGCTAAACATACCGCGCAGATCCTGGGCGAAATTCGTGACGTGCAAACCAAAAAAGTGACCACCCGGGGCATTGCCACCCTCATGCACCGCGAGAAAATATAAACGCGGGTGCCAAACACGCTGACCGGCTTTCCGGCTCAGCCTCCCATCCTGCCCCGCCCGAACCCACCGGGGTCTGTGCAGTCAGTCCCCATTATCTCCCACCACCGTGGTCCGTGTCCCCACGGACCACATGCGCGTCAGCAACGAACTTCCTCCAGGTACCCCTCCCTACTGTGGTCCGTGAGGACACAAACCACGGCGACGCATTCCCACCAGCCGGTGAAAAAAAAACCCGCCGGGCTAGCAGCCGGGCGGGGATAGATTGGTTTGGCCAAAACGGCCGGATGCGCTATCAGTAGGACAGACTGCCCGGGTGATTTACGCTTTCTCGGCTTTGTTCTTGGTGTCCTGAACTTCCGAGCGAATGGTCTGCGCCAGTGTCTTCAGATCCTGCATTCCTTTACGAACACGAGTACCGGCGGCCTGGTTATTTTTTTCGTAGAACTTCTCGAAATCACCTTCCAGCGACATAACCAGATTCTTTACTTCATCGAAGCGTGCCATAGCGATGCGTATGGGTTTAAGTGTGAAAAATGCCCAAATCCCGCTAAAAACGCGGTTTTTCGGCTGAAATTTAGTGATTCTCCTATACAGCGCAATAGGTGAGCCAAAAAATTAGTTGAAAAATGCAACTTTTCTCCAAAAAACCTTATTCAGATGCCGCTTCGGCTGACATTTCGACCGTTTTTGGGGCCGTAATCGTTGAATTTTGACGATAGAGGCCATTCTTGAGCTTTTCGCCCATTTTAGAGAAAGCATCCAGCGTATAGTTCACATCGTCCAGGGTGTGAGCCGCTGTTGGAATGATACGCAACATGATCGTTCCTTTGGGTACAACCGGATACACAACGATCGAACAGAACACACCCATATTCTCGCGCAGATCCATGGTCAGGGTAGCTACTTCGGCCACGCCCCCTTCAATGTTCTGCAGGAACACCGGCGTTACCGGCGACTGTGTATCGCCAATATCGAAACCACGCTCACGCAGTCCGTCCTGCAGGGCGCGAACGTTGGTCCAGAGTTTATCGCGCAGCTCCGACGACCGCCGTACCATCTCCAGCCGCTTCAGGCCGCCAACTACGTAAGGCATCGGCAGCGCTTTCGCGTACGTCTGCGACCGCATGTTGTACTTGAGGTACATGATGATGTCATGGTCGGCGGCAATGAACGCCCCGATCGCTGCCATCGACTTGGCAAACGTCGAGAAATACAGATCGATGCCAGCCTGGCAGCCGAGCATTTCGCCAACGCCCGCACCCGTTTCGCCCATAGTGCCGAAACCGTGTGCATCGTCGACCAGCAACCGGAACTCGTATTTTTCTTTCAGCGCTACGATCTTGTCCAGACTCCCTACCTTACCCGACATCCCAAAAACGCCTTCGGTAACGACCAGAATGCTGCCGCCCGTTTCGGCTACGCGCCGGGTAGCTCGCTGGAGGTTTTTCTCCAGACTGGCCATGTCGTTATGGTTGAACTTATAATAGTCACCCATCTTCGCCTTGTGGAGCCGGATACCGTCGATCAGGCAGGCATGACTTTCGGCGTCGTAAACAATGATGTCCCGATGGTCGACCACGGCTTCGATGGCCGACATAACGCCCTGATACCCGTAGTTGAGCAGGAAAGCATCTTCTTTGCCAACAAACTCCGCCAGTTCTTTTTCAAATTGCTCGTGCAGGTCTGAGTTACCGGACATCATACGGGCGCCCATCGGATAAGCCAGCCCCCACTGCGCCGTGGCGTCGGCATCGGCTTTACGAATTTCAGGGTGGTTGGCCAGCCCCAGGTAGTTATTCAAACTCCAGTTCAGTACCTCTTTTCCCCGAAAGCGCATCCGGGGGCCCAGCTCACCTTCTAGTTTAGGAAATGCAAAATAGTGGTGGCCATTGAACTCCCGTGCCGGCGAGCCGATTGGGCCTAGGTTGGTGCGCAGTTTCTCGAATAAATCCACTTTTTATTGTCGTTTTATGGGTTAAACCCTTGTTTTTAAAGCCATAAGTGCAAAAGTACGGTTAACTTTTTCTCGGACAAAATTGCACCTCATAAATTCGATTTTGACCGATCCGGTTCGCCGTCGGTACGCATTTGTTGGCAGCGTGTTCACCCTTTGCCCATCTTTGCGTAAATCTGCGTCTGGAAAAGCCGCCTGGGGCGGTTCCTTTATCAACATACGTAATGCCAGCCATCCATAAACTACTGGTCGCCAACCGGGGCGAAATTGCCCTTCGGATCATGCGTACCGCCCGCGAAATGGGCATACAAACCGTTGCGATCTACTCAGAAGCGGACCGTAACGCCCTTCATGTCCGCTACGCCGACGAAGCCGTTTGCGTGGGGCCGGCCCCCTCTTCCGAATCGTACCTGCGAGCCGACACCATCATTGATGTCTGTAAGCGGCTCAACGTCGATGCTATTCACCCCGGCTATGGCTTCCTCTCCGAAAACGCGGCTTTTGCCCGACAGGTGCGGGAGGCCGGCCTGATTTTCATCGGCCCCTCACCGGAAAGCATCGAGGTTATGGGCAGTAAACTGGCCGCCAAAGCCGCCGTGGCCGGGTACGATATCCCGATGGTTCCCGGCACGCCCAGCGCCATTACCGACCGGGCCGAAGCCAAGGCCATTTCGGCCCAGATTGGTTACCCAATATTGATCAAAGCCTCGGCCGGGGGCGGGGGCAAAGGCATGCGGGTTGTTGAAAGCGATGCCGAATTCGACGAGCAGATGGACCGCGCTGTCAGCGAAGCCATATCGGCCTTCGGCGACGGGTCGGTGTTCATTGAGAAGTACGTCACCTCGCCCCGGCACGTCGAAATTCAGGTCCTGGGAGATCAGCACGGCAATATCATTCATCTCTTCGAACGCGAATGCTCCGTACAGCGACGCCATCAGAAAGTCGTTGAAGAAGCCCCCTCGGCGATCCTGACACCCGACATCCGCGACGCCATGGGCCGGGCGGCTGTCGATGTAGCCCGCGCCTGCGGCTACTACGGGGCCGGTACGGTGGAGTTCATCGTCAATGATCAGCTCGACTTCTATTTCCTGGAGATGAACACGCGCCTTCAGGTCGAGCACCCCGTTACCGAACAGATTACGGGCGTCGACCTGGTAAAACAGATGATCTACATTGCCGAAGGGAAACCCCTGACCATCCGGCAGGAAGATCTGCACATCAAAGGGCACGCCATTGAAGTACGGGTCTATGCCGAAGACCCGGCCAATAACTTTCTGCCCGACGTAGGCACGCTCGACACCTACGTTCGTCCCCAGGGAAATGGTGTGCGGGTCGACGATGGGTTTGAGCAGGGGATGGCCATCCCGATTTATTACGATCCGATGATCGCCAAGCTCGTTACCTACGGCGACAGCCGCGACGAGGCCATCCAGAAAATGATCCGGGCTATTGACGAATACCAGATTTCGGGGGTTCAGACGACACTCCCCTTTGGCCGGTTCGTGATGGAGCATGAGGCCTTCCGGTCGGGTCAGTTCGATACCGGCTTTGTTGCCAACTACTTCAAACCGGAAATGCTGACCACTACCAGCCCGGACCCCAATGAAACCAGCGTGGCGGCTGTGCTGGCGGCCTGGCTGCTGGAAACAAACACCCCCAGACGCAGCGAAGCAGTTAATGAGAGGCCAATGGCGTCGAGAAGTAAATGGAAAACCAACCGAATCGGGTAGTCGGACAGCATTAGGGATTTAGCTCCCTTAACAACCGCCCCAGTGTCGTTCTTGACAGCTGAAAGGAGTAGGTTCCTTCAACGGGTAAGCCGGGGGTAGCTATGGCCTCCTGTACCTGGGTAACGTATCGCCCGCGACGGCCTGCCTCCAGCAGGGTAGTCATGGTGGCCGGGTCAAATATCAGCTCGTTCGGAATCAGCGCGTACAGGTCGTGCGGCATAAAATAAAACGTCAGCACCAGGCTTGGTTCGGCAGCTTCAGTCCCTACTGGCTGGCTGCTCAGCGAAGCCTGTTCAGCCAGTTGCGGGAGGGTGAGTTGATTCAGTCTGTTCAGCAACCGCCCAATGGCTATATTCATTTCGCGGGTGCCACTACCGTAGGTAGCTAGTGTCCGGGTGAGCGCCTTGAAGACGGTGGCTTTCCCATCGGGCCAGCTGGCTGCGGGTTCGTCGGCGCTGGGCAGGCTATTTATAATTACGTCGACGGCTTCGTACCGCTTGTCGAATGCCAGTTGCAGGCCTTCCCGAATCGGAATTGGATTTCTAACACCACCATCGACCCAAAAATCGTCAGCACCTGCTTCATTTCTGGTGATATAAGGCGACATAAATACGGGCTGGTTGGCCGATGCCCAGGTCCAGTTTACCATTTCTTCATAATCGGAATGCTGACTGGCCGACTTATAGGCCGCTTCGAGGGTTCGGAGGTTCACCACTGACACTGTAAAGTCAAGGCCCAGCGGACTGGTACGGATCTGAGCATAATCGGCTGGCGTAACGAACGTACGGATCAGATTCCGGAGGTTTTCGGTCGTTCCCAACGAGGGTTTGTTGAATCGGCACAGGGCATTCAGCAGCCGAATGGCCCCTCGCTTATTGAACGGGTTAACGGTAAAAATATCTTTTTGCGTCACGGACGTATAGGCCCGGTTAAGCACATCGTATTTACGAAGCAGGATCAGTGGAGCCATCAGACTACCGGTACTGGTGCCAACTACGTGGGCATAGCGTTTTCCGGTCGAATCCAGAAAATTAGCGATTCCAACTCCCCAGGCCCCCCGCGCCCCACCACCCGACACCACGAGCAATCGTTTGGGAGGTGGGTCAGTCTGAGCCATAACGGTAGACAACAACGGCAAAAAAAGAGCGGAAAGAAGTAACAGTTTCATGATTGGGTAAGGTTGGTCTAGCAGTGACAAGCGGATAAGTTACTGACAATCTGAGCGAAGGCAAGCCGTTAGGCATTAGTCGCAACGAGTCGATTTTGGGGAAACCAGCCGAAGGGTGTAATTTTCGACCAATCGTTTTTTCTATTTATGACAACCATCCGCCAGCTTACCGCTTATCTGGAAACCATTGCCCCCCTGGCCTATCAGGAATCCTATGATAATGCCGGCCTGATTGTAGGGGACCCCAACACGCTCATCACCGGCGTGCTGGTTACCCTCGACGCCACCGAAGCCGTTATCGACGAAGCCTTAGCCAGGGGGTGTAACCTGGTTGTGGCACACCACCCTATCGTTTTCCGGGGGCTGAAAAAACTGAATGGAAAAAATTACGTAGAGCGAACGGTCATTAAAGCCATAAAAAACGAGGTGGCCATCTACGCCAGCCATACCAACCTGGACAATGTGGCCGGGGGCGTCAACGCAAAAATCGCGGAAAAGCTGGGCCTGCAGCAGGTGCAGATTCTGGCGCCCAAAGCGCAGACGTTGAGCAAACTCGTTGTCTACACCCCCGACGCCGACCTGCCGGCGGTCTTGCGGGCTGTGTATGAGGCCGGGGCGGGCCGCATTGGGGCCTATGACCACTGTTCGTTTCGGGTGGGCGGAACGGGAACGTTCAGACCCCTAAGCGGAGCCAATCCGGTTGTAGGGGCAGTAGATCGCGATGAAACCGTGCAGGAGCAGCGGCTTGAAGTGCTGCTGCCGACCCATCTGGAAGGCGCTATTGTGGCAGCCATGAAGCAGGCGCATTCGTATGAGGTGCCGGCCTACGATCTGTACGCCCTCACCAACAGCAATCAGACCGTCGGGTCAGGCGCCGTGGGCAACCTCCCAGCGCCAATGACGGGCGCGGACTGGCTCACGTATCTGAAAGAAACGATGCAGTTGCCCCTCATCCGCCATACCGCCCTCCCCGACCGCCCCATACAGCGTATTGCCGTTTGTGGCGGAGCGGGTAGCTTTTTACTGGCCGATGCCCTGCGCGCCGGAGCCGATGCCTTTGTTACAGCCGACTATAAGTATCATGAGTTCTTCGACGCCGAAGGTCGCCTAATCATCTGCGACATTGGCCATTATGAAAGCGAAGTCTGTACGAAAGAGTTGATCGGCGGGCTTTTGGCAAAAAAATTCACTATTTTTGCGGTAATTTTATCCGGAATAGACACGAATCCGGTACAATACTTCACGTAGCACTAAATACATTCCGAATGGAACTGACGATTGCGCAAAAACTAGACGCTCTTCTGAAACTGCAATCCTTCGACTCTCAACTCGACGAACTCATAAAAATCCGGGGAGGTTTGCCCGAAGAGGTGCGCGATCTGGAAGACGATATTGCCGGTTTCGAGACGCGGATCGGGAAGTTCCAGGCCGAAATCAAAACGCTGGACGAGGAAATCGAGCGGAACCGGGTTGCCAAGAAAGACGCCGAGAAGCTGATCACCAAATACAAGGATCAGCAGATGAACGTCCGCAACAACCGCGAGTTTGATGCGATCTCGAAAGAAATCGAACTGCAGTCGCTCGAGATCGAGCTGGCCGATAAACGGATCAGCGAAGCCCAGTTTCGGGTTCGGGGCAAAGAAGAGGAGATCAAGACGACCCAGGAAGCCCTGAACGAACGGAAAGAAGACCTGAAAGCCAAAAAGCAGGAGCTCGATCAGATTACCTCCGAAAGTCAGGAAGAGGAGAAAGAACTGATCCGGCAGCGCGACCAGCAGGCAACGACCATTGAGCCGCGGCTGCTGAACTCGTACAACAAAATTCGCGGTAACGCCCTCAACGGACTAGCCGTTGTGATGGTGAAACGCGGAGCCTGTGGCGGCTGCTTCAACGTAGTACCACCCCAGCGCCAGGCCGACATCAAAGACAAGAAAAAGATCATCGTTTGCGAACACTGCGGACGGATTTTTGCCGATGTAGAAGGCGTTCCCGAGCCGGCTGTAGTAGGCCGCGGACGCTAAGTACAGCCTACTCTGATGCGACGGATCGACACAGCTTTCTTACCAGAAACCCTGTGTCGATCCGTTGTTTTTTGGGTACTCGTCTGGCTGGCGGCCCCCGTGCAGGCGCAGGACTTTGTCTGGACACCCGGGCTGCAGCGCGTCTATACCGATCTGCAGAAAGCCAACGTCCAGCCCGCCCGGCAATTGCTGGCCCGCGAGCCAACCCATAACGGCATTCGTATTTTCGTCGACGATTACGCCGACATGCTCACGCTGGTCACCTCCGACGATGATCAGCTGTTTGCCACCTGGAGCGACCGCGAAGCCGAACGGCTCGACGGCCTGCAGTCGCTGGACGATACGTCGCCCTGGCAACGGGTGCTTCAGGCCGAAGTGCGGCTCCACTGGGCGTTTATCAAGCTGAAGTTTGGCAAAGAGATGAGCGCCAGCTGGGATGTCATCCGCGCGTACAAACTGCTGGCCGATAACCAGAAACGGTTTCCGGATTTTTTGCCCACCTATAAGTCGCTGGGAACCCTGCACATCATGATCGGCTCCGTACCGGAAAGCTATAGCTGGGTAGCCAGCCTGCTCGGCCTGCGGGGTACTATTCAGCAGGGGCAGCAGGAGATCAGCCGGGCGCAGCGCGATCCCGTTTTTGGTCTGGAGGCCCGGCTCATCGATCTGATGGTACGGGCTTACGTGCTCCGCTTCACCGAAGCCGACAGCCAGACGTTACAGCAACTGATTCGGGCTAACCCGGATAATCTGCTGCTCCATTTCTTCGGAGCCACGATAGAACAGAAGAACGGTCATAGCGAGCAGGCGCTGACGTATCTGAACGCTCGCCCTACGGCTGCGTCGTACCAGCCCATTCCCGTTATGGACAATATTCTGGGCGACATCTACCTGCAAAAAGGGCAGTACGGTACCGCTACACGCCATTTTCAGCGATTTCTGTCTACCTACCGGGGGCGTAATTTCCTGAAGGACTCCTATTACAAACTGTTTCTCTGCCAGTGGCTGGCTAACGAACCCGACGCCAGTGCCCGGCCGTTGCTCGTACAGGTTACCCGCGTGGGTCGGCAGGCCGTCGAGTCGGACAAAGCCGCCCAGAAGTTGGCTGAACAATACCTGAAACGCAGCCCCTCTGCCCAGCAGAAAGTACTGATGCGGGCGCGGCTGGCGGCTGATGGCGGCTATACGGATAGCGCGCTGGCGTACCTTCGGCCTTACACCGAAGCGCGTTTTCCGGCGCTGGCCGAACAGATCGAGTACAACTACCGGCTGGGTCGCATCTACCAGCGCCGGAACGCGCCCGACACAGCGGCTCCCTATCTGAGCCGGGCGCTGACCCTGGCCGATAGCCCGGCAGCCCGACAGCAGAATCTTTCGTTCGGAGCGTCCTCGGCGCTTCAGCTGGGCTATATCTACCAACAAAAGAACGACCGGACGCGCGCCCGGTCGTTCTTCGAAAAAGCCCTGTCTTTCAAGCGACACGAGTACAAAAACAGCGTCGACAACAAAGCGAAAGCGGCCCTGAGCGGGCTGTAAGGCGTTTATTTTCGGGCTTGTTGCTGCTACCCCATGTAGAGACGAGACCCCTCGCGTCTCCACGTGGGATAGGTTGTGTGGCGTTTAGTCGAGTGCCGCTACGCCTGGCAGGGTTTTGCCTTCCATGTACTCGAGCAGGGCACCACCGCCGGTAGAGACGTAGCTCACCCGGTCGCCGTAGCCTGCCTGATTGACGGCCGAAGCCGAATCACCACCGCCAATGAGCGAGAAAGCACCGTTTTCTTCGGTAGCTTTTACCACCGCTTCGGCAATGGCGTTTGTACCCGTAGCGAAGTTTTCGAACTCGAATACGCCCATAGGTCCGTTCCAGAGAATGGTTTTCGAAGCCAGCACGACCTCCGTGAACAGTTTCACCGTCTCGGGTCCGATGTCCAGGCCTTCCCAGCCATCCGGAATTTGCCCCGTACGCACCACCTGCCGGTTGGCGTCGTTCGAGAAATCATCGGCGCAGACGTTATCGACAGGCATGTAAATCTTGACGCCTTTCTGCTCTGCCTTCTTCAGCAGCTCCAGCGCCAGCTCCTGCTTATCAGCTTCGAGCAGCGACTTACCGATCTGACCACCCTGCGCTTTGGTAAAGGTATAGGTCATCCCCCCGCCAATAATCAGGTTGTCGACGGTGTCGAGCAGTTTCTCGATGATCAGGATCTTGTCCGAAATTTTGGCACCACCCATAATCGCCGTGAAAGGCCGTTCGGCTTCGCCCAGCACTTTTTTGGCGTTGACCAGCTCGGCTTCCATCACGTAACCAGCCACCCGGTCGGTAAAGAACTGCCCCATCACGGCGGTGCTGGCGTGGGCGCGGTGAGCGGTACCGAAGGCATCGTTTACCCAGACATCGCCGAGTTTTGCGAGCTTTTCGGCAAAGGCTACATCGCCTTTTTCCTCTTCCTTGTAAAAACGCAGGTTTTCGAGCAGCAGAATCTCGCCCGGTTGCAGCGAGGCTGCCAGGTCCGCGGCCGACTGACCAATGCAGTCGTCAGCGAACTTCACCTCCCGGCCAAATGCTTCGTTTAGCGCCGGAATGATATGCTTGAGTGAATATTTTTCTTCGGGGCCTCCTTTGGGCCGCCCCAGGTGCGACATCAGTATGGCCGACCCACCATCATTGACAATTTTCATCACGGTCGGGATCGTTGCCCGGATGCGGGTATCGTCGGTGATGTTGAATTCTTTGTCGAGCGGCACGTTAAAATCAACCCGGACAAGGGCTTTTTTGCCAGCAAAGTTGTAGGCGTCTACGGTCTTCATGCGAGGGCAATCATTGGTTAGTTTACGGGGTCAAACTTAGGACTTTTTCGCCAGACCCACCGCAGAACCCGGCTGATTGACGCGATGAAGCCTACGTCTCCTGCCTAACCCAACCCGTTAGTCAGTCGGGATCACCTCTGTTTGCCCCGGCCCGATCTCAACCCTATGCAGGTGTTACAGCCATGCTGACCTTGTATCCATGCATTAGTAGCGACCTTCGCTCCCACCCCCGCCGAAGTTACCTTCGCCAAACCGCAGGCTCTCCCGCTGAGCAGGCTGGGCCTGCGTAGCCGCTTGTATGGCCGCTATCGTGTCGGCATGGCCAAGAATACCCGCGGGCGAGTCGTCGTCGGGAGTATCCGAGAAGCGGCCCCGGGTTTGGTCGGCCGGGCGGCTCTGCAGGTAGCGAATACAGCCTACGGCAATTCCGATCAGCGCCAGTCCGCCGAGCGTCAGCGCGGTATTGAGCGATACGATCGCGGCATATTCGTGTAGCGTAGCCACGGCCGCAACGAGCCCCAGCGCCCCCATCGACAGCAAAATTCGGTTGCGAGTCCGCAGCCCATAGCCGAAGCAGGCGCCCGGTATCAGAAAGGTCAGTAGCCAGAACAGCGCCGGTAGGCCAATCTCGGGCGCTTCGGCAAAACGGGGCCGGTCGGGCGTAGACTCCAGCAACAGGCCGTTCAGTTCGCGCACTACAAAATAATTACCGCTGGCGATCAGCACCACCAGCGACAGCGACTCCATCAGGTTGATCGGATCGGCATAATACGTTTGTGCTTTGGTCAGAGTGTCGCCCGGGCCGCCAACCAGCCAGCGACTACGCGACAGCCCGTATAATCCACCCGATACGGCCATCATGACAAACGGTAGTGCATCTTTGCCCCAGCTAAACGCCAGCATGCCATTGAACACAAAGGTGTAGAACGTAGCCAGCGACAGAAAGGCCAGAATGGTATCGCCGTAGTACCAGAGCCCCAGCAGCAGGATGGGCAACGCGGCCAGGCAGTAGGTAGAAAGCCGAAGGTTCTCGGGCAGAAACATCAGCAGCCCCAGCACGAGGAAGCCCGCTGCCAGCACCGCTATGGCATTATCGACGCCATTTCTGTAGAGCAGCCGCCGGTTGATCAGCTGTTGCCCCAGCACCCCCAACCCCAGACTGAACACTACACTCACTGTACCGAAGGAGGTGCGCTCATCGAGCAGACCCGACACCAGCGTTGTTGTCAGTAAAAACGTACCCAGTATCGCCAGCGTCGTGAACAGAAACAGACCTACCTCCAGAATACCGTTCGTTTGCCGGAATCCAAGCGGGTAGTTTTGCTGTACGGTGCCGATCTGCGCGTCGGTCAGCAGGCCGCGTTTGTGCCACCGTTCGGCCTGTCGGACCAGCTCCCGGTTATAAATCCATTCGTCGTTATACGCTTTCATTCGTCGGTTTCCGATTAGGCAACTGGCTGAGCAGGTACGCCACAAAGCCAATACCGGTCAGGATAAAATACCAGTAATAACTGCTGGCGGCTGTAAAATCCAGGTAATGAAACACCAGGTAGGTAATACCGATGTAGCCGTAGATGGCACTCATCAGAATAAATAATACCAGCCCGCTGTCGACAGCCCGTTTGCGCCGGGCAAACTGGTCGAAGGCGACGCAGGTTCCGATCAGGGCCAGGCCGAACAGCGGGCGAACGGAGTCAAAATTGAAGAGCCCGCCCAGCAGCGCCACCAGCAACAGATTACCCGCAATGGTCAGGTAGGTGTACGTGAAGTGGGGTTTGATGCGCCGACGCTCCAGCAGCAGCGCGGCCCCGATCAGCACCAGCGCCAGCACGATGGCCGAATACACCGTTTTCTGATCGAAGAAGTTGGTTTTGACATACAGTTCGAGCGGCCGTATGGTGACGCCTACCCACGAGATAAGGGCCGTAAGCGCCATACTCAATACCCCCCGGTGGTCGAACCGGTAGGCCAGGGGCAAAAACAGAACCGCCGGCAACAGGGTGACCAGCCCGTATCGGGTGCCGAAAACGGTGTAGGCATACTGGGCATAACCTTCCAGTGTAAGAAACAGAAGACAACCCAGCAGTAAGGCATAATCGCCAAACGATGACCGGCTTCGGGCCAGCTCAAACGTCCAGTCGGGCCGGTGGCGCCAGGCGAAAAAGAAGCAGGCTCCGCAGCCAGCCGCCATAGCCAGCAACAGCGCGCCATGACCAATCTGATCGAAGTTATCGTATACCAGTAACCCCAGCCCGGAACTCAGCAGCAGGATTCCCCCGTAGAGCAGCGAACGTAGCTCCCAGTGTAGCGAAAGGGGTTTTTCGCGTTCAAACCGATCGATCGTTGCCGCTTGCTGGGCCGATAGAATACCTTGCTTTACGAACTCATTCAGGCTGTCTGTTGGGGACATATCCAGCGTTTTTTTTGTTGTCTATATGGTCAGCACGGCTCCGTCGGGCGGCTCCAAAACTGGTCTCCCGACAGTAGCTACCGGGAAACCGAATCACTAATCCCTGGCATGGTCGGACGACAGAAAGTTATTCTTACCCCCCGGTATTACCTCGACAATTTCCGCTACGTGCTGGACTTTGTCAAACGGCTGTACGGGGGCTTGCTTAACGAGGCCGAGTGGGATTTTATCCGCCGGTTCGAAGCCCTCGGCCTCGACGCCCAGTGTGTATACGTACGACTCAGTAACCGAAAAGGACTCTTTTTTCGTGTCAACAAACTGCAGTATGCCGAAATTACCGACCTACCGGCGGCCATTGGCGAACTCCTGACAACTGGCTTTATCGAACGTTTATCACCACACCACGAAGGTATGGGCGACGACGCACTCGGTGTTTTCACCAAACCCGAACTCCTGGATCTGCTTCCGCTTTCGCCGGAAGAAGTACGCCCGCTCAACAAGGAAAAGAAAGAGGGTGTAGTTCGGTACGCATTACATGAACTCGATTTCGGCGAAATAGTCACCAGCCTGACCACCCACGAAACGGTTATCCGGATGAACTTCGAAGCCGAGGGGATGATGGTCAAGTACTTGTTCTTCGGCAACCGGGGCGGCAGCATGACTGATTTTGTGGTCCGCGATCTGGGCATGGTCAACTTCGAGCGCTACGACGACAGCAAGATGACGGCCCGCTTTCGTACCCGTAAAGAGGTGGAGGATAAGCTGATGATCTCGCTGACGAACGAGGAGTTTTACGAACTGAAAACCAGCGAAACGCCCGCCGAAGATATTTACAACTGGTTTCTGAACTGGAACGAAACCCGGCCTGAGCTAACCGAAATTGCCATTCCGGGCTATCAGAAACTGGTATGCAAGGTGGGTGGCTACCTGGAACGACAAAAGCTACCCGAGCAGGCCCTGGCTGTTTATGAGCTGAGCGACCGCGTGCCGGCCCGGGAACGACGTGTCCGGCTGCTGTTCCGCAACGGCGCCGTCGACGAAGCCCTGGCCCTCTGCGACGAGATTGCCGTAGCGCCCCTCAATGCCGAAGAACGCTATTTTGCGAACGACTTCCGCGAGAAAATCCTGAGCGTCGGCGAGAAAAAGCGCCCCCGCAAGGCCACCACCCGCTTCCTGTCCGATGCCGAAAGCCTGAACATACCAGCCGCCTATCGACATCATGTAGAGGCTGGCGTGATGAACTATTACCTCGAGTCGGGCTACGACGCGGCTTTTACCGAAAACTACCCCTGGCGCGGACTGTTCGGGCTGGTGTTCTGGGATATCATCTACGACGCCAACGTATCGACCATTCATCACCCGCTGCAGCGCGCGCCGTCGGACTTTTACCTGCCCGATTTTTACCTGAAACGCGAAGAGCTGCTCAAAAAGCGCCTGACCGAACTAACTACCCGCGACGACTGGCGACGGCATACGGGCCGTATGTTCAACGCCAAGTACGGCATCACCAACGTACTCGTCGACTGGTCGGATGAGCTGCTAACGCTGGTTCAGCGCCTTATCGACCTCCTCGATCTGGAGCAGCTCCGGCTTATCCTGCTCGAAATGGCCCGGAATGTTCGCGAACATACGCGCGGCTTTCCCGACCTGCTGATCTGGAACCAGGCCGGGCATTATGAATTCGTGGAAGTCAAATCACCCACCGACCACCTCGGCCCGCAGCAGCTACACTGGCTCGAATTTTTCCAGACCATCGGCGTTCACGGTAAGGTCGTGCGGGTTATCTGGGAGCTTTGATCCTATATACAAAAAGACTTCTTTCTCTGCTGAGTTGGGGCAGTTTGGCAACTGCTGAGTAGCGACAGCAAACGGTAGCCGATGCGGTCGGTTTTCCTATGGCAGGGATAATCTCCCTGCCTTTGCATTTTCTCCGCCGGACCAGTCCATGACCTGGTCGAACAACTCCTGAGAGTTCCCCGCTACACACGGTTATGGTCTGTTCAGCCCCGCCTTTTGCCTCATAGCTATTCACCCTCTCCTTTCTAGACTGCCTAAAAAATACTAGTTTGATAGTACAACAATACATCATTAACACTTCAAATAAATCCAATACATAGAGAAACTTTTCACCTCGTGTTTCGTCTAGTGAATAATTAGAAAAGACAAACCTACAGGCAATAAGTGCTGATCATTCTTGAATAAATTGACGAGCCTATGCAATAAATCCTATTCGATTAATACATAAGAATGAGGGCCATTATTTCTCTGAAAGTACCGACTTAATTATCCAGGCTTATTTATCGAAATACATTTACAGATTACGTCTATTTCAACTACTTCGCAAGCTTCTGAACTGCTTGCCTAGCTTATATTTACCTACCGTAACACTATGTTCGCGTTCATTGTACCAGTAGCAAAGCGAATGCTTTTCCGCCTGCTACCACTTGCTTTTTTGCTAACTGTTCATAACATCTCTGCCCAGCCTATTTACTCCATCACAGGCAAAGTAACCGATGCGCAAACAGGCGAAGGCATTCCTTTTGCATCGATTGCATTAAAGGGGAAATCAGTAGGCACCCAGTCCGATTTTGATGGAAATTACAAACTGACGGTACAGACGCTGGCAGACTCGCTGGTTACTTCGTCCATTGGGTATATCACCAGCCGGAAACCGGTGAGCATTGTAGCTCAACAAACGATTAATATTCAGTTATCTGCCAGCGCACAGCAACTTAAAGAGGTAATCGTTCGTACTCGTGGCCAGGACCCTGCCTATCGAATTATGCGTAAAGTCGATGAGCACAGGAGTAAAAATAATTTTGCCGAAATAAATGCCTACGAATGTGAGGCTTACAACCGAATAAGCATTTCCGTCCAGAACTTATCCGAAAAATTCAAGCAGAAAAGAATTATCCGCGACATTTACCAAAAATTAGCTCAGATAGAATCTCTGCGCGACAAGAATGCAAATCTGGTTATCCCTATATATTTATCAGAAGCTATTTCGACAATTTATTTCAAAAAAAATCCGATGCGGATGAAAGAAATTGTTCAGAAAAGTTACTCAAAAGGTCTTGGGATTGCTGATAACGATTTTATAACACAACTTACCGCTTCGGGCTATAATACGATTAATTTTTACCAGAACTGGATTGGCCTTTTTCGTAAAGAATTTATGTCCCCTCTGGCAAAAGGCGGAACCGGAGTTTACACATATTTTTTACGGGACACAACCCAGGTCGGATTACATACCTGCTTCCGAATTGATTTCGACCCGAAAAATACCCGCGACCTGGCCTTTAGAGGTACGCTCTGGATAGACACGACCTCGTACGCACTCGTGCAGATTGACGCCAATATCGACAAAACCGCAAACATCAATTTCATTGATAAAATACAGATTCAACAGGAATATGAACAGCTTGGCGAAAAAGAGGATACCTGGATGCCCGAAAAGACGCGACTGGTTATCGATGCATCTGAGCTTTTCGATAAATCGACAGGCGTTGTTATCGGCCTGGCTATCAACTTGAAAGATGTAATTGTCAACAAGCCAAAAGAGCTGGCTTTTTTTGATGCCCCCGTTGAAATCAGGGCCGATAGTAAAGAAGCCGATGATGCCTTCTGGACCCAGCAACGGCAGGAAAAACTGACCAAAGATGAACAGCTATCACTTGCACTGATCGACACAGTTAGTCAGGTGCCGTCGTTCAGGCGGCTATCAAAAGCAGTCAATTTTTTTGTCAACGGCGGTTATGTGCGCCTTACGAAAGCTGTTGAATTAGGATCTGCATTCTTTAGCTACGCGCGGAATAACATAGAGCAGAATCGTTTCTGGCTCGGTATGCGCACCAGCCCCGGATTCAGCAAAAAATGGCAGATAAACGGGTATCTTGCCTACGGAACCCGCGATAAAATACTGAAACGAGATTTAGAAATCACCTACGTCCCATCAACGGCACCCCTTACCCGTTTCGGCTTGAAAGCCAATCTTGATATCGATCAGATTGGTATTCGCCAGGAGGATATCGGTGATAATGCGTTATTTCGGCTGGCCTCCCGCTTTGGCCGATCAAACGGAGCATTTTATCAGCGAGACTATCAAGTGTTTTTCCAGAAAGACTTTTCTCAAAATATCACGACGACACTGACTCTGCGCCACCGTGCGTTTTATCCACTCGATTATTTCTATCCAGAAGAATTTAGTAAGGAGCGATTCTCGATTGTCACGCCCTTCAATGCGCCGGAAGCCAGCTTTGCCCTACGGTATATTCCCAACCGGATACCCAGCCGCAACCCTAACCGAATAAGAACCCGGGCCGGCAAATCAGCTCCCGTTATTGGTTTGAAATACACATTCGGTCATGTTAGCGATACACTGTTAGCGTCTGTTGGGTCCCAATTGGGGAACTACCATATTGTCAAAGTCGATTTTTCGCACATGCTGCGCTTTGGCCTGTTTGGAAAAACAGACTATACCATCGAAGGTTTGTATACGCCTTCGCTATTGCCAATCAACCTGTTGAACGTACACCTGGGCAATGAGACCTTTGTTTACGCCAAAAATGCGTTCAACCTGATGAACTACTCGGAATTTGCCAGCGACCGGTATCTGTCCTTATCCTTTCATCACTCGTTTGAAGGGTTAGTAACGAACCGAATCCCGTTACTTAATCGGTGGGGTTTAAGGACGTTTGCAGTGGGCAAACTACTCTACGGAAGTTTACGGGTGGATAATGAGGAGTTAGTCTCCAAGTACTTCGAATCTAGTCCCGAGTACTTACCTCAACTATATCTACCTAAATCAATCGGGCCTACCCCTTATGTAGAACTCGGATATGGGATCGACAATATTTTTCGCTTTCTGCGGGTTGCGGCTGTCCATCGGTTAACCCACCTGAACGCACCCGGCACACGGTCTTTTGGCATTCGGGCTGCTATTCATGTATCGCTGTAAAAACAGATCTAAAAGGGGGCTTCATGAAGTTTTTTCCTGTTTCAGACCCGTCAGCAGGGGTTCCAGAAACGGACTGATGCCTTTGTAGTCGAGCAGGGCGGGCGGAGCGGTTTCCAGTACGGCCGCCAGGTTCTGAGCTGCACCAGGCCGTTCGGCCAGCTCGCGATCGAGTCGGTTCTGGTAGGTGTGGATGCCGAACAGCACCGCGCCGGATCGCTGAAGTCGGGTAAGGGTTTGCCGCTCGATACGGACAAAAAGCTGCTGCGCTATGGTATCGGGGGCCAGTTGAGGGAGCCGTTCGGCCAGCAGCCGATCGAGCGCGGGCGTATGGCGGCTGGTCATGTCGAGCTGATCGCTGAGTTTGAGGCTCCAGTTGAGCCGCCAGACGGGTCGACCGAGGGGTATCCTCTCCATTAGGACCAACGCAGCCCGCATCATCGACTCGACAATGGGGTTGATGGGCGCGTGAATGTCCCAGAAGGGTAATCCCAGCTTATCGTCCAGGCACCAGCCGTTGCCGAAGCACAACTGCCCCGCCACGAGCCGAACGCCTTCTCCCGATAATACCAGCAGATCTTCGGCCACCTGCCGACCTACCCAGTCGAGTGGCTCCTGCGGCAGCGTATCGACCTTACCAACGGTAAAGGTGTAGGCTTCGTTGAGCCGGTGGTTCTGCCAGTGCCATTCGTCGCCCTGCTGCTGGAGCGTAAAGGCGTCGGGTGCCCGGCGGGCAGCCTCTTGCAGCACCAGCGCCACTATGTCCCACTGCGCCGTCTCGTGGCCTGGCTGCGACTGGTAATAATAGCCGGGCTGCCCGGTCAGCAACTGGCGTTTTAACAGCACCTCGGCCAGATAGTGGTCATCGATGTCGATCAGCGGATCGGCGTCGGTCAGCAGGCGGGTGCCAATCTTGTCGTTAAACTGCGGACCAAACGGAAAGTACGGGAGCATAGGCGGGTAGCTGAACAGGCGTTACGGTTGCCAGCGTTCATATGGTCAGCAAAGGTAATGCCTGCTCGCACTCTACCCGACGGGCTAGTTCAGCCAGCCCCCCGAAAAACCGGCTTTCACCAGCCCACGCCGGATGTGCGGATTTTTCTTCATCAGGTTCCAGACAAATTGTGTCCGCAGGTTTTCGGCCATAAGCAGAATAGGCCCCTGGTCGATACCCAGGTAGTCGACATCGAACCAACCCGTTTGGGTAGAGCCGTTGGCAAAAGCCGACGGGTAACGGTACGTTGGGTTGAAGGCATCGCGGAAGCCGTAGGGGCCGTAGAGCTTATCTCCGTATTTCGTTTTCATGGTCCGCAACGCCGGTATGCAGATTTCGGGCGCAAACGCCATCGACCCACCGGCGGCCGTAGGCGCAATGGTGCCGTCGTCTACAATCTGCGTCGATGCGGCTCCGCGGGCACGATACGAAAAGAATGTTCGGCCCGCCACCGTGGTATCTTTAGGTCCGTCGCAGGCCGTCAGTCCCCAGATCGTTGGGCCGTAATCCTGCCAGTTGGCCGGGTTGTTCAGGCAGTAAGCGCGGTTAGCATAGGTAGCCCGGCGCGAGTTTTCGGCGTAGTCGATGCCTTTGCCGCGCATGTACTCGTCGCGAATGCCCCGAAAGTCGATCCAGACGTGCGAGTACTGGTGGCCAAACAGCGGGTCGAAATTGACATGCGGCTGGTCATAGAACGTAGCCCACGGGTACGATTTTGTCCAGGCGGCCCAGGCGTCGGTTCCGACCGGGTGCGTAGGCGACCCCAGCGCGAGCACGTACAGGAGCATGGCTTCGTTATAGCCCGTCCAGTCGTTTTTAATAAAGCCCGTTTCGGGGTGCCAGCCCATCGAGACGAACGGTTTAGAGGCCGGGCCATTCCTGCCCTGAATCCAGGTCCAGTCGACCCGGGCGTAGATCTGCTCGGCCAGTTGTCGGATTTCCGTTTCGACGGGCGTGTTCTGATCGAAGTAGGACTGAGCACTCAGGATGCCGCCCAGCAGCAAGGCCGTATCGATCGTCGACAGCTCGACCTGCCGGAATCGCTCACCGGTTTTCATATCCAGAAAGTGGTAAAAAAAGCCTTTGTACCCCGCCACACCCGTTGCTTTTTCTGACTGGGGCGCGCTGGCAAAAAACCGAAGCGTGCGCACGGTACGGTCGGCGGCCTGCTGGCGGGTGACGTACCCCCGCTCTACCCCGACCAGATACGACGTCAGCCCAAAACCTACGGCAGCCACACTGCTGAACGACGGGGTTGGCGCCCGGTCGGGCACGAGGCCGTTTTCGGGATTGGCAGTTTCCCAGAAATACCGGAACGTGTCGCGCTGAAGACTGTCGAGAAACGACTGGTCCGACGCGGTCAGCCCCGCCGGTTTAGGAACGGGCGCAACGGCCTGCGTCCGGGGCTGGCAACAAACGATGGAAAGCGATCCGCACAGCGTGAGAATCGTAAGAATATGTTTCATAGGGTTTCGTCCAATTGACCAGGCTCGTTTCGGAGCGGGTAAAAAAGCCCGTGAGGTCGGAGTATCGATCCTCACGGGCCAGTAAAACGATTTCGGTCTGGTTAGTAGCCGGGGTTCTGGGTTAGCGCGCCCCCGCTCAGCTGAATCTGGTTCTGCGGAATGGGGAACAGTTCGTGCTTACCCACCACAAAATTCTTGCCCTGGGCCCGCAGCACCTCGGCAGCCCGTCCCTGACGCACCAGGTCGAACCAGCGATCATGCTCGAAGGCCAGCTCCAGACGCCGTTCGTTCCAGATGGCCGTCCGCAGGGCGGCCTGCGCCGTGGTGGTTACGTTGGGCACAACCCCCGTAGCACCACCCCGCGCCCGCGCCCGAACCAGGTTGAGCGATGTCAGCGCCTTGGCCGACTGCCCGAGTTCGTTGGCCGCTTCGGCATTCATGAGCAGCACTTCGGCATAACGCAATACCCGAATATTCTTGTTGGTTTCCCAGTTGTCGCCGTTATAGGACTCGCGGGTGCGGCTGATGTACGCCTTGAAATTGTACCGGGGATTTTCGGCATTGGCGCTTACCACCTGCCCGTCCCAGAGTGTAGTGCCGCGCCGGATGATCGTACCGTCTTTGCGGGTATCGCCTACGCCATACGCTTTTTCCAGGTCTTCGGTCGGCACGTTGAAACCCCAACCCCAGCCACCGTCGCCCCGGGCGCCCTGGCTTTCAAAATACCCCTGCACCCCCCGGTTGGGCGTCGTTCCTTTACCCTGAATCTCGAAAACCGACTCCGGGCCGTTCTCCGACGACTCGCGCCAGATCTCACCGTAGTTCGGCAACAGCGAATACTGGCCCGACGCGATGATCTCGTCGGTCAGCTGCTGCACCACATTCCATTTTTTCTGGTACATCGACACTTTGGCCAGCAGCGCTTTGGCGGCACCTTTGCTGGCCCGGCCCAGATCGGCAGTGCCATACTGCGTTTTTTCGGGCAGATTCGTGACGGCTGTTTGCAGATCACGTTCAATCAGCGCGTAGACCTGTTCACGCGTGGCTCTGACCCGCCCCTGCTCAATATCGGTTGGGTTGGTCGGGTCGGCCACCGTAGTGATCAGCGGCACGCCCCCGAAACAGCGGACCAGATTGAAGTAAAAATAAGCCCGCAGAAAACTAGCCTCGCCAACGAGCCGGTTTTTGAGCGTATCGCCAATCGTCAGGTTTGGCAGGTTGGTCAACGCCTGATTGGCGCGGGCAACGCCTTCGTACTGCCCGACCCATACTTCGTTGAACGACAGGCTCGACGGCGTAAAGGTCAGGTTGTCGAGCTGGTCTTTGTCCGTACCCGTATCGCCCGGCGAGCTACCTTTCTCCGCATCGTCGGAGGTCATACTTGTTATCCCGTTCCAGGAGAACGAGTGAAAATTCCAGTCGAGCATCTTGGCGTAAACGGCGTTCACGAGCGTGGTTGCCGCGTCGGGGTTACTCGAGAAGAAGTCGGTTGGGGTTTGCTGCCCCTGCGGTGGTACGTCCAGAAAATTCTGGCACGAGGTTACCAGTGAAAGCCCGCCTACCAGGGCTATAGCCATTGATTTATGAATCCGTTTCATGTCTGTTGAGTGCTTAACTTAAAATCCGAGATTGATACCTACCAGATAAGCTGATGTAACGGGATATGCATTCAGCTCAATACCCGAGTTGAGCGGTCCGCCGGGCAGCTCGGGCGAATAACCCGAAAACGACTTGATGGTCAGTGCGTTCTGCGCCGTCACGTACAGCCGGGCGCGGTTAAGTTTTGCCTTCGATACCAGCGTTTTGGGCAGCGTGTACCCCAGCGTTATATTGTTGATCCGGAAAAACGAGCCGGACTCAACGTAGTAGGTCGACGAGATCGGTACGGCATTGCTGGCGCGGGGTTCGGTATTGCTGGGGTTGGTGGGTGTCCACCGATCAGCCCGCGAGGCTTCAATGTTTTCATTACCGAACCGCTGGGCTTTCTTACCGTTGTAGACCTGGTTACCGAAGTTGGCGTACCAGTCCGTCGAGAAGTCGATGCTGCGGTAGGTAAACCCGCCGTTGACGCCGAAGTAGAGCCTGGGTTGGTACGAGCCAACGAAGACGCGGTCTTCATCATCGATAGTGCCGTCTCCGTTCTGATCTACGTACCGGAAATCGCCGGGTTTGGTGCCTTCTATCTTAGCTGACGTGTTGTTGACCTGCTCCTGCGTCTGAAAAATACCATCCGTTTGCCATACCCAGAATGAACCTACGGGTTGCCCCACGGCGGTGCGGGTCGTGAACTGGCCGTTACCGATGCCGCCGTCGTTGATGGGCAGACCACCCTGCACGTCTTCGAGCCGGTTGCGGTTCATGGTCACGTTGGCCCCGATGTTATACTGGAAACTGGTATTTACCGAGTTGCGCCAGTTCAGACCGAACTCTACCCCTTTGTTCAGCACCGTGGCCGCATTGGTCAGGTACGACCCATCCAGGTCACCGAAAATAGCGTCGATGGGCCGCAGAAAGAGGGCATCCCGGGTGCGTTTCTGGTAGTAGGCCACCTCGCCACTTAGCCGGTTCTTGGCCAGCGCAAACTCCAGCCCGACGTCGGTACCGGTCGTGATTTCCCACCGGAGGTTAGGGTCGATCAGGTTCGTGATGGTTCGGCCCTGTTGCGAACTCTGGTCGGGTCCGAACGCGTAGTCGAGTCCGCTGGCAATGGTGTACTGGAACGCACTGGCCGGAATGCGGTCGTTACCCGTCTGCCCCCAGCTGACGCGGGCTTTCAACACATCGAACGGCGTTTTTCCCCGCATGAACGACTCCTCACTGATTACCCAGCCCGCGCCGATAGAGGGGAAGAAACCCCAGCGGTTGCTGGTCGGGAATTTGCTTGATCCGTCATAGCGGGCCGTAGCAGTCAGCAGGTACCGGTCGGCGAAGTTATAGTTGACCCGGCCAATGTACGACTGGCGGGTTTCGAGGGTTCCGGTCTGTTCGTTGGTAGCCGTTGAGGCATTGCCCGTGTTCAGGTAGAAGTAATTCGACTGGGGCGGCACATCCTGCCGGGCGCTCCGCAGCACATCGCCCTGGAACCGTTCGTTCACGAAACCGGCCAAGACTTTCACCGTATGGCGTTCGGCAAAGGTATTGGCGTATTCGGCCGTGTTGGTCCAGAGCCAGCGCGCGTTGTTCGACCGTCCCACCGTTAGGGTACTGACCGCATTCTGCTGGTTAGCCGACACCCGGTACACGGGCGAGTAATTGTACGACCGCAGCACGTTGGACTCGATACCGAAGTTGGAAATAACGGTGATGTGCTTGGCAATGGTCAGGTTCGCGAAAAACGACCCCTGCAACCGCAGTCCCTTGGCTTCGAAGTTGGTGTAGTCGAGCTGCGCAATGGGGTTGGCTACGTTGTTCCGGGCTGTGAAACCGTAGGTCCCGTCCGGATTGTAAACCGGTACCAGCGGGGCCTGCCGGTAGGCGTTCGTGAAGGCCGAATATACCGAGCCGCTGCCCCGAACGGGCGAGGTCGTGCTGATGTTGTCGGTGGTTTCGAGCAGGGCGCTGCCCGCATCGGCCAGGACCGAGTTGCTGTTGGCCAGGCTCAGGTTATGCCCCAGTTTCAAGGCTGGCGACAAGGTATAGTCGTTGTTCAGGCGCAGCACCAGCCGGTTGTAGTCATTGCCGCGCAGAATCCCTTTCTCGTTGAAGTAGCTGGCGCTGAAGAGATAGGTCGTTTTCTCGGTGCCGCCACTGACCGACAGGGCGTGGTTATGCTGGATGCCCGTACGGGTAATTTCGCGAAACCAGTCGGTGTTGGCCGTAATGGCAGCCGGATCGAACGGAAGCGGGTCGGTCTGGCTGTCGTAGCGAACGGCTTCGTTGTTATACTGCGCAAACAACGGTGCATCGGCCATCTTCACCCGGCTGGCTGGCGTGCGAATTCCCACGTAGCCATCGTAGGTGACCTGCGGAGCTCCCGACCGACCGCGCTTTGTCGTAATCAGCACCACCCCGTTGGCGGCCCGAACCCCGTAAATGGCGGTGGCGGATGCGTCTTTCAGGATATCGACCGAGGTGATGTCGGAGGTGTTGATGTTCCGGATATCTTCAGTGATAATCCCGTCAACGACGTACAGCGGATCGGCCCCGCCCAGCAGCGTACCCGTACCCCGAATCCTGACAACGGGCGCCTGTCCGGGGGCGCCGGAGTTGATGACCTGTACGCCCGCTACCTTGCTCTGGAGGGCCTGCGTTGCCGACAGAACGGGTTGCCGAACCAGCTCTTCGCCTTTTACCTGCGCAACGGCCCCTGTCACGTCGATCTTGCGCTGGGTACCGTAGCCCACCACCACGACTTCTTCGAGCGCTTTGGCATCATCGGCCAGTTCAACGTTGATCTGGGTCTGATTGCCCACCGTCACTTCCTGCGGCTTCATGCCGATCATGCTGAACTGCAGCACAGCGCCCTGCCCCGCCGACAGGGTGTAGGCGCCGTTGGCATCCGTGGCGGTACCGGTTGTGGTGCCTTTGATGATGACGCTCACCCCCGGCAACCCCTGCTTGTCACTTTGCGACGTGACTCGTCCCGTAATTTGTTGATTCTGGGCGTGGGCCAGTCCACAGACGGCCACCCACACCAGGAGAAGTGTATAACGTATTCTACACATGGATCGTTGAGTTTTAGGTTCTACAGAGCAAATATACAACGCACTCCTACGTCCGTACTATTTAATCTTTGCAGAACCATACAAAACGTCCATAAATCGTTTTTTTTAGGTCGATACGCCCACCCTGATCCGGCCCGAAACTTACACCCGACCCAGCCGCAGAAACACCGGAAACTGAACCTCGCGCTCCCCCGCCCCCCAAACGGGTTTGAGCGTTTCGCCCAGGTGGATGACCGGATCTTCTTCGTTCTCGTGGATGTACTGACGTACAGCCGACCACGTTCGGAGGTAGTTCACGAACCGATCCAGTGTCCAGCTCCGCCGGATGGTGAACGACGCCTGCTGCCGATCAGCAAACGGGAATGGCAGCGTGGCGTAGGCATTATCGATGTAGGCGCGTTGCGGATCCCAGTACGGCCCGACCCGGTTCCGGTAGAAATCAACCAGCACAGCGTCGAGCTCCTCCCCCAGTGCTACCAGACCGTACCCCCACTCGGCCAGTACGGCACCCGGTTTGGCCACCCGCCGAACCTCCCGGTGAAAAGCCTCTACGTCGAACCAGTGGAGCGCCTGCGCCACCGTGACGAGATCGAACGTATGGTCGGCGAAGGGCGTCTGTTCGGCTGTGCAGAGCTGATAATGTATGGCCGGGTGCTGTACGGCCTGCGCCAGCTGGGCTTCGCTGATATCGGTAGCGTCGACATGCGAAAACACCTCGGCCAGAGCACCCGCCACCTGCCCGTTACCCGTGGCACAATCCCAGGCGTTTTGCCGATCTGTGACGAATGAGAGCACGAAATCGAATAACTCGGCCGGATAATCAATCCGATACTGAGCGTACAGGCCGGCATGCCCGGAGAAACGGTCGATGGGTGTCATTGAAAAAAAATGTGTTTTTATTTTAAACGATTTAAAGAAACTATTGTCTGACAATTGTTTTAGTAGGAAAATCCCAAGCCTCGATTGGCTTATCATCCTGAAGCCTCTATTTTTGTGAGGCTTGCCTATAGCCTGCTATTCTTTTTTCCAATTAATCGCTTACCCGGTTCACATGAAAAAATTGTTTGGTACCCTCCTCGCTACGACCGCTTTGACCGTAGCTGCATTCAACGTTAACGCACAGGCACCAACAGCCGATATTCCGGCAGATATGAATGCGCTGATGAGCAAATATACCTGCATTGCCTGCCACCGCCCCAACCAGCGGCTGGTAGGTCCGGCGTACGTTGATGTGGCCAAGAAAAACTATTCGAATGAGAAGATTGTAGACCTGATCTACAATCCCGTTCCTACCAACTGGCCGGGCTACCCTCCAATGGCTGCCATGAAGCAGGTTCCCAAGGAAGATGCGATGAAACTGGCCGTCTGGATCAACTCGCTCGATGATACGGGCAAGAAGACCAGCACCAAAAAGTCGACAACGACCAAAAAGACGACAACCAAGAAATCGTAGGTTGTTGACGGCACAAAAAAACGCGGTGGAGCCATCCATCGCGTTTTTTTGTGCCGTCAATGTCACAGCTGTTTCTGAAACAAATCGAGCCGGTAGGTGTCGGCCCGCTGGTTCAGCCGATGGGTCAGGGGCTGGCCAGCGCCGGCAATAGCCATGAAATGGTCATGCACCTGATCGCCCGTCAGCGGATAGTCAGGGACTACGGGTGTCCAGTGTACGAGCAGCAGGTGCCCACCGGGCGAGAGGGTATCGATCATTCGCTGCCGCGCCCGGGTCAGGTCATCGAGCGAGAGGTAATAGCCCACCTCCGACAGCAGAATCAGATCGAACGGTCCGTCCGGAAACTGGTCCGGAATGGCCATCTGTTCGATGCTGACATGTGTATAGGGAGCCAGTCGCTGCCGGGCCGTTTTCAGCGGCAGTTCACTGGCATCGACCGACAGCAGCTGCTCACAACGGCGGGCCAGCATCTCGCTCAGCACCCCGATCGAGCAGCCTATTTCAAACCCGTTGTGATAGTGGGCATTGGGCAGAGCGGCTACGGTTGCTTCGTATTTAGCTCGTTCGTAGGGGCTTGTTGCAAACGCCCACGGATCATCGCTGGCGCGGTATACATCGTCGAAGTAAGTTGCTGGAAGGGTGTTAGTAGCCACGTTGAGCAGGTTATCTGATTACTGATGATTCCAATACTGTAAGAAAGCCCAAAGCAGGCAGATTGTTTGATCAGATAACCGTTGCTACAGCCGCCCGTTCGCACCCGCAGTCGTTCAGCACACTAGTTTAACGCAAGACCAGCTTATGGCCCGTTGCGGTTCGGCAATCGTTCAGCTAACCGACGGGCAGCGCTTATTTCGACGTGCCGGAGATGGGCACCAGCTGGGCTGACAGATCGGGCGTTTTCATGTCCTTGTCGAACGGGAACATGGGCCGCCGGATGCGCTTGTAAGGAAGCCGGGCCAGATCCTGATTGACGCCACCCGGTGTCAGGGCCATAATCCAGCCCTGCTGCATGGCATAGAGCTCAGGTTCGAGATAGCCAATCTTGACCACAACGATATTGGCTTCGCGGGGCTTGAGGCCAAGCCGGGTAAAATCGATTTCCTTGTGGTAGGGCTTCCGTTTCTGGGTGACGATGACGTAGATACTGCCCACGTTGACGACGACTTCCACTTCCGCATCTTTATCCCCACGAACGATTGAGGTTACCGTTCCTTTAAGTTTGACGGGGGGTGCAAACCGCGCATCAACCCGGGCACCAGCCGTTCCTTCTACCAAACCACCCACACCGGCCGCGATGGCTTTCTGCACCAGGTCCGCATCGGGAATCGACGCGTAAATCAGCGACGGGCCGTCGGCTTTTTGAAATTCGGGTCGGGCCAGCAGCTGGGTGAGGGTCCAGGTTACGTCGCCCGCTCCACCCGCCGTCGGGTTATCGCCCGTATCGCTGATAAAAAACGGATGTTTGGGGCTGGCCAGCGCGTCGGCCAGGCATTTTTCCAGCGGACCGGTAGGAGCAACGAAGTCGAACTGATGCCGAACGCTCCAGAAGTTGCGGGCCAGTTTCTCAGCCGCCTGGGTTACGGCGGCTTTATCGTCGCCGGTAACCATCACCACCGCCTGATTGCGGGGTTCGTCGGCCCAGGCGTAGCCGATCCAGATGGCGGCATCAACAATACCAACCTGCTTCGAGGCTGGTTCTACCTGCTGATACAGGCTCCGGCCCGGCTCGATGCGGGTGCTGGTTTTCTCGCCCGGCAGCAGGATCGGCACGGGTATCCAGGCTTTGTAGGCGGGTTTGCCCTTCCCGCTTTTGATGCGCTCGAGCAGGTTGACTACAGCCCGCTCTTTGGTTTGCATGGCGTCTTCGTGCGGAGCCATCCGGTAGCAGGTCATCAGGTCGGTCTGCTGAGCCAATCGCCACGACACGTTGCCATGCAGATCCATAGATGTCGAAACAATCGTTTTGTAGCCAATCACCTGCCGGATGCGAGTCAGGAAATCCCCTTCCGGATCGTCGAGTCCGACCACACTCATAGCGCCGTGGATGTCGAAATAGAGTCCGTCGTAAGGGCCGTACTTCTTCAGTGAATCGAGGGTTTTGGTCACCAGCGACTCGTAGGCCTCCCGCGTTACGGCTCCGCCCGGCAGCGATTTACCGACAACGGCAGGCAGCCAGAGCGCCTGTTTACGCAGGGGCGACACCGGCATCATGAACGGATAGGCATTGAATACCTCCGGTCCATACCGCGCATGGAATGCTTCTTCGTGGGTCAGCGCCGGCGAAAACGTGCTCGACTCAATGCCCAGACCGGCAATGGCAATGCGGGGTAGTTTGGCGGGACCGGGCTGCCCCGTCGACTGGGCCAGTCCGTTGGTACTGACCGAAAACCAGATGACAAATCCTGCGAGAAGCTGTTTCATGGCCCCAAGTTAAGCGATACGGCCTGTTTTCCGAAGACACTCTATACTGTACATAGGGTTTAGACGGACCCTGCCGGGCCCGAACAGGTATGAACAAAGCCGCCCGGTCGGGTAGTTTATAGGTACAATAACCCAAATAAACAGTACCTGTATCATGATTGAGTCGATCACAGACACATACACCTTAAACAACGGTACCTCCATTCCGGGCGTTGGCTTCGGAACCTGGCAAACACCCGACGGCGATACTGCCATCTCGGCCGTCAAAGCCGCTCTCGATGCCGGTTATCGACACATTGACACGGCGGCAGTCTATGGCAACGAAACCAGCATCGGAACCGCCCTGGCCGAGTCGGGCGTCGACAGGACGGAACTATTCATCACCAGTAAGCTATGGAATACGGAGCGCGGCTACGATAAAACCATGAAGGCGTTTGAGAAAACGCTGGCTGACCTGCAACTCGACTACCTCGACCTATACCTGATTCACTGGCCCGCCAATGCGCGCCGGTATTCAGATTGGCAGGCCATCAACGCCGATACCTGGCGGGCGTTTGAGCAGCTGCACCAAGACGGACGGATCAAGGCCATCGGCACCAGTAACTTCCTGCCCCACCACCTGGACGCGCTGATGGACAAAGCCGATGTAATACCAGCCATCAACCAGATCGAATACCACCCGGGGCAGACACAGGCCGAAACGGTCGACTTCTGCCGGCAGCACAACATCCTGATCGAAGCCTGGGGACCGCTGGGTACCGGCAAAATGCTCGGTAACGAAACGCTGGCCGAACTAGCCAGTCATTATAACAAGTCGGTAGCCCAGTTGTGTATCCGCTGGTGCCTGCAGAACGGAACCCTGCCCCTGCCCAAATCGGTGACGCCCGAGCGAATCAAAGCCAATACAGACGTTTTTGATTTTACCATCAGCGAGGCCGACATGCTGGCCATCAACAAGCTGCCCTACATTGGCGGATCAGGCCTGAACCCCGACGAGATCAATTTTTAACGATAGTACAGCCAGTCGGGGGCGTTTGGAGTAGCTGGCAG
>NZ_MVEC01000006.1:0-645732 GCF_002006735.1 Spirosoma sp. 209 | reverse complement strand
GTCATGGGCGACAGCAGCTCCTCCTGGTACAAATCTTCGAGTAAGGCGCTGTTGACAAACAGATTGTAGAAATTATAGAGTGATTCTTCCATGTTGTTTATTGAGCGAATGGCGAATGAGTGATTGAGTGAATACCGGTTTACGCAAACCATTCACTCAATTCAGATTTATCGTTAGCGTGAAATACTCGGTTTGGTTGTTGGGGTTATAGGCTCGTTCGACGCCCTGCAAGAGGTTTTGGAGGCCAAAGGTAGAGGTAGCGTCGACGGGGATATCGTTGGTCGTGTTGGTCTGGCTGATCCAGCGGGGCGGAAACTGCCGACGGAGCCGGATTACGGCCGTACGGGCGCCCCGGGCCGGTTTATCGGTGCTCAGCAACAGCTTGTGGGTGGTGCCGTTGGCGCCCGAGTAGGTCTGTACGGCCGATACCCTGAAGTTGTCTTTACCCGATACGTCGTACTGGCTGACGTCGGTCAGCAGCGAGGCCGGCAGGCGCAGCGCCGACAGGTCGACCGCTACCGGAATGGCCAGGCTTTTGTCGGTTACGTCGGGCTGCACATCGTCGAGGGCGTGAACCGCTTTGGTGCGGGCGCGCACCTCTTCGGCGGCCCGTTTGAACCGGCCTTTGCGCGCCGGGTCGGTGACCAGTACCGTATAGAACGGCTCCACTGCTTTGGCGTCGCGCCCGAAGAACCACGAATCTTCGAAACCGGGCAGCCGCTCAAACTGCCGGATGGTCTGGTAAGCGGGGTCGGTATACAGCCGTTGCAGGGTTTCGGTCCGGCCAATCAGGCAGAGGTAATACGGGCGTTCGCCTTTGTATTTCTGTTTGGTGTTGTTCCAGCTATAGTAGGTTCCGTCGAAGTCGGCGGTGAGCTTCAGGACCAGCATCGAGTGGGTTGTGGCGTGGGGGTTGAAGACCGTAGTCAGCATGCCGCCGGTCTTGTGGCGCGCCGGGCTTCGTGATGGGCTGCTGATGCTGGGCCTCGTGCTGGCGATTCTTTTCCTGCAGGCCTATATCTACCGGTACGTGCTGCCCGCGCTGAAGACCCCCCAGTCGTCGGGTCTGTTTGTTCACATAGCGGCCGTACTGCTCCTGGCGGCAGCGGCAACGACGATACTGTGGGGCGCCAGCACAAACTTCTACTACTACGCGCCGGATACCATCGTCTCGTTTACGGCGGTCGTGGTGGTGGGGGCCGTAACGAGTGCTTACCTGCGCCGGGTGCTGACCCGGGAAAATCAGCTGTTACAGACGCAGGTATCGGCGAAATCGGCCGAGCTGGCGAGCCTGCGGGCCCAGATCAACCCGCATTTTCTGTTCAATGCACTCAACAGCCTGTATGCTACAGCCCTGAAAGAAAACAGCGAAAAAACGGCCGATGGTATCCAGAAACTGGGCGATATGATGCGGTTCATGTTGCAGGAAAACAACCGCGACCGCATTCCGCTCAATAAGGAAGTGGAGTACCTGCGCAACTACATCGAGCTGCAGCGCATGCGGATCGACCCGACCCACGACATCGACATTCGGGTTACCATTCAGGAGCCGGTCCGGGCTATTTATCTGGCGCCTATGATGCTGATTCCTTTTGTCGAAAACGCCTTCAAGCACGGCATCAGTCTGCGGCAGTCGTCCTGGATTTACATCACCCTGACGCTGGATGATACCCGGCTGTACTTTAAAGTTCACAACTCCCGGCCTGTCAGGTCGACCGACCCAGCATCGGCCGACCGACACGACCCGGAAGAAGACCGCTCGGGCGTTGGTCTCGATAACGTTCGCAAACGGCTCGACCTGATCTACCCCGGTCGCCACCAGCTCGACATTCAGCAGTCGGACCAGGATTACTTCGTCTCGCTGACGCTGGTGTACTGGTAGAGCCGTCGGATTGTTAGCCCCGATTGCAAAAACTGTATCTTGTTGGTCATATCCCGAAACAGTGATAAACTAGCCTGTTATGTCCCTGACTGCTCTTGCTGTTGATGACGAGCCCCAGGCGCTGGATGTCATTCGGCTCCACGCGGCCCGGGTTCCGTTTCTGGATCTGAAGGCCAGCTTCACCGATGCGTTCGATGCCATTGCCTGGCTCCAGACGAACCGCGTCGATCTGCTGTTCCTCGACGTCAAAATGCCCGACATTTCGGGGATCGACCTGGTCAAATGCCTGCCCAGAGTGCCGATGGTTATTTTCACCACCGCCTATTCCGACTTTGCCGTCGAAGGGTTCGAGCTGGATGCCGTCGATTATCTGCTGAAGCCGTTCTCGCTGGCCCGGTTTCTGAAAGCCTGTACCAAAGCGCTCGATATACACACGCTGCGGGCGGGGGCCGCGCCGGAGTTTATATTCGTCAAAACCGGGTACGAAGAAGAAAAAGTGCTGCTGGACGAGATCCTGTATGTTGAAGCGGAGGGCAACTACCTGTCGCTGGTGCTGGCGGGCCGGAAGCTGCTCAGCCGCCAGACCATGGCCGACCTGCTCCAGCAGCTGCCGCCCGACCGCTTTGTGCGCGTTCACCGGTCGTACTGCGTGGCCATCCCCAAGATCACCCGGCTGGCCCGTCAGGAGATTACGGTAGGGAACCACGTTATTCCGATCGGAGCCTCGTACGAAGATGCCCTGGCCCTGATCCGAAGCCGGCTGTAGTGTGTAGTTGATAGCCGGGCGTCGGGGGCGTTACTGGTCAAGTACCACCTTTTGCGCCAGGTTCCGTACGGCCCGCCAAAAAAAATCTGACTTTTACGGTAACCTTGATCCAGATCGGCGGTTTTCACGCCAAATTCCTGAACCTCTTTTCACAAACGCTTGAACGCACTGACGGACAATGCCCTGATGCTTAAGGTCAAGGCGGGCGATTTGAACAAGATGGGCTTGCTGTTCGAGCGGTACCATCGCGAACTCTTCGGCTTCCTGTATCACATGAGCAGCAACCCCGACGCCAGTGAAGACATGGTGCAGACGGTGTTTTACCGCATGCTCAAATACCGCCATACGTTCACCGGCGAGGGCTCGTTCCGAACCTGGATGTACCACCTGGCCCGCAACGTAGTGATCGATTCGGCGCAGCAGCACAAACGGGCGGCCCGCCACCACGACCTGGCCGATTATGCCGAACGAATCGGCGGAGGCCCGATGGCCGACGAGCCGCTGCAAAAAGAGCAGGAACTGGCCATGCTGGAAAACGCGCTGGCCCGGCTCAGTGCCGAACATCGCGAAGTACTGGTGCTGAGCCGGTACCAGGAGTTAAAGTACGAGGAGATTGCCCGGATTCTGAGCTGTACGGAAGGCGCCGTGAAGGTGCGGGTTCACCGGGCCATGAACGAATTGAAAAAGATATACCTGAACAGTGAGTACAACCGATAAATCCATAGCCTGCGAGAGCGCCCGCCTGAGCCTGCCCGGCTGGCTGACCGACGAGCTGTCGATCACCGACCGGGCCGCCCTCGACGCCCACCTGGCCCAGTGTCCCGACTGCCGGGCCGAGCTGGTTGCCAGTCAGCAGCTCTGGCAGCAGCTCAAGGCCGTACCTACGCCTGCGCCGGGCCCGGCCATGCGTACCCGGTTCTACGCCATGCTCGACACCTTTGAGGCTACGGAGCCGGTAGCGCCACCTACCATCTGGGCCCGGCTCCGGTCGTGGGTGCCAACGATGGGGTCGGGTGGCGTGGGGCCGCGGCTGGCCTACGGACTACTCCTGCTCGGCGTTGGGGTGGGCATCGGGTACTGGCTGCCGAATGGCCGGTCGGCCGATGTAGCGTACCAGCAGCGGATTGATACGCTGTCGGTGCAGATGCAGGAAATGCGCGAAATGATGATGCTCTCGCTGCTGGAAAACCCGTCGGCTACGGAGCGGCTGCGGGCGGTCAGCTACACCAAAGACATCGGTGAGGCCGACAGCCGGGTGGTCGAGGCCCTGCTGACAACGCTCAACAACGACCCCAATGTGAACGTACGGCTGGTGACGCTGGAGGCCCTGGCCGAACGGGCCCACGATCCGAGGGTGCGCGAAGGGCTGGTGCAGTCGCTGACGCGGCAGGAGTCGCCCCTGGTGCAGGTAGCCCTGGCCGATGTGATGGTGAAGTTGCAGGAAAAACGATCGCTGAAGCCACTCCGCCAGATGCTCCGGCAGGAAGGCATCGACGATCTGGTGAAAACCAAGCTGGAAAAAACAATCCGCGAATTATCGTAAACCAACGGGCCGGTGAGCGGGTGCCCAGGCCCCGGTTATTCGTTCGCTCAGTCACTAACTCGTATCAAACTATGAAACAACTATTGCTCCCCGTTCTGGCGGGGCTGGTGATGTCTTGTGCCCAATCGGTGGCGCAGTCACAGGAAGACACGGAGCGGATCAGCCGCGAGTTTAGCCTGCCCGGCGGGGCAGCCGCCAGTACGCTGGTGATCTACAACATCCACGGCTTCATCAAGGTCGACGGTACAACGGGCGACAAGGTGACGTTCGAGGTGGATAAGCGCATCACGGCGAAGAACAAAGAAGAGCTGGCCACCGGCAAACGGGAGCTGAAACTTCAGTTCGAGCAGAAGGGCGATACCATCATGGCCTACATAGCGGAACCGTTCGATTCGCGGCCCAACCGACTCAACCGCGATAATCGCAACAATCAGCACCTCGAGTATGACTTCACGCTCGACTTCACGGTTAAGGTGCCGCGCCAGATGAACATCAGGGTATCGACCATAAACCGGGGCGACGTAACGGTACAGGACGTGGCGGGTGCGCTGCGGGTTCGTAACGTAAACGGGGCTATTGCGCTGACCAATGTGCGTGGTGCTACAGACGCCCATACCGTAAACGGCAATGTCGACATCAACTACCTCGCCAGCCCGCCCGACGAGTCGTCGTACTATACCCTGAACGGCAATATCCGGGTAAACTACCCGGCCAATCTGTCGGCCGATCTTCAGTTCAAGACGTTTCAGGGCGAGTTTTATACCGACTTCCCCGACGCCGAGATACTCCCCGCACAGGTCACCAAAAACGAAGAACGACGGGGCGACAAAACGGTCTACAAACTCAGCCGGACAACCGCCATCCGGCTGGGCAACGGTGGCAAAGTCTTTCGGTTCGAGACCTTCAACGGTAATGTATACATCAAAAAGCAATCCTGATTTGTATGAATAAGCTAGTAAACATCCTCCTGGTCCTGCTCCTGACCGGAACGGCACCCATCCTGGCCCAGACCGACGTAAAAGAGCGGCTGGTGGTGCCGCTGAGCGATCCGGGCAAACCGGGTATGCTGGAGGTTAACCTGATCAACGGGTTCATTCACGTAGTCGGCGCTTCGGGCAAAGACGTCGTTATTGAGGCCGCATCCGGTACCCGGTCGTCGGGCCGGAGCAGCAGCGACCGATCCGGCGCCGACGGGATGCGCCGGATCCCGACTGGCAACTCGCTCGACCTGACGGCCGAAGAACGGAACAACCGCGTTCGGGTCAGCGGCAGCAGCCACCACAAAGCCATTGACCTGACCATTCGGGTGCCCCAGCGGTGCTCGCTCAAGCTGCACACCGTCAACAACGGCGACATCACGGTCGAAAACGTAGACGGCGAGCTGGAGATCAATAACGTAAACGGACCTATTACGCTGACCAACATCAGCGGGTCGGCCGTGGCGCATACGGTCAACGGCGAGCTGAAAGCCTCCTTCCGGGAGGTCGGCGCCAATGCTCCGATGGCGTTCTCGACGCTGAATGGCCGCGTCGACGTTACGTTTCCGGCTTCGATGAAAGCCAACGTAAAGCTGAAATCAGACATGGGCGAGGTGTTCAGCGACTTCGACATCGACGTCGAAAAAAGCCAGCCCAAAGCTACCCGCACCAGCCAGGGCGGCATGTACCGGGTTTCGGTCGAGGACTGGGTGTACGGTAAGATCAACAACGGCGGCCCCGAAGTCATGATGAAAAACATGCACGGCAACATCTACGTCCGCAAAGCGAAGTGAGCCGTTGGTAGCAGCGTGGTGGCACAACTTAAAGTCGCGCCACCACGCTGTGGCCGGATTTGTTGGCCCGCATCGGTATCGAGTGAATGTAGCCTTCTGGTCAGCTTAACTTTTTTTAACAGGCTGTGCGCTAGTGATATCCGTACCTTGGCGCTGCAACAAGGGCTCGTAAACAACTACCTCAAAAATTGCCAGGCTGTCGCGTTCGAAACAACGGTTTCTACGTGACTGGTTATCAGGTCGATGGGTGGCCTTGTTGAGGAGTGCTGGCTGGTTGTCCGCTGTCGTACGAAACTGTCCGATATCGGACGTTTTGGGGATGTAGAGTTTTGCTAATGATCTGTCCAACAGCTATTTATCAGGTGTGGCATGATCGTGGCGGTGAATGGCCTACATGCTCGCTTCTGTTCCGTAAATCGACTCTAATTAATTGATACCCATGAGAACGCTGCTACTTCTCTTCTTTGCTACGGTCAGTTTCGGAGCCCTGGCACAACGCAGTTCCTACAACAAAAACGTAACGACCGACGGTCGGCGCTTACAGATTCGGGTAGACATTCGGGATGACGACCGATCGGTCCATTACAGCCGTTCGTTCGATGTGCGTCACATGAGCCGGGCGGAGGTGCAGGCGCTGGAGAAGCACGTGCTCGACTCGCTCGACGTGGCCATGCAAGACCCCGATCAGCGTAGCCCATCAGACAGTCGGTTTAGCCAGGCGGTGGCGGAAGTACGGCAACCGTCCGCTTCCGGTCGGACCAATACCGTAGCCCTGGTGGCCAACAACCGGATTCCGTATCAGGAAACGGTTGAAGAAGACCTGGCCGAAGGACGGCTTAAAGTGCGGTTTACCTTCAAAGCCGACGGACAGGACAGCAGCGTGGAACGCTCGGCTACGATTCGCGATAACAGCGAGCGCGGCCTCCGGAAACTGCTGGAAGACGTGAAGCGGCAACTGAAAGCCGAAATGGAAGAACTCGTGGCGTTGTCCGACGTATAGCTTTTCTCGTTGCCTTCCTCTCTTTTACCACTATGCTGCGTAGCTACCTAACCACGGCTCTGCGGGCTTTGCGTCGCAACTGGAATTATACGTTCATCAACGTTGTCGGCTTAACGCTGGGGCTGGCCTGTTGCCTGCTGCTGTTTCTGGCCATCCGGTATGAGCTGAGCTACGACCGGCATCATACCCAGGCCGACCGCCTGTACCGACTCATCACGTATTATACCGATGCGGAAGACGACCAGCGTAACGTAGGGGTGCCGCTGCCCATACTGGCGGCTCTGCGAACGGACTTCCCGGACATAGGTCGTCAGCTTACCCTGGTTCACGAAGTTGAAGGGGTGGTTCGGGCCGCGAATGGCAACAAGTTCGACGAACCCGCTGGCGTCATGGCGTTTATCGAACCAGCCTATTTTCGGATGTTTGATTACCGCTGGAAAAATGGAAGCGCAGAAACCGCCCTCTCGAATCCCAATACGGTAGTGCTGTCGGAGCGGATGGCGCAGAAATACTTCGGTACGGCCAACCCGATGGGCAAGACGATTCGGTTGAGTAACCGGATGGATTTTGTGGTAACGGGCATCGTACAGGCACCACCGGCTACCAGCAGCCTTCCTTTCGAGCTGATGCTGTCACTGGCCTCGCTGAAAACGTTTGGCGCCAACACCCGTTGGGACGACTGGGGATCGAACTCGAGCCAGGCGCAGCTGTACCTGATGCTGCCCGAGACCCGGACACCGGCGGCTATGGAACGGCAACTGGTCGGGTTCACCAACAAATACCACAAACCCGACGACGCCAAACGCCTTCGCTACGAGCTACAGCCCCTCACCCAGATCCATGTCGACACCCGCACCGGCAACTTTGCCAACCGGACCGTGAGCCGACAAACCATCTGGGCCATGACGCTGATCGGGCTGTTTATTCTGGTTACGGCCTGCATCAACTTCGTTAATCTGGCTACGGCGCAGGCTATTCGTCGCGCCAGAGAAGTCGGAGTGCGGAAAGTGCTGGGTAGTTCACGGGCGCAGCTCGTGCGGCAGTTCCTGGGCGAAACGGGTCTGCTGACGGGACTGGCGGTGCTGCTGGCGCTGCTGGTGGCCTACCTGTCGCTGCCCTACGTTGTCGGGCTGCTCGACGTCCGGCTCACGCAGGCGGTGCTGTTCGAGCCCGTCATCCTGGCGTTTCTGGCCGGCCTGGCGGTTTGCACAACCCTGCTGGCCGGGTTCTATCCGGCGCTGGTCTTGTCGGGCTATCAGCCGGTGCTGGCGCTGAAAGGAAGCATACGATCGGTGGGGGGCAGCCAGCTAACGCTGCGCCGGAGCCTGATTGTAGGGCAGTTCGCCGTGTCGCAGCTGCTGATCATCGGTACCATCGTGGCCTACAGCCAGATGCAATATTTCCGGTCGGCCGACCTGGGGTATAACAAAGACGCCGTGCTGACGGTACCCTTACCCGACGGGCCTAAAACGGGGCAACTCGAAACGCTGAAGGCCCGGCTGGCTGGTCAGCCCGCTATCCAGTCGGTGAGTTACAGCCTGTCGACACCGTCGGCCGTCGGGAACTGGTGGACCAGCTTTCGGTATGGCAATGCCGATAAGGAGGCTGATTTTTCGCTGGTGATGCGTCCGGCCGATACCGCCTACTTCAGTACCTACGGCTTAACCCTGGTGGCAGGCCGTATTCATCAGCCGGCCGATACCATACGCGAAGTGGTTGTCAATGAATCGTTCGTCAACAAGCTGGGTCTGCGCGATCCGCAGCAGGTGATCGGCACATTCATAACCCTGGGCGGCAGCTCCACCAAAAAACCGATCGTCGGCGTCGTCAAAGACTTCAACACCTTCTCGCTGCATCAGCGAACGCAGCCCTGCGCGATAACGACCCTCCGCGACACCTATGGCCAGTTGAGCATCAAGCTGTCGACCCAGGCCGGCGGAACGGAAGCCATCAGTCGGTTGGTAAGCACCGTTGAGAAGGCATGGACCGCCACGTTCCCGGATTTTGTTTTCACCTACGAGTTCGTCGACGAAGCCATCGATGATTTTTACCGCAACGAAGAGCGGCTGTTTTTGCTGTTCCGGTTGCTGGCCGGTATCGCTATCCTGATCGGTTGCCTGGGGTTATACGGGGTGGTGGCGTTCATGGCCGAGTCGCGCACAAAAGAAGTCGGCATTCGTAAAGTACTGGGTGCCTCGACCCGCCATATTGTTGGGTTGTTTTCGGCGGATTTTGTTCGGCTGGTGCTCATCGCGCTGCTCATTGCATCGCCCCTGGCCTGGTATATCATGAGCGGGTGGCTCCAGGATTTCGACTACAAGATCGAGATCGAGTGGTGGATGTTTGCCCTGACCGGCGCCATCGCCGTTGGCATTGCCCTGTTGACGGTCAGTTTCCAAAGCCTGAAAGCCGCCCTGACCAACCCCGTCCAGTCCCTGAAATCTGACTAACGTAGAGACGCAACCGCCCGGCGGCCTGGCCATTGCGTCTCCTGTCCGGAGGCTGATGTCGCCCGGAGGCCACTATCTCACCCATCTGTAGTCTGGCCTCTCCCATCCCGAGACTAGTGCCGCAGCCCGTTGGAAATCAGCAATAAAATATACTTTTACATTTCCTTTACAAGGTTTTACAGCCTATTGACAGCGTGCGGAGTACGGTGGGCTACATTTGCTTCATCACCCAATGGACAAGACCGATGAAGACAACAGCTTGCTTACTGCTCATCGGGCTGGCGTGTGCCGCGCCTGGCCTGACTTTTGCTCAACAACCTAACACCTGCTCGGCCGCTTTCGTGGGCAACCGCATGCTGGTCGATCAGTACACAACGACCGGAAGGTGCCGCCTGTCGGCCAAAACCACGGGCGAGCTGACCGTTCGCACCGTAGCCCTGTCGCCGACAGCAACCCGGGCCATCGATAAAATCGGGTTCAAGGTAGCCATCCGCGACAAATCGACGGGAACCCTGCGCATGTATGCCGGCCATACGTTTCAGCAACTGCCCCTCCAGCGGGTGCTGGCCAGCTGCCGGAAAGGCGATCGTATCGTGCTGCTCACCGTCGACAACCGGTATGCGCTGCCCCATAATGAAATTCTGGTTCAATAACTGTCTGGATAACACTCACCCCATGAAGTCTGTAACAACCCCTTTTAGAGTTGCGCTGCTGGGCCTGATTATCTGCGCTCAGGCTGTCTGGGCGCAGCAGCAACCGGCGGGTCTGTACTGCAACCCAATCACCCTGAACGGCCACCCGCTCAACATCGAGTCGTTCACCATGTATACCCGTGGGGTGCTGGCCGTTGTGCACGGCGACCCAGCCAGCGCCAACCACAAACCGCTGCCGTTTCGGGTCTACCTCCGGCGGGCGGGCACCATCATCCGGCAGGGCGCATCGAACGACACCCACGATGTCTATTCGGTTCAGCTGCAGGAGCTGATGCCGGTGGCCCGGGCGGGCGACGAACTGGTCATCGATCTGGCGGGCGATGCGAAAGCCCAGGCTGGTGGTCGGCGTACGCAGCAGGTAATACGATTAAAACCGTTTGACCCTTTAATAAGCTGGTTCAGGCGGAACGACAATTGCTAGATTAGTGCTGCCATGAAAGGGTTATCCATTGCTGCCCCACTTAGGCGCGTTCTGACAGGAGGAGCCTGCCTGCTCGGCCTGGCGCTGCTGTTTGCGCAGTTTATCGGCGCTACCCCCGATGGTTCACCCTCGGAAGCCCGCAGCCGGGACGATAACGTAAACCTGGCCCTGCGCCGGACAGCGCATCATCTGCTGCGCGCGGCCGGCGACTCGACCTCGCGCATCCTGCCGGTACAGCGGACGGGCCCGCATACGTTTCGGCTCCAGCTGACCCAGGCGTTTGACTACGACACCCTGCCCGCCCTGTTGCAGGCGTCGTTCCGGCTGCACCGGATCACCGAGGCCTACGACGTAGCGGTGCTGGACTGTACTACGGGCCAGGTGCAACTGGGCTACAGCGTCACCGATCTGATGGATAACCAACCGGTACCCTGTAGCGGCCGGGCCAGGCGGGCCGGCTGTTATACCTTACAGGTCACCCTGGCTCCTCCGCCCGCGCCCGCCCCGCCTACCCATACGGGCTGGCTACTCGCGGTCGGGGGGCTGCTGGTTGGTCTGCTGTATATGTCCTGGCAACGCGCCGTGGCTCCGCAGACCACCGTATCGACACAAACGAGACCCGCTGAACCGACTGACGTAAACCCCGATCAGGTACACTTCGGCAACACGGTTCTCGACCTGGGGCGGCAGACGCTCCGGACGGCCGGTACCGAGCAGAACCTGACCTACCGCGAGGCCAAGCTGCTGCGGCTCCTCGTACAACATGCCAATCGGGTGCTGGAGCGCGACGCTATCCTGAAAGCGGTCTGGGAAGACGAAGGCATTACCGTTGGGCGAAGCGTCGATGTATTTGTTTCGCGGTTGCGGAAGCTCGTACAGGCCGACCCGGCGGTGCGCATCGTAGCCGTACACGGGGTCGGGTACCGGCTGGAAGTCCGCACCGGTGAATAATCGGTAAGTAGCCGTGCAACCTTCTGTTACCGAAACGCATCTTTCCTTCGAAAACAAACCATCAGCCATGAAACGCAGCCAGTTTTTCCTGACCCTGCTCAGCGCAGCCACCCTAAGTCTACCCACCTTTGCTCTCGATACCCACCGCGAGGATCGGGAAGAGCCGTTCCAGATCAAAACGTTTTCGGGTAATATCAACGCCGTACGGGCCGAAACATCGGGCGGAAGCCTGACGATCGAAGGCGGTACCGACCGGAACGCCAAGGTAGAAATGTACGTGCGCCCCAACAACTGGAACGGCCGCAACAACCTCGACAAAGCCGAAATCGAAGAACGCCTGAAAGACTATGACATAACCATTACGCAGGAAGGCGGCACCATCGTGGCCATCGCCAAGCGCCGGAATAACGACCGCGACCGCTGGAACCGGAGCCTCAGCATCGGCTTCAAGTTCTACACCCCCCGCAACGTAACAACGGACCTGCGTACGTCGGGCGGCAGCATCCGGCTGGCGGGCATCAGCGGCAAACAGCGCTTCCGGACCAGTGGCGGCAGCCTGCACCTGAACGATGTACAGGGCGATATCAATGGTCAGACCTCGGGTGGCAGCATCCACCTCGATCGTTGCCGGAGTACGGCGGGCATCCTCGACCTGCAAACCTCGGGCGGCAGCATCCACGCCAGCGAATCGTCGGGCGATATGCGGCTGCATACGTCGGGTGGCAGCATTGAACTCAACGGCCTCAAGGGGGATATCGACGCCCAGACCAGCGGAGGCAGCGTACGGGGCCGCGACCTCGACGGCGACATCAAAGCCGGCACGTCGGGCGGTTCGATTCGGCTGGCCAACGTGGCCGGCAGTATCGACGCCAGTACCAGCGCCGGCAGTGTAGAAGTAAGCATAAGCCAGCTCGGTAAATACGTTCGGCTGAACACCACGGCCGGCAGCGTTCGGGTACAGATGCCACTGGATAAGGGACTGGACCTGAACCTGAGCGGTAACCGGGTCAACATGCCCGAGCGGCTGGCCCGCTTTGAAGGAGACATCGAAAAGGACCGGGTGCGCGGCAAACTCAACGGGGGCGGTATTCCCGTCAATATTTCAGCCAGCAGCGGTAGCGTGTCGATCCACTAACAGGCGACCGCTGGTTTTTCTGATAACGCGCGCCGGCCGGATACAGGTAACAGCCTCGTATCCGGCCGGCGCGCGTTTGGTGTAACTAGGGTTGATGCGTAGGCCAGGCAACCGTTCAACGTCAGTTTCTTCGTACTTTTAGGGGTCGATTGATCCCCGTTACGCATGTTCCGTCTTCCGTCTATAGTGCCCTTTGCCAGTCTGTTGCCCAGCTTCGAGGGCGACCTGTATTTCGATGAATCGCCGGCGCATACGGCCCAGCGGCTTCTGTATGCCACCGATGCGTCGGTTTATCAGGAAATCCCCGTGGCGGTAGCGCTGCCCAAAAGCCCGGCCGACATTAAGCGGCTGTTGCGGTTTGCGCAAACGAACGGCCTGGGCCTGATTCCGCGGGCGGCCGGTACTTCACTGGCCGGGCAGGTTGTCGGCAGTGGTATCGTGGTCGATATCTCCAAATACTTCGGGCAGGTGCTGGAGATCAACGCGGCCGAGCGGTGGGTCCGCGTACAGCCGGGGGTGATCCGCGATGACCTCAACGCCCAGCTTCGCCCGCACGGACTGCTGTTCGGCCCCGAAACCAGCACCGCCAGCCGGGCCATGATTGGTGGCATGATCGGCAATAACTCGTGTGGCCTGCATTCCATCATCTGGGGCACCACCCGGGATCACCTCCTCGAAGTCCGCGCCGTACTCAGCGACGGAGCCGAGGTTACCTTCGGCCCACTCAGCCGCGATGCCTTCGAGGCCAAGTGCCGGGGCGAAAACGTGGTCAGCCCGCTCGAACAGCGCCTGTATACCCAGTTTCGCGACTGGCTCAGCCAGCCCGACATTCGTCAGCACATCCGCGATGGGTATCCCAAACCAACCGTTACGCGCCGAAATACCGGCTACGCGCTGGATGCGCTGGTGTCGATGTGGGAACAGGAGAACGACAGGGCGTCTGCGCCCTCGCCCTATTTCAACTTCGCGCCACTCATTGCCGGATCGGAAGGAACGCTCTGCTTTATTACCGAAGCCAAACTGAACCTGCTGCCGCTGCCGCCCGCCGAAACGGCCCTGGTCTGCGCCCATTTCGACACCATCCGGCAGTCGCTGGAAGCCAACCTGGTGGCCCTTGACCATCGGTGCGCGGCTTCCGAGCTGGTCGATGATTATATCCTGCAACTGACCAAAACCAACATCGAGCAAACCAAGAACCGGGCGTTCGTTGAGGGCGACCCCAAGGCGATTCTGATGGTCGAGTTCTTTGACGATACGGCAGCGGGGGTGCAGCAACAGGCAACGGCCTTCGTGAAGGCGCTGCAGCAGAAGGGGCTCGGCTATGCCTACCCAATTCTGTTCGATGCCGACACCAAAAAGCCATGGGCGCTGCGCAAGGCGGGGCTGAGCATCATGTACAACATTCCCGGCGACGATAAGCCGGCCAACGTTATTGAAGATACGGCCGTTGACGTGCGCGACCTGCCCGACTACATCGATGAGCTGGACCGGATGGCCTGGGAGCAGCACGGCCTGAGGCTGGAGTATTCGGCCCATGCCGGGGCGGGTGAGATTCATGCGCTGCCGCTCATCAACCTGAAGTCGGGCGAAGGACGGCAGAAGTTCCGCGCCCTGCTGATGGATACGGCCCAGCTCGTGAAAAAATACGGCGGTTCGCTCTCCGGCGAGCATGGCGACGGTCGGCTGCGGGGCGAGTGTATTGCGTTCATGCTGGGCCCCGAAAACTACCAGCTCTGCAAAGACGTAAAAGCACTCTGGGACCCGCATAACACGTTCAACCCCGGCAAGGTGGTCGATACGCCCGCTATGAACGAGTCGCTGCGGTCGGAAGCCGATACGCCTATTCCGCAGCCCCAAACCATTTTTGACTTCTCGAAAGACGGCGGTCTGCTCGAACTGGCCGAGAAATGCTCGGGCTCCGGCGACTGCCGCAAAACCCACCTCTCGGGCGGCACCATGTGTCCGAGCTACATGGCTACCCGGCGCGAGCGCGACACCACCCGGGCCCGCGCCAACATGCTCCGGCATTTCTACAGCCGGCAGAGCAAGCCGACGGATCATGACTACGAAGCCGTAAAAGACGTGCTCGACCTCTGTCTGTCGTGTAAGGCCTGCAAGTCGGAGTGCCCCAGCAGCGTCGACATGACCCGGATGAAGGCCGAGTTTACCCAGCAGCAGTATCGGGAAAAAGGCGTTCCGATGCGGGCGCGGCTGGTTGGAAATTTCTCCCGGCTGATGTCGCTGGCCAGTCTGGCGCCCTGGGCCTACAACGCTATCTATAACACACCAGCCCTGCGCCGGATGGCCAACCGCACCGTAGGCTTTCATCCGGACCGTACCATGCCGGAGCTGGGCCATACCACCGTACGGGCGTGGGCCAAAAAGGCGGTAGGGCGCACCCAATCGGCTCTTGCCGCCGGCACGACAGCTCCCCGCGTTGTGCACCTGTTTCTCGACGAGTTTACGAACTACAACGATCTGTCGGTTGGCCAGAAAGCCATTCAGCTGCTGGAGCGACTGGGCTATACGGTTTCCCTGCCGGACCACGCCGAAAGCGGGCGGACCTATCTGTCGAAAGGACTGGTCGAAGACGCCCGGGCCCTTGCCGTTCGGAACGTGACGGGCCTGCGCGACCTCGTTTCGGCCGATACCCCGCTCGTTGGGCTGGAGCCGTCGGCCATCCTGACCTTCCGCGACGAATACCCTGATCTGGTGCCCGCCGAACTGAAGGCCGATGCCCGGCGAATGGCTCAGCATACATTCCTGTTCGAGGAATGGCTCGCCCGCGAAGCCGAAGCGGGTCGCGTTGACCGGACTCGGTTCACGACCGATGCCCGGCAGGTGAAAGTGCATGGCCACTGCCATCAGAAGGCCCTCTCGACCATGGAGCCGGTGAAGACCGTACTGTCGCTGCCTGCCAACTATGCCGTTGAGCTGATTCCGTCGGGCTGTTGCGGTATGGCAGGCTCATTCGGCTACGAAACAGAGCACTACGAGCTGTCGATGCAGATTGGCGAACTGGTGCTGTTTCCGGCGGTGCGGCAAACGACCGACCGGGTTATTATTTCGGCCGCCGGTACCTCGTGTCGGCACCAGATTAAAGACGGAACGGGTCGGCACGCCCAGCACCCCGCTGAGATTCTGTTCGACGCCCTGGCATAGAGTTCGATACAACGGCGGCTAGGCAACTGGTTTTCGGGGCCGATCGGACCACCCGGCGATGCGGCCCAAACCTTTTCCGCTCCCGCTGGTTTTCCATAGACCTTAAACATTCACAACGGGTATGGAAAACAACGCGAATCTCAGCGATGGTGCGCAACAGGCCGATATCGTATCGAGCGAACATGCCGAAACCATGTTCAGTGCCGATCAGGCCGAAACCAATATGGTTAAACTCGTTGACGGCAAACTGACGCCCATGGGCGACACCGAAGACGATGTGTCCGACGATATGCCCCGCATCCGGGTCGGCTCCGACGAAGAACGGGCACTGATGGGCGACGACAAAAAGAAATACGAGAACTCGGAAGCTGCGCTGCGGGCGGGTAATGTCATCGACCCCAGCGTGATGCCCAACGACCCGATTGCCGTAGGTAACATCACCGGCAATCCCGACGCCGGATCAACGGTCAACACGGGCCTGTCGTCAGAAGACGAGCCTGACAATGACCGCACCGACGCCGGAAAGGACGCTACGCCAACCCATGCGTTCGGCATGTGGCAGGTAGGTAACGGCAGCTATATGCCCAAGAGTCAATTCCCGATTCATGGGTACGAAGCTGAAACCTACAGCGTGCGGGCCGACATGGTTCCGCCAACGCCGGGTACGCCGGACCCGATGCAGCCCGTACCGGGTATTCCGGAAACCCCGCCCTACAATCCGGTGCCGGGCCCCGAAATTCCGGATCTGCCCGGCCAGCCCTCGCCCGACGAACCCGAAATCCAGGAGCCGGACCAACCCGACCGATCGCACGAAATCAACGCCCGCGCTGGCTTCGTCACGTTCACGTCGGGAGCCGCTGGTATCCTGTCGGCCGATGACGTTGCCCCCGGCGAAGCCGTTCCCGGCAACCAGTATGAAGGTATGTCGGCGGGACCGAACGACGAAGGCATGGACGAAAAACCCGACACCGGCGATTCGGCGCATCCCTACGACGTAAACGCCCGCGATGCCGATCAATACCAGCCCGGTGAGCGGCCCGAAGAAGGCCAGGAAGCCCGGCAGCAACCCCGCGAAATGATGGACGAGAGCAGCATTACGGCCCAGGACATGGTGTCTGGCCCCGATCGCTCGGATCAGAAATCGACCGACGGCCTCGATCGTACCTACAACGATCCGGAAGCCGCCCGCGACATGGCGAGCTAGGCCCGGAGAAGTAAAGGGAGTAGGCACTGGTGCTTTGTACGATCAAACGGTCCTGCAAAGCGCCAGTGCCCACTCCCTTTTTTTATACCTTTACCCGGTTAACTCGTGAATGCCTATGAAAACCTTATTCATCTCATCGCTGCTGCTGGGAACCATGCTGGCAGCTACCCCTCCTGCCGAAAAACCCGGTAAATGGACATCGCTCTTTGACGGAAAAGCCATCAAAGGCTGGCACAGCTACCACAAAACGGGTGTGGTGGGCTGGTACGTCGAAGACGGCGCCCTCACCCCCGACGGTACCGGGGGCGACCTGGTAACTGACAAGGAATACGAAAATTTCGAGCTGGAGTTTGAGTTCAAGATTCCGAAAGGATCGAACAGCGGGGTGATCTATAAAGTGATCGACAGCCCCGACATCAAAAGCACCTACATGTCTGGCCCGGAATACCAGGTCATCGACGATCGCGGCTATGAGTGGAAAGACAAAGACGGTAAGCTCATGAAGCTCGATGACAAGCAGCTCAGCGGAGCCGCCTACGACATGGTGCCGCCGGCGGATAAAAACACGCTCAGGAACATAGGCGAGTGGAACAAAGGCCGGATTCTGGTCAACAACAATCACGTGGAGCATTACCTGAACGGCAAAAAAGTTGTCGAGTATGAATACGGCTCCGACGACTGGAAAGCCCGGCTGGCTAAAAGCAAATTTGCCAGCTGGCCCTATGCAACGCCCCATGCCAAAGGAAAAATAGCCCTGCAAAACCATAGCCCCGAAGAGAAGGTATGGTACCGCGACGTGAAAATCCGGGAGTTATAACCCATTGATCGTTATTACGTGGAGCGCCCCGGCAGGAGCAGCGGTTGTAGCACGCGTCTACACCGCTCGATACCCGCCGGGGCGCTCTGTTGATACCTACCCATGACTGATCGAAAACCGACTACCGGACCACTGCTGGGTCTGCGGATTCTGGACCTGACGCGCCTGCTGCCGGGACCGCTCGGTACCATGCTGATGGCCGATATGGGCGCCGAGGTGATCAGGATAGAACTACCCGACGCTCCCGACTACGTACGGTCGTTTCCGCCCTATCTGAACGGCGAATCGGCTCATTACCTGGCTTATAACCGATCAAAGCGCAGCGTCCTGCTCGACTACCAGACGCCCGACGGGAAGGCCCGGTTTATGGAGCTGGTCAAGACGGCCGATGTGGTGGTAGAACAGTTCAGGCCGGGCTATCTCGACCGGCTGGGTCTTGGGTACGCCCACGCCCGCGCCGAAAATCCACGGATTATCTACGTGTCCGTTACCGGTTTTGGCCAGACCGGCCCGTACGCTCACCTGGCTGGGCACGATCTTAACTACCTGGCGCTGTCGGGCGTACTGAGCCTGACCGGGCTTCATCCTGACGAGCCACCCGTCGTTCCCGGCGTTCAGCTGGCCGATATCGCGGGCGGTTCGTACGGCTGCGTCATGGCTACCCTGGCCGCGCTCTACGCCCGCCAGCGAACCGGCGAGGGGCAGCACGTGGATGTCTCGATGACCGATGCGGTGATGCCGCTGCTGTCGGCGGCTTACGCGCTTCAGTCGGGCGGTGCCGACCACGAGACGTCCGGGCCGGTGGCGCGCGGGCAGCTGCCGCTGTCGGGGGGCTTACCCAACTACGGCGTATATGGCTGTCGGGATGGTGGGTACGTAGCCCTCGGTACGCTGGAGCCGAAGTTCTGGCAAAAATTCTGCAGGCTGGTCAATAAGCCCGACTGGCTGGGTTTTCTGCTGCCATCGGACCAGGAGCAGCTCCATTCGTTCAAAACCCGGATCGGGGCTTTGTTTCGGGAGAAAGACCGCGACGACTGGGCCCGTTTCGGGCTGGACAACGACCTGCTGATCACCCCCGTTTATACGCTGGCCGAACTCGACCGCGATCCGCAGCTGTCGGCCCGGCAGATGATCGTGACGCAGCAGCATCCGGTAGCGGGTTCGTTTCGGAGCATCGGCGTTCCGCTCAAGTTTTCGGCCACGCCCGCCCGGCCGGCCTGGCCCGCGCCCCAGCTGGGTGCCGATACCGAAGCGATCCTGGGAGCCACCCGCCCGGACGAATAACCTTATAGCCGGGCCGTTCGTTAAACAGGTATACGCAACGATCAACGTTATGAAACGCACCCTGTTTTTCACCACCCTGTTTAGCCTGGCTGTACTGGGGGCTGCTTCGGCCCAGAGTAACCAGTCGCCTACCATGCAGCAGTCGACCTCGACCGAAGAAACGCGACCGGCTAACCCGGTTCGGCCGAAGATGCAGCGCCGAACCCGCCAGGAACGCATGCAGATGGAAACCGGTCTGGACACCACTCTGCCCAAAAACCGGAAACAACGCAGGCTCCGGCCCGACTCGCTCCGTCGTGGCGGAGCTACCCGGGTCGATACCATACGGTAATACGCATTAGCATCTGAGAATACAACCAACCAACACGTTATGATTACGTATCTGATAGGGGCATGCCTGGCCGTATCGCTGGCGCAGGCTGACCCGCAATCGCCTAAACAAACGGGTTCTACGAAGGCTGCCTCAGGATCAGCCACTGCCGCAACGGCAAAGCCCGCATCGGCCACGGCACCAGCGCGCCCGCTTCCCGACCATCCGCTGTCTACCAAGTTGCAGGATGAGAACAACAGTAACCCCTACTACCGGAAGGAAAAAGCGAGTGGCCGGGGTACCAAGCGGGAGTACACCCCCCGCCGAACCGCATCGGGTACCCGGAAAGACACCATGAACCAGCGCCGACCCTAAGGCCTGTAACGAAACATGGCGCTGGCCACACGAACCGGTGTAGTTAGCGCCATGCTTCGTTAGTCAGGCTGGGGTTAGTCCGCTTTCTGTCGTTCTTCCTTGCGGGCCTCCCGTTTGGCTTTGCGCTCGGCTTTTCGCTCCTCACGCTTTTCCTGTCGCTCGGCCTTTCGCTCTGCGCGTTTGGCTTTAAAATCGTCTTTAAAGTCCTTGAGCGCATCCTGTAGGGTAATATTGTTGTCGAACTCGCCCCGGAAGGCTTCGATATACGCGTTGCGGAGTACGCCGAAGATCGTGGGCCAGACCGCCGTTTTTACATCATCGATGGTGCCGTTGAGCGGGATGCGCGTAGCTACCTGATCGAGCCGCTGATTTTTCAGGACCGCCGTTCCGCCCTGCGCCAGCAGTTCGGTGAAGAACCGCCCCACCGACCGACCTTCGTGCTCGTTCAGCTTGAAGATCTTCATGTCTTTGGTCAGGGGTTTGAGATAGCCGTTCAGCTTGCTGTCGAGCATAGCCATCTCGCTATAAATGCTTACGGTACCGCGCTCAAAATCAATGTTGGCGTATTCGCGGGCCAGGTTGTTGATTTTGACCAGCTGCACGTCGGTGAAGCGCATGTTATAATCGAAGTCAGGCACGGCTTTCAGCAGATTCATATTGGCCGAGAAGTCCATTTTGCCGCTATAGCCCGGCGCATCGGCCGTGGCGACTACCGGCGAAGGTAGCTTCTTGTTGGCGTCGTCTACGTTCCGGATGTTCCGGATTTCGGCGTTGAAATGCTGGAGCGACAGATCGGCCCGGGGCTGGGTAACCAGACTGGTCAGATCGATTTTGCCGTTGATGACCGCAAACCGGTTGATGTTGATCGGAAGAAGCTTTTTGAGATAGGCCGTCCAGTCGACTTCGGCACCCGTCTGATTACTGGCTTCATCGTCGCTGAAGGCAAAATTCAGCTCCGGTTCGTACGCTTCTACCTCACTAACCAGTTTGCCCTTGAAGAGCGATTTCCACTCTACAGACAGGTCGGTCTTGGGCATGTACAGGAAAGGCTCTTTGATTTTGCCGTTTACCTTTCTGATGCGGAGACCGTCGAGCTGGTAAGCGCCCCGAATCAGCTGGATGTCGATATCGTCGACGTGGCCTGTGTAATCACCCATATCGGCCAGCGTCCTGTTCACATACTTGAGTACGAAATAAGGCAGTAGCAGCCGGGCTATAATCAGCAGGGCGACCAGGGCCAGTACGATCTTTGTTGTGCGTTTCAAAACGTTGCGTGAATTGGTGTAACGTTTTGTTAACACATAAAAAAGAACTGGTGTTTAGCCCAGTACGTGAATAGACCAGTTGATCACGTACCGGGCCAGGGCGATGGAGGCCTACCGGTCGAGCGAGAAACGCCGGCCGTTGAGGGTGGTGTATTTAAAGTCGGTGCCTCCGTTGAAGGCTACGTCGTCGAGGTTGGTCTGCCGCGGAAAGTGAACATATTTGAAATCGGCGTTGCCGTCGAAACGGGCCGACTTAAAGGTTACGCCTTCGTCAAATTTGGTGTATTTAAAATCGGCCGAGCGGTCGAAATGGGCTTTGGCAAACAGGGCCTGCTCGTCAAATTTGGTATATTTGAAATCGGCATAGCCCCGGAAGTTCGAACCGCTGAAGTCGGCCGCCGAGTTAAACTTGGTGTATTTGAACAGGGCTTCGTTCCGGAAGGTGTTGCCGGTAAACTGCGCCTGTTGCCGGAAGGCTGAGTACTTGAAGGCCGCGTCATCGCTGAAGGTGCAGTTCTCGATCGTGACGGCTTCGTTGAAATCGGCATTGTAAACCCGGTTGCTGATCTTCATGAACCGGCCCTCTTCGCTCCGGTAGGCCAGAAACTTGCCATCGAACCGGCAGTTGCGGAACGTAAGCGGTACCTCCACCGTGCTCAGGTACTCTTCTGACTCGCCCCGCCAGTTACCATCCCGAACTTCGCGCCGGTTGGCAAGGCTGGTCAGGTCGAGGTCGCCGGTTACGGTGACGTTCTCGTACGAAACGGTTTGTTTCCGGTTGATCTTATCGATGATCTCTGTAGCAGAGACGGTACGCTGGGCCAGCGCCGGGGTCAGTAGTACGAGCGCCAGCAGGAAGGAGGTCAGGATGGTTTTCATGGAGTCTGTGTTGCGTTTGCGGTAAAGATGCAGACGGTCGCACGAAGGTTGCGCCGGCAACCAACAAAAACGCCGAATCCGTTTCCAGATTCGGCGCCAGCGGGTTCGGCCGCCTGTCGGCTGCTATTAGTCCATCCACATAACCTTATCGTAAGCGATTTCGTAGTCCATCTCCTGGAGGGGGAGCAGCCCACTGAATCGCCCGTGCTCATCGGTCTGGACGGCGTTCCAGAGACCCGACGCGTCGCGCAGCAGTAGTTTATAGCCGTACAGCGGATGCAGCGTTTTCTGATCGGTGCGATGGTCCCAACCGGTTTGCAGCTCGATAGCAAACCCGATCCGATCCAGCACATCGTCCATCTGGTTGGCCAGGCTGTCGGCCCCGTCGAGTTCTTCAATCCACAGAACAAGCCCGTCGGTACCCCAGTCGAACTGAAGCGGAGTAGCTGTCAGGGTGATTACGGATGCATTCATAGAGTTGTTGGGTTAAAACGCGACTGAACGCGTCTGTTGTGTGCTAAGCGGTCAGGCTTTGCCAGGCTGTTCTGCCTGCCGGCTGGGGGAGTTGTTGCTCCTCGCGCCATTTACGAAGCCAGAACCGGTATTTTTTGCGGCCATAGTCGATGAAGCCGGGAATAGACGTGGCATCGACCGCAAACAACCGGTGGGGTCGCTGTTTCATCACGCCTACGAAGACAAACCTGAACTGGCGGGTATCGGCCCACTCGGCCGTTGCCGCATGCCGCAGGCTATCGATGTAGAAGGCAGCCTGCCGGTCGTAGTCGTAGGTATAGCAGGACTCCAGAAACTGGGCCTGCGTTCGGGCCGAAGTGGTCTTTATATCGATGACGAGGGCGTTGCGTCGTTTGGGGCTGGTATATACCATATCCAGGCGGGATTTGCAGCCAACCCCCGTTGTCGGATCATCCCAGAGGATTACCCGTTCGCGTTCGGACAGGCGCAGGTAGCGTCGGCAGAACGTATCCCGCCGGATGGTTTGCATCAGCGTTGCCAGCTTGTCGGTTTGCTGAAGGGCCAGCTCGGGCGAGTGGGCATCGAACAGACCCGGCACCAGATCGGGCAGCAACTGCGTCAGCACCGAGCCTACCGTTTCAGGTTCGAGCAGATGCTGATGAAACGCCCGGCCAAACACTTTCGCTTTCTCAAAATTGGCCTGGGCCGCCGGAATACGCATCGGATGCCCCGTACCATAGCCCAGGTGTTCTTCTTTCAGGCGTGTCAGATCGGAGTTCGACACCCGCGCCAGCGCCCGGTAGTCGTCATCGGTACTGACCTGAGGTTGTATGATCATAAACGAAGGGGAGAGAGAAAGAATACGGAAAGCAAATAGGGCAGCTTCTGAAGCCGCCCTACTGATTTAGCCTGCTGCCAGCAGGTCTGGTTCGTCGGCCGTAATCAGGAACGGATTGTAGTAGTTCATCGCCGTTTTGATGTTGGCAATGTCGGTCAGCGTCTCCTGCCTGAAGATTTTGGTTTCCTGGGCAAACTGTTTCAGCGGAGCCGTTTGCGCGGGATCGGCCATCTTATAGGAGAAGGTAGCGATGTAATAAACACCCCGCGGCTGAATTTTGGTGTTCTCTTTTTTCTCAGCTACGGCGGTGATGACCACATCGGCCAGCGTGAGATCATCGTAGTACAACGGTTCGATCAGCCGGAATATATTGTCGACCGAATAGCCATGGAACAGGATCGCGGACACGCAGTTCTTATCGTCGATGAAAAAGATCTCCGCCCAGTTTTTAGTGCCCATATTCAGGATATTATCGGTAAAAATCCGCCAGGCAATGGGCTGAAACGTCAGGGTCCGTCCTACTTTTTCGGTGCCGTTGATATTGAACACACCTTCTTTCGCATCGAAGCGATACTGACGCGGGTGTCCTTCCAGGTATTTGTAACGCCGGGGCAGGGCCGCAGTAGTTACTTCGTCTGGTTGTTCGTGTACCTTTTGATTCGCTTTCAGAGCGGTTTCGCTTTGAATTGTCGAAAGTTGGGTTTTGTTTTGTGTGTTCATTAGTATTTGTTGTTTACTGTTCAAGCAGGGGGCCCATTTTGCGGTCCCTTTTGCCTTTTATAAGGGTGTTGTTTATAGCATTAAATTTACACAGTTTTACGTATAATACCAAGCCATTCCGGCGATTTGTTGGTCTAATTTTACAGGTAAATAGGTAAAATAAAGATCGTTACCCTTACCCGTGTTTATGCGTTCCTGGCAGGGGCCTGCCAGGTTGTATCTCTTCCTTTCACTGCCCGTCTATGATTCATTCGCGTCTGCAGGAATTAATCGATGCTCTGAACGTGAGCGTTCTTGAATTTGCCCGCCAGCTAGGCGAACGCCGGGGCGAAAAAGTATACCATATCCTGCACGGCCGGCTGAAACCCCGCTACGATACGATCGAGAAAATACTCCTGGCCTACCCGCAGGTCAACGCCGACTGGCTACTCCGGGGCGAAGGACTTATGTTCAAACAGCTAAACTCGCCGTCGGCTGCCATTACGACAGAAGAGCGATTGCGGAACATGGAATTTCTGCTGTTTCAGCTAACGGAGCGGGTTTCGCTCCTCCAGGAAACCAACGACCAGCTGCTGGTAGAATTACGCAGACTGGGGGGAAAGCTATAAATTAGGTATTGTCTATATATATACTATTTTATTGAACTAATCAAAGATTTTTTAAAGTTTTTCTATTTATGAATAAGATTATTCTGATATGTAATTAGCTATAATTGATATAACTGAAAATTATACGGTATTTTGCGTAAGTACAAATACGCATTCTTAACCTAAACTATTGCTACACTTATGATGAACATCTTCTGTTCTACAGTAAGATTGTGTCTGCTGATGAGCTTATTACTCATCGGGACAGTGGGATACGGACAAGGCACCGTCCGAACAGGTCGGGTAACCGGCCAGGCCGATGGCGGGGGGATTCCCGGTGTCAACGTGTCCGTAAAGGGAACGACCCGGGGGGTAACTACAAACGCCAGTGGGGAATTTAGCATTCCGGTCAACAATGGGCAGGTGCTGGTTTTTTCGTTTATCGGCTACAAAGCCCAGGAAGTGGCGGTTGGAAACCAGACAACGATCAATGTAACACTGGCCGAAGATGTTTCGACGCTGAGTGAAGTCGTTGTTACAGGGTACAGCGCTCAGTCACGGCGCGACATTACGGGGGCGGTCGCTACCGTGAATACCAAGGAGTTACTGTCTATTCCGGCTACGGATGTGGCCCAGCAGCTGCAGGGTCGCGTGGCGGGTGTAACGGTTGTCAACGATGCTACACCGGGCGGTAGCGCTACCGTACGTATCCGTGGATTCGGTACGATTGGTAACAATGATCCACTCTATATCATTGACGGTGTACCCACCCAGAACCTCGGTACGATCAACCAGAACGACATCGAAACCTTCCAGGTGCTGAAGGATGCGTCGGCTTCATCGATCTACGGATCGCGGGCTGCCAACGGCGTTGTGATCATCACGACCAAGAAAGGAAAAGCCGGTGCTTCGAAGGTTACCTTCGATATGTACTACGGGTCGCAGCAGTGGGCTAAGAAAGGCGAAGTGCTGAACGCCGAGGAGCTGGGCCGGTATTTATACTTAGCTGACATAAACGCTGGCAAAACACCGTCTCACGGTCAGTATACCTACGGAACCAACGGTCAGGTAACGATTCCGGCGTATGTATTCCCCAGCAAAGGGGCTGAAGGGTCGGCTGGTGTAAACCCGAACCTGTACTCGCTCACGCCGAGCAACATCTATCCGATTACCCGTTCTGCCAACACCAACTGGTTCGATGAGGTATCGCGTACGGCGCCCATCCAGAACTATCAGCTGGGCGCTACGGGTGGTTCAGAGACGGGCCGCTACGCACTGTCGGTCAACTATTTCAACCAGCAGGGTACGGTTAGGTATATCGGCTATGACCGCTACTCGGTTCGGGCCAATACCGAATTCAACATCAAGAAGCGGATTCGCGTGGGCGAAAACCTGACGGTGGCTTACAGCAGCCGGAAGGGTGGTTTCAACAACAATGAAGAGCAGAACGCCGTATCGGGTTCGTACAAGCACCACCCGCTGCTGCCGGTTTATGATATCGCTGGTAACTTCGCCGGTAGCCGTGGTCTGAACCTGGGTAACAACTCCAACCCCGTAGCAACGCTGTTTCGGGAGCAGGACAACCGCTACAACAGCTTACGCGTATTCGGTAATGCCTACGCAGAAGTTGACCTGAGCTCGGGTCTGACGGCCCGCACAACCATTGGTATCGACGCCAATGGTGACCGCGCCAAGTACCTGGGCCGGGCTAACCCCGAGTACATCGAGGGTAGCTTCAACAATAGCCTGACCGACCAGAATCGTTATGCCTACCAGTGGGTATGGACCAACACCCTGAACTACTCGCGTACGTTTAACACCGTTCATAAAGTTGATGCCTACATCGGTACCGAAGCCATCCGTCAGTACCAGGAGTTCTTCGGCGCGGCCCGGAGCGGTTTCTTCAACGAGCAGCTGGCTATTCAGAGCTACCTGGATCTGGGTACCCAGTCGTCGGCCAGTAACGAAGGTCGCCTGGAGCAGGACTATACGCTGTTCTCGATCTTCGGTAAAGTCAACTACGCATTCGGCGATAAGTACCTGATTCAGGGGATCATCCGTCAGGATAAATCGTCGCGCTTCCTGTCGGCTTCGAACAGTGCTCTGTTCCCGGCTGTATCGGCAGGCTGGCGGATTTCGCAGGAGAATTTCTTTAAAAACAACGTGGCCTTCGTTAACGACATGAAGCTGCGTTTTGGATACGGTCTGACGGGTAACCAGGCTATCGGTGACTACAACGCGTATACGACCTACCAGTCGAACACCTTCAACTCGGGCTATCCGATTGACGGAAGCACCAGCACCGCAACGGCCGGTTTCGATATTCGTCGTTTCGGTAACCCCAATGCCAAATGGGAAGCTACGGCCTCGACCAACATCGGTCTGGACGTAACCCTGCTGTCGAACAAACTGGAGGTGAACTTCGACGTATGGAGCCGCAAAACAACCGACATGCTCTTCACGACGCCCTTTACCTTCACGGCGGGCGATGCTGAAGTACCCGCCTTCAACGTAGGTAGTATGCAGAACCGCGGTGTCGATCTGGCGATCAGCTATCGGGACCGGGTTGGTGATTTCCGCTACGGGGTCAGCGCTAACGTGGCTACCTATCGGAACAAGGTGCTGAAACTGGACGAAAGCGATAACACCCGCTACTTCGGTTACGGCTCGCGCGTACCGGCTGTAACGGTAACGCAGGCCGGTCTGCCCATCTCGTCTTTCTTCGGCTATAAAGTGCTGGGTATCTTCCAGTCAGAAGAAGAAGCAAAAGCCTGGGCTCCCTATGGTGACTACAACCGGGCCGGTAAATTCAAGATTGCCGACATCAACGGTGATAACGTAATTACCGATGCTGACCGGACGGTTATTGGCAACCCGCACCCCGATTTCACCTATGGTCTGAACGTGAACCTTGGCTACAAGAACTTCGATCTGACCATCTTCGGCAGCGGTTCGCAGGGGAACGATATCTTCAACTATACGCGCTACTTCTCGGATTTCAATACCTTCCAGGGTAACCGCTCACGCCGGGCGCTGTACGATGCCTGGTCGCCAACGAACCCCGGTGGTACGGTGCCCATCCCGGATGCCAACGACCAGGTTAGCAGCCGCCCTTCGTCGTACTTCATCGAAGATGGTTCGTATTTCCGCCTGAAAAACCTGCAACTGGGCTATACGCTGCCAACGACGCTGCTGTCTAAAATCGGTCTGAGCAGCGCTCAGGTGTATATCCAGAGCCAGAACCTGCTGACCTTCACCAAGTACGAAGGCCTGAACCCGGAGATCAGTATCTCCAACAACTTCAATGCGGATAGAAACCGCAACCTTGGCTTCGATGGTGGTTACCTGCCCGTATCGAGAACGTTGTTGTTCGGCCTGAGCTTAGGTTTCTAATTCAACTACTACCATTCGAAAAAACGCATAGATTCCATGCAGACAATTCATAAAAGAATAGCTACGACGGCCCTGACACTTGCTGGTGTGCTGGTGTTGAACGCTTGTAACGACAAATTCCTGACGCGGGAGCCACAGGGCCAGTACAGTCCGGCGTCGCTGACCAACGGCAAAGGAATTGAAGGCCTCCTGATCGGAGCCTACGGGATGCTCGATGGCGAAGGAATTGGAGGCCAGGCATCGTGGGAAAACGAAGTTCAGAACTGGGTATTCGGCGGTATTCCGTCCGACGATGCCTACAAAGGTACTGACGCGGGTGACCAGCCTGAGCAGACGTTTATCGAGCGCTATGACTTTCAGGCCACCAACGGCCACATCCGTAACAAATGGCGGGGTCTCTACGAAGGCGTTGCCCGTTGTAACGACGTGCTTGACAACCTGACCAACGTAAAGGATATCAGCGACGCCCGCAAGAAGCAGATCGAAGCCGAAGCGAAATTCCTCCGTGGCTACTACCATTTCGAAGCCCGTAAGATTTTCCGCTATGCGCCGTATATCGATGAGAAAGCGTACGATGCCAACGACCCGAACTCGACCAAGCTGCCCAACACCGCCGAGATCTGGCCAAATATCGAAGCTGACTTCACCGCTGCCGCTGCCACCCTTCCCGAAACGCAGGCAGAACCCGGTCGTCCAACCAAATGGGCCGCACTGGCTCACCTCGGAAAGACCTATATGTACCAGGGCTTCGACATTGCTACGGGTGCGCCCAACGCAGCTAAACTGCAGCAGGCCAAAACGGTGCTCGACCAGGTCGTGAACAGCGGTAAGTTCAGCCTGATCGACAACTTCTCGCAGAATTTCGATTCTGATACGCGTAACAACCGGGAGTCGATCTTTGAAGTACAGTATGCCAAGTCGGCTTCGGACGATGGCGCGTCGACCCGTGGTATGGGCCTGGCTCACCCGTATGCGTCGCCCTGGGGCTGCTGCGGGTTCTATCAGCCCTCGCAGAACCTGGTTAACGCCTATAAAACCGATGCCAATGGCCTGCCGCTGTTCGACACGTTCAACAATGTGGACGTGAAAAACGACCAGGGTATCCCGCTCGATGGTGCCTTCACGCCCGATGCGGGTACCTTTGACCCGCGTCTTGACTGGACGGTTGGTCGCCGGGGAATTCTGTATAAGGATTTCAAAATCCATAACAGCGACTTCATCCGCGATCAGACTTATGCCGGTCCTTACTCGCCGAAAAAGCACGTGGCTTCGAAGAAAAACACGCTGCTGGGCGTTGGCTGGCAGAACCTGACCGCCAACAACTACCGGCTTATCCGCTATGCCCACGTACTGCTGTGGCTGGCCGAAGCTGAGGTTGAAATCGGTAGCCTGTCGCGCGCTCGTGACCTGACAAACCTGGTTCGGAAACGGGCCGCCAACCCGGCTGATTTCGTGAAGAAAGCGATTCAGGGTTCAACCCGCGACGCGTATACCGAAACGGCGGAGCCGGCCGCTAACTACGTAATTAAGGAATATCCGGCGTCCGTATTTGCCTCGAAAGAGTCGGCTCGCAAAGCCGTTCGCTTCGAGACTCGCCTGGAGTTTGCTATGGAAGGCCACCGTTTCTTTGACCTGGTGCGCTGGGGTATCGCTGCCGACGTGCTGAATACGTACGTTACAAAAGAAGGTGACAAACGGACTTACCTGAAAGGCGCCCGCTTTACCAAAGGCAAACACGAGTACTACCCGGTGCCGCAGGAAGCGATCGATAACGCGTTCAAAGGCGGTCAGCCAACGCTGGTGCAGAACCCGGCTTACAAATAGTATACACTACTTAGTTAGTTTTTACCAAAAGGGGCTCTCCTGTTAACAGGAGAGCCCCTTTTGGTCTTGTATACGCATATAGGTGTCATTTTGTATATTAATAATATAGGGTGTATATATTTATAGGACTACAGGATAATTATAAGATGAATTAGGACTCATTAAGAGCGTATAAATCGGGTCAATTGTTGGCGTATTTCAGATTTACCAATAAGTTGTCATAGTTAGCTATGCTACTTAAGTAATTATACGTCAACCTATTAAACCGTTTGCTCAATGAAAAACTTCTTGAGGACTACTGTCCGTCTGGGGGTGCTGATGGGGCTACCACTGGCTGGTCTTACCGCCCTGGGGCAGGGAACACCTACTGGCCAGCCCAGTACAACCGCTACGCAGGGTACAGCGCAGCCGCCAGCTACCACACCCACACCCGCCGAGCGAGCTATCATGGGCGGAGAACCATCAACTCCGCAAAGCAGTACGCCTATCACCAGCACCGCTACCACACCCTCGGCCGCGACTCCGGCTCCGCAACCTGCCGCTCCGGCACCCGCCCCGGGTCAGGGAACGGGCGCTACTCAGCCCGGGCCCGGCGGCAACCGAACCGGTAAGGTGATTGACCGCGCTTCGGGAACGGGCCTGCCCGGCGTAAACGTAGCCATCAAAGGCACTACACGGGGCGTATCGACCGATGCGGAAGGCAACTTCCGGCTCCAGGCACCCGACGATGCGGTACTTGTGTTTTCGTTCATTGGTTACCGACCCCAGGAGGTGGCCGTTGGCGGACAAACCAGCCTGAATGTGACGCTGGTCGAAGATGTGTCGACGCTGAATGAAGTCGTCGTTACCGGATACGCTACCCAGGAGAAAAAAGACATCACCAGCGCCGTAACGGTGATCCAGACCAAGGAGCTGCTGTCGGTGCCGGCGGCTAACCTGGGGCAGCAGCTACAGGGGCGCGCGGCCGGGGTGCAGGTGTTGCAGGATAACTCGCCCGGTGGAGGAGCCAGTATCAGAATCCGTGGGTTCGGAACGCTGGGTAACAATAACCCGCTCTACGTGATCGATGGCGTGCCAACCCGCGAAAATTTAAATAACCTAAACCAGAACGACATTGAGAGTATCCAGATTCTGAAAGATGCCACCTCGGCGTCGATTTACGGATCGCGGGCCGGGAATGGCGTCGTTATCATCACGACCAAGAAAGGGAAATCGGGCGAGCCGCGCCTGACGTTCGATTCCTACTACGGAACCCAGCAGCCAACCCGCTACCTCGACCTGCTCAACACCCGCGAGTATGGCGAGTATCTGTGGGCCAGCAAACGGAATGCGGGGGTCGTTAACCCGGCCAACGGAAATCCGCAGCAGGCGCAGTACGGTAACGGTCCCGAGCCTGTCATTCCGGCCTTTATCGTTCCGGACGGAGCCTCGGCCGATGATCCGCGCGTAGCCCGCAATCCGGACGGGACCTATCGAAACTACAGCATCGATCGCTTCAATGATCCGCTCTTCGGGTCGCAGCGGTTCCAGATCACCCAGGCCAATGCCGAAGGGACCGACTGGCTGCGTGAGATCATGACGTCGGCGCCCATTCAGAACTACAACATTGGTTTGTCGGGCGGTACGGAAAAAGGGCGCTACGCCCTCTCGGTAGGGTATTTCAACCAGGAAGGGATTATCCGGGCCAACGGGTTCAAGCGCTACACGCTGCGGGCCAATACCGAGTTTACCATCAAGAACAAAGTACGCGTCGGCGAAAACCTGCAGCTGGTACTGGCGCAGCGGACGGGTGGTTTCCGGAACGAAGGTACCGAGGGTAACGGAATCCTGATGGCTATCCGGATGCAGCCTATCGTTCCGGTATATGATGTGGCCGGTAACTACGCCGGTACGCTGGGCAGCAACCTGGGTAATGCAAAAAACCCGGTAGCCCTGCTCGAACGGGCCGGGCAGAACGGCTACCGCGATCTGCGGGCGCTGGGCAACGTATATGCCGAAGCGGACATCCTGAAGGACTTCACCCTCCGGAGCAGTTTTGGACTCGACGGCACCATTGCCTACGGCACCTATTACGGTATTCCCGAGCCCGAAGCCTCGGAGCCGGTGCGAACCTACAGCGTGCGGAAAGACGGTCAGTACCGGTATTCGTGGACATGGACCAATACCCTTTCGTACAAGAAGACCTTCGCCAGTGTACACAACGTCAACGCCTTCGTAGGGCTTGAGTCCATTTCGGCTTTTGGCGAATTCATCGAAGGCTTCCGCGCTCGGTATTACAGCGGAGATCCCTCGCTGCTGTACCTCGACATAGGCGACCAGGCTACCCAGACGAACCGGAACTACGCCTTCAACGACTACCGGCTGTTCTCGTACTTCGGGCAGGCCAACTATTCGTATCGCGATAAATACCTCTTCCAGGCTACCCTGCGTCGGGATGCTTCGTCGCGCTTCCTGGCGGCTCAGCGCTATGCTACCTTCCCGGCCGTATCGGCGGGCTGGCGCATTACGGGCGAGCCGTTTATGAAAGGGATTCCGACCATCAGCGACCTCAAACTGCGGGCGGGCTGGGGCCAGACGGGTAACCAGGAAATTGGCGATTACAACGCCTACACCACCTACGCGGCCGACTTCGACCGGGGTGGCTACAGCCTCAACGGCAACCCGAACGCCTATAACACCGGTTTTGCGATTCAGCGCTTCGGGAACCCTAACGCCCGCTGGGAGACTACGACTTCTATCAACGTGGGACTCGACGCCGGTCTGTTCAACAACGCGCTCGAAGTAAACCTCGACGTGTACGAACGAAAGACAACCGGACTCCTCTATACCCGCCCCCGGCCGGCAACGGTAGGGCAGGGCGATCTGCCCGCCGAGAACGTAGCTGCCATCCGGAACCGGGGTGTCGACCTGCAGGTCAGCTACCGCGGTAAAGCCCTCGATAACAACATTCGCTACACGGTGACGGGGAACTTCTCTACCTATCGGAACCAGGTGCTGGAGCTGAACCCCGCCAGCCCGAACGAGCCGCTGCTGGGACTTGGGTCGCGTTTGCCCGCCGTAACCCGGTCGGTGGTAGGACAGCCGATTTCGTTGTTCTACGGCTATATCATCGACGGTATTTTCCAGACGGCCGAAGAAGCGGCAGCGGCCCCGCAGTTCCCGGGCTACAACGATGCCGAGGTAGTAATCAACGGCCAGCGCGTTAAGGGTGTGGGTAAGTTCAAATACCGCGACATCAACAACGACGGCCAGATTACGGCCGACGACCAGGCGTTTATCGGCAATCCGCACCCCAAATTCAACTACGGTCTGAACGTCTCGGTCGGGTATAAGAACTTCGATCTGACGGTGTTTGGGCAGGGGGTTGCCGGCAACGATGTCTTCAACTACGTGCGCTACTGGACCGACTTCAACACCTTCCAGGGCAACCGGACGAAAGACGTGCTCTACAACTCCTGGACGCCCGAGAATCCCGGTGCCAAGCTGCCGATTCTCGACGAGAACGATGCCATCAGCAGCCGCGCATCGAGCTATTTCATCGAAAAAGGGTCGTACTTCCGGATGCGTAACATCCAGCTGACCTACTCGCTGCCCAAAGGGTTCGGGAGCCGGCTGGGCCTCAACGGTGGCAGCCTCTACGTGCAAACCACCAATGCGTTTACCATTACCAAATACAGCGGACTGGACCCCGAAATCACCCTGCGGAACTCATCGGCCACCGGCGAAGATCGCCAGCTTGGCGTTGACGAAGGTCGTTACCCAACACCCCGGCAGTTTCTGGTGGGTCTGAATCTGGCTTTTTAACTCTTGCTGCACATACTCATGAAAAACATAAAGAAATGGGGCTATGCCGGTATGCTATCGGTAGTAGTCATGACAATGAACGGCTGCGGTGAAGATTTTCTGACCCGTACGCCACAGGGCACCTTCAGTCCCGATGCCGTAACCGATGCCCGCGGTATCGAAACCTTGCTGACGGGCGCCTACGGCCTGCTGGATGGTATTCCGGCCAGCGGGTCAACCTGGCACGGGGCGGTTTCGAACTGGGTGTTCGGGGGCGTCACGTCCGACGATGCCTATAAAGGTACGGACGCCGGTGACCAGCCCGAGCAGACCGCCCTCGAACGCTACGTGTGGGTGGTTACCAACGAACACGTGCGGGGCAAATGGCGAACCCTCTACAACGGGGTGTCGCGGACCAACGACGTGCTGGATAACCTGGCCCAGGTCCAGAATCTGGATACGGCCCGTCGGCGGGTCATTACGGCCGAAGCCCGGTTCCTGCGCGGCTTCTACCACTTCGAAGCCAAAAAGATGTGGAACAACATTCCGTATATCGACGAGCAGGATTACAACAAGGAAGTGCCCGATAGCGCCAAGGTGCCCAATACCGAAAACGCCTGGCCGCGGATCGAAGCCGACTTTCAGTTTGCCATGCAGAACCTGCCCGATCAGTTTTCGGGCGAGCCGGGCCGGGCTACCCGCTGGGCTGCCATGGGTATGCTGGCCAAATGCTACATGCATCAGGCTTTCGATCCGTATACGGGAGCACCCAACAACGCCAAGCTGCAGCAGGCGCAAACCCTGCTGAATCAGATTATAGCCAGCGGGCGGTTTGCGCTGATGCCCAATTTCGGCGACAATTTCTCGGCGGCTCCGGCCAATCGGAATAACCGCGAATCGCTGTTTGAGGTGCAGTACTCGGTTACGTCGTCGGCCGGTGGGGGCGGGGGGCTGGGCGATGAGCTGGCCTGGCCTTACAATACCGGGCCGGGGGGCTGCTGCGGATTCTATCAGCCCTCGCAGAACCTGGTCAATGCCTATAAAACCGATGCTAACGGCCTGCCGCTGCCAGCTACCTTTAATAACACCGACGTTACCAGCGACCAGGGCATTACGTCGGACCAGCCGTTTACGCCCTATGCCGGCCCGCTGGACCCGCGTCTGGATCATACGGTAGGGCGCCGGGGTATTCCGTTCAAGGACTGGGGCGTTCATCCGGGTCGCGCCTGGATTCGGGATCAGGCCTATGCGGGGCCGTACTCGCCGATCAAGCACATTCCGGAGCGGCAGTTTTTTGGCGTAAACCCCGGCAACAACCGGCTTCACTCCAACAACTATCGGTATCTGCGGTACGATCATATTCTGCTGTGGGCCGCCGAAGTCGAGGTCGAAATCGGGAGTCTGGCCAAAGCCCGCGACTACGTGAACCAGATCCGGCGCCGGGCCGCCAACCCCGACGGCTTCGTTAAAACCGCTGCGGGTCAGCCGGCTGCCAATTACGTAATCAAGGAATACCCGGCTACCTCAACGGCCTTCGCCACCAAAGAAGCGGCCCGGCAGGCGGTGCGGTTCGAAAACCGGCTGGAGTTTGCCATGGAGGGGCACCGTTTCTTCGAGCTGGTACGCTGGGGTATTGCCGAACCCACCCTAAATGCTTACCTGACCACTGAGCGAACCAAACGGACCTACCTCACCGGGGCTACGTTCGTGAAGAACCGGAACGAGTTTTTCCCAATTCCGTTCGAGGAAATCCTGAACAGCAACCTGAACGGTCGGCCCACGCTGACGCAGAACCAGGGGTATCAATAGCCAACTGTCGGCAGATACGGCACAAAAGCAGGCACCCTTTACCGGGGTGCCTGCTTGGTTTAGATGCAAACAACCCGTCCTGTTTGCGAGTTATAGCTGGTAAAAACACACAACGTTATGGCTACTACATCACCATTCGATCCCGATAAAGTTGACCCTGAGTTTTATTCGAATGACCCCAACCAGCACGGCGATTCTGATTTCGGTCGCGAGTCGGAGGGCGTCGGTACAAATACGTTTTCCGCTTCTACCTCGGGTATAGACATGGAAGACGAAAACCGGGAAGAAACACGGGAGTCCCGCGAAGCCAATGTCAATGTTGGCAAGGCCGAAGAACCCAAAGGCGAGTCATACGGCTCTACCCAGGCCTGGGACGTCGAGGCTGATTCGGTAAACGATACCGACCTGCCGAAAGGAAAAATGATGAGCGACGAAGCCGGTCGTAAACTGGATCAGGTGGCCGAAAACCCGTCCGACGATGCGCTCTTTCACCGGGGCGACGCCACCTACCTCGAAGAAGGCGATGACCCGAGTAAAGGCTACGATCCGCACAACAAAGGGTACGACGGCAAAGACAAAGAATCGGCCCAGTAATTCGTTCTATACCATACTTTATGGCAAGCGACCGCGTCGGAGAAACGCGGTCGCTTTTTTTGTCTGTACCACTCAGCTGGATTTCTGCAGGGTGTGTGCGATTCTTTCGTAAACTTGCCCCACATCATTCGTTGGGCTAGTACTCCTATCGCGTTACAACCTTGCTTATTGAAACCCGTGCTTATGCCCGGGCGGGGCTGCTTGGCAACCCGTCTGACGGCTTTTTTGGCAAAACCATTGCCATCAGCGTCCGCAACTTCGGCGCATCTGTTACCCTGTATCCGTCGCCGGAGCTGACCATCGAGCCGCAGCTGCAGGATACTAACGTATTTCGGAGCCTGCATCACCTGCGCGATGCGGTGGGCACGCTGGGGTACCATGGTGGTGTTCCGCTGCTGAAGGCGGCCATCAAAAAATTTGCCGAGTACTGCGAGAACGAAGGCATTCGGCTACCGAACCACAACTTTTCGATTCGGTACAGCACCTCCATTCCGCGTCAGGTGGGTCTGTCGGGGTCGAGCGCCATCATTGTGGCTACCTTCCGGGCGCTCATGCAGTTCTACAACGTCGAGATTCCACAGCCGGTGTTGCCCAATCTGGTCATGGCTACCGAAACCGAAGAGCTTGGTATTGCGGCTGGCCTTCAGGATCGGGTTATTCAGTGCTACGAGGGCTGCGTGTACATGAACTTCGACCGGCCGATTATGGAACAGTATGGCTACGGACAGTACGACCCGCTCGACCCGCATCTGCTCCCCAAACTCTACATTGCCTACAATACCGACCTGGGTAAACAGTCGGGTCGTATCCACAACGACGTACGGGCCCGCTGGCTGGCTGGCGAACCACTGGTGATCGACACCATGAGCGCCATTGCCGACGTAGCCCGCGAAGGCCACGACGCCCTGCTTCGGCGCGATACCGAGGCTCTCCACGAACTCGTTAACCGCAACTTCGATTTGCGGAGCCAGATCTATTCCATCAGTGATCGGAACCGGGCGCTGATCAACACCGCGCGGGCCTGCGGGGCGTCGGCGTCATTTACCGGTTCGGGCGGGTCGATCATTGGCATATACCGCGACGATGCCATGCTGAACCGACTCTTCGTTGCCCTGAAAGCTATTAATGCCCGCGTCATAAAACCATACGTCGTATAGCGACGCCACCGATTACCGGTCTCTACCAGAGAAATCATGATCAAAAAAGCTGTTATACCCGCTGCCGGGCTGGGAACCCGGTTTCTGCCTGCCACCAAGGCGCAACCCAAAGAGATGTTGCCGATCATTGACCGGCCTACGATTCAGTATGTGGTGCAGGAAGCTGTCGATTCAGGAATCGAAGATATTCTCATCATTACCGGAAAAGGAAAACGCGCCATCGAAGACCATTTCGATCGCAACTTCGAACTGGAAACCCGGCTCGAAGAAAAAGAAGACCAGCTGCTGCTCGATGAGATGCGCCGACTGTCCGACATGGCCAACCTGCACTATGTTCGCCAGCGCGAACTGAACGGACTCGGCGACGCCATCCGGTACGCGCGGCATCACGTAGGCAATGAGCCGTTTGCGGTGCTGCTGGGCGACACCATCATGGATTCGGTCATTCCGGTTACGCAGCAGCTGATCGATACCTACGCCCAATACGGCGGATCGGTCATTGCCGTTGAGGAGGTTCCCCACGACAAAGTGAACCGTTACGGCATTGTGGGCGGCCGTTCGATGAGCGACCGGATTCTGGCTATCGATACGCTGGTCGAGAAACCGGCGCTGAACGAGGCTCCTTCCAACCTGGCCATTGCGGGTCGCTACATTCTGACGCCCGATATTTTTACCATGCTCGAACAGACACCAGCCGGTAAGAACAACGAAATTCAGCTGACCGATGCCATGCTGCTGCTGCTCAAGCGCGAAAACCTGTACGCTCACCATATCGAGGGAAAACGCCATGACATCGGCAATAAACTCGACTTCCTCAAAACCACCGTTGAGTTTGCGCTGAAGCGCCCCGAGTTTGCCGACAAATTCCGGGCTTTCCTGGAAGAAATCGTTCGAAAAGGCTGATTGCAACAGCAGGGCCCGGCGATTCATACGCCGGGCCCTGCCGTTGCCTCTCGTTTCTGTCAGCGAACCCGAAGCGTCAGGCTGGCCGTGTCATCTTCGCCGTTGGTGTAGCCGTTGCCGGCCGTGCTGTCCGGATCGGCAGGGGTGCTGCTTTGAATCTGGACTTGTACAGTGCCTGCCGTACTGGCCTGAATCGGTAACACTACCACAGCCTGCGCATTCGCTCCCAGCGTTGATACGATTCCTGATACGACCTGGCCGCTAACGTTTAGGCCCGCATTACTGGTCAGTTGCCAGCCGACGGGGAGCTCGGCCTGCACCCCCACATTACCCGCAGCGGCACCACCCCGGTTACTAATAATCAGGCTGAGGCTAAAAGGCTGGTCAGGCAGTACAGCCAGCTGACTGCTGACGAGGGCCACGCTCAAATCTGCCAGGGCGGGATCGGTGGGCGGCTGATTGGACAGAACGGGGGGGAGTGGGGTCTGATTGGGATTGGGCGAAACGAACAGACTAACCGAACTGCCCACCCGAAGGTCGGTTTCGGCCATGTCGTCCTGCCCGTCGCCGGTGCCGGAGTTGGGCTGGCTATCGGCGTCGGGCAGGCTGGCCGAAACAATCTGAGCCGCATTGCGGAACGTTCCCTCCGCGGTAGCCTGTACGGTATAGCTGAACAGCATGGTCTGACCCGCTGATAGATTGGTAGCGGTCATGGATACTACCTCGCTGACAGCCGCTACGCCCGGCGTCGGACTGCCTGTAAAGGTAAGGTTCGGAGGCAGGCGGTTCTCGAGCTGAACCAGACTGACCGACTCGGGGCTGCTGTTGGTCACGGCCAGCTGAAACTGGATCGGTTCTCCAACCGAAGCTGTCCGCCGGTCGCTCGAGAACGCCAGCGACAGATCAGCGGGCATCAGGACAGTTATAACGGCCGTACCCGAAGCCGTACCCGTTCCGCATCCGTTGCGTATAGCCGTCAGGGTGTAGGTAGTCGTAGTAGTGGGCTGTACGGTCAGTGTGACCGGACTGCTGACGGCCGAGCCGCTCAAACCCGGCGAGAGGGTGTACGACCACGGTCCTGAACCGGTAAAGGCCAGCGTCAGCTGGGCGGTTTGTCCCTGGCCAATGGCCGAGGCCGTTGTAGACAGGGCGCCCGTTGCCAGTGGCTCCACCAGCAGGGAGTTGATGTTGGCATCCATCCAGGCCAGTCGGTTGGTCAGCCACGTTTTTACCTGATTGACTTCATCGAGCTGGGTGGCCCCCACGTAGGACGGCTGGTCATTCCAGACCTGTACGCCGATGATAGGCCATTTGGTGAAGTTGCGGTTCAGCGAGCCCTGGTTCAGCAGCGCGTACTGCGTATCAATATAAGCCAGTAACGTATTCGTCTGCCAGACGGTCTGGCGGAGTTGCTTATACCGGGTCACCAGTTTATTGGCATACTGGCAGCAGGTCAGCAGCTTGGCCCACCAGAACGGTACCGGAAAGGTGCCGTCGCCGGGCGCCGAATAGCGCCAGCCCTGATACGTTTGGGTGTTGCCGTCGAACGGGGTTGTCAGAAACCCGTAGGCCAGGTTGAAATCCCAGGCTGGTCCGGCCGATAGCCTGCCCCCGTCGGCGTCGCGCTGCTTCGACAGGTAGGCACTGATGCGAAACCCGTCGGCATTGCTGGTCGCTTCCTGAAGCAGGAAATAATCGATGAAGGTATCTTCAACGATGAATTTCGAGTAGCCGTTGGTCGCGTTGCAGCAGGAGGTGCTGTTGACCGTAGTTTCGAACTCGTCGATGTAGCCCTGTATGTAGTTGAACTGCTGGGCGGTAATGTCTTCATCATTCGGGTAATGGGTGGCCCACTGGTGGGGAATAGTGCCGCCCGGACTCATGTAGTTCGATGACCAGACATGGTTCGGATCGAAGTCGCCACAGTTTTTGTCGACCTTAACAATATAACCACCGGTAATGCGGGCGGGGCTGGTATCGTCGGGGTTGAGGCTTCTGACATTGACCCGGTTGGCGTCACGCTTCACCCGCTCCTGAAAAATATAAATACCCTGGTAGGCACCATTGATAATCAGCTCGACGTATTTGACCCGGGAGGCATAACGCCCCGACTGGTTGGCCATGTAGTAGGTTAGCGGGTCGCGGACGAATGATTTGTCGGTATAGGAGGCATTGAGTACCCAGTCGCTTTCGGCCGGAAAGCCGAACAGCGCCCTGTCGATGGATTCCGTTACCAGCGTGGAATTGCGGAGTTCGATTCCGTACGGTTTTTTCGGAAAGTTCTGGCTGGAACACCCTCTGAACTCGACTTTGGCCTTTCCCTGGTACTCGTTGGGTATATCGGTAATGGAGTTGATGCCACTGGCGTTATTGATGATACTCAGGCTGGTAACGATACCTGGTTCGTCGTTAATGGTTTGCCCTTCGGTGTCGATAATGACGACAGGCAGGTTGGAGGTGGTTAAGGTTTGTGCGTTACTCTGAAGGCCTGACAGGCATAGTAGCGTAACCACCAGCGTGGCTATCTGGCTTGGTGTGGTCATGGTTAATAAAGAGGTGTAGTATAGATGATGACAATCCAGGTCGGCTCACAAAACCGACCTGGATTACACTAGGTAAAGTAAACAATCTGCCTCAAATCCGTTACGTCATTTTATTAATCGGTATGCTTACTTTGCTTATAATAGATCTATTATTTATTTGTAAAATGATATATAGGTTGTCCTAGTAAGGGATAGTTAGAAACAGGCTGGCCGTATCGTCTTCGCCAGTGAGGTATCCGTTACCAGGGCGGGAGTCGGGATCGGCTGCCGATGCGGCTATGATCTGAGCCTGAACGAGGGCCTGAGCGGCTTGCGTAGCGGTAGCTCTAAACCAGAAGGTACCCGACTGTCCCGGCGCAATGGAAGCAAACGTACCCGCTACGAATCCGTATCCGCCACTCAGCGCAGGACTGTCCAGAAAGGCAAGGCTGGGCGGAAAAGAGCACCCAACCCGTACGGAGTTTGCGGGTAGCCCACCCTGGTTGGTAACGGTAATACTTACGCTTACAATCTGGCCGGGCTGCATCAGCAGGCGGTCACTGACGATCGACAGGTTCAGGTCGGCTTTGGTCGGATCGGGCGCCGGCTGGTTGGGCAGTACAGCCGGTAGGGGCGTCTGATTGGGGTTGGGCGATTCGAACCGGCTGGTACTGTGGTCCGGGGTGCGCATGTCGAGCCGGGCGGTATCGTCCTGCCCATCGCCGGTGCCGGAGTTGGGCTGGCTGTCGGGGTCGGGGGCACTGCTGCTGGTTAGCTGAGCCGTTGTTATATAGCTGCCGGGTTGGGTAGGGCGTAACCGAAATACAAAGTCGGCCTTAGAGCCGGTCGGCAGGCTGGCCACACTGGCAGTAAGCGTCTGATCGGTTACGCGAATGGCCGGCGATAGGATCTCGACAATCTCTACGTTGGCGGGCAGCAGGCTCTGAACGGCCACATCCGCAGCGCTGGCCGGACCGGCGTTAGCTACCGTCAGCGTAAAAGTGACCGGCTCTCCAACCGCTACCGTGCGGCTACTGCCTGTCATTGACAGCGACAGGTCGGCCTGGCTACAGAGCGAGAAGTAAGGGCTGGGCGCGCTGCTCACGGCCGGGTTGGTAGCCGTTATCCGCAACCGGTACTGATTGCCCGCTGGCGTTGCCGCCGGTATAGGCACAGACATCGTTGCCGGGTTGCTGGCGGCTGAACTGAACTCCTGCAGGGTGATGGGATTGGCAAAGGATCCGCTCGCATCGGACAGCTGAAGCCGGTATAGGTTGCCGCTGTTCATCGGGCCGCCTTCAACCAGCATCTCGACCAGCAGCGGGCTGCTGACGCAAGGGGGTTCTGGCCGATGCCATGCCTATGTTCAACACCGGCGGAATAGAACTTATAGGCTCCGGGGCTGCGTAGAGGATGACACGGCCGTTGAGCAGTTGAGTTTCGAAGAAAAGTCCGGCTCCGCTACTGCCCTGTTGCCGGACAGACACCCGATACCGGCCCGGTTCGACCCCACCCACGCCCCCGGCAATAGGCGGGTAGTTGCGGAGGTAGTTGAAATCGGCAAACTGTTCGTAGTCGGGGGCCTGGCTGCTGGGCGGGGCCAGGGTCCAGCCCGAATCGCCGAAATTACCGCCGTCGATCCGCTCCAGCCGTACTTCTACGGCCGCGGTTGCCTGTACCATCAGGTAAAAACTATGGCTGGCCGTTTCGTAGCGGTAGCCAACCCGCTGCAGGATAGGCGCCGGGCTTCCGCTCGCAACGGGTTGGGTAAGCACAGACTGGGTCGGCGTTGGCGTCGCAAAGTAGTTGACAATAAATGGTTCTCCCGCTTTTCCGATGAGCGCCGGGCAGGTTGCCGGGTAAGGTCAGCGGAATGGGGTTGGCGGTGCTTCGGGCCGATTCCGTTACGACTTCACCCGTGCTGGTCCGGATCAGCTGAACAAAATAGCTGTTATCCGTCAGTTGTGGATTGCTCCGTACCGAGGCTGCCATGATCGTTTCGCCGGGGCGTCGGGCCAGCGGCAGGGTGTAGCCGCTGGTGATCAGGGGGGCGTCGGCGGGGGGGAGGTAGGGCTGGGCCTGCTGAAAGAAAGCAGGAGTCAGCGATTGTAGCCAGGTGGTGATAAATTTGGGTATGCCCGCACCTGCCAGATGAATGTTGTCGGGCCGGTTGGCGGAGCCGACGAGACTATCGGTGGCCGGGCCGGGGAAAACGGCGGGTAGTTCGGTAATGAGCCGGTTCTGGGCGGCAATGACATTGGGAAACGTTTGCCCATTGATTTAACTCACCCGCGACATGACCCAGGGTAACGTAAAGCCGGTTTGCTGGCGGCTCTTTTCAATCACCTGCCGGATGTTATCAAAATAGGTTTGCGTATCGGTATAGGAGTCGCTCTCGCCCTGGTGCCAGAGAACAGCCCGCGCTCCGGTGCGGCTTACGTAATGCAGCAGCGCTACCCCCAGCCGCCGATAGACGGCGGTGTTCTGCGTCGGGCCAATATTCCTGGCGGCCGACTGCTGCCATTGGCTGCTGGACGTACCGCCGAGGGCTGCTCCCAGAAACAGGACCGGTACGTTGAGCTGTTGTACGAGCCGGTCGCCGAGGGTACTCCAGATGTGGGGCGGCTGGCTGGGTCCGATGCTGCTGCCGTAACTCGCCCGGCTGAACCGGAGCGGGAGCAACTGCTCGCTCAGGCTATCCTGCCGGAAATCGACGCACGATACCCGGTCTTCAGCAGCGCTGGTCGCTCGTTGAAACCCGCCGTATACGTTCGACTGGCCGGCAATGACGAAGACTTCGCCCACGCCCACCCGGTCTACGCTGGTCTGGGTCAGCAGGGTGCCACCGTTTCGGGCCCGCACCTCCAGCCGGTACCAGCCACCGGTCGCCAGCAGCGGCCCCCGAAAGGCTTTGGTGGTGGCCAGGAAGGGCAGGCTGGTCCAGGCCGTGAGCTGTCCCTGCCCCAGGGCGAGGGGCACCAGACGGGCTTCGACGGCGGTGGCGTTGGCGGGGGCGAGTCCGGCCACCAGGATGTTGGCTTCGTTGTAGAGGTTGCGCTGGACGACCATGCGGGCCACCGGGCTGCTGATACTCAGCTGGGCGGATACAATAGTAGGAAGCAGACAGCCGACCAGCAGCCATCTATAGCGGGATAAAGCCATGAAGGTGTACAAATAAGAACGGTGGGTCTTTTACAACTCACATTGTACACAAATGAAAGGGCTTGGGCCAGTAGCGAAAAATAAAGTAACTGAACGGCGTATTTGCGTATATATAAAAAGTATACCTGTAGGAATTGAGTATTGAGTAGGTCGATAAGAATACTGAAAGCTATTGAGTACGCAGATTTAGTGAAGCTTCATCGTCTTCGCCAGTCTGGTAGCCGTTGCCGGGAACGGAGTCCGGGTCGGCCTGGGTAGACGTCTGAATCTGCGACCGTACTGTGCCGGAGGTGTTGGCCTGAACGGATAAAACGACAGTATTGGCGCTGTTGATCAGGATGTTATTCAGGGTAGCCGTGACGGTCTGCCCGCTTACGACCAGACCCGCGTTGTTGGTTAGCTGCCAGCCGGTTGGGAGCTGAATCTGTACCGTTGCCACACTGGCAATAGTACCTCCCCGGTTACCGACGGTGATACTGAGGCTAAACGCCTGGCCCGACTTTGGCGTCAGCGTACTGCTGGCCATGAGCAGGCTTAAATCGGCTTTGGCCGGGTCGGTTGGCGGCTGGTTCGACTGAACGGCCGGTAGCGGTGTCTGATTGGGGTTGGGCGACACGTATACGGCTGTCGAACTGTCGGGGGTGCGCAGGTCGAGCTGGGCGGTATCGTCCTGGCCGTCGCCGGTGCCGGAGTTGGGCTGGCTGTCGGGATCGGTAATGGTGCTGGCGGTGAGCTGGGCGGTGGTGATAAACCGTCCTGGCTGGGTTGGCTTGAGCCGGAAGGTGTACCGGCGTGTTGACCCGCTGTTGAGCGATCCGGTATTGATGGTAACGGTATTGTTGGCTACGCTCACCTCGGCCGACCCGGCATCGACAAAAGAGAGGCCCGTAGGCAGCATAGACGCCACTACGATACCGGCTCCCGCAAACGGCCCGGTATTGGTAACCGCAGCCGTGACGGTGACGGGCTGTTCGATCCGAGGGGTTCGGGTGCTGACGCTGAGCGCTAAAGACAGGTCGGCCAGGGGTGTACACAGATCGATGGGAAGGGGAGCGCTGGCAACCGCCGGGTTGCTCGCCACAATCCGGATGCGGTAATTTGAGCCGGGTAGAGATGCGGGTAGGGTAGCCGTCAGGGGGCTGCTGGTACCCGTACCGATGGTCGTTTCGTCGGCAAAGGAACCGTCGGCGTCCGATAATTTCACCGAGAAAACATTGCCGCTGTTGACCGGGCTTTCGGTCAGATCGAACGCGACCGTAAATGCATTACCCCGGCAGGGTACCGCTGGCGACAAAACCGTTGGCGTAATAACGGTAGGAATGTTCGAAACGGGTTCGTTGCCAATGAAGAGCGTATTCCGGCCTTCCTGTAATGTCGTTTCAATCCACATACCCGCTCCGCTGTCGCCCTGCTTCCGGACGGAGATGCGGTAGCGGCCGGGCGGAACCCCGCCCACGCCGAAGGTAATGGGCGGGTAGTTGCGCAGGTAGTTATAATCAGCAAAGTCGGTATAGTCGGGCCCCTGCGAACTGGGCGGAACGGTATACCAGCCGGTATCGGAGAAGCTGCCGCCGTCGATCCGTTCGATCCGGCACTGAACGGCGGTGGTGGCTTCGGCCATGAACCAGAAAGCCGGCACAACGGCTTCGTAGCGGTAGCCCATCCGCCGAATGGCCGGGTCGGGCGTACCACCCCGCACGTTCGGCGCGGTGGGGGTAGGCGGGCTGAATGAGGGCGCAAAGAAGTTGACGGTGAACGGTTCGCTCAGAGTACCGGCCGCACCGGGCAGGGTCGAGAGCGTACGCAGGCGGTATTGCCCATCGGGTAGGTTGCCGGGCAGGGTCAGGGGAATAGGATTGGCAGTGGTCCGGGCCGATTCAGTGACGAGGCTATTGTCCGACGCCCGCAGGAGCTGCGCAAAATACTGGCTGGACGCATCGTTAGGGTCGGCCCGGAGCGAAGGAGCCAGTACCGTTTCGCCGGGTCGGCGGGTGAGTGGAAGTGTGTAGCTGCTGGTGAGCAGGGCCGACTCGTCGGTGGGGGTAAAGGGCGCTGTCTGATAGAAAAAATCGTCGGTCAGTGCCTGGTTCCAGCGGTCGGCAAAGCGTCGGAGGCCGTTGCCACCAATGTGTACGTCGTCGCCCAGCCGATTGTCCGGGCCGATCATGTCGTCGGTCGAGGGTCCTGGATATACGTTGTTGACTTCGGCAATGAGCCGGTTCTGCGCAGCAATGACGTTGGGGTTGGTTTGGCCCTGAGTGTAGCTCACCCGCGACATAAGCCAGGGCAGCTGGTTGAAACCGACCTGCTGGCGGGTTTTCTGAATAACGTACTGAAGGTTAGAGAAATAGGTATTGTTGCTGCTGCCAATGTCGCCTTCGCCCTGATGCCACAGAATAGCCCGTACACCGGTTCGCAACGCATAGTGCTGCAAGGCTACCCCCAGCCGCCGATAGGGGTACGGCCTTCCCTGGGCGTCGGTACTGCCTGCCGCCGACTGTCGCCACTGGTCGCTGGAGGTGCCGGGCTGGCCGCCACCCAGAAACAGAACCGGAACGTTGAGCCGCCGAACGAGCATATCGCCCAGCATACCCCAGATATGCGGAGGATGGCTGGGTCCGATGCTGCTGCCGTAACTGACGTGACTGAATCGGAGCGGGAGCAACTGCTCATCGAGCGCGTCCTGCCGGAAATCGACGCACGACACCCGGTCTTCGTCGGCGCCGGGCTCGCGCTCAAACCCCCCTACGGCATTCGACTGGCCGGCAATGACGAAGACTTCGCCCACGCCCACCCGGTCTACGCTGGTCTGGGTCAGCAGGGTGCCACCGTTTCGGGCCCGCACCTCCAGCCGGTACCAGCCACCGGTCGCCAGCAGCGGCCCCCGAAAGGCTTTGGTGGTGGCCAGGAAGGGCAGGCTGGTCCAGGCCGTGAGCTGTCCCTGCCCCAGGGCGAGGGGCACCAGACGGGCTTCGACGGCGGTGGCGTTGGCGGGGGCGAGTCCGGCCACCAGGATGTTGGCTTCGTTGTAGAGGTTGCGCTGGACGACCATGCGGGCCACCGGGCTGCTGATACTCAGCTGGGCGAAAACTGTACCGGACGACAGACAGGCCAGAAAGAGCCATATCCAGCAAACGTAATATTTCTTCAAGGGCGTTGGACGGAATCAGATGGGTACTTACAAATCTACTATTCCTAGTGTCTATTAGGAAGGCAGTGCAGTATGGCCATATGGTTGGGTACTGATTCTCGATAAGCAATAATTAGGCCTAAACGACTATAAATAATTTTTGTTTTTGATGAAACGTAAATTTATTAGCGATACAAGTAGCTAATTTTTGTATATATGTTAACCTAATGATTGGGTGTGACAGTGTGCTTTGCGTATTATTTTTCTGAACGTAGCCTAAAATAAGTACAGGAATTACGCTGTAGAAGCGCATTACTTCATTGAGTTATTTGTCATGCTGGCGCAGGAAGCATCTTCGGCCGACTGCTTTGAGAGGCTTCCTGCTTCAGCATGACAGAAACAGGTCGTTGGGCCTGGTTGGAGCGGAGCGGGTTTACTAGAGCGTGTCCGGCTTTCGTTTATCGACGAAGCAACAGTGGTTTTATCATTCGATGTAAATGAGCGAAGAGCAGCCGGGTCATTCATTGAAAAACCCCTGGCAGGGCTTTGGCCACTACCAGGGGTTCGTATAAAGTACAGGGCTGGGGTTAGACAACCGTCCTGATTTTCAGTTCGTCGAGCTGCTTGTCGGCAATCGTTGAGGGAGAATCGATCATAACATCGCGGCCGGAATTGTTTTTCGGGAACGCAATGAAATCGCGGATCGAGTCGGCCCCGCCGAAGAGCGAACACAACCGGTCGAAACCGAACGCAATGCCACCGTGTGGGGGAGCGCCGAACTCGAACGCATCCATCAGGAAACCGAACTGCGCTTTGGCTTCTTCATCGGAGAAGCCGAGCAGGCTGAACATCCGGGCCTGGAGGTCGCGGTTAAAGATCCGGATAGAACCGCCCCCAACTTCGGTGCCGTTGATGACCAGGTCGTAGGCGTTGGCCCGTACGGCGCCGGGGTCGGTTTCCAGCAGCGGGATATCTTCTGGTTTGGGCGAGGTAAAGGGGTGGTGCATGGCAAACCAGCGTTCCTCTTCTTCGCCGTATTCGAGCAGCGGAAAGTCGAGTACCCAGAGCGTGCTGAACACGTTCGGATCGCGCAGGCCCAGCCGGGCTCCCATCTCCAGCCGCAGTTCGTTCAGCTGCTTGCGGGCTTTGGCCGCATCGCCCGAAATGATCAGCATCAGATCGCCCGGCTTGGCCCCGAACCGTTCGGCCCAGGCCTTCAGCTCACTCTCGGTATAAAACTTGTCGACCGACGATTTCAGGCTGCCATCTTCGTTGTAGCGAACATAAATCAGGCCTTTGGCGCCGATCTGAGGCCGTTTGATCCATTCGGTCAACTCGTCGAGCTGCTTGCGGGTGTACGACGCACAGCCCGGCGCGTTGATGCCGACAACGATCTCGGCCGAGTCGAAGACGCCGAATCCTTTGCCCGAAGTAAGGTCAACGGTGTCGAAAGTTTCGGATCGCTGGACCGCTTTCAGTTCAACGAACTCCATGCCAAACCGGGTGTCGGGTTTGTCGGAGCCGTAGAGCCGCATGGCGTCGGCGTAGGTCATGCGCGGTACGCTGGCCAGGTCAATGCCTTTCACGGTTTTGAACAGGTGGCGCACCAGCCCTTCGAACATCTGCAGAATATCTTCCTGCTCGACGAATGACATTTCGCAGTCGATCTGGGTGAATTCGGGCTGGCGGTCGGCGCGCAGGTCTTCATCGCGAAAACACTTCACAATCTGGTAGTAACGGTCGAAGCCCGATACCATCAGCAGCTGTTTAAACGTCTGGGGCGATTGCGGCAGGGCATAAAACTCGCCGGGATTCATGCGGCTGGGCACCACAAAATCGCGCGCTCCTTCGGGTGTCGACTTGATCAGAACCGGCGTTTCGACCTCGATAAACTGCTGCCCGTCCATATACAGCCGCGTTTGCTGGGCCATCCGGTGCCGCAGTTCGAGATTCCGGCGTACCGGATTCCGGCGCAGGTCGAGGTAGCGGTACTTCATGCGGAGGTCGTCGCCCCCGTCGGTTTCGTCTTCGATCAGGAAAGGCGGCAGTTTGGCGGGGTTCAGCACCGTCAGGGCCGATACGCGTACTTCAACGTCGCCGGTGGGGATATTTGGGTTTTTCGATTTCCGTTCCACAACCTGCCCGGTTGCCTGTAGCACAAACTCGCGGCCCAGCGTGCGGGCGGTAGCAAACAGGTCGGCGGCTGTTACGCCTTCTTCAAGGATTAACTGGGTGATGCCATAGCGGTCGCGAAGGTCAATCCAGAGGACTCCTCCTTTATCGCGGATGGTTTGTACCCAACCCGACAGGGTAACGGTCGTGCTGGCGTCAGAAAGGCGGAGTTCTCCGCACGTGTGCGTTCGAAGCATTTTACGAGTAGTAAGTTAGCGAGTACGTGATTGAGTAGTTGGTTCATAGCGTAGCTATTCGCTCAATCACTCAATCACGTAATCACTCCATAAAATTTGCTCCAAAGGTACACACTCCGGCTTATTTACGGTAGTCCAGCGCGGGTTTCCGGTCGCCAAGCAGGGCTTCGTATTTGAAATCCTGGCCGCGCTTCTGTACCCACTCGGCGCGGGCTTTCTCGATCAGGGCCGGGGTTTTGTATAAATCGAGGGCCGTTAGCGCTAAGGTCTTGGCCGCTACGATCATACCTTTCTGGCCAATGCTCATCCCGCTGGCCGCCGTCGACTGCCAGCTGTGGGCCGATGAGCCGGGTACCCAGGTGGCCGTTGAGAGGCCTACCGTCGGCACGGTCCAGCTCACATCGCCCACGTCGGTAGAGCCGCCACTGGTCGCGCTTTCTGACGCATCGCGGAAGTCTTTGACGAGGGCTGCGTTGGTGATGGGTACTTTCTGGCCTTCGCCGAAGGTTTCGCTGATTTTCTGAGCAAAAGCCGTTTCGTCGGGGGTATAGGTAATCCCGCCAACGGTTTTCAGGTTCTGGTGCATCACCTCGGCCAGGGTTACGTTGGGCAGCAGGTTAAAAACGCCCCCCAGCACTTCCCACTCCACTTTGGTGCCGGTTCCTTTGGCGGCTCCTTCGGCTGCGTTTTCGATGCGTTTCCAGACGCTTTGCAGCACCTCGCGATCTTTGTGGCGGGCGTAATAGTATACCTCCGCGAAAGCCGGTACGACGTTGGGTGCTTCGCCCCCTTTGGTGATGACGTAGTGAATCCGCGTATCGGACGGGATGTGTTCTCGCATCATGTTCACCATGTAATTCATCGCTTCTACCCCGTCGAGGGCCGACCGGCCGCGTTCGGGCGAGGCTGCTGCGTGGGCCGCGATGCCCCGAAACCGGAATTTGGCGTTCTTATTAGCCAGCGACGTACCCGCATCGGCGGCATTCTGCGAGCCGGGGTGCCAGTGCAGCACCACGTCGACGCCGTTGAAGAGGCCCTCGCGCACCATATACACTTTTCCGGAGCCCCCTTCTTCGGCCGGGCACCCGTAGATCTTGACCGTACCCGGCCGTCCCGTCGATTTTAGCCAGTTTTTGACCTCAACGGCCGCGGCCATCGACGCCGTACCGAACAGGTTATGGCCGCAGCCGTGGCCTCCTTTCTGGCCGGCAATGGGCGTAAACTCGGGTTTGGCTTCGGTAGCCAGACCGGGCAGGGCATCGTACTCGCCGAGAATACCGATTACGGGTTTGCCGCTGCCGTAGGTAGCCACGAAAGCCGTTGGAATACCGGCCACGCCCGCCTGAACGTCGAACCCTTCTTTTTTCAATTGTTCCTGCAGCAGCAGCGAGCTTTTTTCTTCCTGGTACCCGAGTTCGGCAAAATCCCAGATCTGTTTCGAAATACCCGCGTACTCGCCGAATCGATTGTCGAGGTTGGCCAGTACGGTCTGTTTGTCTTTGTCAGGGGTGGGCAGGGCGGCCTTTTTCGGTTTGGGCTGGGCCAGCGTCAGCAGGGGCAGCAGGGTAAGTGCCAGGAGTGGTGTTTTCATGCAGGTTGTCTGTTAAAAATGATTGGGCGTTTAAAAATAGGATTTTGTCCGATAGTATCGTCAATCCGGTAGTTTCTGCATATTTGACGATCAATGTCCTGACTCATGAATACAGCCGAAACTCAACGTCTGGCGGTTTATAAACGAAAATTTACCACACTCAGGCAGGGGGGGACTCCCTATGGCAAAGCCCCGCACAAGCCGGTTTTTCTGCTAACGCTCCTGGAGTTGATCGAGCAGCAGCATATCACAGAGAATCGAATTGGCATCACGCCTGAACTGGTGGCTACCTTTAAGGAGAACTTCGCCCTGCTGGTCAACACCGCTCATACAGATGACTTTACGCAGCCTTTCTTCTACCTCAAAAACGAAGGGTTCTGGCTACTGAGTCCGAAAGCAGGGGCCACCATCGACTCCCATATCAAAAGTGTGCAGGTACTTAGTGATCGACTCGATTACGCCTGCTTTACCGATGATCTCTACCGGTTGCTGACGACCGATATGCCGCGGCAGATTCTGAAAAATGCACTTCTGGACACGTACTTCCCAACTCGCAAAGCCGAATTTATACAGGTTAAGCAGGCTGGGCACAGCTATGTGCAGGATCTCGAAACCTATCTGCTAAACGAGCGGACGGTGGCGTATCAGACAACTCTGCAACCAACCACCGACGACGAAGAGACACGTTTTGTACGCGGGGGCCTGTTCAAGAGGCTGGTGCCCAAAGTATATGATTTTACCTGCGCTATCTCGGGCATGAAAGTCATTGCTGTAGGTGGCTCGTCACTGGTTGAGGCCTGCCATATTGTTCCGATCAGTATTTCTGGTGACGATAGGGTCACGAACGGCATTGCCTTATGCCCGACATTACATACCGCTTTCGACCGGGGTATGATCGGGGTAGATGATCAATTCAGGGTAATCGTGTCTCCTTTGCTGACCGACAATATAGCCAGTCCGTACAACCTCCGTCAGTTTCACGGTCAGCCGCTTCGATTACCAGTTGGGGCGGTGCATTATCCTAACCGAGAAGGTTTCGATTGGCACCTGAAAGAGCGGTTCAGGGCGTAATGCTGTCGTGGGTACACGCCGAGTTTTTGAACGACTCATGCAGACACAGCTATTTATAATGGTGGTCAACTGGATATATAAAAACACAAAGTAAAATTCCGGCTGGAAGAATAATTGTGGCGTGAAGTCTGTGTCGGTCGGCCTCGTTCACTGACTTCTACTAACGATACCCCAAGGATAGTTCAATAAACCGCCGATGCCACATACCCCTGATCCAACTGCGCTACGGGGAAAATTAAATCTCGATGGTGGCCCCAGGCTAGGTTGCCGCACTCGATATAAAAGCGCTTGAAGTGGGCTGAACGGCGGTATTTGTTGTGCTGAGAATGAGGGTGGTGCAATAGAAAAGGCCCAAAATCAACGACTTACGTAGTTTCAGCTGATAAACGCAACCGTAAATGGTGCTTTTCTACGTGTTCTGCTCTTGTTACTGCCAGCGCTCTGATAGCTCTCCAGCGTTTATACCAGCACAAAGCAGGTCGAAATTTCGTTATCTTGCCAACAGTCAACAACATACGACTATGGAAGCAACGTTTGTAGTGAAAAAAGAGGAACTAACTCCTGGGTGGTTAGAGAAGCTCAAGAGTCAGTTTGCTGAAGACGGAACTATCATAATCACAGTGAATGGTCCCGAAAAACGGCTGTCGGTTGAAGAGCAACGTGTTATCACGCAACAGAACATGTTTAAACAATTGCAGGAGACGCAAATGCAACACCCACCCAAAACTATAGATGCCGATGTGGACATCAATAAACTTATTGATGAAATGTACTGGCAAGGTAATCATTGATGATCTATATTGATACTGATGTGCTGGTCAACTTCTTTGTCATCCAGAAGCAGGCACCACAACTCCACCCAATAGCCATAAAGGCAGTGAAGCAGGCCACCGATAAGGGCCTGTTTTTTATTTCCATCCATTCGCTCAATGAACTCGGCTTTGCACTTGCTAAGTGTGGCGAAAACCGCGACGCCATAGCCAGTTATGTATCAGGTTTGTATGCCGCCGATCCAGTAAGCGTTACGTTAGATCATTTAAAACGAGCAACTCAGATAGCTTACAAGGTGAGTTTTTATCACACCAGCGACTGTTTGCATACAGCCATTGCCGAACAATATTGTGATGAGCTTATCACATTTAACGGCTCTGAGTTTAACCTCATTCGCCATCACACCAAATTGAAAATTACCGTATTATAATGCTCGATCAATACACCGCTGGCCCCACATACCCCTGATGCAATTGCGAGACGGGGAAAATCAAATCCCAGTCGCGGCCCCAGACTACGTTGCCCCGCTCAATGCGGAAGCGCTTGAAGTTGGCCAAACGGCGGTATTTGTTATGCTGCGGGTAAGGATGGTTCAATAGAAAAGGCCCAAAGTCAACGACTTGCGTAGTTCCATCTGAGAAACTTAACCGCAAACGGTGCTTTTCTACGTGTTCGGCTCCTGTTACTGCCATCGTTCTCCTAGTTTTTTAAGATTTAAGCCAACACACCTGACTCCGCCAGAACCTCCCAAACGTTGGTAATGCTGCATACGCGAACATCTTTTCGTAACCAGTAGCCGTCGGCTTCGGGCGTAACAATCAGGGTTTGTTCCAGGCTGAGGTCCATAATAGCCTGCGTGTTTCCGCGTGTTAAATTGGGGGCGTTGGAGTACCGAATTTCCAGCGCAACAACCGGCTTAACGCCTTTCACCAGCAACAAATCCAATTCGGCTCCATTTTGCGTCCGGTAGTAATAGGGCGTTACGTTCTGGGCCAGCCGCGAAACAATTTGCTGCACAACATAGCCTTCCCACGAAGCGCCTAACAACACACTACCCAATAATGCATTGAAATCATCGATACCCGTTAGCCGATGTACCAGGCCGCTATCGCGCACAAAGACTTTGGGAGCCTTCACCAATCGTTTGCCGATATTGACAAAGAAGGGCGGCAACCGACGAACCAAATACGCATTTTCCAGAAAACTGATGTAGTTCTGAACGGTTGATACGGACAAATCAAGCGAGCGGGCTATATCGCTGTAATTCAGTTGCCCTCCCTGGATACCTGCCAGCATAGTCAGCAAATTACGAACGGTAGAAGCCGGAGCCGACAAACCCAGGTCGGGCAGGTCGCGCTGTACATACGTTTGAATAAAGCTATCCATCCAGAGTTGCCAAATCGGTTCAGTCGGCGCTTGCAGCGCATCGGGGAAGCCGCCCCGTATCCAATGATCGCGGTAGTTGTATTGCGCTTCTACTTCCAGCAGATGTAAAGGAGCAAGTTCCAGGTAAACAACCCGGCCCGCCAGGGTTTCGGATGAGTTCTTGAGTAGATCCGGCGACGCAGACCCCAGCAGGACAAACCGACCGGGAATCCGGTGCGGATCAATCAAGGACCGCAACAAGGGGAACAACTGGGGCATCCGCTGAATTTCATCCAGCACGACCACCTTATCCTGATTAGCCTGAAAAAAAAGATCGGGCTCCCGCAGCCGATTTTGATCGGCAAAGTATTCCAAATCCAGATAAATAACTTCTTTTTCGGAAGTACTTAGCAGTGTTTTGACCAGTGTAGTCTTGCCTACCTGACGTGGACCCAATACAGCCACAGCTGGGAAATAGCTTATACTGGTTTCGAGTAACTTTTGAAGGTGACGGGTGAACATTAATCAAGTAAATTTCCAACGAAGATATAAATTTACTTGATTAACCCGCTAAACCAGCGCCCGCAAGCTTTCTACTACCTCCTTAACGGCTTTCACAGTAGTAGTAACATCGGCTTCGGTGTTGAAGCGCCCCAGACTGAAGCGCAGGCAGGAAAAGGCTTCGGTTTCGTTCAGACCCATCGCCAGCAACACGTGTGACGGGTCAATCGAAGCCGCCGTACAAGCCGAACCGTTCGAAACAGCCATGCCTTCCAGGCCCATAATCAGCGCGTCGGAGTCGCAGTTTTCGAAGTAAATGTTGGTGGTGTTATAAAGCCGATGCTCACGACTGCCATTAATTCGCGTTCCCGGAATGGCGAGGAGTGCGGTTTCGAGTTGATCACGTAGAGACGCGAGCCTTCGCGTCTCCTTTGCGTCAGCCACGGGGGCCAGTTCGGCTGCCATACCCATGCCCACAATACCCGGCACGTTTAGGGTGCCACTCCGCAAACCGCGCTCGTGACCGCCCCCGTGCAATAAGGCTTCCAATTTCACTTTATTTGGCAGTCCAGCCCGGGAACGTCGCTGGCGAACAAACAGGCCACCCATGCCTTTCGGGCCGTAAAATTTGTGTGCCGAGACGGTAAGTAAATCGATACCTGACTTATCCACATCAATCGGCAACTTACCCACCGCCTGCGTAGCATCGGTCATGAACAGGGCACCGGCTTCGTGAGCCCGTTGGGCAATTTGCTCAATCGGCTGAATGACGCCCGTTTCATTATTGGCCCACATCACCGACACCAAGATCGTATCTGGCCGAAGGGCCGCTTTTAGGTCGTTTAGATCAAGCAGTCCGTCGCGCTGAACGGGGAGGTACGTCACCTCAAAGCCACGCTTCTCCAGGTACTGGCAAACGTCCAGCACCGCCTTGTGCTCCGTCTGGACGGTAACGATATGCTTTCCTTTGTGCTGATAGCTCTCCGCAGTGCCTTTAATGGCCAGATTGATGGCTTCGGTAGCGCCTGAGGTAAACACCAGTTCGTGGGTTTCGCAGCGGAGCAGATCAGCCAGTTGCTGCCGGGCTCCCTTCACGGCTTCGTGGGCCGACACACCGAACGGGTGGGTGCTGGCCGCGTTGGCGAAGTTATCGGTCAGGAAGGGCATCATGGCGTCAAGCACGCGCGGATCAAGACGGGTTGTGGCGTTATTGTCGAGGTAAATCATTGGGTGAAGTTACGCAGATCCGAGTAGTTTCTCCAGCCAGACGGCTCATTCTGGTACGTCATTAACCACTCGATAGTCATGAAAACCATCACATTCTCGATTGACCTGAAATCGTTCTGCCTGGGCGTACTCACCCTGGGGGGTGTTCTTGTATTGGCCAACTTCACGCCCGCCAGCCAGCGTCAGCCGGAGCCGGACGTGATCGATACGCGTCGGTTTCAGGCCGTATCCAGCGAGCGCGAGTCCATTATCCTCGACACAAAGACAGGCCGTTTTCTTATTTCGCCCAGCTACATAGGCAAACCACGCTGGATTCAGGGAGATTTCGAGTCGATACAGCAGGGCGAAAAGCGATGACGAACCTGCCCCGTCCTCCGCTAGTCAACGGCCATCTATCCCGAAAACGCATCGCCCGCACCGTAAAAACCCCCGCCCCATCCATCGTCCCGTAGGGACACAACAGCGCAGCGTCGGTAGCGAATGCATCGGTACCCACCAAACGCCCCAATCCATCGTCCCGTAGGGACGCAACAGCGCAGCGTCGGTAGCAAGGGATAGCCTATCGGTCGCCACCCGCATCGGTCAGGCCAGGGGCTTGAATATGTATCGTTCGTTGTAGTCGATGCCCAGGGTATCCAGAATCCGGCTGTATTCATCAATGAACGATCGGGTTCGGTGATGCTCTTCCTGGGCGTCGATGTATCGGATAACCGCCGGTAACTGGCTTTTGCTGTAGGAGAATGCGCCGTACCCTTCCTGCCAGGCAAATCGATGGCTTGTCCGCCGGTTGTCGTTGATCCATCCGGACGATTCCTGCTTGAGTTGCTGCATCAGGTCGGAAACTGATTGGGTCGGGCGCATGCCGATCAGGATGTGAACATGGTCGGGCATGCCGTTGATGGCGACTACTTTGTGCGAATGGTTTTGGATGATGCCCGTCATGTAGCCATACAAATCGTATTTCCAGTCGGGGGCGATAACGGCGGCCCGGTGTTTGACCGCAAAGACAAGGTGAAGGTGAATTTGCGTATAGGTGTTGGCCATGGTTGGTAACGGAGCAGGTGAGCAGAAGTACAGTTGTTTCGGGCCCGTTTGACGATAGATTGTATACCCGGTTTCACCAGCCACGATGCCGGTTGGGGCCGGTTATATGTATCGGCGCCGTGACCGAATACGTCATAATCATATTCGGCCACGGCCAGCGGGGTTTATTCCAACGACGCGTTCGCTACCGACATGCTACCGACATGCTACCGACGCTGCGCTGTTGTGTCCCTACGGGACGATGGATGGGGCGGGCGTGCTGGCTACCGACGCCAGCGGGGCTAGCTGTTACGTCCCTACAGGACGGTGGGTTTTGGCAGGGATGTGGCGTTTGGGGCGTTGAGGTTACCGACGCGTTGGCTACCGACGCGGTGCTGTTGCGTCCCTACGGGACGGTGGATGTGAGGTGAGGTGGGGCGTGGTGTTCGGGGAAGCATGGGTTACCGACGCGTTGGTTACCGACACTGCGCTGTTGTGTCCCTACGGGACGGTGGATTGGGGCGTTTGGTGGGTGCCGACACTGCGCTGTTGTGTCCCTACGGGACGATGGATTGGGGCGTTTGGTGGGTGCCGACGATGCGGCTGTTACGTTCCTATAGGACGATGGGTTGGGGAACGCTCGTTACAGGCGATAGTAAGTTACTATATTTCTGCGGGAGAAAGGATTATCTGCTATATGGTGTCGTCGTGCCTCTGAGGAATATTGCACTGCCCAGAATCTTCGTCTCGTAGGGACGCAGTAGCCGCAGCGTCGGTAGCGAATGCGTCGGTAGCCTCCCATCCCACATCCATCGTCCCGTAAGGATGCAACAGCCGCAGCGTCGGTAGCATATTGGTCGCCTAGGCGTCTCCCACCGTCCCGTAGGGACGTAACAGCGCAGCGTCGGTAGCCAACACGTCGGTAACCCATTCCTCCCCAAACACCACGCCCCACCTCACATCCATCGTCCCGTAGGGACGCAACAGCGCAGCGTCGGTAGCCAACACACGTGCCAATGATCCCAATCCGTGGCGCGTGGGCCGGGCGAATCGACGATCATCTTTGCAAACAACCCGGCAGGGGAGGAGTTATCAAAACGACTCCTTTCCGGTAATTCTGTGATTGCTAATTCGACGGTTTCTCCCCCGGCTGCACCCAACAAATGGCTCGTTCTGGCCACCCTGGCCTTTGGGACGTTCATGGCTACGCTCGACAGCAGCATCGTCAACATTGCCCTCCCGACCATCCGACGTGAACTGAATGCCGGCGACAGTGTGGAATGGGTGGTGCTGAGCTACCTGCTGACGACAACCAGCACACTGCTGATCATGGGTAAACTGTCCGACTGGCTCGGTCGCCGGCCGATGTACATAACCGGGTTTATCATTTTCGTGCTGGGGTCGCTGCTGTGCGGACTGTCGTGGAACAGCGCGTCGCTGATCGGGTTTCGGGTAGTGCAGGGGCTGGGCGCATCCATGATTTTTGCTATTGCGCCGGCTATTATCTCCGATACCTTTACCCCCGCCGAACGAGGACAGGCCCTGGGGCTCATGGGCGCCATCGTTGCGGCCGGTTCCAGTACCGGGCCCGTTGTGGGCGGGCTGCTGCTGGGGAAGTTCGGCTGGTCGAGCATTTTTTTCGTCAACGTGCCCATTGGCCTGATTGCCATCTGGCGGGCGTCGGTCGTGCTACCCGCGAGTCCCAAACAACCGAGGCAACCGTTCGATCTGGTTGGGGCGGGCCTGTTTCTGGTTGGGGTAACGACGCTGCTTACCGGGCTCGATTTCGGTCCCGAGCCCGACTACGGCTGGGGCCATCCGCTGGTACTGGGGCTGCTGGGTACGGGAGTCGTACTGCTGGTGCTGTTCTTTTTCTGGGAAGGCCGCACGCCAGCCCCCATGCTGCAACTGAGCCTGTTCCGGATTCGGCCCTACACCTCGGCCATTCTGGCGGCCTGGCTGGGCTTCGTCGCGTCGGGTGGTAATCTGTTCATTATCCCGTTTTTTCTGCAGCAGCTACTCGGGTTTACGCCCCAGATGGCCGGATTGGTTTTGTTATCAGGGCCGTTGACCCTTAGTATCATTGCTCCCATTGGCGGCTACCTGTCGAGCCGGGTCAGCACGCGCTGGCTGGCCAGTACGGGGCTGATGCTGACCGCTGCGGGGTATTTCTCGTTTTCGTTTCTGTCGGCCGACTGGGTCTGGCAGGATGTGGTCTGGCGGAGCTCGCTGGTCAGTTTCGGGTTTGCTCTCTTTCAGTCGCCCAACAGCAGCAGCGCGCTCAACGCGGCTCCGCTGGCGCAACGGGGGGTGGCCAGCAGCGTAATTGCCTTCATGCGCAACATGGGGCTGGTCGTTGGCATTGCGCTGGCGGCAGCGGTCTGGTACAGCACCCGAAACCAGTACGCGATATCGCACCAGATCGATCCGGCCAGTCCGGCTGCGCAGCTGGTCGGTATGCGCTACGTGTACTGGGCCATGACGGCGCTGATTGTGACCGCAGCCGCTGTTTCGTTCTCGCGCGGGAGCGTCAACACCCGTACCCGCGAACCCGAAGTGGCCGGCGAAGGCGTATCGCCCCTGGCGGGTTAGTCGAATTATACCAACTTCCCGGCTTAGTATCGCAACAAACGCGGCCTGGCCATTCGGGTGGCATGGGATAGATGTCCCCTTCTTCGTACTTTTGCCCCCGCAAAACCGGGCTTGCGTGTCCGGGCTATCGTCGATGAATATTCAGGAAGAAATACAAAGTGCCATTCAGCGCGCCGTTACCGAACTGTATCAGCAGACCGTAACGGAGGTGCCGCTCCAGCCAACCAAGAAAGAGTTTGAAGGAACCTACACCTTCGTCACGTTTCCGCTGACCAAAGCCCTTCGCCAGGCGCCCGCACAGATCGGGCAGGCCATTGGTACGTGGCTGGTCGATCATACGACCGTAGTGAGTGGTTTCAACGTAGTACAGGGATTTTTGAACATCAGCGTGGCCGATGCGGCCTGGCTCGATGTGCTGCGCGACATGGCCGGCAATCCCGCGTTTGGCACCCTTAGCCAGCCCGACGGCGCGTCGGTCATGGTTGAGTTTTCGTCGCCCAACACCAATAAACCGCTGCATCTGGGCCACCTGCGTAATAATTTTCTGGGCGACTCGGTCAGCCGGATTCTGGCGGCCAACGGGTATCGCGTAACCAAAACCTGCATTGTCAACGATCGGGGCGTGCATATCTGTAAGTCGATGCTGGCCTACCGGATGTTTGGTACCGACGCGTCCGGACAACCCGAAACCCCGGCCTCGTCGGGAATGAAAGGAGATCACCTGATCGGTAAATATTACGTACTCTTCGACAAAGCCTACAAAGCACAGGTCGAGGAGATGGTAGCGGCCGGTACGCCCAAAGAAGAAGCCGAAAAGACGGCTCCGCTCATGCAGGAAGTGCAGCAGATGCTACGGCTCTGGGAGCAGGGCGATCCGGAAACGGTAGCGCTCTGGCGGCAGCTCAACAGCTGGGTATATACCGGCTTCGACGAAACCTACCGCAACATCGGGGTGAGCTTCGACAAGACGTACTACGAATCGAATACCTACCTGCTGGGTAAGGAAATCGTTGAAGAGGGGCTGGCCAAAGGCGTGTTCTACCGCAAAGACGACAGCTCCGTCTGGATCGACCTCACCGACGAAGGCCTCGACCAGAAACTCGTACTGCGGTCCGACGGAACCTCGGTCTACATGACGCAGGACCTCGGCACGACCGATATGAAGCACACCGATTTCGGTACCGATCGGCAGATCTGGGTGGTAGGCAACGAGCAGGACTACCACTTCAAGGTGCTGTTCGCCATTCTGCGCCGGCTGGGACGTCCCTATGCCAACGGGCTGTATCACCTCAGCTACGGCATGGTCGATCTGCCGACGGGCAAGATGAAATCCCGCGAAGGTACCGTTGTCGATGGCGACGACCTGATTGCCGAAACCACCGAAGCCGCTGCCACAGCCGCCGACGAAGCTGCCAAGGGGAAACTCGATGAGTTCAGCGATACCGAAAAAGCCGATCTGTTCCGTATGCTGGGGCTGGGCGCGCTGAAGTACTATCTGCTCAAGGTAGACCCGCAGAAACGGATGCAGTTCAACCCGGCCGAGTCGGTCGATCTGCACGGCAATACGGGGCCGTATATTCAGTACGTACACGCCCGCATCCGGTCGGTACTGCGGAAAGCAGCCAGCGAAGGAATATCGGTCAATCTGGCCGACCTGACCGTTGAAGCCGCCGGTCAGCTGGACCCGATCGAGCAGCAACTTATCTTCCTGCTAAGTCAGTACCCACAGCGCGTTCAGGAGGCCGGTACCGACTATGCGCCCTCGTATATTGCCCAATATGCGTATGAGCTGGCCAAGACCTTCAACCAGTTCTACGATAAACTGTCGATCCTGAAAGAGAGCGACACTACTAAACTGAAAAATCGCTTAATTCTATCGGCGTTACTGGCTGAAACTATCTGTAAAGCAATGGGTTTATTGGGTATCGAAGTGCCCGAAAAAATGTAACGTCCTGATCCCGGCAGACAATCATGAAGAAACCCATTGTTTTCACCTTAATTGGCGTCACCCTCGTGGTAGCGCTTACCAGTTTTATGTCCTTAACAACGCTCGTAAAGGGGCTTTTCAGCGACAAGAAAGAAGCCGCTGCCGCGCCCGCCAATGCCAGTGCTCCCACCAAATCGCTGTACGATTTTACCGTCAACAGCATCGATGGCAAGCCCGTTGCGCTGAATGCGTACCGGGGCAAAAAAGTGATTATCCTGAACGTAGCCTCCAAATGTGGCTATACACCCCAGTATGCCGACTGGGAGAAGTTTTACAAAGCCCACAAGGACAAGTTCGTGGTGCTGGGCTTCCCGGCCAATAATTTCGCTAACCAGGAGTCGGGCAATAACGAAGAGATTGCAACCTTCTGCCAGAAAAACTACGGGGTTTCGTTCCCGATGTTCGAGAAGGTATCTGTTGTAGGTAACGACCAGGCTCCGCTGTACAAATGGCTGTCGACCAAATCGCTGAACGGCTGGAACGACAAGGCACCCACCTGGAATTTCTGCAAATATGTCGTCAATGAAAAAGGGGAGCTTACCCATTTCTTCGCATCGGGCGTAAAACCCGACGACGCCGAATTCCGCAAAGCGGTCAATCTCTAACGATGAATGATGAACGATTGGGATCATTCGTCAACTGAGCCAATCGTTCATCATTCATCATTTATAATTCATCATTTTCATGAAGTCCTGGATTGCTGCGGCCCGGCCGCGCACCTTGCCGCTGGCGCTGGCCAGTATTATTCTGGGCAGTTTTCTGGCGGCTTCCAACGATCCGCTGGCTGCGGGCCATTTCAGCTGGAAGATTGCCGGACTGGCTGTTCTGACCACCATTTTTCTGCAAATCCTGTCCAACTTCGCCAACGATTACGGCGACGCGGTATCAGGTAAAGACACTGAACTGCGGGTGGGGCCGCGCCGGGCCGTAGCTACCGGCGATATCTCGAAAGAAGCCATGCTGCGGGGGATTATCGTTACGGCGGTGCTGTCGCTGGTGTCGGGCGTATGGCTGCTGGTGGTAGCCCTGTTCGGCGCGGGGTCGCGGGCTTTCTATACGCTGCTGGCGCTGGGGCTCCTTTGTATTGCGGCTGCGGTGGGGTATACCAATGGGAAGCGGCCGTACGGGTATGCCGGCTTCGGCGATATTGCCGTGCTGCTTTTTTTCGGCTGGGTAGGGGTGCTGGGTACCTATTACCTGCACACGCTGGAGTTCCGGCCCCTGTTGCTGTTACCCGCTACGGCCGTTGGTTTGTTTGCTACAGGAGTACTGAATATCAACAATATCCGCGATATCGAAACCGATACTATGACGGGTAAAAAGTCGATTCCGGCCCGGCTGGGGCTGCCGCTGGCTATTCGATACCACTGGGGGCTGCTGCTGGCCGGGATGGCCTGTGCGGTGGCCTATTCGTTTCTGGTCGATGCGCCCCCAACGGCTTACCTCTACCTGCTCTCGTTCCCTTTGTTCATACTGAACGGACGAGCGGTAGCCACGCACAAACGGGCTGCCGAGCTAAACCCCCGACTGGGTCAGCTGGCCCTTACTACCCTGCTGTTTGTGATCCTATTCGGCATCGGGCAGGTGATCTAAAAAAAGGACAGCCCATTCCAAAGCCCGCAAGAGCGAGACATAGCGCAATCCAAAACACCGGCGGTTTGGCAGGCCAATAGCCGCTCGATGGCACATTAATCAGAAGCGCCGTGCGTGCAGTATGTGAATCGATTTACATACTGCACGCACGGCGCTTTTTTACACCATGACCTGCTATAGCTATGGACATGCCGCACCGCCGGCTCTGGTCGAATGGACGGTGGCCCGGACCAAATATGATTTCTGTATAACCAGTACTGTATTGGCGTTTACCGGATAATGGTCGATTCTTTATCGACGCGCGGGGCCTGTCCACCACGCAGGACCGAGCTACCATTAAAACGCTGGCTTTGGTCGATGGTGAGGGGCTGCGTCAGATCGTCGAGGCTGAGTTGGCCGCTCTGGGCAAAGGCCGTTACCGCATTTTTGAACGTAACGAGCCGGATGGCCTCGTCCGATATGCCGTGCTGCTTCATCAGAGCCGCGGTTTTAGGGACGGCGAGCGGATCGCTGATACCCCAGTCGGCGGCTGAGTTGATCATAATGCGTTCGGGACCGTATTGCTTCACGATCTCGACCATGCGCTCGTTGCCCATCTTCGTGAATGGATAAATGGTGAAGCCAGCCCAAAACCCCCGATCCAGCACTTCCCGAACGGTTTCTTCATTGTTATGATCAACGATAACCATACCGGGTGCAAGGCCGTGTTCGATAGCGATATCCATGCTGCGGCTGGTGCCCTGTTTCTTATCGCGGTGGGGCGTGTGGATCTGTACCGGCAGGGATGCTTCGCGGGCTAGTCCCAGCTGCGCCCGGTAGTATTTTTCCTCGGCCGGCGTCTGATCGTCGAACCCGATTTCGCCGATACCGACCACGCCTTCCTTGTAAATGAACAGCGGCAGGATGTCCATGACCTGCTCGGCCAGGGCTTCCTGATTGGCTTCTTTCGAGTTGAGGCCAATGGTGCAGTAATGCCGGATGCCAAACTGCGACGCCCGAAACCGCTCCCAGCCAACGAGCGTCGCAAAATAATCGCGGAACGAGTCGACGCCGGTGCGGGGCTGGCCCATCCAGAAGGCCGGCTCAATAACCGCCACTACACCCGCGTCGGCCATAGCCTGATAGTCATCGGTAGTACGGGAAATCATATGGACGTGCATGTCGAAAAAGGACATGCCACGTATCGAGTCCAGAAAATCCATGAGTGTATAGGGTTCGTTGTAATCTGTCGTCGCAAAAGTACGGCTTATAGAAACACCGTACCGGGCTATTTCTAATCCGATTCTAACTACATTTCTGTAAACTTCAGCTTAGTCTATTCGTTAAGATGATAAGTAGGATAACATACAAGTATGAAAGCGCTCCAACAGATAAATGGAAAAACATGGGGAATCTATGCAGTGCTACTGCTAACCCTCAGCGGTGGGCTTGTTGCCTGTCGGGATAATGCACTGAACGGCCTGACTCCGCAGGATAGTCAGGTATACATTACGAACTACGACCGCTCTGTTAATTTCAGCCAGTATCGCACCTTTAGCCTGCCCGATTCGGTCGTGATTCAGTCGAACGACCGGTTTACTACATCGACGGGCAGTGTTGAAAATCGATTTGTCACTAACGTAGCCAGCGCGCTGGCGAGCCGTGGTTACCAGCGGGTGGCGCAGGCCCAGCCGGCCGATCTGGGCGTAGCTGTCGTGCGGGTCAATAACCGCTTTACGGGCGTGGGAGTAGACCCGTACTCGTATTACTCCAACTACTGGCTGGGGTATGGCGGCCTGGGTGGATACGGTTTAAATCCATATTATCCGAGCTATTATACGTATCAGGTGAGTGAGCAGTACTGGCAGGTGCAGATCGTCGACCTGAAAAACCGGCCAGTCTCCAATGGTCCCGACCAGGTACAGCTGAACGTGATCTTCGACGCTACCATCCGCGGGGCCGATATCACCGAAACGGCCGATGTCGATACGGCGATCACCACCATTTTCAACCAGTCGCCATTCCTGCGGGCTAACCAGTAAACCGGTTCACGGTCTGCGGTGGGTTAGGGAGATCACTCTTGTGTCAGCAAAACCGTCTGGTAATCAACTGCATTACCGAAGACCGAAAACTTATCTCATCAGAGTTATCATGAAACGCATCTTAAGTATAGTAACCCTGTCGCTGCTGAGTGTGGCGAGTTGGGCGCAGCAGACGTCACCCCGCAACAACGATGTATTTGCGTCGCCTTTCGACCGGTACGTGTCGTTCAATATATCGGCTCGCTATGGAGTGGCGATGCCGCTGGGTGGGCAGAAAACCTACATCGATCAGGTATCGCCAGCCAACCTCGCCATTGACGGGGAGTGGTTGTTTCCGCAGCGGTTCGCTATCGGTTTGAAAACCGGCTACCAGTACAGCCAGCAGCGACGACCCCGTGAGCTGGTGTCGTTTACCGACGGCAACAGCGTACAGGACGTCTCGGCTGTGCAGACGCGCACGCTGACCGTTATACCAGCCATGGCGTCTCTGTCGTATTATTTCGCCGAAAACTCCGCGGCCCTGCGTCCGTATGTGCAGGTAGCCGGGGGGGGCGCCTATGTCGATTACGTCAACTTCTTCGGGTCGCTGTCGGATCAGAAAACCGGTTTCCGAACGGCATTTGCGCCGGCGGTTGGCGTGAAGTATTACGGTCAGCGCGAACAGGGGTTCGGGGCTGAGCTGCAGGCCCAGTACCAGCGCATCAACTTCAACTACGACCGCTTGCCCGGCAATGCGTCGTCGGTGATGCTCTCGGCGGGTATCGTATACCGGTTCTATTAGCCGGATGGTTTAACTTTTTTGATTACATAAGCCGCTCGATATGGGGCGGCAGGCTGCGCCCGGCAGCCCGGCGTTCGGCGGCATAGTCGGCCAGCGTCTGGGCGAGCCGGGCGTTTTTGCGTTCGTCCAGACCGATGATCTGCGTTACGTCTTTGTCGGTAAAAAAAGCTTTCAGAATAAGCTGATTCCAGGCGGCTTCGTCGAGGTAGTCGGCGGGGTAGGGGTTATGGAGCATGATGGCCGACTGCACATCGGCAATGTTGTTCCGGATGCCTTCGGTAGCCTGAAACCGCCAGGCTTCGGGGTAGGCCAGCACGGGCAGGGCCGAGTACAGCGCCACTAGCTCGTTCAACTCCCCGGCTTTGAACAACTCCGTGATGGTACTGACGTAGGTCGACTGCTCATCGGCGGGGAGCTGCAGCAGCCACCACACCCGCGCCAGTCGGTCGCGCGTCCAGCCCGATACGGTGAAACCCGGGCGGGCTTGCTGAAGCGCAAACGCCATATCGGCCGGAACCGTAAGGGGCTGTTTGCCAACAAAGCGGGGGAGCGCCGTAAAGACCCGGTAGAACGCGCTCTTCTGGGGGCTGGTATGAAACGCATCGACCTGCTGGCGGAGGTAGTTGACCGAAGCGGCCGAGTCGGGTTGTTGTTCGATTAGGTAAAATAAGGTCTGGCTAAGCTGGAGACTATTCATAATACAATACAGCGCAGATGCGATCCGCTGGTGGGGTTGTTGCGACCAGTGTGCGCCCGCATCACTTTTTAGCCTTCGGATGGGCCTGGTCGTAGGTTTTTTTGAGTTGTTCGAGGCTGGTATGGGTATAAATCTGGGTAGCGGCCAAACTACTGTGACCCAGCAGATCTTTAATCGCGTTCAGGTCGGCCCCCCGGTTGAGGAGGTGCGTGGCGAAGGTATGCCGAAGTACGTGAGGACTGCGGGTCGATAAGGTCGTGACGAGCGTCAGGTGCCGTTTGACAATCCGCTGAATCAGCACCGGGTAGGCCGCAACGCCTTTGTCGCTCACGATCAGCACCGACCCGTCGGCTTTACCGCCAAACTCGGTTTCTTTCAGCTGGCTGTAGTGCCGGATCAGGTCCAGCAGGGGCTGGGTAAGCGGAATGATGCGGTGCTTGTTGCGTTTCCCCAGCACCATAATGCTCTGTTTGTACAGATCGACGTCGTTTGTTTTGAGGCCAATCAGCTCGCTTAGGCGGATACCGGTGCCGTAGAGCAGTTCAAGAACCAGCTTGTCGCGAACGCCGTCGAAGGTATCCGGAAAATCGACGTCCGTGAGCAGCGTTTCCATGGGTTTTTCTTCCACATAGACCGGCAATTTTCGGCTGGTTTTGAGCGCCTGAATTTTGGCCATGGGGTCGGCCTCGATCAGCTTCCGGCGCAGCAGGAACCCGTAGAAGTTACGCAGGGTCGCAATCTTACGGTTCACCGACGATTTGTCGAGGCCGCTCTCGACCAGACTGACGATCCAGGACCGGATCTGCCGGAAATCGGCCCGGTCGGGCTGGCTTACGTTACATTCTGTAGCGAGAAAGGAGCTGAACTGCTCCAGGTCTTTGGCGTAGGCGGTGAGCGTATGATGACTCAGCCGTTTTTCGTAACGAATATGCTGGAGGAAGTCGTCGGAACCGAGGCTCATAGTTGTCAGACGATGCGTATACCGTCAAAGCTACAGCATTTTGCCGAGGCAGGCTAACGAACGGGCCAACAAAAAAGCAGCAAACATCCCTGCTTGCTGCTCCTGTTCTCGGGTCAGTGACCTCCTCTGCTGACTGCGCATTCAACAGATAGCGGTCTACTGCGCACCACCGGCGGCCTATGGCCTATTGCTCGGTGTGGTTGCCGTACATCCGCTCTTTGTACGTGGCTTTGATGATCTCGGTGCGACGTTTTACCGACGGTTTCTGGAAAGCCGTCCGCGCCCGCAACTGCCGCAACACGCCCGTCTTCTCAAACTTCTTTTTGAAGCGCTTCAGGGCCTTGTCGATCGACTCGTTGTCTTTAACGTTAATGATAAGCATGTTCTAAATGTTGTGTTTTAGCTAAAACCGGACGGCAAAGGTAGTAGTTTTGCTGGTATGAAGCAAGCGATTATCGACTTAGGCACCAATACGTTTCATCTCTTTATTGCCGACAAAAGCGATACGGACCACCAGACTCTTTTTCGCGAGAGCCGACCGGCCAAAATTGGCATGGCCGGTATCAATCAGGGAATTATCACCGACGAAGCCATTGGTCGGGCGCTGGATGTGCTGAGTTACTTCCGGGAGGTGCTCGATCAGTATGGCGTGGCGCCGGAGCAGGTCGTGGCCATCGGTACCAGTGCCATTCGCGTAGCCCGCAATCAGGCCGAATTTATAGACAGAATCCGGCAGGAAACCGGCATCCGGATTCGGGTTATTTCGGGCGAGCAGGAAGCCGACTATATCTACCACGGCGTTCGGGCGGCCGGGGCCCTCGATGACCGGATGGCGCTGGTAATCGATATTGGCGGGGGGAGCGTTGAGTTCATCCTGGGTAATCAGCAGCGTATTTTCTGGAAACAGAGCTTCGAGATCGGCGGCCAGCGACTGCGCGAACGGTTTATGCCCGGCGACGGTACCGAGCCTATCAGCGCGGGCAGCATTCGCCGGCTCAACGATTTCTTTCAGGAAAAGCTGCTGCCGCTGGCCAATGCCGTTCATCAGTATCAGCCGGCCGTGCTGGTTGGGTCGTCGGGTTCGTTCGATACGCTGGTCGATATGTGGTACAAGCAGGAGCGGGGTTACCTGCCTCCGCCCAACCATACCGCTTTCGACCTGCCCATAGCCGAGTTTTACCGATCCTACGAACTGCTCATCAGCCGCAACCATGCCGAACGGATGCAGCTGCCAGGCATGATCGAGTTGCGTGTAGACATGATCGTTGTGGCTGTCTGCCTGATCGACTACGTACTGAAAGCCTACGGGATCAACCAGATTCGGACATCGACTTATTCGCTGAAAGAAGGTGTAATGGCCCTGGGAGTGATCGGGGAGCAACGCTGAATGCGTAGCGATGCGTAACGACGGAGTGAAGTAGCTCAGTCACAAACGGGTATGAGTTAGGGAAAAGGTGCTTTACTAGGCAATCTGAATGCGTATTGTACATAACTCATTCTTCTTTGTACATTCCTTATTGGTTATGAAGTCTGAAACCAACGCCCGATCCTCTTACCAGAACCTGATCTACACGGCCCTGATCATCATGGCTGTTGTCGTCGCGCTATCCTTTCCCGACCCGTTTCGAGAGATCAATGGGTTTCAGCTAAAAAAACTGATCGTGCCGCTGCTGCAGGTCATCATGCTGGGCATGGGTACAACCATGTCGCTGGCCGACTTTGAAGGCGTCATCAAGCAGCCCCGGGCGGTTTTTATTGGCGTGGCCTGCCATTTTGTGATTATGCCGCTGCTGGGCTATACCCTGGCCAATACGTTTAATTTTCCCCCTGAGATTGCGGCCGGAGTGGTGCTCATTGGCTGCTCGCCGAGCGGCCTGGCCAGTAACGTAATGTGCTTTATTGCCAAAGCCAACGTGCCGCTGTCGATTACCATTACCACCCTGGCTACGTTGCTGGCGCCTTTTCTGATGCCTGCGCTGATGAAGCTGCTGGCCGGGCAGTTTATCGAGATATCGTTCTGGAAAATGATGATCGAGATCATGCAGATCGTTATCCTGCCCGTTGTCGTTGGGCTGGTGCTGAACCGGATTTTCCGAAAATCGGCGGTTATGATCAATCGGGTGATGCCGTTGGTGTCGATGGCTGGTATTGTCCTGATCGTGGCCATTATTACGGCCGCCGGGCGCGACAGCCTGCTGGCCGTCGGCTGGACCCTGGCTCTCTGCGTCCTGATTCACAACCTGACCGGGTTCGTGCTGGGCTACTGGAGTGCCCGGCTGTTCGGGATGGATGAGCAGAGCTGCCGAACGGTAGCCATTGAAGTTGGCCTGCAAAACGGCGGACTGGCTTCGGGTATTGCCGTTCAGATGGGTAAAGTAGCAACGGTAGGCCTGGCTCCGGCCCTGTTCGGACCGATCATGAACACAACGGGATCGCTGCTGGCTACGTACTGGAGCCAGCGCCCGCCCAGGTCGGTTGCCGATCCGGTATCCCAGCCCATATCTGCCCAGAAAGCATGAGCGAATAAGCCCGTTCTGACCGGACTTTATCGAGTCCGGTTATTTTTTGTCTATAAAGTTGCATATACAACTTTTGGTATGCATGTTTACGGTATGGAGGCTGGTACTTATTGTATTGCGGGGCGGCTGCGGATGCTGGCGCGCTTAATCACGGGGCGCTACAACGAAGCGTTTGCGGCCGAGGGGGTTACGTTTGCCCAAGCGGGGTTACTCATGCGCATCTTCGCCCAGCCCGGTATTCGGCAGAACGTCCTCGCCCGCCAGTTGCAGATCGAAAAGTCGGCCATGAGTCGCGATGTGCAGCTGCTCCAGAAAAACGGCTGGCTGACCGACAACCGGCGCAAGGGCCTGTTTCTGACCGAAGCGGGCACCATACTCGCTAAGCGATGTCATAAACGGTGGAAAGTGCTGAACGCCCAGGTCCACGATGAACTCGGGGCCGAGGTCGTTGACGGCCTGACCCTGCTTTCCGAAAAAATGATCCCAATCCCATAAACCAGCACCGAAGCCTTGCGGTGCTTCTACTGACTATGACTGCTAAACTATTGGCTAATCTCTGGCGCATCAACCAGGCTTCGGCGGCCGGGGCTATTCAGAAACTGACCCCCGAAACCTACCGTCATCGGCTAACCCCCCAAACGGCTTCGGCGGGTTTTATTGCGCTGCATACGGCCGAGTCGATGCATCGCTTCGCGGCTATGCTCTTCGGTCACCAGACCACTCTCGAGATGCGGGCTTCGGGGGGCGTTTCGGACGATGGCAGCCCGCTCGACCTGGCGGCTATTCAACAGGCCGTTGCGGATGCCTACGCGATGATTGCGGCCTATATTCTGGAAACACCCGACGAACAATGGGCGGAGGTAATTCCGACTCCGTTTGGCGATACTCCCCGCATGGGTGTACTGGCCTTCCTGATGCACCATAATTCGTACCATGCCGGTCAGATTGCGCAGGCCGTTAAAAAAGGCCAATCCCTGGTGAGCGAACCCCGCCCAACGGTATGAAACCTGCTTTTCTGCAAACGAACCGGACCGAGTCGTTCAGCTCCTGGCGGTTCCGGACCCTGATGAACTGGTACCCGATGTACGTCGGTACGGGAGGTAAAATCCTGTTCTGGTCGGCCGATTCGCGGGAGGTGCATCTGCGCCTGCGCCGGAATATATGGACCTACAACTACGTCGGTACCATTTTTGGAGGCAGTATGTTTGCTGCGTCGGACCCGTTCTATATGCTGATGCTGCTGCGCGTACTGGGGCGCGAGTACGTAGTCTGGGACAAGTCGGCCAGTATCCGGTTTCGGAAGCCGGGCCGCACGACGCTCTACATGCGGTATGAACTGACCGACGAGCTGATCGACTCGATCCGTAGCGACGTGGCGGCTCACGGCCAGACTGAGCGAACCTTCAGGCTGCAGTGGGTCGACGAAGCCGGTACTGTTCATGCGGAGCTGGAGCGGCTGTGTTATATGGCCGATAAAACCCACTATGAACAGCGGAAGGGAGATCGGCAGCGCTCCCGGTTTCAGCGGTGAAGGGGCCAGTACGCTGGCCCGGTCAACGAGCGGGCCGGGCTTTTTCTGCTGCTAACCCAACCAACCATCTACCCGGCCAGATGGCCTTACAGAACATGACTGAGCATCACTTCACGGTACAACGAACGGCCCGCTACTATACGCTTGGCCAACTGACCAGCAAGACCCGGCATGTCTGGTTCTGCCTCCATGGGTTCGGGCAGCTGGCCCGGTATTTCAGCCGCAAATTTACCGACTTTGCCAACGAAGAAACCTATATTGTTGTGCCCGAGGGACTGTCGCGGCTGTACCTGAACGGCGCCTACGATCGGGTAGGGGCGTCGTGGCTGACCCGCGAAGACCGCGATGTCGAAATACAGGATTTTCTTGCGTATCTGAACGGGCTCTACGACCACATCCTGGCTGGCCGCTCGCCCGAGACGCTTCAGATAACCCTGCTGGGGTTCTCGCAGGGGGCCGCTACGGCCTGCCGCTGGCTGGCAAACGAGCACATCCGGGTCGACCGGCTGGTGTTATGGGCTGGCTTCTTTCCCAATGGATTCGCGGATATGATCGATCCGGCCCGGCTGGCTACCGTCGATGCGCACTACGTATACGGACGGCAGGATGAATACATCCGCGACATGCCCGACCCGCAGGTCTATATCGATCAGATACAGCGTCATGCTCCGGGGCTTCGCATAACCGCGTACGAAGGCGGCCACAGGGTCGAGCCGGCTGTGCTGAAAGAAGTACTCCTAAGCGGGTCAACGTAATAACTGCCGGGGCAAAATGCCTGGTAGACTTATGAAGCGATTTTAGAACAAATGGTATTATTTGGAGAAAGTATGGATAGCTACATCTAAATTGTTACTCTTTTCGTATATACTTCTCATAAATCATATAGCATTATTTCATATATCCGCTATTTGGTGTCTGTTTTGACATTAAAATTGGCTTAATTTGCTTTTTATTAACCTGTGAAGTATCGATAAAACTATACCTATGTCGGTTGTAAAACGCAACAATGTTCAGGTGCTGGGCAAACCTGATGCTGCGGAAACTCTTGTTTTTGCGCACGGATTTGGCACCGACCAAACCGCCTGGCAGGACGTTGCAGAAGCCTTTGCAGATAAGTACAAAATTGTATTATTTGATTATGTAGGGGCCAATGAGAAGACTACTCCGTTCTTCAATACCCGAAAATACAAGCACCTGCAGGCGTATGCGGATGACATACTGGACGTGCTGGAAGAACTGGCTCTTCGTCAGGTAACCCTGATTGGCCATTCGGTAGGCGGCATGACTGGCGCGCTGGCGGCCATTCAGGAGCCATCCTGGTTTTCCAAACTGATTCTGGTCAACGCGTCGCCCCGCTACGTCAATGACAACGACTATCAGGGTGGATTCGACCAGCAAACGCTCGACGAACTGTTTGCGCAGATGCAGCGTGATTTTCATGCCTGGGCCGGTGGGTTTGCGCCCCGGATTATGGCCAATGCCGATCGACCTCACCTGGCTAACGGATTTATTCAAACCATTTCGGCCATGCGTCCGGATGTGGCGCTGGCCATTGCGCGGGTTATCTTTCAGTCTGATCACCGGGCCGATATTGCGCAGCTCCAGCATCCAACCCTGCTCATTCAGGGTACGCACGATCTGGCCGTACCCCATGCAGTCGGGCACTATATGGAGAACCATATGCCCAATGCCTGGCTGACCTTCATTGATGCAGAAGGCCATCTGCCTCACATCAGTCATGCCGATAAAGTCGTGCAGGCCATACGGCCATTTCTGTTCTCATGATCATGCTGGATTGCCGTATACTCGAACGAAACTTTCAACGAATTGCCACCGATGTGATTGGTCCTAAACGACTGGAGGCCTATGCTGCCGAAGTGGTGGCTCATCTGGATGCTGACTATTGTTACGTTGTTCAGGAGCGCGACGAGTGGACCGCTACGGTGCTGTTTTCAACCGCGTCGGCCGAGTCATTGCCAGCCTTCAATCCGGTTCAGCTAACCGAAATGACGGGCGAAAGCCCTTTTTTTCATCAACAGCCCTTTGTGGCCCGACGGGCTCTGAAAAGTCTCTTCGGTACATGTAAACAGGTATCGGGCTTCCGGCTGGAACATTACACCTTCAAAGGCTGGATACTCATTGGCTGGATAGAACCCGTAGAGCACACCACGTTCGATATCGAGAACGCCCTGTTTCGCTTCGGCGACAAAGTGCTGATCAACTACCTCTCGCTGCAACGCATAGCCCTGGAGCAGCAGTACCGGTTTCTGTTTTCGGTGGTGCCACAGGCCATTGTGCTCATCAACGAGCTGGACGATGTGGGCTGGGTAAACCAGGCGGCCATCGAATTGCTGAACCTGGAACCCGATGAACTGCGCCCCCCGGCGGCTGCTTTGTCGGCGGGTATGCTGGCCCTGCGTAACCGGACCCTGAACAAAGAAGCGATCCAGGAAACGGCCGCCCAGTTGCTGAGCAATCCCAACTTCATGAGTAAAGAATGGATATGGACGTTTCCGGAGCAGGTACTGTCGGTGCTGACGCGACCCATTCACTCGCCGTATTTCAAAGGTCGTATCTGGCTCTTTAACGATGTGTCGGAGCTGTATACCAAAACGCAGCAACTGACGGAGGCCAACCGCGAAATTGAAAACCTGATCAGCGTTATTGCCCACGATCTGAAGTCGCCCCTGGCTACGCTCAGCTTTATCTTTAATTTTCTGCCGATGCACGGCCCGCTGAACGACGAGCAGACGGAGAACATCGAATACGGCCAGAAAACCATCAAGCGGGGGCTCGATTTGATCGATAGTATCGTTTATTTCAACAAGCTGATTAGCTCGAACCAGCCGCTGACCATGTACGATGTCGAGCTGGATGATCTGATCGATGTGGTGGTGGACGGATTTGCGGCTCAGGCTTACCAGAAGGAGATTACCATTCACCGCCAGCGAACCGACCAGCCGGTGCTGCTGCATACCGACCCGGAGTCGCTGGTGCGGGTACTGGACAACCTGATCAGTAATGCGCTTAAGTTCTCGCCGTTTGGGCGGCAGGTATATGTAGAAACCGAATGGCGAGGCCCGGAGCTGACCATTGCCATCCGCGACGAAGGCCCCGGCATCTCGCCCGACGATCGGGTCAAGCTATTCCGGCGTTTTCAGCGTCTGTCGGCTCAGCCTACCAACAATGAAGGCTCGTCGGGGCTGGGGTTATCCATCGTGAAATCGCTGACCGAGAAGATGGGAGCCTCGGTTGAAGTTGACAGCACACTCAACGTGGGTACGGTGTTCAGACTGGTATTCCCGGCCGAATACGTACGCATTGGTGACGAAGAAGAAGTCGGTAACGATCGGGCGTAAGATCGTTTGCTGAGCCGACCCCAGGCCTAGTTCAGGTTAAGCCCGAACAGAACCCCGAACCAGGGCCGGTGCTGATACAGCCACGACCGGCGGTTACTGTCCATCAGGCTGTCGACACCAATGGCCAGCCCGACGTTGAAAATGTGCGCGTCGAAGATCGTGGCCACCCCCGCGTTGATCACAACCCCTTCGTACTCATAGGGAATCTGGCTGCTGGTAACGAGGTCATTGATCGTGGCCGAACCGATGCCCATGAACAGACCATAGCCAAACCCCTGGCTTTTCAGCGTGCGCGTGCCGAAGCTGGGCGTAACAGACCGGTAGCCGTACCGATGAAAATCGAGACGCCGACCCAGATACACGGCCGCGTTAAAGTTCGAATTGAGCTGGGGCGGTAACGCGCCTTTGGCCGGTCTGATCTTGAACGGCAGCGTGAATACGTCTATGTCCACTTCCGTTTGCGCAAAGGTCCAGTCCGCGGAGGCTTTTCCGGTAATCTGCCGGCGCCCGTCCGTATGGGGTAGAATCAGTTGCATGCTATCCTGGCTGTCGGTCAGGTACACGCGTTTATGGAGCAGGCCAGCCTCCGGCGACCGGCGCACCGAGTAATAACCGGCATCAAGCGTTTCGGTCGGCGCACTCACCCGGCAACCCGTTACCAGTCCAATAAGAGACAGGCTGACCAGCCACAGAAATCCCGGCCAGCGGGTAGTTACTTTCATCAGCAAATCAGGTTGGCTATTTCCGGACAATCGTGGTAGCGGCTGCCTGCGCGCTGGCCAGAATGGTCAGATCGGCAATGGTAACATGGGCCGGAGCCGTTACCGCATATACGATGGTGTCGGCAATATCGTCGGCCGTCAGGGGCGTAAAGCCTTCGTATACTTTAGCCGCCCGTTCGGCATCGCCTTTAAAGCGAACCATCGAGAATTCCGTCTCGACCGCTCCCGGTGCTATGTTGGTCACCTTGATGCCATGCTGGGTAAGGTCCAGGCGCATGCCGGTGCTGAGTGCTTCTACGGCGGCTTTGCTGGCGCAGTAAACGGCGCCGTTGGCATAGGTCTGTTTACCGGCTACAGAGCTTAGGTTTACGATATGACCCCGCTGGCGCGCTACCATACCCGGAATGACGGCTTTCGATACGTAGAGTAATCCCTGTACGTTGGCGTCGATCATCTGGTCCCAGTCGGCCGGGTCGCCGTCCTGAATGGGCGACAGGCCGTGGGCATTCCCGGCGTTGTTGACCAGAATATCGATAGCCTGCCACTCGGTCGGCAGCGACTGGATAGCGGCTTCTACGTCGTTTCGGTCCCGTACGTCGAAAGCCAGTGTCGTTACCCGTGTCTGTTCGCTGAGCTGGTCTTTCAGCGCGTCGAGCCGATCCTGACGACGGCCGCACAGAATGAGCTGGAAATCGAGGTCAGCAAAGGCCAGGGCGGTGGCGTATCCAATGCCTGACGTGGCGCCGGTAATAAGAGCGATCATAAAAAAGCAGTTAACGCATGTAGATGCTGCAAAGCTACAGGAAAACCGCAGCACGTTTGTTGTCGGTTCCGGAAGATAAAGGGGGTTACAAGCCCGTGAAAACAGTTTTTATTCAGTGAACGTATAGGAACAGGCGGTTTCGGCCTGGATTTTGCATGTTACCGATAATGGGGATTTATCAATATTTTTTTATTGATAAATTTACTTATTTTTCTGATGGATATTACTTCGGGCCGTTCGCTCAGTATAGGCCGGCCTTGTAAACTGACAGGATGATAACCGGCGTTATAGGTCCCTGATAGACAGCCATTCACAATCACACGGGTAGCCTGCCCCGGTCGTTTCGGACAGGAAACCGGCCTGCCCGTTTGGTACACACCGTTTTACCCATGATCCCGCATTTTTCGGTAGTCATACCGACCTATCAGCAGCCGGCCCTATTACTCAAATGCCTCGATGCGTTGGGTAGGCAGCGGCTCCCGCGCGATCAGTTCGAACTGATTGTCGTAGACGATGCCAACTCGCCCGAAACCGCGGCTGCCGTAGCGCTGTTTACGCGGCAGATTGCGCGGGCGGGTGGTCCGCTGGAGGTGCGCTATCTGGCTCAGCCCGACGAGCGGGGGCCCGCAGCCGCCCGCAACCGGGGCTGGCGCGCGGCCCGGGGGCGGGTGGTGGCGTTTACGGACGAAGACTGTCTGCCCCAGGCCAATTGGCTGGCCTCGGTACTGCCCAGCTTCGAGCGGGGGGCGCAGGTTATTACGGGGCAGATGCACCTCACATTACCCGACGGAACAGCACCCTACAGCCCCAAGAGTCTGTACCTGGACTCCAGCGAGTTGATCTCGGCCAACTGCTTTTGTCGAAAATCAGCGCTGGAGCGGGTAGGCGGTTTTGAAGAAGCGTTCGATTTATCGTGGCGCGAAGACAGTGACCTTCAGTTCAAGTTTATCCAGGCCGGTATCCCGATCAGCAAATGTCCCGAAGCCGTCGTGGTGCACCCCATGCGGGAGACGCCCTGGTACGCTCCGCTGGCCAACGAGCAGAAAAGCCGGTATGATGCCTTGTTGTACAAGCGCCACCCCGAGCTTTTCCGGCAACGGATCGAAACCGACCGGGCGCTCGTGCTGGAGTACTATGCATCGGTGCTGGGCGTGTTGATGGGGGTGCTGGGCGCGCTGATCAGCAGTTCATTAGTATCCGTAGTTGGTTTCGGCATCTGGGGTGTACTGTCGGTCAACCTGATCCGGCGTCGCTGGCCCGACCAGCCCAGTCGCCCGCTGGTTCAGCAGACCATTCTCACCTCGCTGGCAACGCCTTTTCTGGCCGTCTACTGGCGTCTGTACGGCGCTATTAAATACCGGGTTCTGTACTGGTAATAACCAATATATGCTGTTTTTTTGCCAGAATGCCGAATTCGGGGAATCATTCTCGATTTGATTGTATTTTTGAGAGATGAAAGCGGCCCTATTTTACTCCGCTTTTGTCCGTTCATGGATCATTTACACCAATCGTTCGCGGTTCGGTTCTCGTATACCGTATTCTTTACCGAACGACTTTTTGATACGGCCAATCCTCTTTTTGCCGACTACTTCAGCCAGCCGACAGTTTCTGAAACACCCAAAAAGCTGCTCTTTGTGCTCGATTCGGGGGTGGTTGAGGCACACCCGACTCTGCTGTCGGCTATTCGGCAGTATGTTGATCGGCCAGGTATGCCGGTTGCGCTGGTGCCCGACCTGCTGGTCATACCCGGTGGCGAAGCGGCCAAGAACGACCCGGCGCTGGTTGAACGGATTGTGGACGCTGTTGACCAATACGGTATTGACCGGCATTCGTACATCGTGGCCGTTGGCGGGGGCTCGGTTCTCGATCTGGTGGGCTATGCCACGGCCATCTCGCACCGGGGTATTCGTCATATCCGGATTCCTACAACGGTCCTCTCGCAGAACGACTCGGGAGTGGGCGTTAAAAATGGGGTAAACTACCGGGGTAAGAAGAATTTCCTGGGTACGTTTGCTCCGCCGGTAGCGGTCTTCAACGACAGCGATTTCCTGGCTACGCTCGACGATCGCGACTGGCGGGCGGGTATCTCCGAAGCGCTGAAAGTGGCGCTGATCAAGGACCAACTCTTCTTCGACTGGATCGAAGCGAATGCGGCCCTGCTGGCCGCCCGTGATCTGTCGGCTATGCAGTACCTGATCCATCGCTGCGCCGATATGCACCTTCAGCACATTGCCGGGGGCGACCCCTTTGAGCAGGGATCGTCGCGCCCGCTGGACTTTGGCCACTGGAGTGCCCATAAACTGGAACAACTCACCAACTTTACCCTCCGTCATGGCGAGGCCGTTGCCATCGGGATTGCTATCGACACCCTCTATTCCAACCAGCTGGGCTGGCTTTCGGAGACCGATACCAACCGAGTGCTGACGACCCTCCGGACGCTCGGTTTTTCGCTGTATCACCCCATGCTCGACGCCGATCATAGCGCGGGTATCCTGAAAGGGCTGTCAGAGTTTCGGGAGCACCTGGGCGGTCAGCTTACCATCATGCTGCTGCAGGTGCTGGGGCAGGGCGTTGAGGTTCACGAAATACAAACGGATGGGGTTCGGCAAGCCATTGCCTCCCTGCGCGAAAGCGAATTGTCGGCTACGGTCTAACCCGGTTTACTCATGAGCGGGCCAGCAGCCGGTATGGTCCGTGCTGTGGGCATCATGGAGGTATTTGCTTTGTCAGTACATATGAAAACACCCCTCGGACATCTCGGTTACTGCACCAATATTCACCCCGGCGAGTCGTGGGCCGATCACTTTGCCGCCCTGCGACAGGCCCTTCCAGAGCTGAAACAAAGACTGTCGCCCGATGCGCCTTTCGGCCTTGGCCTCCGATTGTCGAACGAAGCCAGCGAAGAGCTCGAGCAACCCGAAAACCTGGTGGCGTTTCAGCGGTGGCTGGCTGAAAACGACTGTTACATCTTCACCATGAACGGGTTTCCGTTCGGAGGCTTTCATCATACCAGAGTGAAGGACCAGGTGCACGCGCCGGACTGGACTACCGAAGCCCGGGTCGAATACACCAAGCGACTGTTCCGGATCCTGTCCGTACTGCTCCCCGTCGATGAGCTGGCCAACGGTATACCGGGTGGGGTGTCGACCTCTCCGCTGTCGTATCGGCACTGGTTCGAGTGGGAGCAGCCAGCCGCCCGCGACTATATATTTTCGCAGACTACGCAGAATGTGCTCGAAGTCGTGGCCGAGCTGATCAAACTCCGGCAGCAGACCGACCGGCTGATGCACCTCGATCTGGAACCCGAACCGGATGGCGTGATCGAAACCGCCGATGAGTTCATTGCCTGGTTTACGGATTATCTGCTGCCAATGGGTATCGAGCAGCTAAGCGAGCAGTTTGGGCTGACCGACGAAGCCGCCGAAGCCGCCATCTGCGAGCACGTTCGGCTGTGTTATGACGTATGCCACTTTGCGGTCGGGTACGAACGCCCGGCCGAGGTGCTCGATAAACTGAAACAATATGGCCTGCGGGTCGGTAAAATCCAGATCAGCGCGGCTTTGAAAGCTGAGTTCCCAACCGATCTGGCCGGCCGCGAAGCCGTACGGAAAGCCTTTGAGCCGTTTAATGAGCCAACTTATCTGCACCAGGTCGTGGCCCGGACTAGCTCGGGCGAGCTGGCGCGGTTCCCGGATCTGCCCGAAGCACTGGCGGCTTTTGACGATACGCACACCGAGTGGCGGTCTCATTTTCACGTGCCTATCTTCGTTTCGGACTATGGACTGCTGCAATCGACGCAGGACGATATTCGGGAGGTGTTACGGCTACAGACCGAACGGGCCTTTACCAATCAGCTGGAGGTAGAAACCTACACCTGGGACGTGCTGCCCGTCGAGCTGAAAGCCGATCTCGTGGACTCGATTGAGCGGGAAGTAAAGTGGGTAAAAGATGTAACAAACGAGTGACGCCACCCGGCAGGCACCCCTTCACTCGTTCATCCTGTTGCTTATGAAAAAGACCGTAGTACTCGACGTAGTAGGGCTATCGTATTCGCTGATTGGCGAACACATGCCTTTTCTGAAACAGTGGATAGCCGGTAAGCAACGCGCTACCATCGATCCCATGCTGCCGGCCGTAACGACTTCGGTGCAGTCAACGTTTGTTACCGGCCAGTGGCCATCCGAACACGGCATCGTTGGCAACGGCTGGTACGACCGCACCGACGCGGAGGTGAAGTACTGGAAACAGTCGAACAAACTCGTGGCCGGCGAGAAGATCTGGGAGCGCGCCCGTAAACTCGACCCCGGTTTTACGGTCTCGAAAATGTTCTGGTGGTACAACATGTACTCGACCGCCGATTTTTCGGCCACGCCCCGGCCGCAGTATCCGTCAGATGGGCTCAAGTTCCCGGATTGTTACACCCAGCCCGGCGACCTGCGCGATCGGCTCCAGCGCGAACTGGGCACCTTTCCGCTGTTTCAGTTCTGGGGCCCGTCGACGACCATCAAAAGTACCCGCTGGATTGCCGATGCAACGATGCTGGTCGACCAGTGGCATAACCCAACCCTGACGCTCGTTTACCTGCCGCACCTGGACTACTGCCTGCAGAAGTTCGGTCAGGACCTGGCCCGAATTGCCCCTGATCTGCGCGAGATCGATGACGTATGCCGGGATATGATCCTGTTCTACGAAAAACAGGGGGCCGAGGTCATCGTACTGTCGGAGTACGGCATCACAAACGTGCATAAACCGATTCATATCAACCGGATTCTGCGCGAAGCCGGTATGATCCGGTACCGCGAAGAGCGAGGCCTGGAGCTTTTCGATGGGGGAGCGTCGCCCGCTTTCGCAACCGCTGATCACCAGATTGCTCACGTATACGTGAACGACCCGTCGGTGTACGACAAAGTCCGGTCGATTCTCGAAAAAACGCCGGGTATCGAGCTCGTGCTCGACCGGGAGCAGCAGAAAGCTTATCACATTGACCATGAGCGCTCGGGCGATTTCGTGGTCATGGCCGATGCCGAGAGCTGGTTTACGTATTACTACTGGCTCGACGATGCGCGCGCGCCCGATTTTGCCCGCCTGGTGGCCATTCACCAGAAACCCGGCTACGACCCCGTAGAGCTGTTTATGGACCAGACAAATCCGCTCATCAAGCTGAAGGCGGGGTACAAGCTGGCCCGGAAAAAGCTCGGGTTCCGCTACCTGATGAACGTGATTTCGCTGGATGCTACGCTCATAAAAGGATCGCACGGGCGGCTGGAGGCCGATCCGCGCTACCATCCGGTATTTGTCGGGAGCCATCCGGTGTCGGAACGGCTGACAGCCACCGAGGTGTACGACCAAATCTGGCAAACACTGACGGCCGACGTTCTGGCAAAACAGACAGACTGAATTCTTGGTTGTTAGAGCGAAAAGACGTAATTTAATTCTATGAAAGCCTGCGTCGCCCTTCTCCTCCTGGCTGCGGCCTGTACCAGCAACCGCCCGCCCGCCGTGAACGCTCCGGCCGACGGGGCTGAATATTACCAGCCTGGCCAGCCCACGTACGGAGGGCAGCAACGGCTCTATCCTGACCCGCAGGGCGGAATGGGCCATTCGCAGGACCCCGACATCCGCGTTACTGACGTTCGGCTAACGGCCAGCTACACGGTTGTGTATATGACCTTTGCCAAAGACCGCAACGATCGGAACAGCAACTTCTTCGGAGCAAGCAGTATTTCGTTCAACCCCAAGGCCGTGCTGGCCACCCGCGACGGTAAACGGACATACAAGCTCGTCAAGACAACCGGCATCCCGCTCTCGCCCGAAACCCGCGAAATCCGGAACGACGAGCGCGTGCCGTTCGTGCTGTATTTTGAACGGATCGATCCTGACGTGAACCAGTTCGACTTGTTTGAGTGCCAGAGCGATAGCAACAATTCGTGCTTCAACGTGGCCGATATCAACGTCGAAAACAATCCACAGTCTACCTCCACCCGGTCAAACTAAGTATATATTTTTCGAACTGCCCGCACAACGAAGTCGGTGAGCAGGCGTTAGAATTATATTGTTGCTTAGTAGACTTAGTGTAATTATGTCCTCTTTCTCGTTATCAGACAAACGTTTTCGCATCTCCCGTTCTTTAATCATTATCTCTCTCTTTTTGTCACTAAGCCTGTTTGCGCTGGCTCAGGTTAACCTCAAATATCGGCTGCTCAACGGCTATTCGCTGAGTACAGAGGCCACCGTCAATAAGGGAAAGCCTACCTTATTTGTGTTCGAACAGGCCGAAACGTTCGAGCAGGTATTCAAAGCCGCTCCTACATCGACCAAACGTCCCGACCAGCCTAATTTCAGTAAAGAAATGGTCGTTGGCGTCACCATTACCGCTACCAACAAGCCTCCGCGCCTGAGTGTCAGCCGGGTATTCGTGCAGGATTCAACGCTGACTGTTCGCTACATCCGGCAAGTCGACAGCTCCATGATCAATAACCCCCAGGCGTTTATGTCGCAGCCCATGCTACTGATTGCGATTCCAAAACAGACCGTGTTGCGGACCAAACTGGTCGAGAACGGCCGCGTGGTTCAGACGCTGAAGAAGAAAGAAGAAAAAGATCAGTAAGTCATTAAATTGAAAAAAATGTAGATATATTGTCGGGTTGACCTGAGCCGTAGTCCGTTATGTCACCCGACAATCCACACGACAAATTTTTCAAGGAAGCGTTTTCGCAGCCCGAGGTGCTGATCGACTTTCTGCACGTGTTCGCGCCAGAAGCCGTTTGTGAGCGTATTGATTATGCAACGCTGGTTCGGGAGGCCGACTCGTTTACAGACGATCAGCTGGCCGAGCATTTTGCCGATCTGGTCTTTTCGGCCCAATACGGCGAGCAGTCAATCCGGCTCGTATTGCTGCTCGAACACAAAAGCTACACCGAAGAGCATCCGCATTTTCAGATCAACCGGTATCTGCTCAACGTATGGGAGAGTCAGCTTAAACAGAAGCAACCCCTTACCCCCGTACTGCCCGTTATTGTTTACCACGGCAAACGGCGCTGGAAGCAGCGTCGGGTAGCAGATTATTTTGCTCCGGTCGATGAGTCGCTGCGCGTCTACCTGCCTGATTTTGATTATTTGCTCATCGACTTATCGACCCTGGCCGACGAGCGGTTACCCCTGCTGCGGTCTGACTATGCCCGGCTGACAGCCATACTCCTGCAGAACAGTCGGCGTAAGCGTGAACTGGCCCGCCTGCTCGATACATTTGCCGATGTGGTCAGGCGGTTGGTCGAAACGCCGGCTGGCCAACGGTTTGTGGGCACCGGCTTTCTGTATTTGACCTACACATCGGCCTTGACCCGGGTTGAACTATTCACTATTTTTAGCCGTATCTCATCACAAACCGATACAACGACCATGACAGTCGCCGAAGAATTAATCCGCGAAGGCGAGAAACGAGCCATAACAGTCGCCGAAGAATTAATCCGCGAAGGTGAGAAAAGAGCCATAACAGTCGCCGAGGAGCTGATCCGCGAAGGTCAAAAGCGAGCCATGAAGGCCGCTGAAGAACTGGTCCGTGAGAAAGAGGAACGAGCCATGAAGGCCGCTGAAGAACTGGTCCGTGAGAAAGAGGAACGAGCCATGAAGGCCGCTGAAGAACTGGTCCGTAAGAAAGAGGAACGAGCTATGAAGGCCGCTGAAGAACTGGTCCGTGAGAAAGAGGAACGTGCTATGAAGGCTGCTCAAGAACTGGTCCGTGAGAAAGAAGAGCGAGCCATGAAGGCGGCTGAAGAACTGGTGCGCCAGAAGGAAGAGCACGCTATGAAGGCTGCTGAAGACCTTATACGCCAGAAAGAGCGGGAGGCTTCGGTTAAATTCATTGGCGCGATGCTGAAACTGAACCTGGACGTGGTAACGATTGCATCGGCAGCAGAATTACCATTGACCGACGTAGAAGCGATTGTCGCTGAAATTAACCGCACGGGAACCGCCTGACGGTAACGCTACGCAGGATACAGAGAAAAGCGAACCTACGGGATTCGCTTTTTTGTTGCTCTAAAATAGAGGGTATGGTAACGAACTGACGTCCAGAGCAGACGTTTTCCGTATCTTTGCACTTATTTTTTTCGAACCGCTCCGGCGGCTTTCTCATATGCCCGGCTTGACATATCCTCAATACGAATCCCTCGACTACGCCCAGATTGCGGCCGAGGTTCTGACTTACTGGAATCAAAATCAGGTATTCGATCGGTCGGTAACCACCCGCGACGGAAACCCTACGTTCACGTTCTACGAAGGTCCGCCATCGGCGAACGGAGCGCCTGGTATTCACCATGTCATGGCCCGGACCATCAAGGATATCTTTTGCCGCTACAAAACGCTGCAGGGCTTTCAGGTCGAGCGGAAAGGAGGCTGGGATACCCACGGCCTGCCCATCGAGCTACAGGTTGAGAAAGAACTCGGTATTACTAAAGACGATATTGGGAAGAGCATCAGCGTGGAGGAATACAACCGCCGGTGCCGCGAAACGGTTATGCGGTTTACGGATCAGTGGAACGACCTGACCCAAAAAATGGGCTACTGGGTCGACCTCGACAATCCGTATGTGACTTATAAAAACGAATACATCGAGTCGGTCTGGTCATTGCTGCGGCAGTTGTACGACAAGAATCTGCTCTACAAAGGCTACACCATACAGCCTTACTCGCCCAAAGCCGGTACAGGTCTAAGCTCGCACGAACTGAACATGCCCGGTACGTATAAAGACGTTCGGGATACCACCATCGTGGCGCAGTTCAAAGTCAAACACAGCGGTAAGGCGTTCTATCTGTTCGATGCGGCTTATGAAGCTTCTAACGGCGTGCAGAATGATATCTTCATCCTGGCCTGGACCACTACCCCCTGGACCCTGCCCGCTAACTCGGCGCTGACCGTTGGGAAAGACATCGATTATGTCTTGATCAAAACGTTTAACCCGTATACGTTCCAGCCGATGCACGCCGTGCTGGCCAAAGCGCTGGTAGGCCGGTGGTTTAATGAAAAGGGACGGCAGGATACGGTCGACAGTCCGGCGTTCGACGCTTATCTGCCAAACGATAAGGTAATACCCTGGGCCGTAGTCGACATCCCCGGCTTCAAGGGCGAACACCTGGAAGGAGTCGAATACGAGCAGCTGATGCCGTACGTACAGCCCGCCGGATCGTCGGCATTCCGGGTGATTCTGGGCGATTTTGTGACAACCGAAGATGGAACCGGGGTCGTGCATACCTCGCCGACGTTTGGGGCCGACGACTTCCGGGTGGCGCAGCAGGCGGGTATTCCACCCATCATGGTCAACGATGAAACCGGTAAGGAGGTGCCGATCGTAGACCGTCAGGGTCGGTTCGTCGCCGAGATCACCGACTTCGCGGGCCGGTATGTGAAAGAAGAATATTACAGCGATGACGAGCGGGCCGATCCGGACTTTAAACCGACCGACGTACTCATTGCCATCAAGCTGAAAGAAGAGAACAGGGCGTTCCGGGTCGAAAAATACGAGCACCCGTATCCGCACTGCTGGCGGACCGATAAGCCCATATTGTATTACCCGCTCGATAGCTGGTTTATCCGCACAACGGCGGTGAAAGACCGGCTGGTTGAACTGAACAAAACCATCAACTGGCAACCCGAAAGCACCGGTACCGGCCGCTTCGGCAACTGGCTCGAAAACCTGGTCGACTGGAACCTCAGCCGCAGCCGCTACTGGGGAACGCCACTGCCGATCTGGCGCAGCGAAACCGGCGAAGAACTATGCATCGGGTCGGTAGCCGAACTGCTCGAACGCGCGAAAAAGGCGATTGAAACGGGCAAACTGAACGAGGAGCAGCTGGCTAAAAACAAAGCCTTTGTTGCCGCCGTAGAGGCTAGCCAACTGAATCCCGATGGGGCGTCGTTCGATCTGCACCGCCCGTATGTAGATGAGATCTATTTCGTATCGGAGACGGGGCAGCTGATGCAGCGCGAAACGGACCTGATCGACGTCTGGTTCGACAGTGGCGCTATGCCCTACGCGCAGTGGCATTATCCGTTCGAGAACAAAGACGTCTTCGAAAAAGCGTTTCCGGCCGACTTTATCTCGGAAGGCGTTGATCAGACGCGGGGTTGGTTCTTTACCCTGCATGCCATCGGCGTGATGCTGTTCGATTCGGTTGCGTTCAAGAACGTAGTGTCAACGGGCCTGGTGCTGGACAAAAACGGCAACAAGATGTCGAAGCGGCTGGGTAATGCCGTCGATCCGTTTGCTACCCTGGCGCAGTACGGTCCTGATGCCACCCGCTGGTACATGATCACCAACGCCGAGCCCTGGGACAACCTGAAGTTCAATATTGAGGGCATCGGCGAGGTGCAGCGCCGGTTCTTCGGTACGCTGTTCAACACCTATAGTTTCTTTGCGCTCTACGCTAATCTGGACGGCTACACGATGGCCGGCCGGGTGCCGCGCGAGCAACTGCCCGAACTCGATCGCTGGATTCTGTCGAAGCTGAACACGCTGATCCGTGAGATTACGGAGCAATACGAGGCCTATAACCCCACCAAAGCCGGGCGTTTGATCCAGGACTTTGTGAGTGATCAGCTCTCAAACTGGTACGTCCGCCTGTCGCGTCGGCGGTTCTGGGCCGGAGCCTCTAACACAGGGTCTGTTTCGGTCGACAAACAGGCGGCTTATGAGACCCTGCACCAGTGTCTGACAACAGTAGCCCAACTGATGTCGCCCATTGCGCCGTTTTTTGCCGACTGGCTGTACCGGAGCCTGACCGATGCCCAGCGGGCGGAGTCAGGAGCCAGCAACCCGCTACTCGGGCCTGATTCGGTGCATCTGACCGACTGGAGCCGGGTCGATGAGGACTGGATCGATACTGACCTGGAGCGCTCGATGGAGCTGGCCCAGCAGGTATCATCGCTGGTCCACTCGCTGCGGAAAGGGCATAAGCTGAAAGTACGCCAGCCGCTGAGCCGCATCCTGATACCGGTTCTGAACGCCGATACGCGTCGGCAGGTCGAGCACGTCAGTCCGCTCATTATGTCGGAGGTCAACGTGAAAGCCGTCGAGTTCGTCGACGATGCCAGCGGGATCCTGAAAAAGCGTGTCAAACCGAATTTTAAAGCCCTCGGGCCCAAGTTCGGGAAGCAGATGAAAGAGGTGGCTGCCGCTATTACAGCCATGACCGAAGAGCAACTGAAAGAGCTGGAAGCTGTCGGGAGCTGGCAGGCGTCGGTGGGTACGATCTCACTGGCCGACGTTGAGATTGTAACCGAAGATATTCCGGGCTGGCTCGTAGCGAGCGAAGGCGGCTTAACCGTTGCGCTCGACGTAACCGTAACCGACGACCTGCGCCGGGAGGGTATTGCCCGCGATGTGGTTAACCGCATCCAGAACCTGCGTAAAGACCGTGGTTTTGAGGTGACCGACAAGATCAGTATCGAACTCGAGCGGAACGATGCGATGCTGGCCGAAGCCGTGGAGGCCAACCGGTTGTATATTCAGCAGGAGGTTCAGGCCGTCTCGCTCCAGCTGGTCAGCGACCTGAACGGGTCGGCGGCCGAGATCGAGATGGACGAGTTCGTTCTGCGCGTGAAAGTAGAGGTGGCCCGCTAGAAGACCACGTAAAATACGGGTTTCATCACAAACCCCGCTTCGTTGACCACACGCCTTTGGCTGGTTAGCGAAGCGGGGTTTGTTTTGGGAGAATGTCTCAAAAGCAGATGGAAGCTTTTTTCTTGCTCAGCTGATCGCCTTTGGCGTACGTTAAAATGGTTGAGTTTGAGGTTGGGCGGTTAGAGAGTTACCGAAATACCATAGAACGGCGTCTTTTACGAAAATGACCGGATTACTCCTTTTGTCAATTGATTAGTTTGATAGAGCAAGTACAACGTAGGGTGCAGAGGTTATTTTTTGTGTACATAAAATACGTATAGTGTATATAAACAAAAGGTGTATGAAGTAACAAAAATTATGCCTTACATAAATCTATAAAACCAATATAAGTAAATACATATAGGGAAAATGTCGCTAATACATATCGCTTTTTGCCTACAGAAATAGACTCTGCTGGCTGTATAAATGCCTTCCCGATTCTTTTGACACCGGCCCTTGCCCACCTAAAAAAATAAATTATACAGGTGGCATAGTTTTCGTAAAGCCTTAGCTGATAAGTAACATCTGGATATGCTGGACCAGCCGGCTTCTGCCTGTCTCTTCGCGGGTATGTAGAGCGTCGGAGCGGGGCGGTCAGCGTGGCAGGATCACAAGAGCACCGGCTTTACCAGTCATCAGTGCTTAACGCGACCAGTTCGCGTACCCATGTAAGTACATTCCGTAACTCGTATAGCAGATACATCTGCTACCTCATTAAATCCTCTCATGGCTTTGACAGATCATTTACTTAACTCACTTCGCTCGTTTGTCAATAATTACCAGGCCGTTATGTGGCGGCTGCGCGAGTGCTCACTCAATGATGAGCAATTGGGAATAGCCCTGGGGGTCAGCGGGAACGCGATCCGGAACCGGCGGGCCAAACCAAGCCTGTGGAAATTGTCTGACGTTCAGCGGCTAGCGGATCATTTCTCCCTGCCGACAACAGCCTGCACCCAGTTGAATCAGCTTTTACACGAACTGCCCGACCGGCTCCGGACAATGCCAGCCGCTGAACGTCGGCGTATTGAACGGATGATGGCGATTAAAGTACCCCAGCTGGAGACCTACAATCGAAGCGACTGGCCCGTACGTCACCTGCTCCGTATTCAGCAGGCATTGGTAGATTCCAGCCAATAGAAGTTGACAGATTTGTAGCTCGTATATGCCGATAGGAATGTCCTGTCGGCATATGTACTTTTACGGTGACCTAAAGACACCGTATGATTACTCCTCTCCGCATTTTACTGATCTTATTTCTCGCTGGCTATCAGGCGGTAGCGCAGTCGCCCGTTCTGACCCGGGGGCCTTACTGGCAGGTCGTTACGCCTACGTCGGCCATCGTACGCTGGCAGACGAGCCAGCCCACTACCGGCCGGGTTTGGTTCGGGACTAACGCCAACTCGCTAAGCGGCACTATCCGCGAAACACAGCCGTCAACGGACCATGTGCTAACGCTGACGGGACTACAACCCGCCACGCGCTATGCCTATGCCGTTGGCTATGACGACACCCAACTGGCCGCAGGACCCGATTATTACATCAAAACGGCTCCCTTATCCGGTAGTGCCCAGCCGTTTCGATTATGGGTACTGGGCGATTTCGGAAACGGGACGGATAACCAGCGGGAGGTGTATCGGGCTTACCGGGCCGCTACAACCAACCGGCCGTCTGACCTGTGGGTCTGGCTGGGCGATAATGCGTATTGCTGCGGAAAAGACGATGAGTACCAGCGATACGTATTCGACGTGTATGGGCCAAGTCTGCGTAACATCCCTATCTTTCCGACACCCGGCAATCATGATTATGCCGATAGCCGCACTAACTTCGACATTGCTTATTACCGTCTTTTCTCTTTTCCGGAGCGGGGCGAGGCCGGTGGGGTAGCTTCCGGTACCAAGACGTATTTTTCGGCCAACTACGGCAACGTACACCTGATCTCGCTCGACTCGCAGGCCCAGCAGCCCGATGATCAGAAGCGACTGTACGATACGACCGGTAGCCAGGTGCAGTGGCTCAAGCGCGATCTGGCGGCCAACCGGCTTCCCTGGACCATTGTTATCTTCCACCACCCACCCTACAGCAAAGGGTCGCATAACTCCGATACGGAAGAGCAGATGCGACTCCTTCGCGAGAACCTGACACCTATACTGGAACGTTACGGCGTCGATCTGGTGCTGAATGGACACAGTCACGGCTACGAACGTTACTATCGGATGCGTGGCCAAACAGGATCAGCCAATACCTTCGATCCGGCCAGACATATTGCCGAACCGACAACGGCCCGGTACGATGGCTCGCCAAATTCCTGCCCGATTCTGACCAAAGGCATAGGAACGGTCTATGTTGTTAACGGTTCGGGGGGCGCGCAGGGGGGCGTATCGCCCGATTACCCGCATAAAGGAATGGTAGCTGGCTACCGGGGCGATACCTGGGGCGGGTCTATGCTGCTCGACCTGAACGACAATCGGCTCGATGCGCAGTTCATAGCGTACGACGGTTCGGTGCAGGATAAATTCACCATTCTGAAGCAGGTGAATAAAACCGCCACGCTGACCACCGAGTTTGCGGATACGCTCCAGCTGGCGGCTTCATGGCCCGGCGATTCGCCGGGAGCTTATCGATGGACCAGTGGACAAACGAGCCGGAGTATTCGCTACGTAGCCGATAGAGCCGGTACGTTTCCGCTCACGGTCAGCGACGACAAACAGTGCCTGGCCGATCAGTTTACCATAACGGTGCCACAGCCGCCCCGGCTTACCGCAATCCTGTCCGGAATAACCACGGCCTGTGTAGGCACCGTTCTGCCCGTGACCGCAACGCCCGAGAATACGACCAAGGCGAACGGCTGGCAGTACGATGTGCTGCTTTCCGACGCGGCCGGGAATTTTGCGGCTGAACAGGTGGTTGGATCGGGAACCCTCAACGCGCTTCGGGCTACCCTGCCGACATCGCTACCGGCCGGGGCGGGCTATCGGCTCCGGGTGCGGCCGCGCGGCATTTCCTACGCTACGCTGATTGCCAGTCCGGCCTTCGCCGTGCGGAGCCAGCCAACCGTCAGTCTGGGCGGTTCTGCCACGGTTCTGGCTGGCGAACCGGCTTCGCTAACGCTCACGTTTACCGGCGATGCGCCCTGGCGAGGGGTGCTGTCGGATGGCACCGCCTTCACGGCTACAACCAGCCCGTTTCTGGTGTCGGTAAAACCGATGCAGTCGAACACCTATACGGTCAGATCTGTCGAAAATGTCTGTGGAGCCGGTGCCGCGGCTGGTCAGGCCACGATTACGGTATTACTGCCAACGGCCACGCAATCGGTGATCGACAGCCGTTTACGGGTTTATCCTAATCCGGTTCAGGACCGTGTGATCGTAGAATGGCTGCCGGGCCGGCAACAGGATGTAACTTTGAGCCTGATTGACGGGCAGGGGCGCGTCGTATATCAGAAACGAGTTGGCCAGGCGGCTTCGTTTACTGAATCAGTTCTTCTACCGGCGGCAGGGGTTTATCTGCTATCGGTACAGGCTGGTCAGGAAGTACGTACCCAAAAGGTCGTTAAACAGTAAAGACTATCGATGTTTCGCGCTTTTTTGAGCCTTACCCGTCCAGCCAATCTGGTTACGGCTATTGCAGATGTGCTGGCTGGTATGGCCATTGCCGGTTATTTTCTGACCTCGGCGCCTGACCCGGCTCCGGTTGGCTGGCTTTGTCTGGCCACGCTGGGCCTGTATGGGGGAGGAGTTGTTTTTAACGACGTTTTCGATGCCGAGCTGGATGCCGTTGAACGTCCCGAGCGGGCCATTCCGAGTGGGCTGGTCAGCAAGTCGGCGGCTACGGGATTGGGAGCTGCGCTGCTGGGGCTGGGTATCGTTACTGCGTTCCTGGCCAATCAAACGGCCGGATTGATCGCCGTTGGCATAGCGGTAGCCTCGCTGGTTTACGATCGGTTCGGGAAACACCATGCGCTGCTGGGTCCGTTGAATATGGGGCTCTGCCGCGGATTGAACCTGCTGCTGGGCGTAAGTATCTTCCCTGAGCAGCTGGGCCCCTGGGCCTGGGTCGGTCTGGTACCGGTAGCTTATATTGCCGCTATCACCATGATCAGCCGGGGTGAAGTTCATGGCGGCAAGTCCGGAACGATGCGGGCGGCCGGGTTGCTCTATGCACTGGTTATCGGCTGCGTTGCTGCGCTGGCGCAACAGCGCGGGCAGTTAGGTACAGCCCTGCCGTTTCTGCTGTTGTTCGGGTACTATATTTTCCCGCCCTTATGGCGAGCTGTCCGGAATCCGATAGGCCCCAATATCGGTATGGCCGTCAGGGCCGGGGTGCTATCGCTGATTGTTATGAACGCGGCCTGGGTGGCGGCTTTCGCATCGTTTCCGCTGGCCATGCTGGTGTTCTGCCTGCTGCCGCTTTCCCGCCTGCTGGCTAAGGTGTTTGCGGTGACCTAGGCGTTTTCGTCCACCCCTGTTCGTGGTCGCAGACCCTAACAGTGGGTGGGCGAAAACGCCTAGGTCACCGCGACGGATTGTCTCCCGGTTGACGTCACTACCATCCCCAAACCATCAGACGCAAAAACTCCGGTTTCGGAAGCAGAGCCAGCAGGCTTTGTTGCTTCCAAAACCGGAGTTTATAGTATTGTAACCTATGCTTAGGCGTTGGCCGGTGTGCAGAATTCTTCCAGTGCCATTTCGAGGTGCTGCGCAATCATTTGCGCTGACCGGCCTTCGATGTGGTGCCGCTCGATGAAATGTACCAGTTCGCCATCTTTGAAGATACCGATCGCGGGCGACGATGGCGGGTAGGGGAGCAGGTACTCCCGCATCCGGGCGGTAGCATCAACATCGCCACCGGCAAAAACGGTTACCAGCTGATCCGGTTTTACGGTGCTGGCGGCCAGGGCTGCTTTAACGCCGGGACGAGCCGCACCCGCTGCGCATCCGCATACCGAGTTAACGACCACCAGCATGGTCCCCTGTTGATTGGTCAAAGCCGCGTCAACGTCGGCAGCAGTCGTCAGCTCCTGAAACCCAACGCTGGTCAGGTCTTCCCGCATGGGAACAAGCAAATGAGGAGGATACATAAGTAAGTGTACAGTTTTAGTTTACAGTTTGGTTAACAGCCACGGCCCGAAGCGCCATGGTTGGTCGTTGGTTTACATAAAGCCCAATTCCAGCTTCGCTACCTCAGACATTAGTTCGGTAGAGTAGGGCGGATCAAATGTAAGCTCAACGCTCACATCATTCACACCCGGCACCGACCGAACTTTTTCTTCTATCTCGCCCGGTATAGACCCGGCCGATGGGCACGAGGGCGAGGTCAGCGTCATCAGGATATAGACGTTGTTGACCGGAAATATCTTGATATCGTAGATGAGCCCAAGCTCGTATACATCGACCGGAATTTCGGGGTCGTATACGCCTTTGAGGGCCAGGATGATCTGTTCTTTCAGTGCTGCTTCGTCGTTCATGGGTTTACCCGTCAGGCGGTTTGGTTCGCGTAGGTACGTCCGTATGCTTTCATGCGCTCGATCATGGAGGCCAGCCCGCCCGCCCGTAATGAGGTGATCAGGTTGCCCATACCGACGCGCGGAATAAAGTAAAGGTCGGCATTGGCTACATCTTCGGGTTTTTCGCCCGAGAGTACCCGAATCAGCAGGCCAACCAGCCCTTTCGATATCTGGGCCGTTGGTTCGCTGTCGCCGTAAAAATAGAGCCGATCATCTTTTAGTTCGGCATCGACCCACACCTTCGACTGACAGCCCATGATCCGGTTCTCATCCGTTCTGGCCGATTCGGGCATGGGTGGCAGCTTTTTGCCGAGGTCAATGATGTATTGTGTCTTGTCCAGCTGGTCATCGAACAAGTCAAATTCTTCGATAATCTCGTCCTGTTTCTCGTTGATGGTCATTGGTTACAGTTTTCCTAATGGTTGCAGCATTGAACGTATACTAACAACAGTAATTACTTTGTTTTGAAACGTATATACAATTCGATACTGACCTGCACATATCTCCCGAATGAATGAACTATTAAATTCAGGTACAATCCGGCCCATCTCGGGAAACCTGATCAGCCTATCTAACTTACGCTCAACCTCATCAGCCCATACGAGTGTTACTTCTTCCATGAACGGATTTCCTGCATAGCTTCTTTATGCGGAGTGGTCTGACCACGTTCTGCCTGACTAATTCCGTTCATCACACTCTGAATAAACAGAATGTGTTCTATTACGCATCCGCTGACACGTGCTCTGGTAAGTCTTTAAAACTGTCCAGAACCTGAGTCTTACTCAGCAAGGTTCCGGTTGCGGCTGTTGTCATATGACTGGCATTTAATGATCACAACATCATTTTCTGTACCCGGCGCAGACCCACGATGAGCCGGTCAACTTCGTCTTTCGTGTTGTAAACGGCAAACGAGGCCCGCGTAGTTCCGGCAATGCCGAAACGCTGCATCAGGGGCTGGGTACAGTGGTGACCCGTCCGAACGGCAATGCCCTGCTGGTCCAAAATGACGCCCGTATCCTGGTGGTGAATGCCATCCATTACCCATGACACGACGCCGATTTTTTCTTTGGCCTGACCAATGATGCGCAGCCCGTCGAGTTCACTCAGCTGCTCGGTAGCGTACTGAAGCAACTCGTGTTCGTGGGCTGCAATATTCTCTTTGCCTAAGCCTGCCATATACTCCAGCGCCGTTTTCACCGCAATCACATCGGCAATATTAGGCGTACCCGCTTCGAACTTGTAAGGAATTTCGTTGTAGGTAGTTTTGGCGAAGGTAACTTCCTTGATCATTTCGCCCCCGCCCCGGTAAGGTGGCATGGCGTCGAGAAGGGCTTTTTTGCCGTACAGCACCCCCATGCCGGTCGGGCCGTACAGCTTGTGAGCCGAAAAGACGTAAAAATCGGCGTCGAGCGCCTGCACGTCGAGATCGATATGCGACGAAGCCTGCGCGCCGTCAATCAGCACGACGGCGCCAACCTGGTGGGCCATGTCGATGATGGTTTTGACGGGGTTGATCGTTCCCAGCGAGTTCGACACGTGTACGCAGGAAACGAATTTGGTACGCGCCGAGAGTAGCTTCTCGTACTCCTCCAGAATCAGTTCGCCGTTATCATCGACCGGGATCACTTTCAGCACGCAACCGCGCTCTTCGCAGAGCATCTGCCAGGGCACAATATTGGAGTGGTGCTCCATGGTCGAGATGATGATTTCATCCCCTTCGCCCAGAAACCGGCGGCCATAGGTTTGGGCTACCAGATTGATGCCGTCGGTAGTGCCGTAGGTAAAGATGATCTCTTCCCAATGTCTGGCATTCAGAAATTGCTGGATAGCCCGGCGCGACGCTTCAAAAGCGGCCGTAGCCTGCTCGGCCAGGTGATGAATACCCCGGTGAATATTGGCATTGTAGCCTTCGTAATACTGGGTCAGGGCATCGATGACCGGCCGCGGTTTCTGGTTGGTTGCCGCGTTATCGAAATACACCAGCGGCCGACCGTTGACCTGTTGATCGAGGATCGGAAAGTCCTGCCGGATTTGCTGAATATCGAGGGTTGTAACGGGAGCCGATTGCATAAGCATTGCAAGATGGGTTGTACTAAAACAACAAGCCAGATGGGGGAAAGGTGCTTTAAAAATGATGAATGATGAACGATGACTGATTTTTATCAAACCGTTCACCATTCATCATTCACCACTGACTAATACGCTTACTTTCCCAGCTTCTGGGTTACCACGTTTTCGAGGTACTCGCGGATGGGTTGAATTTTAATCTGGCTCAGCACATCCTGCGAGAATGCGTAGAGCAGCAGGGTGCGGGCTTCATCTTTCGGAATACCCCGCGAGCGCATGTAGAACAGGGCTTCGTCGTTCAGCTGGCCGGTCGTGGTGCCGTGTGAGCACTTTACGTCGTCGGCAAAAATTTCGAGCTGCGGCTTCGTATTCATCGATGCGCCCGGTGCCAGCACTACGTTCTTACACGACTGGTAGGCATTGGTCTTCTGGGCGTCGGGCCGAACGTAGATTTTTCCGTTGAAGACACCCGTACCATTATCGTCCAGAATACCTTTGTAAAGCTCGCTGCTGTATGAATTGGGCATGGCGTGATCAACCAGCGTATGGTTGTCGACATGCTGTTTTCCGTTTGGCATGTACAGGCCGTACATAAAGGCTTCGGCATGCTGGCCGTTGAGCACGATGTTCAGGTTGTTCCGAACAAAGTTGCCATTGAGGGTAACAGTAGCCGAATAAAAGTGGGTGTTATCGGTCTGGTTAACCTGGGTGGTACCGATATGATACGACTGCTCGGTTTCGTTCTGCACTTTGTAGTATTGCATCCGGGCGTCGCGCTCGAGCACGATTTCCGTCACTACGTTGACAAAGCTGGCCCGATCGCCCAGGGTCCGGTACGACTCGGCCACGGTTACCTCGGCGTTTCGGCCTACCAGAATAAGGTTTCGGGGCTGAGACGCAATATTTTTCTGACGACCGTCGGTAATGAAGCGCAGAATAATGGGCTGCTCAACCGTGGTATTGTCCGGAATCCGGATAACGGCTCCATCGGTGGCCAGGGCCGTGTTCAGTGCCGTAAAGGCGTTGTCCTGATAATCGGCATAGCGGGCGAAGTGGGAGCCAATAAAATCGGCGTCGGCCTTTAACGCATCGGCTAGGCTGGAGATCTGAACCTGACTGGCGGGGCTAACGATCCGCGACAGTTCCGGATGGTACTTGCCGTTGACGAAGTACAGAATATTGCCATCGAGATTGGGAATTTCCAGCGAAGCCAGATCGTCGCTGGTGATGGGGCTCTGTTCATCAAGCTCGAAAGCCTCTTTAAACAGCCCGCTCACGTTCGAGTATTTCCATTCTTCGTGCCGGATTGTCGGAAAGCCCAGCAGGTCGAACTGTTTCAGCGCAGCCCGCCGAACCTGGTGCACGGGGGTCCGGGACTCGCCGTTCATGCGCTCTTCGTTAGTCTGAAAAGCCGCCAGCAGCTGGTCTTTAAACTGATTGTATGATGAGAAAGAAGGATTCATTGTGTTAATGATGAATGATGAACGACGAATGACAGATGACAACTAGGCATCATTGATCATTGATCATGGATCATTGGTTTACTTCAGCTTCGGCTTTGATCCAGTCGTATCCTTTTTCTTCCAGTTCCAGCGCCAGTTCTTTGGGGCCCGACTTCACGATGCGCCCTTTGTAGAGTACGTGCACGTAATCAGGTACGATATAATCGAGCAGGCGCTGGTAGTGGGTAACGACGATGGTTGACCGCTCGGGCGACCGCAGCTGGTTAACCCCCTCGGCCACAATACGGAGCGCGTCGATATCCAGACCCGAATCGGTTTCGTCCAGAATAGCCAGTTTGGGTTCCAGCATGGCCATCTGAAAAATCTCGTTCCGTTTCTTTTCACCACCCGAGAACCCTTCGTTGAGCGACCGGCTCAGCAGCGACTGATCGATGTTGACCAGTTTCATTTTTTCCTTCATCAGCTTCAGAAACTGAACGGCATCGAGCTGATCCTGACCCCGATGTTTCCGAATTTCGTTCATGGCTGTTTTCAGGAAGTTGGTCGTGCTGACGCCCGGAATCTCAACCGGGTACTGAAATGCCAGAAATATACCTTCGGCAGCCCGCTCTTCGGGGGCCATTTCCAGGAGGTCCTGCCCTTCAAAAAGTACGCTGCCACCTGTTACTTCATACTCTTCACGGCCAGCCAATACCGAAGCCAGCGTACTCTTACCGGCGCCGTTGGGTCCCATAATGGCGTGAACCTCACCGGGATTGACCTGCAGACTTAATCCTTTTAATATTTCTTTTTCGCCAATCCTGGCATGTAAATTACTGATGGATAACATAATAGGTTGGTTCGTGTCAGCTCAGATGAAGCCGCAAAGTTAACAGACTGATTGGTATCTGTCCTGGTAGCTTAACAAAATCAGGGAGTTAAAAGTTGACGCTCCGCTCAGATAGCCCCAAAAGATCAGGGTCATATCTGATCTGACTGTATTCTGGTAGTGACAAAGAGCTGTTAAACGAGATACAGGTACGCATCAGCCCTAATTTCCCGGTTAGTGTTTGAGGGCGGTAATAGTTTTAAAACTCCCTCCATGTGTTGACGTCCAGTAAGACGTTGTCGGATAGGTTGTAGTCCTGCACCTTCTTGATAAACCCTTGAAGAGAGATCGTAGGTTGTCAAACAGTCACTACTTTAAAAATTAAATACGAAAAGCGGTGTCAGGTTCTCCCAGCACCGCTTTTCGTATTAGCGAGTATACACGTGTTTAGCCTAATTCCTTACTTATCTCCAATACGGGCCCTTCGCTTGGTTTGTTTGATCACAAACGGGGTGCATACATCCGGTGGGCAAGTACAAGCTGTACTGCTTAGCTGCACCGTCACGTCCTGATAACAACCCGACCCGTTGTAGACCCGCACCGTGTACGAGGCCGACGAAACCGGATTGGCCAGGGTGTTGACGATCACCCCGCTGGCCGGAATCCCCTTAGCCGCCCCCGACAGCGACGCGGCCGGGTTGAAGCTCGCCCCCGCCGAGTACTGGTAGGTATAAGCCGGCTGGAAGCCCCTCAGCACGATCTGGCCGTTGGCCTGGGCCGTGGCGCCCACACAGGTGGCGGGCAGAGCCACGGCCTGGAAGGTGGGCAGCGTATCCTCTTCCACGATGAAGGGGCAGCAGCTGAAGTCGGGACACTGGCCAGCGGTGTTATCGACGGCCAGGCTGTAGCTGCCGGGGCTGCTCACATCCAGGACGTTGGTGGTGGCCCCCGCCATGGCCAGGCCATCTTTGTACCACTGGTAGCTGGCCCGGCCCGGGGCTACCGTCAGCCGGAAGGTGTAAACTTCACCCACACACACCTTCACCGGTACGCTGGTACAGACCGTAGCGGTGTCACCAGGTATGGAGGCCTGGTTGTAGAGGATGCCACTGCTGTCGACGCGGGCCTGCAGCGTGAGGCTCAGGCTCTGTCCGGCGCTGATGGCGGCTACTGACCAGTAGCTGACCGGAACACCCGGGGTGAAGCTCGTACCCGTCGGCACGGAGGCCGATCCAGCGACGTAGCTCAGGCCTGTTGTAGTGGAGTCCTTGACCACCACGTTGGTGGCCGTCGTCTGGCCCACGTTGCTCAGCACCAGGGTGTAGGTCAGCACATCGCCTAGTTTGGCCCGGCTGGCGCTGACATACTTGTCGACCACTAACCGCGTACCCGCAGGCTGAGAGCAGGAGCCTGGGGCGGTGTAGGTGGCACTGGCGCTGGCGCAGCCGCTGAGGGTAGCCACCAGGGTATGGGTTGTCCCATCGGAGGGCAGTCCCGTCAGGCTGAAGGGCAGGCTGGTAGTCGTGCTGGTGGCCGTCAGGGTAGTGCTGCGCAGGCCGTCGGAGACAGTGATCGTACCTCCGCTGGTGTTGTTGAGGATGCGCAGGCTACCGTTGAGGGTATAGGTGTTGGTAGCGGTCTGGCAGAGTCCCGGGGATACGGTCAGGCTCAGCGAGCAGACCGTGCAGGCGACCGGCGCGGTGTAGACCGTGCTGGCCGAGAGGCCGTTGAGGCTGGCCACCAGCGTGTGGCTGGCCGCGTCGCTGAGACCCGTCACACTCACCGTGGCCGTGGCCTGCCCCGCCGTCACGCTCACCGTGCCGATGCTGACACCGTTGTCGGTGATGGTCAGCGTACCCGCCGTGGCGCCCGTCAGGCTAACCGTGGCGGTGGCCGTGTAGTTGTTGGTGGCCGAGTTACAGACCGGCGCGCTGGTGAGCGTCACACTCATGGCCGGTACCACGTAGAAGCCTGCATCCAGGGTGGGATTGTTTTCGCCCGAGGTCAGACTCACCGGTGCGGTGAGGCCGTTGACCGGATCGCTATCGGTCGCGTCGTTGCCCGCGTTAGGCGTGGTGGCCGTGTAGCCTGTCGGGCTGGTGAAGCTCACCGAGTAGGGCACCCCTGGGGTCAGACCCGTGAAGCTGTAGAGGCCGCTGGCATCGGTGGTGGTGGAGGCCACCAGGGTGCCGTTGCTGAGCAGGGTGACCGTCACGTTTGGCAGGCCGGGCTCGCCACTGTCCTGTTGACCGTCTTTGTTGACATCGACAAAGACCTTGTCGCCCAGCGACGCGGGCTTGTAGTAGCCCATGTCGACGGTGGTGTTGTTCTCGTTAGCCGTCAGGTTGTAGACCCCCGTCAGGCCGGTGGCGGGTGCCCCATCCGAGTCGAGGGCGTCATCGCTGCCCGTGTTCTGGCTGGTGGCCGTGAAGCCGGCCGGGGCGGTGAAGCTGACGCTGTAGGGCACTCCTGGGGTCAGGCCGGTGAAGCTGTAGAGTCCACTGGCGTTGGTGGTGGTGGAGGCCACCAGCGTACCCGAGGAGAGCAGGCTGACGGTCACGCCGGGGATGGGCTTGTCGGTGGGTTCCTGAATACCGTTGGCGTTGACATCCTCGAAGACAAAGTTGCCCAGGCTGGCAGTGGCCTGCACTGTCACACTCGCCGTGGCCGTGGCTGTACAGCTCGATCCATTGCTGACAACCACCGTATAGGTATACGTACCCGCCGTAGCTGGTGCGCTTACTGTACGGCTGGCGACCGTAGTGGCGGTGGGGCTACTGATGCCTGAACCGCTCCAGGTATAGGTCGTACTGCCAGGGGTAGTGTTGCTGGCCGAGACACCTAGTGTAATGGTTGCATTGGCAGTTACAAGGTTGGGCGCGGCCGTAGCCGATACACTGGTGGGCGTTACGCACGGACACGTATTCGTTACCGCAATAACGGCGCTGCCTGAATAACAATCGGCGGGAGACGGTGCTTTTTCAAATAAGTAATAGGTGCCTACACCCACGACCAGGTTGGTCACCTGCGTGCCGGAAGCCCGGTTGGGCGTGGTGTACCACTCCAGCGTATAACCCGTCTGCGAAGGGTTACCCTGCGCCGTAGCCAGGTCAAACGTCTTCGTTACGCAGTCGACCGAGGCCGAAGCGGCAATAACGGGGGTTTGCGGATTACCCACATTCACCGTTACCTGCACGGTGTCCTGGCAACCAAGGTTGTCGGCCAGTACCACAAAATAATCAGTCGTCGAAGCCGGCGTGACGGCCGTCGGGGTCGATACCGCTACCCCGCCCGGATACTGGTCGCGATACCACTGCTGCCCCGTGAAGGTAGCGTAGTTCGGAATCAGTGCCGTGAGGTTTACCGCCGTGACAGGGGCGCAGACCGTGGCCGTGCTGACATCCGAAAGACTCGGACCAGGGTTCACAACCACCGTTACCTGCTCGTCGGCCTGGCATCCGGTGGCGGTCTCCGTATAGACCAGCTGATAGGTAGTTGTTACCGCCGGGCTAACGATAGGTCGCGATGACGATGCGTTCGTAATGGTATTACTGAGCGTTGTTGGATTTACCGCTGCCCACGAATAATTGTACGTCGTTGGCGCATTGGTAACCCCAAGCTGAACGGAACTTCCTTTACAAATCGTCTGTGGCAAACCTGTTAGGTTCGTCTGGAAATTAGGCACCTTCACCACTACATCATCGGTAATGGAGCAGCTACCATTGGTAGCCGTCAGCCGGTAGACGTACGTACCGGGTACTGCCGAGGATTGATTGAACGAGGCCACGGCTCCGCTGGTGGTGCTGAGGTAGCCCAGCATCTGCGCCGACGTCATGGGCGAGGCAATGGCCGTTGGCGATGAAGGGGTTGTCGTGCTGGCTGAATAGGCTAGTGCCGTCCAGGTAATTGTTCCTGAGCCGGACGACCCTAGCTGAACGGCCGGGCTGCCCGGACACCAGCTTTTATCGGCACCGGCATTGAGCGCAAGGCCTGCCGGCGGATTGACCGTCACCGAAGCTGTTTGAATACAGCCCGATGCGCTGTTCCGGCGCGATACCGTGTAGGTTGTCGGAGCCGTGATCAGGCCAACCCAGGGCCGGGCTGTATTACCTCCGCTATAGGCGGTAGTCAGGCCGCTATTGGTAAAGAGTCCTGTGGCGGGTGTCCATGTATAGGTGTAGCCACTCAAAGCTGTCTCGCCAATCTGAAGATACGGTGAGGTACAGTTGGCCGTCAGCGGACCACCCAGATTAATGGCTGGGTTGCTATCATTGATGGTAAACGTAGCGGTTACGGAGCCGCAGGTCCCTTTTGTTTTGGTCAGCAGGAACACCACCGGCCCGGCAAAGTTGGCAGGCAGGGTCACCGTTGGCCGCAGGGCCGTGGTGGAGCTCAACCAGGACACATCGGCCGTACCACTCTGAACGGTCCACACATAGGTAGACCCCGCATCGGAATCCAAAAAGGGTCCTATAGCAAACGACGAGCCGGCACAGGCACTATAGCTGGCGCTGGCCAGGGCAGCAGGGGCCGTCGTGGTGGTATTCACATTCACCGAATGAACAGCCTGACAGCCAGACTCTACGTCCGTTATCGTCAGGGTATAGCTCAGTGTAGCCGGTGGCGTCGGTACGTTCGGTACGGCCAGATAGGGCTGGGCTACCGTACTGTTGGGCGTTCCAACGGGGAAGTTCAACCCGGCCGTCGGATTCCACGAGTAGGTAATAGCCGTATTGGAGGCCGGTGAGCCAAGTTGCACCAGCGAACCGGGGCAAATATTGTTCTGAACGCTTCCGGCATTGGCAGTCAGCACATTTACTTTCACGTTCAGCGTATCTTTTGCAATACAGCCGGTGGCGGGGTCCTGCACCTGCACGATATAAGCGGTAGTACCGGCCGGATTCACCGTTGGGAACGGCGAGGTCGTGTTGGTCATGCTGGCCGGTGTGGAGCCATTCAGCCCCGTCCAGGTCCAGTTGAAGGCCGAGTTGGGTGCCTGCGTATAATCCAGGCCGGAAAGCGTATAGGGTCCCGCGTTCCCTGCGGTACCAAACCGAACCCCCGGAGAAGCAATGCTACAGATACTGACATCTTTAACGCCGATAACGGGTAAGGCGTTGCGGCCGGAGAATACCTGAAGCCGGGCAAAACACGATACCGGGCCATTGCCTAAATCGATGGTTTGCGTTACTTCATACACCACCACGTTGTTGCCCGACCATCCCCAGGTGGCATCGTCGAAATCGACAATGACCGAGGTGGGGTGAGGACCGCTGGCCGAAATAGCGGCTCCTTTTACGCCGTTGTTGCTGACAAAAAGTCCTCGGGGAGCCGTATTGGCGGGCTGGATGGTGCCATTTACGCTGTATGTACGCCAGGTATAGGTAGCACCCTGGAGGGGCGACACACTCATAAGAGTGGTTGGTGTGCTACAGGCTCCGTTCGTTCCTTTCAGCGAAGCCGTCGGAATGGGGCAGGCAGGTCCCTGACCACAGCAGGGTATGTACACCCGTACCGTATCGACCGTATAACAGGTATTCGGGAAGGGCAGATAAGAAGCCCGTAATTCATAATCGATGTAGTAGCCCGTGCTGCCGTTTGCCGAGCAAAGCGGGAATTTGGCGTTCAGGAACTTGTTGGTACCAACCTGTTGTCCGAGCGCATCCATACCAAAGGCCGCATTGGCTTTCAGTGACGACAGGCCCGCACTGAAATCTGTGCCAATAGCCGTCCACTGAAAATATTGTCCGGTGGTTTCGGGGGCACCCACGGCATCACGTGTGCCGGTTGTACAACCATCGCCAATGAGGTCGTTACCGGCCGATGCAAAGCCAAGCGCTACATCGGTTACAGTCTTCGTTGTTTCGTAAATACAGCCATCGCTCAAACGCAGAGCCGTAAAGGTATAGGTTGTCGTACCGATCGGGAAGCCGCCACTGATTACCCCTGGGTCGAAGGTAGGATTAAAGGCCTGGGCATTGTCCAGGCTCGTTGCCGGTACCCACTGGAATGCATAGCCCGATGGAGCCGTACCGGTCATTCCGATACTGACGGGGGCGTCGTCCTGGCAAACGGTCAGGCTGGACAAGGTCGTTAAGGCGGTACTATGCGGAGTAGCCGCCGTTACCGTTACTGTGGTACCGGGTGCGCAGAAGGCCGCATCGGTTTTCACCTTCACCTGAAGGGTATAAACACCGGCTGTGGTCACTACCGGATTAGCCAAACTGGAAGTAAATCCACCGGGGCCTGTCCAGCTGTAATCAAAGTCCGGATTTACCGCCGGTGGCCCAAGTACTGCGGTGGTCGATGTGCCGGGGCAGAGCGCTACCGATGCAGCGGTACCGGCGCTGGCAACTTTTGGCGCAATGGCCACGAAGGTTTCGCGCCGGCAGCCTCCGGCATCAATAACAACCAGCCGGTAAAATCCGCTGCCTGTTACGCCCGACTCGATGGAAGCCGCAAAACTCGAAGCCGCAACGCCCGAACCGCTGGCCGGACTGATGGTGGTGCTGCTCACGGGTGCGTAGCCATCGTACCACTGCCACGATACATTACCCGATGCTCCCGACAGTGTAATGCCCATGTTGGTGGTCGTGCCGGGGCAATAGTAAACCGGCTTGGTAGGGGCATTGATGCTGAGGTTGAACGTACCGGTAATGGTTGCTGTGGCCAGATTGGAAATGCTGAGCGTATCGCAGCAGAAGCCGATAATCAGACGGCGGTAATCTACCGTACCGGCGGCTGGCTCCGGTGAGGGCTTATACACATCATACGTACCGTTGCCGACGTTTGTCCAGGCACCGCCGTTGATGCGCTTCTGCCACTGGTAGCTAAACGCGGGCGACTTTGGCGTTGGGTGTGCAGATAAGGCACCATCGATGAGGATATTGGGCAGGTTGTCTGTAGCCGATGAGCCACTACCGCTTTGGTAGGTGGGCGTAGCGCCCAGAATAGGCCCATCATTGGGGTTCTGCCAGATGGCCCCGCCTATGCAGAAGGTATTGTTGCCAGCCGCAAAATTCGGGATGGTGTTATTGTTGGGTACTGGCTCATGAAATACCAGCAGGGCGACATCAGTCCCCCCCCCGTAGGTAGGCTGAAAAACCGATTTCTGGCTATTTGTAGCCTGGTCCCGATAGGTGGGCGTGATGGGGGTTTTATTTTGACTTGAAGCCTCTATGGTTATATAGGCTTCACATTTGTCGTTGACAAACAGAGCAATACCGTTCGTTGAAATATCTTTGGATAAGGCCGTACCATACAGTACGCTGGCACCCGAAGGCGAAAGGACATAATATTCGGGATGACGCTCACTGCTGGTAATTGGCAAAATTGCGCCCGGCGTTACAGGGTGATACTGATTCAAATAAAAATTACCCCCCCAGGTAACAAAGTGAATATTCCCCTTTTTGTCAATGGCTATTTCAGGGTCCTCAAAGTTATCGACCGGCATCGCCCCCGGCATCAGGGTGACGAAGTTGTATTTGGGGCTAAGGTCATACGGTATCTTAACGATGTACGTCCCGTAGAAGTCACCCAGCCGAAGCGAAGACGAGATGGGTGTTATTTCGTTGAACGCGTCGGTATTCGACACCTTCTGCAACAGCCCTGTGTTGTTATTGATTTCATAATATACCGAACTTGTTACATATACGTTGCCCTGCGCATCGGTTGCAATTTCGGTTGCAAATGGACCAAATGTAGATGCTGTACTAATGATTGGATTTATGTAAGAGCCGTATAAAAATGTACCGGATGGCGAGTACTTAGCCACGTAACGATAGTCATTATTGGTTGTCGGTACGGTGGGTTGAACCGCATTCGAAGAAATAAGCGGATTCTGGGTTGATTCTGTTATACCAACCGCCCAGAGATTGCCATCTTTATCACCGGCTATATCAGTAAATCCATAACCATTCGAAGGCACAGACATTGCCAGGCCAGCAGCCCCGGCCACATTGGTGTTTATACCAAAAATTACGCTACTCCCCGAGGTGCTACCAGCCGTAAGCGGAAACCCGGTACTTCCGTAAGAAGCATAGTACACCGTTCCGTTGTTCAGTACCAGAGTATTCGCCGAGTTACTCTGATCGCCATCAGCACCAGAGCTGCCCAGATATGTACTATACTTGAGTGTAGTGCCGGTGCTGTTCAACCGAAGTACAAACAGATCGAACCCTCCGTTGTGGGTAGCGTCGTAGGCAGCGGTGCTGCCGTTGGTCGGGAAGTTGGGGGAGTTCGTTACCCCGGCCAGATACACATCCCCTGCGGCATCGGCCGAAACAGCAAAGCCCTTATCAATACCGCTACCGCCCAGGTAGGTACTCCATACTATACTCGTTCCGTCTTTCTCGATGCAGGTAACATAGGCATCCTGCCCTCCGCCATATACCCTACCCAGGGTATTGGGGAAGTTAGTCGATCCCGTATAGCCTGAGACGTAGATACGGCCGGTGGTCGGGTGTACGTAAATACTAAGGGAAATGTCCAAGTTGGTTCCACCCAGAAACGAGCTCCACTTCAGGGCGATGGGGTCGATCACCAGCGCTACGGCCGGGTCATATGCTTCCAACTGGAAGCTTACCTCACCGTCTTTCACTACATAGGCAGCCGCCACCTCGACACGCTTACCATTAATCGTCTGGTAGGTGTACGGCTTTCCTTTCTGGAGCGTACCAAACGGTGTCGTAAAGGCGAGTTCGCCCTTGTCGGTCACGTGCAGGTCGGTCACGCCCGCCATGCGGAAGCGGATCTGAGCGGGGTCAGCACCGGGCTGCACCACAAAGTCGTATTTTAGGGTACCGTTGTCTCCTTCGTAGAAATCGGCCCGAATACCCGTCCAGATGTTTTCGTAGTTGAGTTTCTGGAAGTAGGTCACATCAGAAAAGGCACCCTCGCTGGTGATGTAGTTTACCGTACCATGCTTGCCACCCACGCGCCCGGCGGGCAGTAAGGCCACCTCCGGATTGGGGTTCACAAACTGAATTGCGTAGCCAGCCTGCGTACTGTCTTTGGTCCTGGCACTCCGCACCACCGACCGAATTTCAGTCGGCGTGAAGAAGTAAGTGGCCTGCGCATCGTTTGCCCGGTAGCGCACCGATGAGTTGGCTACCTGCCCCTGGTTTTGTTCAAATTTAAGCAGGGCGCGTTCGCGGGTCATCGTTTTACCGACCCGCTGCCGGGTTGCGTCGCTCGGCTGGTTGGCCAGTGGCTTCAGCCCGGTTTGATTTCGAGCCAGCAGCGGTGCGTTTGACGTCGTTGTATGAAGTTGGGCCTGTAGTTGCTCCGGTATGAGCAGCGCACAGAACGCAATAAATAAAGGCAGTGAAAGCCGCCAGCTGACCCTATGCAGTCTGAAAAAACTCAGACTATGGCCAGTGTTTTTCAGTCGTTGGGTAGCCAGATTATGCTGGCTGTTTCTACAGCCTACCAGCATCAGCAGCCAGCCGAGCATTGATAGTAGCACCCGGTTTAGGGATTGCCCTACGTTTATTATGCTGAAGCCCGGCGAAAGCCACCGCCAGAACAGAACAATGAATCTGGTAAAATTTCGCATAGTTATTGAGATGTTGAATCGGGGGGTATAGCGTAATGAAGGCCGAGTATCCGCATGCAGTCGGGGTAGGCGACCTGGTTGCCCTGGGGGACTTTCTATAGCCCTATGGGATGAATTAGCTGGATATCGCCAGGTGGCTGGTTGGGGCTTGGAATAAGAAACCGGCGGTGCCGAATGCGTAGACAATAGCTTCATGTAGCCAAAAAGATTTGTGCATCACGGATGGAAGTCCCGCGGCAGACTGACTGCCACTAATGCAAGCAAAAATGAAGGCACTCGCTGCAGTTTGCAGGAATGTGGTGATGAACAGCAAAAAATGGTGGACAATCGTAGATCGAGATAAGACAAGACCGTAGAATCTGGTCAATGAATGGAGTAGGCAAGTCGATTTGCAAAGGATTTGCCAAAACCGAAGGGCTGGAAGCTCCCGTACCTGACGAATCAGGTCAATGAATAGGTTTACTTTTTTTACAGAAGCGCTGTATCACGTATATACGTAAGCGGTATAGAGAAAGCTCTCCGTTTCATTCGGGCAGGCACGCGCACTCTATGATATTTGTTTATCGACAATAAGCTATTGGAGGCTTTAATCCCTATAAACTATGCTTTCTCCCTAAGCCTTCCCGCAGTACTTTCAGTCTCTTTCTCGAAGCTACCAGCTTTTTTTCGGGAGTAGAGCGGCAGTAAAACCGATTGCTGAAAACAGGCTCTCAATAAAGTTGCTGAAGGATAAGTGACAAAATATCAAGACAGGTGTCTTATAGCGTATGCTTCCGATTGACTGTAATTTCCTGCAAAAGAGTACGTATGAGCAGGTGCCAGGCCGTATCGATGGTTATTTCGCCAACCGGGAGTGATCGGCGTTACGATTTACTGTTCCTTTCTGAGAATCAATACGTAGGGGTGTTAATTCTTTTTCTATATGAAAGCGTCCAGATCGGCTTCCATTCTGCTGGTTGAAGATGATATCGTTGAGGGTATCTGGCTCAGGCAAACCGTAGAAGCTATGGGATTCTCGTCCCCTTTTCTTGTACACTCTACCGACCTGGCAAAGGAGGTGATCAGGCACCATCAGCCCCAGCTCATTATCTGCGATCTGTTTTTCGACAAGTTGCCGAAAGGGCTAATGTTGTTGCAGGAGTTTGCCGAACGGGGCAGTCAGTTTATCATGATTACCAGTTCCATCGACGGATCGTTTTATGAAAAGACCCGGTCTATTGGAGTTGGCGCTCATCTCGTCAAACCGTTTCATCCGATCACACTTCAATCAACGATAGACACTGTATTGACAAGCCTGCCGCAACTCCCATCGACGGAGAAAACGCATCTGTTTATCCGAGGAGCACAAAACAAACAAGTGCGGGTAGATTTTCAGGATATCATGTATCTGTATTCAGAAAGAAACTACACCTTTATCAAGACTATACACGGACGACATACCATCAAGCGGTCACTCAGTAAAATGCTCGGCGGGTTGGACTCCCGCTTCATACGGGTACATAATAGCTACGCTGTTAATATCGATTATCTGAAATCAGTGGCTGCATCGACCCTGCTTGTTGATAAAGACGTTGTGCCGATTGGCCGGTCGTATCGTAAAAACCTGAGCGGTCTGATTAAATAAATTCCTGTATTTGATAGAATCCCAATATAAATACCGGCGCCTATTGTATTTAGTGACGCCGGCATAAATGTCGGAGCTATTCATCAATCTAACCAATTGGGATCTGGACCGATATCCGGTAAATGAATAGCCCCGGCATTTATGCCGGGGCGTTTTTATAGGCAAATGAATTCTCCGGTATGAATAGCGGAGCTATTCATAAATATAACAAGTTGAGATCTAGACCGTTGGCCAGCAAATGAGTAGCCCCGGTCTATGTACCGGGGCTACTCATCAATCTAAACAACCGAAATCTGGACCGATATCCGATGAATAAATAACCCCGGCATTCATGCCGGGGCTTGTTGTAAAAATTGATTTCTACCGATTGCGCTGGCCGCGGCCGCCGAACTGGCCAAGATAATAGTTGACGCCAACCTTAAGCCGACCGCCCCGTCCCTGGCTGGCGGTAGGGTCGATCCGGTTATAGAAGTTGCCTTCGTACGAAATTTCGGCCCCCAGTCGGCGGAGGATCCAGGCCATAGCGCCGATCTCCAGACCGACGCTGGTGTAGCGCGATTTTTCATTGGCACCAATCGTTTCTGAAAACTCCCGGCCGCTGTTCAGGCTGGCGCCGATAAAGCTGCTGATGCGGGTGCGGAATGGATAATAGCGGGTAAACAGACCGAACTGGCGGGCCCGGTATTGATTACCAACCAGCCGCTCATTATCGTACCGAAGACCAGCCGCAAAGCCAGGCTGAAAGAAATAGCCCGCCCGGGTATTGATGGATAGATAAACCTGCTCGTTGGCAACACCGAAGGCCAGCCCTCCACCCACGAAGGCATTACCCGGCTGAAACCAACTGAGCTGATTTCGCTGCTGATACGATATAGAACGATCAACCTCTTCGCTTACCTTTTCTTCTACCTCGGCCGCTTTCTGCCGGGCCTCCTGTTTGGTCTCGTCGTTGATCAGAGGCCGGTTCCGACCCGTCGAGTCGGCGTTGTTCTGTGCATAAGCCGCTACTGACAGACCAACTAGCAGGGTTGTTGTTTGAAGTAAATTTTTCATCGTCGTTGAGTGCTTAATCATGCCGAAAGAGACATCGACTAATTAACCGCCAACCTACGATAAGGTTTGCTATAGCGTGTTACCGGGCTAACTGCCTCAGTAACTGCTCTACCTGCTCAGCCGACGTAGCCGGGAAGTTGGCAATGCGGATTTGTGAGTCTTTTAATTTACCGTAGCCGCTGCCTACCACCATGTTGGCCATCCGGGCCGAGGCAATCACATCGGCCGACGACCGCCGGGTGTTGGCCACAATCACGGTCTGCGAGCGGTGACGCTCTTCTTTAACGAAAGGCTCGAACGCTTCGGAACCTTCAAGAAATTTATAAATAGCTTTGGCCTTCTCTTCGGTCTGCCGCCGAATGTTGGCGATGCCGATCTGGTTGAAGTCTTCCGCCAGTTTCCCCAGAATATAGATGAACAGTACGTTGGGGGTGGCGGGGGTCTCGAATGTCTGGGCGTTTTTCCAGAGGGTAGGCAGCGTATGATGCGCCCCAATGGTCAGCGAATCATATTGCTGAAGCCGCTCGGCTTTTTCGAGGCAGGCTTCGCTGGCGATCCAGACGCCCAGACCGGCGGGCATACCAAAAGCTTTCTGCACCGAGAAAAAGGCCGAATCGATCAGGCCAAAGTCCAGGTCGGGATACGGGGCTGACGAGACCATATCGACGCAGAACAGCTTTTTCGGGTATTTCCGCTTTAGCTTGTGCATGTCGGCCGGTTTCATCTGCACCCCCGACGAGGTTTCGTTATGGGTCAGGCAAACCACTTCGGCGTATTCGGGTACGTCGATGTCGGCAGCGTCGAACCCCTGACCAAACGGCTTTTCGAACAGGTGCGCAAACTTGTGGAGGCTCTGGGCGTAGTCGTAAAACTTGCGCGAGAAAGAGCCGTTGACGGCGTGAAAGCTTTCGTGCTCCACGCAGTTAAGTAGTATCCGTTCCCATACTTCCGACGCCGAACCGGTAAAGAAAATCCGGTGGGTGGCCGGAATATTCAGCAACAGCCGCAGCTGCTCGTCGGTATGTCGGTAGATATCCTGAAACCGGCGGCTTCGGTGCGAGATAGACCCAATCTGCTCGTCGAGGGCGGTTTGCAGATGCGTATAAAACGAAGGATATAACTCGGCCGGGCCGGGGGTAAAGTAGGTGTTTTTCATGAGAGCAGAGATTGAGTGAATTAGTGATTGAGTGAATGAGCGAGTCAAAAAAAGTAGTTTATCCGAACCAGTTTGCCCAATCACTAATCCACTCAATCACTCATTAACTAATATAAAAGTCTGAACTTGATGGTGTTGTCGATCCCTTTCAATTCCTGTACCACGTCGTCGGCATACTCTTTGGCTACGTCGGTAATCACATAGCCGATCTGCTCGTTGGTCTTCAGATACTGGCCGTGAATGTTGATGTGGTACTTGGCAAAAATGGTGTTCATTTTGGCCAGAATACCCGGTACGTTCGCGTGAATATGCAGCAGCCGGTGAGCGCCCTTCAGCAGCGGCAGCTGCAGTTCGGGAAAGTTGACGCTGCCGTAGGTGCTGCCGTTGTTGATGTATTCGAGCAGTTTGCCCGGTACAAAGCTGCCAATATTGGCCTGAGCTTCTTCCGTGCTGCCGCCAACGTGGGGCGACAGGATTACGTTGGGCAGACCGCGCAGAGCGTTGACGAACTCTTCGTTGTTGGTTTTAGGTTCCTGCGGAAATACGTCGAGGCCTGCGCCAACCACTTTGCCGCGCTCGATGGCATCGACCAGGGCCGGAATATCGACGATGTGGCCGCGCGACAGGTTCAGGAAAATAACCCCGGTTTTCATCAGCGCAAACTCCCGGTAGCTGATCAGGTTCTTGTTTTCCTTGCGGCCGTCGGTATGCAGGCTGATGATGTCGGCAATGGCCAGCAGCTCGTCCAGCGATTTGCATTTGCGGGCATTACCCAGCGCCAGCTTGTCAACGGCATCGTAGAAATACACTTCCATACCCAGCGCTTCGGCCACGACCGATAGCTGCGTACCAATGTTGCCGTAGCCAACCAGTCCGAGTTTTTTACCCCGTACTTCAAAACTGTTCTTGGCCGACTTGTCCCAGACGCCCTGGTGCATGGCGTTGCTCTTGGGCACGATACCCCGGATCAGCATAATGATTTCGCCGATGGCCAGCTCTACTACCGAGCGGGTGTTGCTATAGGGTGCGTTGAAGACGGCAATGCCTTTTTCGGTGCAGGCATCGAGATCGATCTGGTTGGTACCGATGCAGAACGCGCCAACGGTCATCAGCTTGTTGGCGTGCTCCAGAACCCGGCGTGTAACCATGGTCTTGGAACGGATACCCAGGATCGACACATCGCGGATGGCCTCGATCAGTTCATCTTCGTCCAGCGCGCCTTTGTGAATCTCGACGTTGAAACCTTCTTCCTCGAACAGTTGAACCGCCACCGGGTGAACGTTTTCCAGCAGCAGAACCTTGATCCGGCTCTTGGGGTACGACTGGCTCCGGCTGAGGTGATTGTGGTACAGAAATTCGTCGAGCGACGGGGCAATGTGGTCGGCTTTCTCCACAACGCGCGGCCGCATAACATTCTCCGTGAAGGCGTAGAACCGGTTGGCCAGCCCCGATGCCTTGATCTCATAATCGGTATAGCCGTCGCCGATGACGTACACTTCGCCGTCGAGGTTGAGCTGCCGGATCACCTGCGATTTGCCGCCGTTGGCCGACAGCGGGTTTTCCGGATCGAAACCGATAATCTCGCCGGTTTCGCCGAACACGAAGGTATTGGCAAACACATGTTCGGCCCGTACGCCAAGCGACGTTACGATGGGGACAATGAACTCCCGGAATCCGTTCGAGACGATATAAATATGCTCGGCATGTTCGGTCAGGAAAGGGGCGTTGCGCTGAAACGAATCCGAAATCTTGCCCATGAGCGTTTCGACCAGGGCCGGCAGATGATCGCGGTGGGCGTGAAGAAGCTTCAGGCGCAGCTCGAGCGATTCGGTGAAGGAGATCTCGCCGGACATCCCCCGGTCGGTAATGGCCTGGATCTGGGCCAGCACATCATCGCGGTCGGGACGGCCAATGAGCGATATCTCGCCCAGTACGTCCAGAGCCTCTACCTTGGTGAAGGTGCTGTCGAAATCGATGATGTAATACGTCTGTTCGGCGGGCAGGCCGGCCGTGCGGTCAACGCTGGGGTCTTTGGTGAGCATGGTCTATGCAGGTTCATTTTCCAGATCATCTGGAAACTCATTCGTGAAGATGGCTTCAATAGCCAATTGCAGGGGCGGTAAATGCGTAATGACGATGCGCCATACTATTTCGTAATCGACTCCGAAATAGTCGTGAACAAGAATGTGTCGTGAACGGATAATCTTCAGCCATTCTATTTGCGGATGTGTTTCCCGAAAGTCTACAGGAACCCGGTTCGCTGCTTCTCCCAACACTTGTACATTTCTAATAACAGCATCATGTGTTTTTCTGTCGTCGACGAACTGCTCGAATGAATAGCCATCTATAAACGATCGGATTGCCTCAATCGCATCAAGCATATCGTATAACAAGTAACGAACAGATCGTTTAGACATACTGCAATTGCGGTTGTATATACGACATGAGCGAGGGCTTCACCGCTTTCCGGGTAACGATGTCTATCTTTTTGTGGAGGAGATTTTCCAGCTCGATCGTTAAGTCGATAAATTCAAAACCAACAGGTCTGCTAAACTCGACCATGATATCGATATCACTTTCTTCAGAAGCTGTTCCATCGGCATACGAACCGAACAGGGCTATTGACGTTAGAGGATACGTCGTGAATAGCCGCTCTTTGTGGGTTTTCAGCACTTGCTTGATGTGTTGTGCGTCCATGGTTTTGCTAGTCAGAATCCTGTAAAAACGCCACGGTCCGCTTTTCGGACCAGTACGTACCGTTAATGCCGCCCTGCCGGGGTGGAAACCCGCAGTGGCCTCCTGCTTCCGGGAACTCCATCCAGACGGTAGGTAGTTCCCGCGCCAGGGCTTCGGGGAAGCACTCGGGCGATAGAAACGGGTCGTTTTTTGCGTTCACAATCAGCGTCGGAATGCAGATAGCCGGCACGTACTGAAGTGAACTGCTGCGGGTATAATAGTCGGTTACGTCGCGAAAGCCATTCTGCGGAGCCGTAAACAAATTATCAAACTCCCGTACACTGCGGGATCTGATAACGGCATCGGTCGGAAAAACGCCCGGCATCAGCGCGGCTTTTTGCAATACTTTTCGTTTGAGGGTTCGGTTGAACCGGTAGTTATAGACCCGGCTGTCCCATTGTTCGAGCCGCCGGGCTGATCCCATCAGGTCGAGCGGAACCGAGAAAACGACAGCTCGCTGCACAACCGGATTCAGCGCTCTGCTTTGTTCGCCGAGGTATTTTAAGGTCACGCTCCCCCCCGCGCTGAAACCCATCAGATGAATCGCAGCGTATCCTTTTGCGGTGGCGTAGTTGAGTACAAAATGCAGGTCGGTGGTTTCGCCAATATGGTAGAACCGCTGCTGCCGGTTCAGCTCACCACTGCACGAACGGTAATGCCAGGCCAGGCAGTCGAACCCGTTTCGGGTCAGGTGCTGCACCATACCCGCCAGATACTGACTTGACGAGCTGCCTTCCAGGCCGTGCGAAAGAAGTACCAGCGGAGGCAGCAAGTCGGATTGCGGTCTGTTCGTAGCGAAGGCCCAGTCCAAATCCAGAAAGTCCTGATCCGGCGTATCGATCCGCTCACGGACGTAAGGGACCGTGACCTTGCGGAACAGCGAGGGAATGATGGTTTGCAGGTGACCACTCCACAGACGTGCGGGCGGTACATAACTCGACTGGGCAATCAGCGGCATTGGCAAACGCGGGTGATTGAAGCCGCAAAGGTAGCATTTAATTCAGCAGTGGACAGCCTGATTGCTAACGTAATAAATGATTGACGCCTAAAAAACGTCTATCAGACAGGTCTGAAAACGCCAAAAGAACCCTTACCTACAGGTTCTTTTGGCATATTAGTCAGTCGATACGCCCTGCTGATGGACCATTCAGCGGCTGTACAAATGGGCATGACTTATAGCTAAATCCAGCTAAAAACAGGGGTGACCTATTTCAGACTGGCCGAAGTGGTATGGCTGACGATTGCGCGTTACAGCGCCAGTTCTTTCTCCGAAACGATCGTTAAGACTTCGGGGTCTTTGAGTCGCTGCGCCAGTCCCAGCGTTTTGGGAACCTCGTAATGGAAATAGAATTTCATCGTATGAATCTTGCCTTCGTAAAAAGCCAGATCGTCGCCCTCCGGATTCTTGGTAAGCAGAGCCTGTCTGGCCACTACGGCCTGCTTGAGCCACTGCCAGGCTACTACTACAATGCCGAATAACTCCAGAAACAGGGTAGCATCGGCCAGGTAGCGTTCGGTATCGCCTTTCATGGCGTGGGGCATCAGGCTCACGAAAACATCCTGCGTCCGTTTCAGCTCACCGGCGAGTTGGTCGCCGTAGGGCTTTAGGTCATCGAACAGGCTGGCGTCGGCAATAACTTTGCTGATCTCGGCGAAGAGCAGCTGCGGAGCTTTCCCGCCCTTCATAGTCATTTTACGACCCAGCAAATCCTGCGCCTGAATACCCGTTGTTCCTTCGTAGATGGGTGTAATGCGGATATCGCGGTACAGTTGCTCTACCGGGAAATCTTCTGTGAATCCGTACCCGCCAAAGGTCTGCAAGCTTTGGCTAACCGACTGCACGCCCATCTCGGACGGAAAGGATTTGGCGACCGGCATGAGCAGATCGAGCAGCAGGAACGCATTTTCCTTTTCTTCGCCTTCGGCCACCCGGCTGATGTCATAGAGCCGGGCTGCTTCGAGCAGCAGCGACAACGACCCTTCGGTTACCGACTTCTGGAAAAGCAGCATCCGTCGTACGTCTGGGTGGTTGATGATAGGGGTCTGGGGTGCGTCGAGCCGGTTTTTTTCGTTCAGCCGACGGCTTTGCGGACGTTCTTTGGCGTACTGGAGGGCTGCGTAATAAGCCGCCGTTGCAATAGCCGCTGCTGTCATGCCAACGCCAATGCGGGCTTCGTTCATCATCTGGAACATATAAGGCAGTCCCTGATGCGGCTCGCCAACCAGGTACCCCAGGGTGTTGTCGTTAGAGCCCATGGTAAGGTGCATGGCCGGTACGCCTTTCTGCCCCATCTTATGGTAAACCCCCGTTGACTGCACATCGTTATCGACGAAAGCGCCGGTCTCGTCGGGGCGGTACTTCGGAACTACAAACAGGGAGATGCCCTTCGTCCCCTTGGGCGCACCGTCGATGCGGGCCAGCATCAGATGGATGATATTTTCGGCGGCATCGTGGTCGCCAGCCGATATAAACACCTTTTGTCCCTTGATCTTGTACGTACCGTCGGGCTGTGGGGTGGCCGAAGTCGTCACATCGGACAGCGATGAACCGGCCTGGGGTTCGGTTAGTGCCATGGTACCCTGCCATTTGCCGGCCAGCATCTGGGGAACGTAGAACTCGTTCAGTGCCGGCGAGCCAAACGACGTAATCAGGTGAGCGGCTCCCGAGGTCAATCCGGAGTACATCATGCCGTTGTTGGCAGCCATCAGGATGAATCCTACCAGCGAGCTGATCATCTGTGGCAACTGCTGACCGCCCTGTTCGAAGGAGAAACCAGCGCCGATCAGCCCTGCCTCGCCCATAGCATGCATGAACTCTTTTACCTTTGGGTGAACGGTTACCTGCCCGTTCTTCAGCTCAGGCTGGTTCTGATCTACCTCTTTCAGGTAGGGGTACATCAGGGTATCGGCAATATAGGTGGCCGAGTCGATAACGAGATTGAATGTTTCACGATCGTGCGCACTGAAATACTCGTATTGAGTTAACTCGTCAGCGTTGAAGACCTCATGGAGCAAAAAATGCAGGTTACGTTTGCTGAAATAAGTAGTTGCCATGCCAAAAGAGAGTTGAAATTGGTATGCGTGCATACTGTTTATGGGGTAAAAATACCAAGTTTTGCGGTAATCCTCATACCGATGCCCAAAAACTATCGTTTACTTTGTGCAGTTTACATTGCAGTACATTAAACCAACCAACATGTCACACATGAAAAATTTAATTGTTGCCTGCGCGCTTCTGCTTGCCGCCGTTTTTCAGGTCCAGGCGCAGGATAAAAAACCACCCGCAAGCCCCAAAATAACGGCTGAAAGTCCGGACAAAAACATTACCGTTGTATATGGCCAGCCTTCTAAAAAGGGTCGGGTAATCTTCGGCGCAGACGGCTCGAACAGCCTGGAAAAATACGGCAAAGTATGGCGCACGGGCGCTAACAATGCCACGGAGGTGACGTTCAAAAACGATGTCATGTTTGGCGGTAAAATGGTGAAGGCGGGCACGTACACCCTGTTTACCATTCCGGGCGAAAAAGAGTGGAGCGTTATCCTGAACAGCACGCTGGGTCAGTGGGGCGCTTACGAATACGAAAAGACCAAAGCCACTGATGTCGCTTCGGTAAAAGTGCCGGTGTCGTCCACCAAGACGCCCATCGAGAAGCTAACCATTACGCCTTCTAATAGCAGCATTACAATTGCCTGGGACAACGTAACCGTATCGGTACCGGTCATGAAACACGGTAGTTAAGCCGTGGCCGACGGGGTGGTAATTCCGTAGAAACTACTCAAGCGAACCCCGTTCCGAAACGAGCGGGGTTCGCTACGTTTAGGGGGGAAATTGCTTGAAAAACTGAGCAGTGGATAAATAGGTAGCTTTTTTTGCGACATATGCATAAAAAGTAGCGTAAATAGTTAACAAACAATCCTTTATCGTGTTACTTTGCGAAACGCTAACCACAACCGCATGATGAAACGCTACTTAATGTATATACTGTTCGGTCTGGCCGTATTACCCGCCTACAGCCAGGGCATTACGGATTACTACCGGTTGCCGGATCGCGTTCATCAGTATGACCGGCTTCTGCTGAAATACGGCGGTCCAACGGTGCGTGACCGCTGGTACGTCGCCCTCGACGGGTTTCTGACAACCAACCGCGCTCAACTCGATAATTCGTTTGGTGGCCTGATCGAAAGTGATCGCATTATCCGGGCTGGCATGGGCGGAGCTATTGGCTGGTCGCATCGGGAGCGCTGGGCTGTTGAAGCTGGCTACGCCCGCATGCCTATTCAGACGCAGGTATCGATCAGCAACGCATCTTACCCGATCAACTTTCGTTATCAGACCATTGGTGACGCCTTTATGCTGCGCGGCAAACGGCGCGTGCTGTCAACTAGTGGCCCCTGGCTTCGTTCTGGCTTCTGGCTGAGCGGAGGAATCTGGATGCTGCCTAACAGTGGCCAGCAGGAAGGCCGTTTTTCGTTGTTGGGATACCGGTACCGGGGCCGCAGCGAAACGCCCGACACCCTGCGCCTGGTTAGCAATACCAATGCCGCCAGCCGCCCAACCGCCGTTGCCGAACTGGGGGCCGAGTATAACGTTCGGCTCAGCAACAGCCTGGACCTGGGTTTTTCGGTTCGCAAACGCTGGGGTTTAAATCCGGCCCTGACAACGGATGTTCGTTATACGGTTAACCAGTCGGCTCCTCAGGAGGCTCAGCTGATCAGCCGGGGATCCGGTATGAACTACGGCCTTACCCTGCGGTACACGCTCGCTATCCGGCGCACGGTACCCGACGTGCTCGATGTACAGGGCAAGCCACGAATTCGCTGAACGTATCAGAGCCAGACCGACCGATAGGCGTCGGCAAACTGCCTGAACGTGATGGGAGGGCGACCCAGCAACTGGGCCGTTTCTTCGGTAAGCCGCGCTCCCTTGCCCAGTTTCGAAACCGTATAGAGCGCCGTCATCACGAGCGTAAAGCCCAGCGGGTTCTTCTCTCTCCTCCACTTTTGCCAGATAAACCGGATAATCGACGGGTTGCGATAGGTGATTCTGTTCCCTACTACCCGGCTCAATATCCCGGCTATTTCATCATAAGTCAGCGCTTCGGAGCCGGTGAGCTCATAACCCCTGTTTTGGTAGGCCTGGGTCGGGTTTGTCAGCACCAGCTCCGCCACGGCGGCAATATCCCGCACGTCCACAAAACTGGTACGCCCCCGACCGGCCGGTATGAAAATCTCGTGGCGGTCCTTGATCTCGTCACGATGGGTAGTGCTCAGGTTCTGCATAAAAAAGCTGGGCCGCAGAAAAGTAAAAGGTAAACCAGCCTCTACAATAAGTCGCTCGATTTTGTGGTGGGGCGTGACCGGATTATTCTCAACCCCCTGCAGCGACAGAAACACCACATGGCGTACGTCGGCCTGCTTCATGGCCTGTACGAACGGGGCAAAATACCGATCGACATCAGCCAGTTGAGGGGGCCTGACAAGGAGTACGCGACTAACGCCGGCCAGAGCAGGAGCAAACGTACCGGGGTCGGTAAAATCAAGGCGAACAAACCCGTCGGGCTGTACAGCCGTATCGGTTTCCGCGTCGACGCGACTACGCCCGCCCGCTACCACGTCGCGCGTGGTCCGATCGGGACGCAGCATCAGAAGGCGAAGGGTCTCCAAACCGACATTCCCACTGGCTCCGGTGATCAGGATTCGTTCGGCCGGCGTCTGATTCGTTGTTTCAGTCATTGCGTTTCGTTGAAATTACTGAACAAGCGGCTTGTCTGATGAGGATAAAAGCGTCAGTTTCGCTTTTCTGTCCGGGAGCTGCACGATTATATCTATAAAATGCTGAAACGAATGAAAGGTTTTAAAGGTGGCCTGACAATACTGGCCTGGCTACTTGTGCAGGTAACCTTTGCGGAGGTTCGCTTACCAGCCGTATTTGGTTCACATATGGTTTTGCAACGTCGAAAGCCCGTACCGGTCTGGGGAACGGCAACCTCGGGCGAGAAAATTACGGTTACGCTGGCTAGTCAGACAAAAACCGTAAAGGCGGGAAAAGATGGGCGCTGGCGTACTACGCTGGATCCGATGGAAGCGGGCGGGCCGTACCAGCTGGTGGTGAAAGGGCCTACAAATACGGTTGCGTTTGATGATGTGCTGCTGGGCGAAGTATGGGTCTGCTCGGGCCAGTCGAACATGGAATGGCCACTTCGCATGGCCGCCAACGGCGAAAAAGAAATCCGAACGGCCAACTTCCCGCAAATCAGGCAGCTGGGTGTCAAAAAGGCAATGAGCCTGACGCCCAAGGCTGATCTGGAAGCCGAATGGACGGTGTGCAGCCCGGAAACGGTGCCAAACTATACGGCTGTGGGCTACTTTTTTGCCAAGCAGCTGCAGAAAGAGCTAAACGTACCCATTGGGTTGATTAATACATCCTGGGGCGGTACCCATTCCGAAACCTGGACCAGCCGGGCCGCATTTGAGCAGGACAGCAGCCTGCGAGTGATCGCTTCCAGGCTGCCGGCCACCTACGAAGAAGTAACCCAACGGGGACGAGACCGGCTTCTTAAGCTGATTCAGGACCGGCAGGGGGGCTTGCCAACGGCCGCTGACGAGCAAATCTGGGCCAAACCCGATCTGGATGCTTCGTCCTGGAAGTCGATGAACGTTCCGGCCGACTGGGCAGGGCGGGGGTTACCGGTACTCGACGGCGTAGTCTGGTTTCGGCGTGAGGTGATCGTTCCGGAGGGGACTCCGCTGGCAAAAGCAACCCTGCGTTTCGGCTCGGTCGACGACCGCGATTCTACCTACGTGAACGGCCAGCTGGTTGGCAGCAGTAAAGGCCTGGACCCGCGCGCCTATGTACTTCCCGAGGGTTTGCTGAAGCCGGGGCGTAACGTTATTGCCGTGCGGGTCGTTGACGAGGGCGGAGCGGGTGGCTTTATGGGTGATCCCGAGAAAATGCGGCTCTCTATCGGCAATACGGATCTGCCGTTACAGGGCGCCTGGCAATATCGGGTGGCTCATGTGTTTGCGTCGTCGTATAAACCCGGCCCGAACTCACACGCGACCCAGCTTTTCAATGCCATGCTGAACCCACTCATTCCGTACGCCATTCAGGGGGTTATCTGGTACCAGGGCGAGTCGAACGCGGGGCGGGCCTATGAATACCGAAAGTCGTTTCCGCTGATGATACGCGACTGGCGACAACACTGGGGCGATGAGTTTCCGTTCCTGTTCGTTCAGTTGGCCAGCTTCAACTCGGCCAACGGCAACAGTCGGCAGGGCAGTACCTGGGCCGAACTGCGCGAGGCACAAACCATGGCGCTGAAGCTACCCAAAACCGGGATGGCGGTCACGTCTGACATCGGCGACCGGGATGATATTCACCCCCGTAATAAACTGGATGTAGGCCTCCGCCTGGCGGCTGAAGCGATGCGGGTAGCGTACGGAGATGCTCGTGCTGTATCGCAGGGACCGATGGTCGAGGGGATGACCGTAGCCGGAAATCGGGCTGAACTAACCTTCCGGAATACGGGCGCTGGCCTGATGGCAAAGGATCGGTACGGGTATGTTCGTGGATTTGAAGTGGCCGGTGCCGATCAGAAGTTCTACTATGCCAAAGCGGAGATAAAGGGTAACGCAGTTATCGTTCAGAGCGATTCGGTAGCGGTGCCCGTCGCCGTTCGGTACGGCTGGGCCGATGACAACGGCGATGTCAATCTCTACAATCGGGAGGGCTTCCCGGCCGTGCCTTTCCGCACCGACACCTGGAAAGGCATTACCGAAGCGGCAAAGTTCGAGAATCAGTAGGAGAGTTTAAGTGAGGGTGGCTGACCCACGTGAATCTCACATGTCAGCCACCCTGGATCGACAACCGGCTGGCTGTTAAGGTTTCTTCGCTTCCTGCCTGCGCATCGGCATGCTGTCGATGAGGTTGAAAAGCTCTTCGGCCGGAACGGGCTTTTTGTAGGTCTGCTTAATGCCACCATCTTTCCCGATCAGCCAGCCCATGTAATCTTCGTGGGGAACGAGTTTAAACTCGCTCTGCATCAGAAATTGCCGATCCGGCTCCTGAAGATCGGAGGCTATCAGGACAATGACGTCCAGATCCCGTTCGGCCATGGCTTCTTTATGTTCGTGCAGGGCCTCCTGCTGGTCAATCAGGTAGTGCTGGCCGGGGCTACCGCTGCTGGCATCGCGCCCATACAGCAACAACACACGCCGGTGGTCTTTCTTTTCGTTCAGTATCGCCTTAAGCGACTTCCGTTGATTCGCTACGCTTTCCATAACAAGGGTTAGCACTATTAGCAGTGCTGTCAGACTCACTAACCAGCGGTTTTGCATAGTGTTTGGCACTACAGTAAATCTTCAGATCGTTCCAGCATCAGGATGGAGGACTGGGGCACAATGACATACTGCTCGCCTTCGTACTGTAACTCAACGGCGTTGCGTTGCAGGTATAGTGCTATATCGCCCTCCTGAGCCTGAAGCGGCATGTACTTTACTTTTTCTTCGGTCTGTTTCCAGGGTTCATCGTCTGTCGGAGCCGGAATGGGATAGCCGGGCCCTACCTTAATAACGTAACCCGACTGAACCTGTTCTTTTTCCTGAACGGTTGGCGGCAGGTAAAGCCCACTGGCGGTGCGATCGCTGGGGTCTTTCGGTTTGATCAGCACCCGATCACCGACTACAATCAGGCGCTTGAGTTTATTGTCGGCAGTGATTCCAATCATCGCATCATTCGTTGCTACATGTGTGAAAAATAGGGGAACAACAATCAGGCAATTCAGATCAACCGTGTCAAAATGACAGCCCGCTGCGTCAATGTGGCGACCGTCAGGGCACCGGATCATGTCCGTGTCCCCCCCAGGGATGACACCGACCGATGCGCTGAATACCTAACCAGCCCCCCCGAACAGGCCCGTGTTTCTGAATGGCCTCAATCATGTATTGCGAACAGGTGGGGGTGTAGCGGCAGGCGTTGGGGAAGTAGGGCGATACCATGGCCTGGTAAACCTTTACCGATCCGATCAGAATACGTTTCATCATTGATTCGTTAACAGCAAAACGGGCAAAAACTTTCCGGCAATCTGTATCTTTGCCCACCGTCGCTTGTGTCAGGCCGGCTTTGACTTCAATTCGTTATGCTCCAATACGTTATTTGGGACGTTGACCCCGAACTATTTCACATCGGTTCTTTTTCGGTGCGCTGGTATGGCCTGTTGTTTGCCCTGGGTTTCCTGATCGGGATGCAGATCATGACCTACATCTTCAAAAAAGAAAACAAGCCCGTAACGGATACCGACACGCTGTTGATTTACATGGTCGTTTCAACCATTCTGGGCGCCCGGCTTGGTCATTTCCTTTTCTATGAACCCGAAATCCTGCTGAAAAATCCACTCGAAGTCATTTTGCCGCCCTACCGCGGTCTGGCCAGTCACGGCGCTGCGGTCGGTATTCTGACCGGACTGTGGCTGTACTCGCGTCGGAAAAATAGCCAGGCTACCGGACAGACGTTTTTCTGGGTGACGGACCGGATCGCCATTACCGTGGCGCTGGCGGGCGCCTGCATTCGTTTCGGAAACCTGATGAACTCCGAGATCGTAGGTCGGCCAACGGACGCCCCCTGGGCGTTTATCTTCATGAACAATGCCGAATACGAAAAGATACCGCGGCATCCGGCTCAGCTATACGAGTCGATTTCGTGTCTGATTCTCTTCTTCATCCTGCTCTGGTTCTGGAACCGGAACAAAGAGCGGACGCCGAGAGGCAGTCTGCTGGGTATTTTTCTGATCTGGGTATTTACGCTCCGTTTTTTCTACGAATACCTGAAAGAAAACCAGGTGGCTTTCGAGAACAACATGGCCCTGAACATGGGTCAGATTCTGAGCATTCCGGTGGTCCTGATGGGTATCTACTTCCTGTTCAGGAGCTACCAGCAAAAGACTACTCATCGCGATACGGTCAGTGTAAAATAGAATCGTCGACAGGAAGATATACGCAAGAAAGAGGGCCTCAGGGCCCTTTTTTATTGATTCGCGCAAACGGATCTTACGTTTACTAAAAAGTATGTAAACGCCGGTTCAGGGTTCCGGTATATTGCTGACCGATAATTTGTTCATTGATTCCTAAATCTGATTGTCCATGAAAATTAACTCGTACGCAGGGCTGACCGTACTGGTGCTGGCCGTTTCGCTGACCGGATGCGGTAACAAGGAAGAAGAAAAGAAAGACGAAGCCTCCGTATCGGCCATGGGCGCGATGGACGCTATGAAAGAAATGGCGGCACAGGCCGAAGAAATGGGGAAAAACGGACCCGTAGAAACGGTCGATTTCCGCTCGCTGAAAGAGTTGCTTCCCGAAGAGGCCGACGGACTGACCCGTAAAGAAGCAACCGGTGAGAAAAACGGAGCCGCTGGCTTCACGGTCTCGACGGCAAATGGAAAATACGCCAATAGCGACGAGAGCGAAACGATCGAGATAAGCCTGGTCGATGGCGGTGGCTCCGCCATGATGATGGGTTTGGCCGCCTGGTCGATGATTGAGGTCGATAAGGAAACCGAAAATGGCTACGAGAAAACCAGCACGATGGGTGGCAATAAAACGTACGAGAAGTACGACAATGCCGATAAGTCGGGCGAAATAGCGATGCTGGTCAACAAACGATTTATCGTCACGGCCAAAGGCCGGGGCGTCAGCATGGAGAAGCTCAAAGCCACGCTGGACGACGTCGACCTCGCCAAACTGGCGTCGTTGAAATAACCCGAAAAGCCTGAAAAGCGAAGGGGCCTGCGACCAGTGCCCCTTTTTTCGTTGGTATGGAATGCTGGACCTGGATCGAGGCAGGCTAAGCCCAAAAGCGCAGTTGGTTAGTAAAGATCCTCCCGGTTGATGTGTTCGGGAAGGGGACCCTGCCGCGTCAGTTTCATTTTGGCGAGGGCCGCTCCTACGTGGGCGCAGTTGGCGGGGGCATAGCCGTCGAGGTAAGCGGTCAGGAAACCGGCCCAGTATGCATCTCCGGCGCCCGTAGCATCGACTACATCGACCTTACGACCGGGGACTCTGGCCTGCTTCGCTCCCTTGTCATACGAGACCAGACTGCCATCGGCACCCAGGGTCAGGCAGACTAACGACGCGCCCATCCGGTGAAAATCAGTCAGTACCGTCTCGGGCGACTGAGGTCCTCCATAAAGCCGGGTTACGTCGTCTTCGCTGACCTTTACCAGCGGACCAGTTTTGAAATAGTCGGTCAGGATGCGCCAGGCCTGATCGCGGTCGGGCCAGATGGAGGGGGCGTAGTTGGCGTCGATACTAACCTGACAACCAGCCGCATGGGCTCGCCGAGCCGCATCGACGATAGCATCCTGGGCAGGTTGGCGACTGAGCGCAAAGCAGGTAGTATGAAAAATGTCGGCCTGGGCCAGCAACGAGTCGGGAAGTTGAGCAGGCTGTATACACCGATCGGCCATGCGGTAGGCTACAAAGTCGGGTGTTCCTGCCGTACGGGATACCACAACGATACTCGACGGTTCGAACGGATCGGCAACAACGTACTGCGTATCTACGCCCGCTTCGGTTACTTCCCGCGTCAGATACCGGCCAATGTTATCATTGCCAACGCAGGCAACCAGCGCCACTTTATTACCAAGCCGGGCCATGTTGGCAGCCATATTGGCCGGACTTCCACCCTGGTACCGTCTGAAATCCTGGGTATCGAGCAGGCTGGTTGATACATGGTGACCAATAAAGTCGGCCAGCAGTTCACCGACAGAAAGCAAAGCGTAGGGACGGGGCGGGGTAGTCATGTAACAAACGGATTGCGGCCAGGAAGCGCTCCCGGCCGCAATCGCAAATGTAAAGAAGAGTTTGAAAAATCAATGCCCGCCGGGGCCAAGTGGGAACGCAGCTTGTTCGCTGGCGCGGGTTTCTTTTACCAGAAAACAGGCGCCTGCCCCGCACAACAGCAGTACGCCCGCCAGTGCCAGTGCGTTACGCGGGTCACTGCCCAGTAGCGGCCCATAGATAAACTTAACCGTGACGTTGTTGATGATCTGGGGCACTACGATGAACCCGTTGAAGATACCCATATAAACACCCATGCGCTGTTTGGGAACGGAGTTAGCCAACAGCACGTAAGGCATCGACAGAATAGAGCCCCAGGCCAGTCCCACGAGCGCCATACCAAAGGCGAAGATCATTTTGTCTTCTGATAACAACATTGACAGAAAACCCAGCCCACCAATGCTCAGGAAGAGCGCATGGGTGGCCCGCCGACCTATCCTGTCCGCAATGGCCGGAAGCAGGAATGAGATCGTGAAGCAGCCTACGTTGAAAATAGCGAAGCAAAGGCTACCCCACTGCGTACCTTCGGCGAAGCCCAGCGGATTGGTTTTGGCGTCGGGCGCGTTGAAGGCGTGGCGCGCAATAGCCAGCGACAGAAACTGCCACATGAGCGGCAGCGCATACCAGGTGAAGAACTTAACCCACCACAGCTGGCGCATGGTTTTGGGCATATCGCGCAACGCGTGAGCCAGCTCCGTGAACATCCCGCTGATGCCTGCCCCTTCCTGCTTTTGCTTTTCGAACTCCGCCATATCGTCGGGCGGGTACTCGTCGGTGGTGTAGATCGTCCAGATTACAGCTGCAATAACCGCAATGCCACCGATGTAAAACGAGTATTTTACGAAGTCCGGAATGCTGCCCCCATTGCTGGTCTGCATCAGGGTAATGCCGAAAATGGGCAGAATATACGGCATGAGGTTGGCCAGGGTCTGTCCGAAACCGACAAAAAAGCTCTGCATCGCAAAGCCGAGCCCCCGTTGGTCCTCGTTGAGCTTATCGCCGATAAACGCCCGAAACGGCTCCTGCGTGATGTTGAGGCCGGTGTCCAGAATCCACATCAGGCTGGCCGCCATCCACAAAGCCGATGAATTAGGCATCAGAAACAGGGCCAGGCTCGTTACAATAGCACCGATCAGGAAGAAGGGTTTCCGGCGGCCCCAGCGTGGCGACCAGGTTCTGTCGCTGATCGACCCGATGATGGGCTGAACGATCAGGCCGGTTACAGGACCAGCCAGCCACAGGATCGGAATGTTGGCTTCGTCGGCGTTCAGGTACCGGAAAATAGGGCTCATGTTTGCCTGTTGCAGCCCGAAGCCATACTGTATGCCGAAAAAGCCGAAACTCATGTTCCAGATTTGCCAAAAAGTTAGCCGGGGTTTTGTAGCCTGTGTCGACCGCTGGATTTTTTCGGTTTCCATTTACAATGCAGGATTTGAAGTAAGCGTCGTAGTTTTAATGAATGGGCAACAATTATACGCAGGGTTTTGCAGGATAGGCAGATAATCTTGTCTTATTTTTTTGAATTGATGTACTTTTGATAATGATTCCGAATGTGTGGCTGCCTGTTGTCATGATGCTGACGGGGTTCCTTCTGATCGGGCAGATGGCCCTGGCTAAACCAGCTACCGACTCAACCCAATCGGTCGTTGTACAGTCGATCGTACTGCAGGGAAACGAGCGGACCCGCGATCGGATCATACGGCGCGAAATGACGCTGCACATTGGCGACACCCTCCAGCTGTCCAGCCTGCCCGGCCGTATTACCTGGGATCAGCGTAATATCAGTAATACCAACCTGTTCATCACGGTCGAGATACAGCCCCGGCTTACCCCCGCGTCCGACACGACCCAACCGGCCCGACTCGACCTGACGGTGGTCATGAAAGAGCGCTGGTATCTCATTGCCTACCCGGTCTTCGATATTGCCGACCGAAATTTCAACGAGTGGTGGTACGACCGGGGGCGCGATTTTCGGCGGGTTATTTACGGCGGTCGGCTCAGCTACCGTAACGTGACGGGCAACAACGACCGGCTACAGCTCATTCTGGAGCGCGGCTTTCTGTCCCGAACGGTATTATCCTACGCCATGCCCTACGTTGACCGGGCGCAGAAAATAGGCCTTCGCCTGGACCTCAGCTACCAGACAAACAAGGAAATACCGTATCGGACACTGGCCGATAAGTGGGTGTACACCCGTTCGGAAGACGTCTTGCGCGAAAGGGCTTTTGCTGCCCTTGTGATGACCTACCGGCGTGGTCTTTACCATTACCATACCATCGAGACGCGCTACACACGCAATACCATCAGCGATACCGTGGCCCGGCTCAATCCCGACTACTACCTCGATGGTAGCACGCATCAGCGTTTCCTCAACATGAGCTACAATTACCGCTACGACCGGCGCGACAATGTAGCCTATCCACTGCGGGGAACGCTGTTTACCGCGTCTATCGGTGCAAGCGGGCTGCTGCCCAACGATAATTTTCACTACCTCGAAACGCTGGGTTCGCTTACGCACTACTGGCCGATGGGGGGGAAGTTCTATGCCGCAACCAACCTCCGCGGGCGCTCGGCATGGCCCAACCGGCAGCCCTACGCGGTACTGCGCGGACTCGGCAGCGCCTACGATATGGTACGTGGGTATGAGTTGTATGTGGTTGATGGCCAGCGGTTCGGTATATGGCGCAACAGCTTTCGGTACCAGCTGTTCAACACGGTGAAACAGCTGAACTGGTTGCACATCAGGCAGTTCAATACGCTGCCCATTGCCGCTTACGTTACGGCCTTTGCCGATGCGGGCTATGTCAGCAGTACGGTGGCTGAACAATACCAGAGCCAGCTGGCCAACCGCATGCTGTTCGGTACGGGTATGAGCCTCGATATTGTTACCTATTACAACATGGTCCTGCGGTTTAGCGGCACCCTTAATGCGCAGGGCAGAACCGGGTTCTTCTTCAACCTGGCGCAGGAGCTGTAGGCATTCCATTCATCCAGGTCCCTATCCAGTCCGGCCATGTCGCGGCCGATCATCCAGTTTGCCTGTGCCTGATTAGGTGGTATAGATACCTTTACGGAGTCAAATCGACACTCATTTCTGACTCCCATGTAGACGCCCCGTCTTCATTTCTGCCGCCCGTACCTGTCTGGCCAGGGCGATCGAAGCGCCTGATTCGCTTCCTGTTCTCTGTTTATTTCTTAACCAGTTAACACATCATTGATCGATGGAATTTCTACCGTTTTTAGCCGGCTGGAGCTGGCTGGTTGTGCTTGTTATAGCCGTTGTGCTGTACAAGTGGGTACTGCGCTTTCTGTTCGGGATGGTCATTGTGCCCGAAAACCGGATTGGTCTCGTAACCAAAAAATACGTGCTGGTCGGTAACGACCGTGGGCTGCCCGATGGTCGGATCATTGCCACCAAAGGCGAGGCTGGCTACCAGGCCCAAACGCTGGCGCCTGGTCTGTACTGGTGGCTCTGGCCCTGGCAGTACGGGATCGACATGCAGCCATTTACGGTGGTGCCGGAAGGGAAAATTGGCCTGGTTCTGTCAAACGACGGGGCCGAGCTGCCAACGGGAAACATCCTGGCCCGCCGTGTGGATTCTGACAACTTCCAGGATACAGAGCGATTTTTGTCGGGCGGAGGGCAAAAGGGGCGGCAAACGTCGGTGCTGACGCCCGGTACCTACCGGATCAACACGTATGCATTTACGGTTACGATTGCCGACATGACCGTCATCCGGGAAAATATGGTCGGTATCATAACCACCCTCGATGGCGCTCCGCTGCAACCGGGCCAGATTGCCGGCCGGAATATTGAGGGACATAACAACTTCCAGAACATCGACTCATTCCTGCAAAGCGGTGGTAACCGGGGGCTTCAGCCGCAAGTGGTTCTGGCTGGTTCGTATTACATCAACCCCTGGGCGGTGCAGATCGAAGAAATTCCCATGACCGAAGTGCCCATTGGCCATGTAGGCGTGGTCATTTCATACATCGGCGAAGACGGCGAAGACCTCACCGGCGCTGCGTTTAAGCACGGCAATATTGTTCGGAAAGGATTCCGGGGGGTCTGGATGGAGCCACTGGGACCGGGCAAGTACCCGATCAATACCTATACCATGAAGGTAGAAGGGGTGCCAACCACGAACCTGGTGCTGAACTGGGCTAACGCCCGCTCGGAGTCGCACAACCTCGACCGCAACCTGTCGACTATTACGGTACGGTCGAAAGACGGGTTCCCGTTCAACCTCGACGTGGCGCAGATCATTCATATTCCGGCCAATGAAGCGCCGAAAGTGATTGCCCGCTTTGGCAGTATGAATAACCTCGTATCGCAGGTGCTGGAGCCGACCATTGGCAACTACTTCCGCAACTCGGCTCAGGATTCGGATGTAATTGCGTTCCTGAGCACCCGGAAAGAACGACAGGAAGCCGCCCGCGATCATATCAAGCAGGTACTGGAAATCTACAACGTCAACGCCGTCGATACGCTCATCGGTGATATTGTGCCGCCCGACAGCCTGATGAAAACGCTGACCGACCGTAAAATCGCGCAGGAAGAAGAAAAGACCTACGAAACACAGCGGATGGCGCAGGAAAAACGGCAGGGTATGGAGCGGGAAACCGCCCTGGCCGACATTCAGCGCGAGGTCGTAAAGGCGCAGCAAAGTGTTGAAATTGCGCAGCGTACGGCCGATGCCGCCGTTAAGAAGTCAGAAGGGGAGGCCCGTAGTCTTAAGCTGCAGGTTGGGGCCGAGTCGGAAGCCACCAAGATCCGGGCCGAAGCCAATGCCGAAGCCCGGCGCCGTCAGGCCGCGGCCGATGCCGAAGCGACCAAACTAACCGCCGATGCCGAAGCCGAACGCATTGCCAAAACCGGTACCGCCGAAGCCGAAAAAATTCTGGCCATTGGCCGGTCAACGGCCGAAGCCTACGAACTACAGGTTCGGGCCATGGGCGACGAGAACTTCACCCGCTTCAAGATTACGGAAGAGATCGGCAAAGGCCAGATTCGTATCATTCCTGACATTGTTATCAACGGTAGCGGCTCCGGCACCGATGGCTCGCTGAACGGGCTCATGGGCCTGAAACTCCTCGAACAGATCGAAGAACGTAAAACCGGTACGCCCACCCGAATCGTAGACATCGTTCCTAACCAGGATGCAGCAGATAAACCGGGCGAGTAAACCCGGGTGAAGGTACGGCCACTGTTGATACACAACCGGCGGTGGCCGTGTTTTTTAGGGAACCCGCGTCCAGGTAATGGTTTTGCCCAAAAACCGCATGCCCATCATGTAGCCATGTACTTCCATCGTATTGGCATCGCGAAGGGTTAGTTCGCAGCCGTACGTTTTGCCATCTTCGGGGTTATAGATCTGGCCATCGCCCCAGACATTGTTGCCTTTGTAAAGCAGGTTGGTCATGATCGGCAGGTTCAGCAGCGGCCGATGCCGAAGATGAACCTGCGGGTTGAGCTTATCGAGTTTAGGTTTGCTGGTCGAGACGTCGGTAGGCTCGAGCATCCAGACCAGTTTGCCGAAGTAGCGGTCTCCGTGTTTGTAGATCAGAACCTGGTTTTTCTTTTTAGAACTGAGCCAGCGCCCGACCACCGCATCCGGGTTATCGGCCGGGGCGGCAAACGCCAGAGCAGGAATGACCAGAAGAACGAATAGAAACCGTAAGCGTACTGTGTTCATGAACCGGCGTCGAGTAAAAATGGGTGACTGACTACTAAACGAAAAAAAAAGGACACTTGCTATACAGAGGCCCATTACCGGGTTCGTGGACGTACCTTTGTGTCGATCAATTAATAGCCCAGTCGAATGATCCGGTTTATTCTTCATATTGGCATAGCCACACTGTTTGCCACCTTACAAGCCTGCAATAACGGGCAGAAAACCACCAGCCAGCCGGCCGATTCGGCAACGGCCGGTCAAACCCAGCCCAATCCGGCTGTCGATTACGCGGCCGAACCCATAACGGGTCGACTGGCCAGCCTTGGCCTCACCCGCGACAGCCACTGGCGGGGCATCAGCCTCGGTGACGATTTTTCCTCGGTGAAAACGACCGAGAAAGGCGAAGCGTTTGAGAACGACGCCCGACACGTAGGGTACACGGTCGAGTTTCCGAGTCTGGAAAGTATGGATGTGCTATACTACCAGCAGAATGGAAAGGTGTCGACCATTACCGTCGACCTGTTCCTGAACAACCGCGTATCGGTTGATGGGTATAGCAAAGAGCTGACTACGTACTTCACAGCCCGCTACGGGGCGGCCAGACTAAGCAACGGCAGCACGAACTGGAACGGGCCGACTGGCGAGCAGGTCTCCCTCCGCGATGTCTCGAAAGGCAAAGATTTTGGCCTCAAAATTACCATAGCCCCCGCCGGGCAAACCCCGGTGTCGGCCAGGAGATAGGTATAGCTACAAATAAGCCGGCCCCGCTCTACACAGTGTAAAGCGGGGCCAATTTGTTTATACAGGCTGACTAAATCTTATGCACCCAGCCAAACTCATCAGCTATTTTGCCGGTGCGAATATCGGTCAGGTGGTTCTTCACCCGAACGGCAAACGAATCTTCGGGAGCGAACTCGGGCAGCATATGGTCTTTGCCGTTGTAGCCGATCAGGGCGTAGGGCGATACGACCACAGCGGTTCCTGCCCCGAACGCTTCGGTGAGCCGACCGGTTTCAATCCCATTAATTACCTCGTCGATCGACACGGGCCGTTCTTCGACGGTGATACCCCACGAGCGGGCAATCTGCAAAATGGTATCGCGCGTAACCCCTTTCAGGATCGAGTCTGAGGTGGCAGGGGTTACCAGTTTGCCATCGATCATGAACATGATATTCATGGTGCCTGACTCTTCGATGTATTTATGCTCGCGGGCGTCGGTCCAGATCAGCTGATCGTAGCCCTGTTGTTGAGCCAGGAGCGTGGGGTATAACGAACCGGCATAGTTACCGGCGCATTTGGCGTAGCCAACACCGCCCGGTGCCGACCGGATGTATTCCGTCTCTACCTTCAGCTTGGGCGGGGTCGTGTAGTACGCACCAACGGGGCAGGTGAAAATGCAGAACCGGTACGTTTTAGACGGAGCCACACCCAGGAACGTGTCGGTAGCAAACATATACGGCCGGATGTAGAGCGAACTATCGGGCTGGGAGGGTACCCAGTCGGCATCGACGCGTAAAAGTGCTTCCAGACCGCCCATGAATACTTCTTCGGTCAGGGTTGCCATACACATGCGTCGGGCCGATTCGTTCATCCGTTCGAAGTTGGCGTAGGGCCGGAACATCAGCACCTCGCCCGCTTCGTTCTTGTACGCTTTCATACCCTCAAAAATCGACTGACCGTAATGAAGCGACGATAGAGCCGGGCTTAGCGTGAAATTGTCGAAGGGCACAATCATCTGATTCTGCCACTGACCATCTATGAAGTCGGCCACGAACATGTGATCCGAGAAATGTTTACCGAAGGGCAGGTGATTGAAATCCACCTCCTGAATGCGAGAGCGTTCCGCTTTCCGCAATTCAATCTGCAAGACGTCCGTCGTCATAATCAGCGTGTTGGTTAATGAGTTAGAAGACGAATTGTCTTCTGCGACAAAGCTAAAAAATTAGATTGAGGAAAGTTAGTTGTTAAGACAACTTTCTTTTCCTGTTTATTTCCGGGGTTTCCAGGCTACTTCTTCCGCTCCCAATTCCTGTGCCATTTTCCGGCTTAGTACGAAGAGGTAATCAGACAGGCGGTTGAGGTATTGAATAACCAGTGGATCAACGGGGCTGCTATCGTTCAGCGCAATGGTCAGCCGTTCGGCGCGTCGGCAAACGGTTCGGGCCAGGTGGCAGAACGATACCGCTTCGTGACCGCCCGGCAACACGAACGCCCGCAACTCAGGCAGCTCGGCATCCATCGCATCCATGGCCTCTTCGAGGAGCGTAACATCGTTGGGCACGATGGCTGGCATGGCCTGCTTCGGTGCTTTTTCCGGATCGGTGGCCAGCTCGGCTCCAATCGTAAACAGTCGGTCCTGTATTTCTTTCAGAAGGTCTTTCCGGAGCGCATTAACGGCCTGATCGCGCACAAGGCCAATCCAGGCATTCAATTCATCGACAGTACCATAGGCATCGATTCGTAAATCGGCTTTGCTCACCCGCCGGCCACCAATCAGGGCCGTCTGCCCTTTGTCCCCTGTTTTCGTGTAAATCTTCATACAGTTCTATAAACCAAATTCTTCCACAAACGGCTAAGCTAACGGATTTACTCCGTCCGGGCCGTACCTTTGCGCCCTGATTTTATAGAGCTGGCCAAATCTGCATAGATCATTCACTGGCTGGCTCGTTCACTCATCTGTACTTTAGTAATGAAAGCCGGTACTTTTTTCGTCCGCGTCTGGCGCATCCTGTCCATTCTCGGTTTGTTGTTTGCGCTGTTCAACAGCTATATATCGTATCCTGCCGAAGTGGCCGTTCGTTTCGATGAATTAGGAACGGCTGTTCAGTACCTGGACCGGGAAACGCTGTTCTACATAGCCGTTGCTATTTTCCTGATCAACAATACGCTGATCAACGCGGTGGCCCGCCTGTTTCCGCGCGTACCCGCCAGCAAATTGCCCATTCCCAACCAGGCTCTCTGGGCCGCCCACCGAGATCAGCTCAATGAGGTTGTTGTCAACTGGTTTTACGCCCTTATGGCGGCTATAAATACCATACTGGGCTTGTCGCTGCTAGTCATATCCCTGCTCAACCGGTCTGACCGCGGTCAACTGGCCATGGACTACGCGTGGCTGATGCCACTGAGCACCGTTATTTTGATCGTTGTGCTGGCTGCCTTGCCGGTTCGTCTGTTCATGAAACCCACCGCCGATGACTGAAAATAACCCCCTGTCGTTGAGCCAGTTTCAGTACGATCTGCCCGACGACCGAATTGCCCGCTTCCCGCTGGCTCGGCGCGACGAGTCGAAACTGCTCGTCTACCGGCCGGGTCAGATCAGCCACGCTACATTCAGGGATTTGACCGACTGGCTGCCTGCCGACAGTTTTCTGGTATTTAACAACACGAAAGTTATACCGGCCCGGCTGCACTTTACCCGACAAACGGGGGCCGTGATCGAACTGTTTCTGCTGAACCCATTTCCAGCCGATCAGCCCATCACCGCTGCCATGGAAGCAACCGGCTCGGCCGTGTGGCAGGGAATGATCGGTAACCGGAAACGCTGGAAACCCGACGAAGCTCTTGAGGCCGATATACCAACTCCGTCGGGCCCGGTCAGGCTTACCGCAACCTGGCATGACGCCGGGCAGTCGGCCGTTCAGTTGAGCTGGCAGCCGGCCGAACTTACGTTTGCCCAGCTGATCCAGTACGCGGGCGATATACCGCTGCCGCCTTACCTGAAGCGAGACAGCATCGAGGCCGATCGGGTAACCTACCAGACCATCTATTCCGAGAAAGAAGGGGCTGTTGCCGCCCCCACCGCCGGACTCCATTTTACCCCGGCGGTGTTCGACGCTCTGGCCCGGCGGGGTATTGAGCACGATTACCTGACCCTGCACGTAGGAGCGGGTACGTTCCAGCCTATCAAGGTAGCCGACGTACGCCAGCACCATATGCATACCGAACAGGTAGTATACACGCGAACTATCGTCCAGAAAGTCCTGGCTCATCGCGACCATCTGATTCCGGTTGGCACTACCTCTATGCGATCGCTCGAGAGTCTGTACTGGATGGGTGTTCAGCTCCTGCGGAACGAGTCCGATCCGTTTCGGCTCGATCAGCAGTATGCATACCGCCTACCCGTGGCCGACCATCCGCCGGTGGCCGATGCGCTCGAAGCCGTGCTGGACTGTATGATCCGTACAAACCAGGAAAGTATTGTCGCGCACACGGGCATCTACATCACCCCTGGCTACGAGATGAAACTTTGTAAAGGCATTATCACCAACTTTCACCAGCCCGGTTCGACGCTTATCCTACTGATCTCCGCGCTGATTGGTGATGACTGGCGTTCCGTATATACGGAAGCTCTGGCCAACGAGTACCGCTTTCTGAGCTATGGCGACTCATCGCTGCTGTTGCCATAAACCACTAATTTTGCAAACTTAAAAGGAACGAGACCAGGGAAGAGGAGGATTCGATCGCCTTCCATCCGCTCGTCTACTCATTCGCTGATTGTTTATGAATTTTATTGAAGAACTGCGCTGGCGTGGCATGCTCAATGATATGACGCCCGGCACCGAAGAGCAACTTAGTAAGGAAATGACCGCTGGCTACATTGGCTTCGACCCAACGGCGGCTTCCTTACACATCGGAAACCTGGCCACCATCATGCTCCTTGTCCATTTCCAGCGGGCCGGGCATAAACCGTTTGCGTTGGTGGGGGGGGCTACCGGTATGATCGGCGACCCTTCGGGCAAATCGGCCGAGCGCGAGTTCCTGGCCGAGGATACACTCCGACGCAATCAGGAAGGCATCCGGAATCAACTGACCAAGTTCCTCGACTTCGATAGTGGAGCGAACTCGGCCGAAATGGTCAATAACTACGACTGGTTCAGGGAAATTTCCTTCCTTGGCTTTCTGCGCGAAGCCGGGAAGCACCTGACCGTAAATTATATGATGGCGAAAGACTCGGTAAAGAAGCGGCTGGAGACCGGCCTTTCCTTCACCGAGTTTTCGTACCAGCTCTTACAGGGCTACGATTACTACTGGCTGTATAAGAACAAAGGGATTCGTTTGCAGATGGGCGGGTCAGACCAGTGGGGAAACATAACCACCGGCACTGAACTGATCCGGCGTAAGGAAAGCGATGCCGGCAACCCATCCGATGATCAGGCATTTGCCCTGACCACGCCACTCGTCACCAAAGCCGACGGAACCAAATTTGGCAAGTCGGAGAGCGGTAACGTCTGGCTCGACCCTGCGCTCACCTCACCGTACCAGTTCTACCAGTTCTGGCTCAATGCCGCCGATGCCGACTGTGCCCGGCTGATCCGGGTTTTCACCCTGCTCTCCCGCGAAGAGATCGAGGAGTTGGAACGTCAGCATGCCGAAGCCCCGCACCTGCGGATACTACAGAAAGCCATTGCTAAGGACGTAACGATTCGGGTACACTCACAGGCTGGTTACGAACTGGCCGTTAAAGCGTCGGAGGTGTTGTTTGGCAAGGCCACGCTCGATACACTACGTTCTATCCAGGTCGATGAATTTGACGTCATCTTCGAAGGGGTGCCCCAAACGGAGGTATCGCAGGAAGAGCTGAGCAATACCAAAGACATTACCGACCTGTTATCGGTAGCCAGTCGGGGCGAAGTCTATGCATCGAAAGGCGAAGCACGTCGGGCTATTTCCCAGAATGCAGTCAGCATTAACAAAACAAAACTGGCCGATCCGGGTGCTCCGGTGCCTGCCGAGTGGCTTCAGGACCGGTATTTACTGGTTTCGAAAGGCAAGAAGAACCACCTGCTAAAAAAAGTTTAAACTTTTTTCGTCGGATAAGTGGCTGAGGTTGGGCCACTTATCCGATGGGCGGGGCCAGAGCTCCCAACTATTTTTCCGCCAGGGCTTGACAGAGGCCAAAAAGCGCCCTACCTTTGCAGTCCCAAATCGAGAGAAACAGGGCGCTGATCCAAAGCAACACGCTAACGGTCAGCGAGTTACGAGTAACAAACTGACAATCAATACCCAAAAATATTTTCAGTTTTTACTTGACAACCGGGAAAAAAGACGTACCTTTGCACTCCCAAACAACGAGACACGGAGCGGCCACCGAGCAACCCACTTCTCACCACGCTTCGGCCAACGGGCCAGGCGAACAGTTCTTTGACAAACGGGCAGCACATTATCATTCAGTCCTGCTCACTTCGGTGAGCCGGTTGAACAAGACAGTGAGTCACTGACTCACACAATTATTTACGATGGAGAGTTTGATCCTGGCTCAGGATGAACGCTAGCGGCAGGCCTAATACATGCAAGTCGAGCGGGTCGCAAGACCAGCGGCAAACGGGTGCGTAACGCGTAAGCAACCTGCCCTCAACTGGGGGATAGCCCTGCGAAAGCGGGGGTAAACCCGCATAGTCCCTTAGAGTCACCTGGCTTTTTGGGTAAACATTTATGGGTTGAGGAGGGGCTTGCGTCTGATTAGCTAGTTGGGGGGGTAACGGCCCACCAAGGCGATGATCAGTAGGGGTTCTGAGAGGATTGGCCCCCACACGGGTACTGAGAGACGGACCCGACTCCTACGGGAGGCAGCAGTAGGGAATATTGGGCAATGGAGGCAACTCTGACCCAGCCATGCCGCGTGCAGGATGAAGGCGCTCAGCGTTGTAAACTGCTTTTATCAGGGAAGAACTGTAGTCCTGCGGGATTATTTGACGGTACCTGAGGAATAAGCACCGGCTAACTCCGTGCCAGCAGCCGCGGTAATACGGAGGGTGCAAGCGTTGTCCGGATTTATTGGGTTTAAAGGGTGCGTAGGTGGGGTCTCAAGTCTGGTTTGAAAGTCGGCGGCTTAACCGTTGGATGTGGCTGGAAACTGGGATTCTTGAATGCGCTGGCGGTAGCCGGAACGGGTCATGTAGCGGTGAAATGCATAGATATGACCCAGAACACCGATTGCGAAGGCAGGCTACTACGGCGTGATTGACACTGAGGCACGAGAGCATGGGTAGCGAACAGGATTAGATACCCTGGTAGTCCATGCCGTAAACGATGATTACTGGCTGTTTGCCTTTTGGGGTGAGTGGCTGAGCGAAAGCGTTAAGTAATCCACCTGGGGAGTACGCCGGCAACGGTGAAACTCAAAGGAATTGACGGGGGTCCGCACAAGCGGTGGAGCATGTGGTTTAATTCGATGATACGCGAGGAACCTTACCTGGGCTAGAATGCGCGTGAAGGTATCAGAAATGGTACCGTGTAGTGATACACACAAAGCAAGGTGCTGCATGGCTGTCGTCTGCTACAATGGTCGGTACAGCGGGTCGCGATCCCGCAAGGGGGAGCCAATCTTGTAAAGCCGGTCACAGTTCGGATTGGGGTCTGCAACCCGACCCCATGAAGCTGGAATCGCTAGTAATCGCGCATCAGCCATGGCGCGGTGAATACGTTCCCGGACCTTGTACACACCGCCCGTCAAGCCATGGGAGTTGGGGGGACCTGAAGTTCGGGGTCACAACCGGACAAGGGTAAACTCGGCGACTGGGGCTAAGTCGTAACAAGGTAGCCGTACCGGAAGGTGCGGCTGGAACACCTCCTTTGGCGCGGTGAATACGTTCCCGGACCTTGTACACACCGCCCGTCAAGCCATGGGAGTTGGGGGGACCTGAAGTTCGGAGTGATAACCGGACAAGGCGTGGTTCGAGTCCACGCAGGCCCACCGTCAGTTCGGCAGTTGCTGATTAACAACTGAAAACTGATTAACATACCTGGGGGATTAGCTCAGCTGGCTAGAGCACCTGCTTTGCAAGCAGGGGGTCAACGGTTCGAATCCGTTATTCTCCACATGAACCAAACGTGGTTCATACGTTCTTTGACTTACAGGAAGAAAGAGAGTAGTCTGCAACGCGTATAGCGCTGTTGTATGGACATCAGGCATTGATAATTGAACAGGCGAATGCTATAAGCATACGCAGCAAAGGGCGTCTGGGGGATGCCTAAGGCTTCTGACGGCGATGAAGGACGTGGCAAGCGACGAAACACGGTGGGGACCCGCTGGCAGGGGCTGATCCACTGGTATCCGAATGGGGCAACCCCCTTAGTTGAAGACTAAGGACCACGCTAGTCGTGGGGCGAACGCGGTGAACTGAAACATCTAAGTAGCCGCAGGAAGAGAAAACAAACGTGATACCCTGAGTAGTGGCGAGCGAAAGGGGCACAGCCCAAACCAGTCTGGTTACGGCCAGGCTGGGGTAGTAGGACCCGACATCAAGCCAGCAAACTAACAGCAACGATCTGGGAAGGTCGACCATAGAGGGTGAGAGTCCCGTTCTGGTCCGTGCGTTGGTGGGTTGGGGATCCTGAGTAGGGGGGAACCGGAGAAATTCCCTCTGAAGCAGCCGGCACCATCCGGTAAGGCTAAATACGTTCAGAAGACCGATAGTGCAGAGTACCGTGAGGGAAAGGTGAAAAGTACGGGGTGTACCCGGGTGAAATAGAACCTGAAACCAGACGCTTACAAGCGGTCGGAGCCCTCGTGATGGGGGTGACGGCGTGCCTTTTGCATAATGAGCCTACGAGTAACCGTTGCTGGCAAGGTTAAGTGTGTGGACACACGCAGCCGAAGCGAAAGCGAGTCTGAACAGGGCGTGCAGTCAGCAGGGGTTGACGCGAAACTTGGTGATCTACCCGTGGCCAGGCTGAAGGGGTGGTAACACACCGTGGAGGGCCGAACCGATAAGCGTTGAAAAGCTTCCGGATGAGCTGCGGGTAGGGGTGAAAGGCCAATCAAACTGAGAAATAGCTCGTACTCTCCGAAATGTTTTTAGGAACAGCGTTCCGTGTTACCGTCTGTGAGGTAGAGCGACCAACAGGATGCGGGGGAGTCACATCCTACCAACTTCTATTGAACTCCGAATGCGCAGAGGGGTGCGGGGCAGTGAGGGGCAGGGTGCTAAGGTCCTGCTCCGAGAGGGGAACAACCCAGACCACCAGCTAAGGTCCCCAAGTGAATACTAAGTTGAACAAAGGCGGTCCGGCTGCTGAGACAGCCAGGAGGTTGGCTTGGAAGCAGCCATTCCTTTAAAGAGTGCGTAACAGCTCACTGGTCGAGCGGGGCGGGCGTCGATAATAACCGGGCATCAAGTATTTCACCGAAGCTGTGGACTCATGCAAGAGCATGATGTGGTAGGAGAGCATTCTGTGGGGGGTGAAGCTGGGGCGTGAGCCGCTGGTGGACCGCACAGAAAAGCAAATGTAGGCATAAGTAACGAGAATGAGGATGCGAACTCCTCACACCGAAAAGCTAAGGTTTCCTCCGCGATGGCAGTCATCGGAGGGTTAGTCGGGGTCTAAGGGGCAGCCGAATGGCGGGTTCTGAGGGGAAGTGGGTTAATAGTCCCACACTATCCATGCAGGTAGTCTCATGACGGAGTGCCGGGGGTGTTGGGTCCTGACGGAATAGGGCGCTGAGTGGCGGCTTCGGCCAACACGAAACACTGAAGGGGCTTCCAAGAAAAGTGAGGGTGCGTCAAGCGTATGGATACCCGTACCGTAAACCGACACAGGTAGCTGGGAAGAATATTCTAAGGTGCGCGAAAGAATCATGGTTAAGGAACTCGGCAAGATGACCCTGTAACTTCGGGATAAGGGGGGCCTACCCAGTGATGGGAGGCTGCAGAGAAGAGGCCCAGGCGACTGTTTACCAAAAACACAGGACTCTGCCAAAATGAAAGTTGACGCATAGGGTCTGACACCTGCCCGGTGCTGGAAGGTTAAGGGGGGATGTTACCCGCAAGGGAAAGCATTGAACTGAAGCCCCAGTAAACGGCGGCCGTAACTATAACGGTCCTAAGGTAGCGAAATTCCTTGTCGGGTAAGTTCCGACCTGCACGAATGGTGTAACGATCTGGGCACTGTCTCAACCATGAGTTCGGTGAAATTGTAGTAGCGGTGAAGATGCCGCTTACCCGCCACGGGACGAAAAGACCCCGTGCACCTTTACTACAGCTTAATATGGGTTGCTGGTCAGGCATGTGTAGGATAGGCGGGAGGAGTTGAAGGGGCGTCGCCAGGCGTTCTGGATCCAACCTTGAAATACCGCCCTTGGCTGACTGGTGATCTAACCTCTTTTGGGGGACAGTATTTGGTGGGTAGTTTGACTGGGGTGGTCACCTCCGAAAGGGTAACGGAGGTTTCCCAAGGTTGGCTCATGCCGGACGGTAATCGGCAGGGGAGTGCAATAGCAGAAGCCAGCTTGACAGTGAGGCATACAGGCCGATCTGGGACGAAAGTCGGGTATAGTGATCCGGTGGTTCCGCATGGAAGGGCCATCGCTCAAAGGATAAAAGGTACGCCGGGGATAACAGGCTGATCTCCCCCAAGAGCTCACATCGACGGGGAGGTTTGGCACCTCGATGTCGGCTCGTCACATCCTGGGGCTGGAGAAGGTTCCAAGGGTTCGGCTGTTCGCCGATTAAAGTGGCACGCGAGCTGGGTTCAGAACGTCGTGAGACAGTTCGGTCTCTATCTGTGGTGGGCGTTGGATGACTGAGGGGATCTGTCCTTAGTACGAGAGGACCGGGATGGACCAACCGCTGGCGGATCGGTTGTCTGGCCGCAGGCACGGCCGAGTAGCTACGTTGGGATAGGATAAGCGCTGAAGGCATCTAAGTGCGAAACCGGCCCCGAGATGAGTCATCCGGTATAAAGGGGCGTTGGAGACGACGACGTTGATAGGCGGCAGGTGTAGGCACAGAGATGTGTTGAGCTGAGCCGTACTAATGGCCCCGGACGCGTGTGCTTCGCTTTGTCTGGTACTATAGTGGCTATTGTTTTCTGGTTTTCCTGTGGGGAAAAAGACTTGAGCTATCTGATCGAGCCGGTCCCGTGAGGGGATGGTGTCGATCGAGGAACAACAAGCAGGTTGGTGCTGGTAAGGCGGGTGAACACCTCTTCCATTCCGAACAGAGCCGTTAAGCCCCGTACTGCCGATGGTACTGCTGTCACAAGTGGGAGAGTAGGAAGGTGCCACCTGCTGTTATTAAACGCGAAAGCCGTTACCCGATCCGGGTGACGGCTTTTTGCATGTTTATACGGCCTACATTTTGTAACTTGGAGCACTCATCTAAGTTATCTCAATCAATGGCTGTCTTCAACCTTAAAATCAATGGTCGCGCCTATCGCGCTGACGTTGATCCCGATACTCCATTACTATGGGTATTGCGCGATTCTTTCGGATTGGTCGGTACTAAGTACGGTTGTGGCATTGCTCAATGCGGAGCCTGTACCGTTCATGTTGATGGTGAAGCAACGCGTTCCTGTGTGCTGCCCGTTTCGGCAGTAGCTACGGCTAAAATAACAACGATTGAAGGCTTGTCGCCCACGGGCGACCATCCGGTGCAACGAGCCTGGAACGAGATTGACGTGCCCCAATGCGGCTACTGCCAGGCAGGGCAGATCATGACCGCGGCTGCGTTGCTGAAGCGTAACCCTACCCCTTCTCAGGCCGACATCGATGCTACGATGTCTGGAAACATCTGCCGGTGTGGCACGTACCATCGGATTCGGGAGGCTGTCAGCGTGGCTGCCCGAATGACCCCCACGGTTAAAACCAAGAAATAGTTATGACCGCATCAACCAATAAAAGCAGACGAAATTTCCTGAAGATAGCCGCAGCCGCCGGGGGGGGGGTGCTGGTTGGTTTCAACTGGTTCGAGTCAGAAGGAGCGGCTGTTGCTGTAGAGACGGCTACCGGAAGCGGGCTGGCTGGAAATACCTTCAACAGCTACCTGTCCATAAACCCGCAGGGTACCATTACCATTTTATCGCCAAACCCCGAGGTTGGGCAGGGCATAAAAACCGCGTTTCCGATCATCGTTGCCGAAGAGCTGGACGCAGACTGGACAAAAGTTGTTGTAGAGCAGGCGCCCCTGGATACGAAAAAGTTTGAACGGCAGGTGGCCGGCGGAAGCGGGTCTATTCCGCATTCGTGGAAACGACTGCGTACGGCCGGCGCTACGGCCCGCCAGATGCTGCTCGAGGCTGGCGCCAAACGCTGGAATGTGCCTGCTGCCGAATGCACGACCGAAAAAGGGTTTGTTCTGCACGCGGCCACGAAACGGAAGCTAAGCTACGGTGAGCTGGCCAATGAAGCCGCACAGCTCCCTGTACCTGCCGAAGTGAAGCTCAAAGACCCGGCCGATTTCAAACTTATTGGAAGCACGGTCAAAAACGTCGATAATCCGGGTATCATAACGGGAAAACCCTTGTTCGGTATGGATTTCTACCGGGAGGGTATGCTGTTCGCTATGATGCAGCGGCCCGGTTTCGGCCACAAGCTGAAGTCGATACGTAACACTACCACCATCAAGGCCATGCCCGGCATTACCGATGTCCTAACCATTGGCGATACGGTGGCTATTGTTGGGAAATCAACCTGGCAGGTTCGCAAGGCGAAAGACGCTCTGCAGATCGACTGGGAAAAGACCGATAGTGTGGAAAGCACAGCCGATCATAACCGGTTGTTCAGGGAATTGCTGGATAGCAAGGAGGCAACCGTTCGGCGGAAGGACGGCGATGTGGATGCCGCCTTTGCTTCAGCCGCCAAAGTGGTGAAGGCCGAGTACCAGTGCCCGTTTCTGCCGCACAGCCCCCTGGAGCCGATGAATTTTTTCGCGCATGTGCGCCCGGATGGGGCTGAGCTGGTAGGACCTACGCAAACGCCGGAACTGGCTCGTAATGAAACCGCCAAGCTCTTGGGTATTTCTCCCGACGCCGTCAGTGTTCAGCTTACCCGGATGGGGGGCGGCTTTGGGCGTCGGCTGAAAGCCGATTACGTGCTCGAAGCCGTACAGGTTTCCCAGCAGGTCAAAGCCCCTGTCAAGCTGATCTGGACGCGTGAAGACGATATGACGGGCGGCAGCTACCGCCCGGCTGTTCGGTATCGTTTTGAAGCGGCTCTGGACGCCCAGGGTACTATGATCGGTTATAAACTGCGGGGCGTTAGTATCAAAGCCGGTAATCCTACCCGTGAGGATAACTTCCCGGCGGGGGCGGTCGACAATCTGCTGATCGATAGTGTCGATTATGTAAAGTCGCCGATAACGACAGGCCCGTGGCGGGCGCCCATTACCAACTTCCTGGCCTTTGCAGAGCAATCGTTTCTGGATGAGGTGGCCCAGGCTGCCGGAAAAGATCCGGTAGCGTTCCGGCTGGCGTTGCTGGAGAAGGCAAAGCAAAAACCGGCTGGTGCCATTAAGTACGACATCGACCGCATGAAGGGGGTTATTGAACTGGCCGCCGAGAAATCCGGCTGGGGCAAGAAGAAGGGCGCCGATGGTAAACCCGTCGCCCAGGGTTTCAGCGTGTATTTTTCGCACCGGTCCTACGTAGCCCAGGTGGGCGAAGTAGTCATGCAGAAAGGCCGCCCGGTGCTACAGAAGATCTATTCAGCCGCCGACTGCGGTATTGTCGTGAACCAGAGCGGAGCCCGGCAGCAGGTGACCGGCTGTATCGTTGATGGTATAGGCCATGCCATGTATGGCAACCTGACCTTTAAGGAGGGCGTTCCGGAGCAGAAGAACTTCAATGAATACCGGATCATTCGGCTGAACGAAATTCCGGAAGTAGAAGTCCATTTTGTCAATAATACCATCGAGCCGACGGGCCTGGGAGAGCCTTCGCTGCCCCCGGCCGGGGCAGCGGTGGCCAATGCTATATTCAAGGCTACAGGCAAGCGACTCCGTAATCAGCCATTCGTAGAGGAAGAAGCACTGAAAGGGCTTTCCTGATCCCGGAAAAGGAGGAGTACCCCCAGTATTGAGCCGTTGAAAACAAGGCTGTCGGATGAGTGAATTTATTCGTCTACCAGCTTTGTTTTCAGCGGCTTAGTCTGTATATTTACCTTCCTTATTTCAATCAACAACCTTACTAATGAATGTCGTTAACTGACTCAGCGTCAGGGAAACGGCTTCTCAACCGCATGAAGCGAGGACGTTTAAATCCAAACCAACTTCAGATTGATTTTCTGGCGGCCTACCGGCAGACGCTGATTAGTCTCGGGAGTGTCGATAACCTGCCCGTGAACGAGAGTTTGTTCATGCGGATGACTGATCAATGGGAAAGTACCCGGGTAATACCCGCCGATCTTTTGTTCCGGAAGAGCCCGGTCGAAGCCGTTGTCTTTCGTTTACAAAAGCTGGATCGTGACAACGGAACGAACAGGCTCCGTTTTCCGGATGAGTTGATTGCCGGCGAGATTCGGGGTGAGCAGGGGCTAACGGGCTTTTCTGCCAAGTTTCGTGATCAGGGCTGGGTCATTCTGCCCGCCGAGCTGTCGGCCATGTACAAAAATCTGTTTCTGAATATCCTTACTGCCTCTATCGGGCTGGAGCACCTGTTCCCGTCGCGTACGGCCCTGCTGGCAGAAGCCGAGCGTGTGGCGCTGGCGGCCCTGCTGCCGGAAGAAGAAGTACGCAAATTTTTCGGACTTCGGCTTTCCAAATTTCCGGACTCGTTCCGCAGCGAGGTGTCGAATTACTTCAACCTGCCTTTTGATTACGTACTGAAACGGGCCAATCACCTGGATCTGGTATCGGAGCAGGTCATGGAAGAGACCCGAAGCAATACGCAGTCGGTTCGGTCCGGGCCCCTGCGTCGGCCGCAGAGCAGCCGGGCTGCATAGGTACAGTCCTTGTTCAGACCGAAAAACGGCGGTTAGGTACGCTGGATAAATGCCTGTATTCGTGGTGGTCAGACCGAAAAATTAACAAACTTTACTTTATTTAGCCGGTTAGATACGTGAACGTACTTAACCGGCATTTTTATGCGCCTTCTGTTACGGATCTTATTGGGAGTCGTTGTTGTGTCAGGGCTCCTGGCTATTGGTCTCCATTTTTATGCCAGAAGTAAGCGGACTCAGGAAACGGACTATCATCTGACTCTCAAGAAGACGCTGACCGTAACCAGTAGTTCATTTCCGCCCGGGGGCGATATGCCCGTTAACTGCACCTGTAAAGGACAGGAAGTATCGCCAGCACTAAACTGGGACAGTGATATCCCCGGCATAGAATCCTACGTTATTCTTACCACCGACTACGACGTGCCGACCCCGGCTTTTCCGTTATTCAACCTATCGCACTGGGTAGTGTATAATTTGCCAGACGTGGTGCATAGCCTGCCCGAGGGGGTTAGCGCCGAGCAGATGCGTATGCTGGGCGGAAAAACCGGGAAAAACGGCGCAGGTGCCCTCGCCTACATTGGTCCCTGTCCGCCAGTGGGCCGCCATGCCTACATTTTCCGGGTATACGCCCTCGATCAGGCCCTGACGTTCGAGGAGACTCCTGACAAACAGGCGGTGCTGAACGCGATGAAGGGGCATGTGCTGGCCTATGGCGAATTGACCGGCTATTTCCAGTAGTTCACTCCTCGAACGGCCCTACGGCTGCCTGCGTACATCCAATGTATGGAAGACAAATAGCCGTAGCGTGTGGTTGTTTACGTACGTATTACCCGAGGGTTGCTGAATGAACTGGTTCATATAGCCCAACTGACCCAGCAGATGCTTGCTAAACGGGTACGACATGCCCACAAAGAACCGATTCTGATCGAAGGTGTTCGCTACAATCTGCTTGCCGAAATTGAGAAACGCTTCGTTTTGAACAACGAAGTTAGGTACGTGTGGCTGGATGGTTTCGCCTTTAAGCGGAATCTGTAGCATGAGGTTATACCGCAGGCGCCAGTTGAAACCGTATCCGTCGCCTAGCTGATCGCCGTTGATGCGGTGATTGTACCGTTGCTCGGCCCGTATCCATTGCAGTAGATTTAGCCGGCCCGAACGGCCCGTCCACCAGATTTGCTGCCAGGGCCGATGTTCGGGGCGGATAATACCGCTGGGCGACAGATAAGACCCCACATAGGCGTAGCCAGCCGTCAGCCGCAGGTTGTCAGCGAGGAAGTATGTCGCACCAGCCCGCACCAGATTCTGGTTCGCACGATCCGCAAAATCGGTACGGCGATGATGAAGATCGACCCAAAGTCCCCAATGGGTGCTGAAGCGGGTCTGGTTGAAGTAGCCGAGCCAGGTGCCCTGCTGCGGGTTGACGATCTTAACTGACTGACCGGTAGCAATGGTGTACAAAAAGAAGAGTGATACAAGTAGTACTGATTTCTTCATAAAAAAACAGGCAATGAATAGAATTGACTGATTCCGTTTCAATCTATCCTTTAATAAAGATTTAAAGGCCCCCATTTGGAAGGGTGGGTAAGTTACTAGTTTATTTGTATAAATCCACTAATCCAATAGATTATAAGCACTAATAGTCTATCTACAACCGGGAGTAGTAGGAGAATACAGCAAGACACATAGTATCAAGCATGAAGAATCGTTTATTAGCTGCGCACCTTATCATATTGGTCGTGCTGGCATCGTTCCGGGCTGTTGCTCAGGACGATCTTATTCTGCTGTCGGGGCGGGTCGATGACAGCGACACCCGGCAGCCTATACCGGGTGCTGGCGTACTGATCAAGAACACCGTTGCTGGTACTATTACCAACGATCAGGGTGAGTTTACGCTCAAAACAAGAGTAAAGTTTCCGTTTACGCTGGTATTCCAGGTGATTGGCTATGCCCCCAAAGAAATTGTTGTTGAACGGCCCACGGATAAGATCAGCGTATCCCTCAATACGCAGGCGATACTGGGGAACGAGGTGGTCGTAACGGCCTCCCGGATCGAAGAAAGCATACTGAAGTCGCCCGTGGCGGTTGAGAAGCTCAATCTGCGGGTTTTGAAAGAAAGCCCTGCTCCGAGCTTTTACGATGCGCTCGAAAACGTAAAAGGCGTACAGATGACTACCTCCAGTCTGACGTTCAAAGTGCCGAACACCCGCGGCTTCAATATTCCGAACAATTTCCGGTTCATGCAGCTCGTCGATGGCGTCGACATGCAGGCCGCCACGCTGGGGGTGCCGCTCGGTAACGCCATCGGGCCAACGGAGCTGGATATCGAAAGTGTTGAGATCACACCCGGTGCGGCTTCGGCTCTGTACGGCATGAACGCCATTAACGGGCTAGCCAACCTGTTGACCAAAAGCCCTTTTCAGTACCAGGGCGTGAGTTTGTATCAAAAAACAGGGGTCAACCATATCGACGGAATCGATCGGGACCCCTCGATCCTGACCGAATCGGCCGTGCGGATCGCCAAAGCATTTAATAATCGCTTCGCCTTTAAGCTGAACTTCAGCTATTTGCAGGGAACCGACTGGCTGGCTAATAACCAGACCGACCAGAATCCTCAACCGCTCAATACGGCAAATCCCCGTTTCCCGGAGCTATCGGGAGCCAGCAACCCCGCCCGCGACTTGTGGAATCAGTATGGAGACGACGGACAAGCCCGGGTAGCCATTACGATTCCCTATAACGGTCGGAACGAAACCTTCAACGTGAGCCGGACTGGTTATCTGGAGCGGGACCTGGTGAACCCCCGGGTGCGTAACCTGAAATTTGACGGGAGTCTGCATTACCGGCTCAACGACCGGGTAGAGGTTCAGTACGGCTATCGGTACGGGCTGATGGATGGGATTTTTCAGCGGGGCAACCGTATTCAGCTGACGGGCGTAACGGTACAAAACCACAAGCTCGAGCTACGCAGTACCGATCTGGTGGTTCGGGCGTATGTGCTGTCTGAAAACACGGGACAGTCGTATAACCTGAACCCGCTGGCCTACAACCTGGACCTGAACAACGGCACCAACGCCGTCTGGGGTGCCAAATTCCGAACGGAGTTGCTGGCACAGGTCAACAGCGGTACCAACCTGGCAACGGCTATGCAACTGGCCCGCGTAGCCGCCGACCGGGGCCGCGTAGAACCCGGAACAGCCGCCTTCGAGTCGCTGAAGCAAACCATTGTCAATACCAACAACTGGGATATAGGCTCTATCATTCCGGGAGCGCCGGCAACGGGTGGGGCCGCACTCTGGCAGCAAAGCCGCACCTACCATAGCGATATTCAGTACAACCTAAGCCAGCGCATCAAATTTGCGGAGGTACTGGTTGGAGCCGATTACCGGCGTTATGAAGTCATTCCGGACGGTAACAACTTTGTCGATTTCTCGAAGCCGATCGAGCAGCGGACAACACCCGGCGGAGCGAACCAGATTTATACGAAATACGGCGCGTTCGTATCGGCCACCAAACTGCTGCTGGCCGACCGGCTGAAAGTAGCCGCTTCCCTGCGGGTCGATAACAATCCGGAATTTTCGCCAAAGGTGAATCCACGGCTGGCCCTTGTTTATACGGCTGCCGAGCGGCATAATTTCCGGTTTACGTACCAGAATGGGTTCCGCTTTCCGTCGTTATTCGAAGCACTGTCTTACGTAAACAACAGCAACGTTCGGCGCGTGGGCGGGTTGGCCCGGGTTAACGAAGGACTGGGCTTCCTGGAAAACTCGTATACACTGGCATCGCTGAACAACTTCAATGCAGCCGTAAATACCGATGTGGCTGCCGGCTCAACGCGAAATGCCGCAGCGCTGAGAAATCGGGGATTGCTTCAGGTGGCCAACCTGTCGCCGTCGCAGCCTGAACATATCAACTCGTTAGAAGTAGGGTACAAGAGCGTACTGCTCAACAACCGGCTGGCCATTGATGGGGAGGCTTACTACAACTCGTACCAGGATTTTCTGGGACAGGTTGAGGTGGCGGTACCGACTACCGGCCGGGTTGGTACCGATGCATCGGTGCTCGATATGCTGACTCGCGCCAACCAGGTCCGGTACCGCGTGTATACGAATGCCAAGAACACCTACCGCAGCTACGGCGCAGCGCTGGGCATTACCTACAACTTCTACCGTAAATTCACGTCGTCGGGTAATGTGAACTACAACAATATTGCTGGCAACGACAACCCCGATATTTTCGTGACGGGCTTTAACACGCCCAGGTACGTTGCCAACGTCAGTATCGGAAACCGGGAAGTGGCTAAGAACCTAGGCTTCAACGTGGTATGGCGCTGGCAGGATAGTTTCCTGTGGCAAAGTCCGCTGGCCAACGGTACCATACCGGCCTACCATACGGTTGATGCGCAGATGACCTATAAAGTGCCTCAACCCGCTTTGTCGTTCAAGCTGGGCGCATCGAATCTTTTTAACAACCGGTATATTCAGTACGCGGCCGGACCAACTATTGGCGGACTCTATTATCTGGCTATTACCTACGACGTAACACGTTTCTAGCTGACTGATTGCCAGAGGGGCTCCGGGTGTTTGTCTGTTGAGAACAGACATCCGGGGCTTTTTTGTTTTCGTGCTGCCGGGTGAGGTACTTAATCCGGTTACAGGACCCAGTTTTGTCCCCTGATCGGGTTCAAAAAAATGCGGCTTCGTAGCTCCGTTAGCTTAAACAGCGTCTAACTAGTTAACTTTGCTTGTGTCAAACGGAAGTAAAGCTTTATCAACGCATCTATATGAAACACATTTCTTTTTCTTTTATACTTATACTGGCTTTGTCGGTAACTAGCTGGGCACAAACGATTTTGTCGGGGCAGGTTACCGATGCCAACGACCAGCCCCTGGCTGGGGTGACTGTGCTGATTCGGGGTACCACCACCGGAACCGTAACCCAGGCCGACGGTCGGTTTTCGCTTTCGACGGATAAGGAGCTTCCCTTTACCCTGAGTGTCTCGTTCATTGGCTACCGGCGCGAAGAGGTTGTTGTTCGTGGAAATAACTTCAGAGCTATCGACGTAAAACTGGCTGAGGAAGCCATCACGGCCGATGAAGTAGTGGTATCGGCCAGTCGGGTGCCTGAAGACATCCGCAAAGCGCCCGTAACGGTCGAGAAGCTGGGGGCGCGGCAGTTTGCCAACTCGCCCGCTGCCAACCCCTTCGATGCGCTCCAGAACGTAAAAGGCGTGGACCTGCTTACCCAAAGTCTGACGTTCAAGTCGGTCAACGTGCGCGGGTTCGGGGCTAACAATAACAACCGGTTCGTGCAGCTCACCGATGGGATGGACAACCGATCGCCGGGGCTGGGGTTTGGCTTTGGCAGTGTAGCCGGCATTTCTGACCTCGATATCGAAAGCATTGAGCTGATTCCGGGGGCCTCGTCGGCCCTGTACGGGCCGGATGCGCTCCAGGGGCTGATGCTGACCTCCAGCAAGAACCCGTTTACCTACCAGGGACTGAGTGCACAGATGAAAGTAGGCCTCAATAACGTAGGCAAATCCAATTTCGGCCCCAAAGGCTACATCGACATGGCCGTCCGCTACGCGAAACAGGTCGGAACGCGGTTTGCCTACAAGGTGAATTTTCAGCGGGTGAGCGGCACCGATTTCATTGCCGACGATTACGACGACCGATCAACCAGCGCCCGAACCGGCTTCTTCAGCACCGATGCCGGACAGGGGGGCGTTGCCACGGGGATTGCCTACGTGCCCAACAATAACCCTAACACAAACTTCGAATACGACGGAGTCAATATATACGGCGACGACATCAACAACGCGGGCGCTTTCCGGTTTCCGGCCAACTACGGAAACGCGGCCCTGCAGGGCAAACTGGTTACCCGAACGGGCTATACCGAGCTGGATCTGCTGAGTAACTACGGTCTCGTTTATAACAACCGGGCCAACATATCGCTGCATTACAAAGTAGGCCGGAATATGGAAGCGTCGGTGGGTTGGTACTACGGCAACGGCAACTTTATCCGGACGGCTGGTTTCCGCGAATACTTCCCGGATTACCGGCGGCACCAGTTCAAGGCCGAACTGCGGGGCGACAACTTCTTTCTGCGGGCCTATACCACCCAGCAGCGCGCCGAAGGCTGGAACATTGGTCAAACGGCCCGGATCATCAATACCATCTGGAAACCGATCAGCCAGTGGGCCGATGAGTTTGGGCAGGCTTATGTCGAGAACAAAGTAAGCATCCAGGAAGCGCGGGCGGTGGCTGACCGGGGCCGGTATCTGCCGGGTTCGTCGGACTTTCGGTTTGTGCGCGACGGCATTACCAGCGTCTACAATAACGAGCGTATCGCCTTGCTGAACACGACCGGGACCCGCTTCCGGGACAACTCGCAGCTGTTCCACTACGAAGGCATGTACAACTTCTCCCAACTGCTAAACGGCGTCGTTGACGTGATTGCCGGGTCGAGTTTGCGCCGGTTCCTGCTCGAATCGGGTGGTACGGCTTTCCCGCGCCGGCCCGACGGATCGGAATATACCATCAACGAATTCGGTGCCTACGTGCAGGCGTCGAAGGAGGTGGGCTTTGGAACAGGCCCCGACCGGCTGACGATAAAGCCTACGGTGGCGGTGCGCTATGATAAGAACCAGTACCTGCAGGGTGGTTTTACGCCCAGAGCGTCGGCGGTGGTGAGTGCTGGCGTACATAACGTACGGGCGTCGTGGCAGTCGGCGTTCCGGAACCCCGCCCCGGGGCAGTTGTTCGCCATTCCGCCAACGGGGCAGGCGGGTGAGGTTGGTGGATTACCCCAGGCCTATAACGGAGCCGGACTGAACACCAACCCCGGCTATCTGCAGGTTGAAGTAACGCCCTATCAGAGCACTACGGGAGCCGCCGTGCCGCAGCCGTTCATCATCGACCCAACGCAGTTTACGACCGAAAAAATCAAGACTTGGGAGGTTGGCTACAAAACGCTGATCAGCAATCGGTTCTATGTCGATGCTTTCTACTTTTCGAGCCGCTACTCTGACTTCATTGCCGCCCAGAACGTATTCCAGCTTCTGACGCCGGGTGCCGATGTCAGCGCCTTACTGACGCCGACCAATTACCGGACGCTGCAGGTCAACTTCAACAACAGGAACGAAATCTTTGTGCGCGGGGCCGGTATTGGTCTCGAATACGGGCTTGGCCGGGGCTATACCCTCAGCGGCAACTACGCTTACCAGACCGGGCTGATTACGCTACGCGACGCCCGCGGTGCTATCCGCAACGACCGGGCAGGGGTGCCGGTCGTAAAGCGGAAGATGAGTAACCCGGAAGTGTCGCAGCTGGGGCGTAACTTCTTTATCTCGCCCGAGAACCGGTATAACATCAGCCTGGCCAACCCCCGCCTGACCGATCGGCTGGGGGCTACGCTTACCTACCGCTGGACCGACCGGACGTGGGTGGAGCAGGGGACTACAGCGGGCGATGTCTGGCTGCCTTCGTGGAGCAGCGTCGACGCGCAGGTCAGCTACCGGGTGCCTGCGTTTAAGTCGGTCGTAAAGCTGGGCGGTACCAATATCTTCAACCAGTATTACGCGCAGGGCTACGGTCTGGCCCGGATCGGTGGGTTATACTACCTCAGCATCACCTTCGATGAGTTGATGCGGTAACGGGTTTTTTTAGCATGGGGGCACGGAGACACAGCAGAAATTTACTAACTCTGTGCGCTCTGTGCCTTTGTGTTTTATGGAAACTATGGGTTATAAAGACAAGGTTATTTATCAGATCTACCCGCGCTCGTTTGCCGATGCCAACGGCGACGGCATCGGAGATCTGCGGGGTATTACGGGCAAACTCGATTACTTGGTCGACCTGGGCGTCGATATTCTCTGGATCAGTCCGGTTTTTCAGTCGCCCAACGCCGATAATGGGTACGACATCTCCGACTACGAAGCCATCATGCCCGAATTCGGAACGATGGCCGACTTTGACGAGCTGCTGGCCCAGGCGCATAATCGCGGTCTGAAAATCGTGCTCGATCTGGTCGTTAACCACAGCTCCGACGAGCATCGCTGGTTTCAGGAAAGCCGGAAAAGCAAGGACAACCCCTACCGCGATTATTACATCTGGCGGCCTGCTGGTATGATCAACAACTGGCAGTCGTTCTTCTCGGGATCGGTATGGACTTACGATGCCGCTACGGATGAATACTACCTTCACCTGTTCGCGGAAAAACAACCCGACCTGAACTGGGAAAACCCGGCCTTGCGCCAGGCGATTTACCGGATGATGCGCTTCTGGCTCGACAAGGGCGTAGACGGGTTCAGGATGGATGTGATCCCGTTTCTGTCAAAAGACCCGCTTTTTCCCGACTATCCGGCGGGGCGCTTCGGGGATCTGACCATTCATGCCAACGGGCCTCGTATCCATGAGTTTTTGCAGGAAATGCACCGGGAGGTGCTGGCTCACTATCCTGACGTCATTACCATCGGCGAGGGCTTCGGTGTATCGGCCGAACAGGCCAACCTCTACGTAGGCGAAGCCCGGCAGGAACTGAACATGATCTACCACTTCGATCATGCCGTACCTCGCGAGGAATACCGGTTTCTGGACCCCGCACCCGAGTTTACCCTGCCGCAGCTGAAAGCCGTTTTCGCCAAATGGAATGTAGCGCTGGCGAGCGGACCCGACGCCCCCGGCTGGCAGAATATTTATTTCGGCAATCACGACAACCCCCGCTGTCTGTCCCGTTTCGGCAACGTCGACCGCTATCATTACGAGTCGGCCACGATGCTGGCAACCGTCCTGCTGACCCAGCGCGGCACGCCCAGTATCTACCAGGGCGATGAGATCGGCATGACAAACCGCCCGTTCGACTCCATCGATGAGTATGACGATATCCAGGTGAAAAATGCCTGGCAGGCGCTGGTCGAACCGAGGGCAGGTGGATTAGTTGCGGGTGGACCGGATTCGGGTGAATGGGATTCGTCGGCATCAATGCCGACGCGAGTCATGGATCGACCAGATCAGGATTTGGCCGGAGGTAGTGGGACGTCTGCTGACCTGGTAGAAAAACCGGATGCATCCTCCTCATACGATCCATGCGTAGCTCCGGCATTGATGCCGGGGCAACATTCCGATCAGGCATCAAGAGCAGGTCGATTCCTGGCTACGGCCAACCGCATTGCCCGAGACCATGCCCGGACGCCGATGCAGTGGTCAGGCGCGGCCAACGCGGGCTTTACCGAGGGGGAGCAAACCTGGCTGAAGGTGAACCCTAATTACAGAACCATCAACGTAGCCGACCAGGAGGGGCAGGATCGGTCGGTGCTGACTTTCTACCGACAGCTGCTTCGGCTGCGGAAGCAAACCCCCGCGCTGCACACGGGTTCGTACCAGGACTGGCTGCCCGAGCACCCGACGGTGTGGGTATACGAACGCCGGCTGGGCGACGAGGTCAGGGTCGTATGGGCCAATTTTTCGGATCAGCCCGTAGCCATTGACCGGCCGGCGCCCGGACCGGTTATCTTATCAAATTATCCAGATACGGCCGATGTATTGCGGCCCTTTGAAGCCCGATTATACCATGCTTGATTCCATAACGGCTGTGCCCGTCCGAACAACCGACCGGGTAGCCGAAATTGCCTGGTTCTGTGACCTCTGCGGGGGCGATACCGAATTCTTGGGTCAGCTCGACCCAACCCGGCGCAGCAGCTTTGCCCATTGCCGCGACATCCTGCTCATGGCCGAGCGGCAGGGGTTCAAAAACATACTGTTGCCCACGTCTTACGTAGTGGGGCAGGACCCGCTGTCCTTCGCGTCGGCCCTCTCGCAGCTAACGACCGACATCAGCCTGCTGGTAGCGATTCGAACCGGCGAATACCATCCGCCAATGCTGGCCCGGATCATCAGCACGCTCGATCATCTGCTGGAGGGGCGTCTGACGATCAACATCATCAACTCCGACCTGCCCGGCTACCAGGAAGAGGGGCCCCTGCGCTACCAGCGGTGCAGCGAGACGATCGAGATACTGCGGCAGGGCTGGACCCAGGACCGCGTTGTGCACGATGGCCCCGTTTACGGGCCGCTTAACCTGTCTAGCCAACCCGTCAAACCCTACCAGCAAAACGGCGGTCCGCTGCTGTATTTTGGGGGTATTGCCGATGGCGCGCGCGAGGTATGTGCCCGGCAGTGCGACGTGTTTCTGATGTGGCCCGAGAAAGAAGAAAGCCTCTACGCGACCATGCAGGACGTATCGGCCCGGGCGGCCCGCCACGGACGTACCATCGATTTCGGCCTGCGTATCCACGTCGTGGTGCGCGAAACCGAAGCGGAAGCCCGCGCCTGGACCCGCCATCTGATGAGCCGGTTCGATGCCGATCAGGCCGAAGCGCTCAAGCAGCGCACCCAGGATGGAAAGTCGCTGGGGGTATTGCGGCAGGACGCCATGCGTCAGGAAGCCGACGACGAAGGCTTTGTCGAGCCGATTCTCTGGACCGGCATCGGCCGGGCCCGCTCGGGAGCCGGTGGGGCGCTGGTCGGCACACCCGATCAAATCATCCGGCAACTCAATCGCTACATGGACATGGGCATCCGGTCGTTTGTGTTTTCCGGCTACCCGCTGCTCGACGAGTGCGAACTGTTCGGCCGACTCGTACTGCCGCACCTCCCCAACGTTCGCCTGGCCGACGTACAGGGCCGTCGCCCCGCCACAACCCCCGAAACGCCGTTAACTTTTGGAACGTTAGCTTATTGAATGATGAATGATTTGTAAAAACCTAAACCGACTTGTACGATGAAAAAGGAAAATGTTGTTCGGGAGAAAAGCTTCCGATTTGCGGTTCGTGCTATCCGCCTTTACCAATACATATGTGATGGGCAGAAGGAATACGTATTGAGTAAACAGATGCTTCGATCAGGTACATCAGTAGGAGCTAATGTTCGCGAGGCAGATAATGCCGAGAGCAAGGCCGACTTTATACACAAAATGGGTGTAGCGCAGAAAGAAACTGACGAAACGCTCTACTGGCTTGAGTTAATGAAAGAAACGGGTTACCTGGCTGAAAAAGAGTTTACCAGCATGCATGCTGATGCAGATAAACTGTTGAAGATCATCCGCACTATTATTCTGAACACGAAGAGTAACCTAAAATGAGCCTGGCGTGATCATCGCTCATCGCTAATAACTAATCACTTGTTAAGTCAACTCGAAACCATCGACGTCGTTGTGCTGGTGCTGATGCTGGCCATCATGCCCACCGCCGGTATCATCATTGCCCTGCGTAAAAAAACGGCTGAAGATTATTTCCTGGCCGGGCGGTCCATTCGCTGGTGGGCGGTGGCGGGGTCGGTATTTGGTACCAATATCTCGTCGTTTCACCTGATCGGCATGCTGGGTATCGGCTACTCCATCGGGTTCGTACAGGCCCATTACGAGATTGTATTTCCGGCCATACTGCTGCTGTGTTTCGTATTCCTGAGTTCGTACCGGCGACTGGATGTCTTTACCCTCTCGCAGTATCTCGAAGTACGCTACAACGACAAAGCGCGACTGCTGTACACCATCCTGCTGATCCTGATCATTCTGGTCCAGCTGGTCGGCTCGTTCTATGTCGGAAGTATTACCCTGCAATGGCTCTTCGGCGGCACCAGTTTTGCCATGTCGTACCCGGCGGGCCTCCTCCTGATCGGCCTCATTACCTGCTCCTATACCATCTGGGGCGGTATGGAAAGTATCGTCGTGACCGACACCATCCAGACCGTTATGATGCTCGCGGCCGGCACTGCGGTGGCTTATTTCACCCTGAGCCAGCCCGAAATTGGCGGGTTCATGGGTTTGCTCGACCTGGATGCGGCCCAGCCCCGCGAGGTCCAGAAAATGCATCTCTACCTGCCCAGTAATCACCCTAACCTGCCCTGGACGGGTATTTTTACGGGCCTGCTGCTGCAGCACTGTTTCAACTTCAGCACCAACCAGTTTCTGGTGCAGCGCGTCCTGGCGGCTAACTCCGACCACGACGCCCGGCGGGGAGTTATTGCCAGCGGCTTTCTGAAACTGACCATTCCGTTCTTCAGCATTTCGGCGGGCGTGGCGGCCTTTTACCTGTTTCGGGCCCGCTTCGGTACGATCGACTTCAACTCAGACAATGCGTTTCTGAAACTGGTCGAAACCGTTATCCCGCCCGGTACCGGTCTGGTTGGCATGATTCTGGCCGGGCTGACGGCCGCCACGTTTTCGTCCGTCGACTCGATGATGAATGCCGCGACGACTCTGCTGACGGTCGATGTGTACCAGAAATACGTGAACCCAGGGGCCAGTGACAGGCAGATTGTGCGGTTCGGCCGGTTGATGATCGTGGTGATGGTCGTGGCCAGCATCGCGCTGGCGCTCTATACTTACACGCCCGACCGAACGAACAACTTCATGCTGAAGGTATCGGCGCAGCTGTCGTACTTCACACCGGGCATTATGGTTGCGTTTTTTGTCGGGGTGTTGTGGCGGGGTGCTTCCGCGCGGGCGGCTGTAATCGCTATGGCGATGGCTCCCTTTTACGGCCTGCTGGCCGAGTTTATCTACGATAACTTTCTGGGTACCAGCCCGGCCGTGGCAGCGGTATTTGGCCAGAAACTCAACTTCATGCATCGGGTCTTTCTGACCTTCGTACTGAGTCTGACTACGCTCGTTGCACTCAGCCGGACGCTGTTCCCCAACCAGAATCTGGCGGGTTTCGAGCGATTGCGCGTGAACCTGAACGCCGGACAGCTGGCGCGGGCGGTGGGGTTGTTTCTGCTTGTGCAGGCGGTGTTTGTCGGGTTGGTTTTCTGGGGCGGTTTCTCGCCGAAAAGCCTGGCGCCCTGGGCGGCTCTGGCTACGCTGGGGCTGTTCCTGCTGCCCAATCAGGCCGTAAATGAGCCGGCAGCGGCTGGCCCCGACGAGACCGGTACAAAGCCGTCGTTATCGCTCAGGGGGGATCTGCGCTGGGCGGGCGCTTTAACCGCCGGTAGTGTGGGCATATTGTATTATTTTGCGTGAGGTCTGTTACTCCCGGACTATCCCACCCTGTATGCCACGGCTCTATCGCGCTGCTTTTCGTCCTCTGTTTTTCGCGGCCTGGCTGGCTGTGCTTACGCTATCCGGCCATCTGATGGCCTGGGGGCAGGCCCCGCCCGATACGGAACTGTTTCTGGTCGACCTGACCCGGAGCGGGCAGGCGCTTCAGGTCGGTTCTCCCCGCAACATTACCCAGCGGAAGGGCTACGACAATCAGCCCTCGTTTACACCCGATGGTCGGGCGGTGCTGTATACATCGGCTCGCGAAGATGGGCAGACCGACATCTACCGCTACGATCTCCGGCAGCAAACAAACACCCCGCTCACCCGGACGCCCGAAAGCGAATACTCACCTACCGTTACCCCCGATCGGAACTATTTTTCCGTCATTCGGGTCGAGAAAGACCAGACGCAGCGGCTGTGGAAATTCCCGATCTCGGGCGCGGGCAACCCGGTGCTGGTACTCGGGAATGTAAAACCCGTCGGCTTTCACTGCTGGCTCACGCCCGACTCGCTGGCACTGTTCATCCTGGGTAAACCCAATTCGCGGCAACTGGCCCGCGTCAGCACCGGCGATACGGTCCGGCTGGCAGGAAACATCGGCCGGTCTTTGCACAACGTGCCGGGCAAAAAAGCGGTCAGCTTCGTACACAAGCGAACCACCACCGACTGGACCATCAGCCAGCTCGATCGGCAAACCCGTCAGATCAGCCCCATGGTGCCGACTCTGCCGGGTAGCGAAGACTTTGTCTGGACACCCGACGGTACCCTGTTGATGGGCCAGGGAGCCGCGCTGTATCAGTGTCGGCCGGGCAACGGCACCGGCTGGACAAAACTGGCCGACTTCAGCGCGGCCGGCATCACCCAGATTACCCGTCTGGCCATAGACCCTCGGGGCAAAACGCTGGTGTTTGTAGGTCAGTGAGAAGCGCGGGGCGAATCGGCTGGCTCGACGCTTCTGGTTGCAGCCTATTCGCTGAAACAGCCTATATACAGCGGAGCCGCTAACCCAGAGATGGGTCAGCGGCTCCGCTGTGTTTACTGATGTATGGGCGCTTACTGTGGCAAGGTGCTGAACGTCGGGAAATGGTAGACCCGGAAGAGCGGGTTCTGATCGACGTTCCAGTTTTCCTGCTGCGCTACCTCGTTCAGCCAGTCCGAAATGTCGGCCTGATAGGTGCTGTAACCCTGGTTACGCAGAAACTGCTGTACCATCAGGGTGGTTGTGCAGCCTTCGGCCAGGATCAGCGTGGTGGCGGCCATCCGTACGGCCTGCTGGTCTAGTTTTCGATGCGTTACGTTCATTAGTCAGGTTGTTTGGTTATGTGGTACATCGTAAGTACCCGATGTAATGGGGAGTTGGACTAGCCCAGCGCCTGCCGAAACAGGGTAACACGCTCACGCAGGATCGTGCTGCCGACCTGAGCGTTGAGGTTTCCTTTGAGCGTGAAAGCGCGCAGATCGGACCGCAGACCGGCGTACTTGATCAGGGCGTTGTACCAGACGTTGCGGTTCTGGTAGGGGGCCAGCAGCATCCGGGCCTGGCTCAGCATCCGATGCTGGCGGGGCGACCAGATGGGCCGCTGCCGGAAAGCAGCTCCCTGCCCGTTCAGCAGGTCGGGCAATGACTCCGGCGGAGCCAGCGGCAGCAGCTCGGCCATCAGAAATAAGCCCAGTTCGATGTTCAGCAACCGGTTGGCAACCATACCCGGCAGGGCATGACGGAAGCGAAGCCGGGTGGCTAGCGGCTCCTGCCAGCGAAGCTGACTGGCCAGAACCGGGCGGGCAACAGGAGCGGTGGTCAAAAGAGCGTTCATTAGTATCGTTGTTCGTTGTTCATATCAAATTTCACACTAGAAGAACGTAATCTTTTTACGTTGTACATTTTTTGTGAAATTTATTTTCGGTGAACCCGCCCCGGCCACACCTGCCATGCGGCCTGGGCGCACAGGGGCCACAAACCGAAGCCCCCACAGCGGCTCCGTACGGGTCGACAGGAGCGGCTGTGGGGGTGGGTAAGCGAGCTGATGGAAGCCAGCGAGCGCCGGTCGATCTACTGCGGCAGCAGCGGTAGCCTCGGAAAATAATAGACCCGAAACAGGCCATTGTCGTGAACGGACCAGCCCTGCTGGCCGGCTATCACAAACAGCCACTGCGAAACTTCAGCCTGATAGGCCCGGTACCCACGGTTGCGCAGAAACTGCTTCACGCAAAGGGTCGTCGTATAGCCCTCGGCCAGAATGAGCGTCGTAGCGGCCAGCCGTACAGCCGCGGGGGTCAATTGCCGGAGTGTGGCGTTCATGCGTGGGTTTTGATGCGGACCCTGTACCGGATCGTACACGGGGCCGGGTGATAAACTGTGTATTCGTTCTTCTGTATATAACTCATGACAACATGGGGGCATCGTGCTCCCGTATTTCGTCGCCAGCAGGATTGGTTACGGCCGTCACCATAATGAGTTTCACCAGCATCGGGGCGAGACGGTTGGTGCTGTTTCCGGTACGGAGCCAGGTGGGCCGACGGGCGCAGTGATCAGCGCATGATGGCACGATAAAACCAGCCCAGCGCCTGCTGGAGCCGTTGAGTCATGAATGATGACTCAGGGTCAGGCCAGCATTTTCCGAAGTACGCCGATGCGGTTGCGCGAGAAGCCAACGGTCTTTTCTGTGAAGCGGCTCAGGTCACGGCTGATGTCGTAGGCGAGCCGGTGGGTGGGGGCGGTCGCGTAGGCGTCGAGCAGGTCCTGCCAGTGGCTGGGGTTGGCAAAATGAGCCAGCAGCAGCCGGGCCCGGTTGAGGTATTTATGCTGCTGCGGGGTGAGGCTGGCGCGGGTGCTGGTGTCGGCCGAGAGCAGGGCGGGGAGCGCCGTTGGCGGGGCTGACGGACGTAACTGACCGAGCAGGTAGAGGCCTAGTTCGAGGTCAACGAGTTGCCGGGTCGAGAGCGACGGGCGGTGGTAAGCGGGGGCGTTTGAGCGAGGACGTTGCGTATGGTTCATGATCGTCGTATGTGATTGTCCGACTCAAAGTTGCTGTACCGTAAACGTAAACTATTTACGTTCTCTCTTTTTTCTGAAAAAATGTTTTGGTTGCTTTGTCGCTATATCAGCGCTCCTGCTGCCAACGACTCCGATATGCCTATAACCCGTTCTGCCTTTCAACGCTACCGACTCATCGACGAGGTAATCAGCCGGTACCCCCGCCGGTATTCCAAACAGCAACTTTTCGAACTCTGTCAGGATAAGTGCGGCATCCGGTCCATCTCGTCGCTGGAAAAAGACATCCAACGGATGCGCGAAGACCACGACGCACCCATCGAATACGACAAGCGGGCCAACGGCTATTACTACAGCAACCCGCAGTTCCGGCTCCTGAACCTGATGCTGAGCCCCGACGATATGGAAGCGCTCGACTACGCCCGCGAGGTGCTGGCCGCTACCCAGGGCGCTACCGTGGCCGATGAACTGACCAACGCCCTCCAGAAAGTCCGGCAAAGTCTGGATATTATCCGCGAGGTGAAGAGCGACGGCAGTGCCCCGGCACCGTCGCGCCGGATCGTATACGTCGAAGAAAAGATTCTTGGCGGCAACCGCCAGTACGTACCCATGCTGATTCGGGCCGTGAACCAGAACCGGCAGGTGGCGTTCCGGTATCTCAAACACGAAGAGGCTGTATCGGCCCAGCGCGGCACTCCAGCGCGGCTCCGGCGGGGGGCGCGCATGACCGAACCCGAGCGGCCCAAACTTCGTATTCTGCACCCTATTCTGCTGCGCGAAGTGGCTGACAGCTGGTATGTTATCGGCTACGACGCGGCCAGCGGCAGCGAGCGGACGTTTGCCCTCGACCGCATGAGCGATCTCGAACTCCTCGACGATCCCTGCGATGTGCCGCCCGCCGTGCTGGCCAGTGTCAGCGACCTGTTCGAACACATCTACGGCATCACCGACAGTCACGGCCCGGTCGAGAATATCGTGCTGTCGTTTAGTCCGCTGTTTGGTCGGTACGTAAAAGCCAAGCCTATCCACCAGACTCAGGAGGTGATCAGCGATACCGACGAGGCCTGCGTCGTGCGGCTCCGGCTGGCCCCCAACCGCGATCTGCTGATGCACCTGCGCTCGTACGGCGAACACCTGACCGTACTGCAACCCGCCAGCCTGGTCGAGGAGATGAAGGCATCGCTGGTGGCGATGCTGGCCCGTTATAGCTCCCCAACCTGACGGTTCGCTGCTGACGCACATGAGACGCGATGGGTTGGATCACCTATCCTGACGGTTTATTGCTGACGCACAGGAGACGCGATGGGTTGGACCACCTATTCGGATGGTTTGTTGCTGACGCACAGGAGACGCGATGGCCGGGTCGCCGGGCGGTCGCGTCTCTACAGATAACCGGAAGCGCAAAACGTTAATTCGGTAGGCCGGATAGTCGAAAAATGGGCTGGCCGTTGACGCGGAATATCGATTTTTACAATGGGCGGGGGGACTGGCCGTTTATCTTTACGATACTAAACCGTAGCCATGCGTCGAATCGTACCCATTGCAATTTTTCTGCTCACTCTTTTTGTCGATCCGTTTGTCCGTGCCCAGGGGCTGGTAGATGGGTTCATGCGCGGGCAGCGCAAAGCCAGTCTGGCCCTGACTTATTCGCAGGAATCCTTCGATCGGTATTACGTAGGCACGCGCGAAATCCGCGATCCGAACCTCGGTACCGTCAGCACCCAGTCGCTGAACCTCTACGCCACCTATGGGCTGGGCTATGACCTCGACCTGATCGTCAATGCCCCCTACGTCCGCACCGAAGCCAGCGCGGGCTACTGGCCCAAACAGGAGGGATTTCAGGATCTTACGGCTGCGCTCCGCTGGGAAGCCTACGATTATAAGTTCGGAAAAACCCGGCTGTCGTGGCTCTTCGCGCTGGGGTATTCGCTTCCCTTGCAGAACTACGTCATCGACGCCCCCGTCACCATCGGCCACGGGTCCCGGAACCTCGACGGCCGCACCATGCTGCATTTCAAAGCCGGTGCGTTCTTCCTGACCGGCCAGTACGGCTACATCCGGCGGGGAGCGGTTTCCCTCGATCGGGTGGCCAATTACTACCAGCCTGACAACCTCAACCCCAACAGCGGTTCGAAAGTCAACGTGCCCGACGTGACAGACATCGTGGTTCGGTCGGGCTTCTCCACGAAGTATTTCTACGTTGACGGGTGGTGGCAGCAGCAGTCGCCCTACAGCAAAGGAACCGACATTGCGCCCGGTATTCCCTATCCAACCAACGCCGTTGGGTTTACGCGGGCCGGGGCTAGCCTCTACATGCCGCTGATTCGGAAGTTTGGGCTGACGGGCGCCTACAGCACCACCCTCGACGGCCGCAACGTCGGAAAATCGACGCGACTCAGCGGAGGTTTTATTATCGGATTATAACCAGACCAATCGGCCTTTCGGCTTTTCTATAACCTCACCCGGCCCACCGGGCGAACGCGACCGATGAAAACATACGCCTGTCTATTCGTTACCCTCTCGCTGCTCACGGGACTGTCGGCCTGTAAGGAGCCAACCATCGATGAGGGTATTCTGCCATTCGTAACCCCCACCTCGACCGACTCGACGGGCGGTACCTGGCGAACGGTACTCCTGACGTCAGCGGCTGAGATTGCCGTCCCGCAACCAGCCGCCATCACTTCCGACGCCTACCAGAGTGAGCTGACGGCGGTTAAGAATGGACTGCTCAGCGCCACACCCGAGCAGAATACGGCTGTCAACTACTGGGCTGCCGGGAGTGTGCAGCGCTGGAATCAGATTGCCCGACTGCTGGTTTCCAAGTACAATGTCGATGCGGCTTATGACGAAACTACGGGCCAGTATGCGCCCTACGATGCCACGAAACCGGTGGCCAGTGCGCCTTATGCCGCCCGGCTCTATGCCCTGCTCAGCGTAGCCCAGTACGATGCGCTGGTCGTATCGTGGCGGGCCAAGTTTCGCTACAACCGCCCGTCGCTGGAGCGGCAGGGAATCCTGGCGCGGGTGCCGATTCTCGACGTGCCGTCGTATCCGTCAGAAGATGCGGCCGTAGCCGAAGCCTCGTGTCAGGTGCTGGCGTATTTCTTTCCGGCCGAAACGGCCTGGCTGAAAGCCAAAGCGGCAGAACACAAACAGAGCCGGGTCTGGGCGGGCGCCTGCGTACCGAGCGATCTTAAAGCCGGTGAAGAACTGGCCGCTGCGGTAGCCGCCAAAGCCATCACCTACGCCCGCACCGACCGGTTCGATCGGGCTCGTGACCCCAACAATACCTGGGAAAGCCTGCGGAGCCGCGCGCCTTACGACCTGACCTGGAAAAGTCTGGACATACCGGCCCGGTCGCCCATGCTCCCGCTGGCCGGTACAACCCGAACCTGGTTCGACTCGACGGCCATAGTCCGGGCGCTGCCCGCTGCTCCTCCCGCCACCACGACCCCCGCTTTTCAGCAGGCGCTGGCCGACGTGCGCGACCTGGCCAACACCCGCACCCGCGACCAGTGGCGAATAGCCGAGTTCTGGTCCGATGGCAGCGGTACCTACACCACCCCCGGCCACTGGAACCGCATTGCCGAAGACCTCGTACGGCAGTATGGGCAGAACGAACTGCGCTCGGCGCGGACGTATGCGCTCATGAACCGGGCCATGCAGGATGGCGCTACCGTAGGCTGGCGAACCAGCTTCACCTATTTTGTACCCCGCCCGTCGCAGGTTGACCCAACCATTAAAACGGCCGTACGGATTCCGAACATGCCGGGCTATCCGTCTACCCATGCCCTGCTGGCCAATGCGGCTACTACGGTGCTGGTGTATCTTTTTCCGAACGAAGCCGAGGTGCTGAAAGCCCAGGCGGCCGAAGCTACCCTCTCGCAACTCTACGGGGGCGTTCAGTACCGGTTCGATGTTGATGCGGGGGCTCGCTCGGGGGTGGCTGTAGGGCAGTTGGCCGTTGGCTGGGCCAGTGCCGATGGAGCCCGATAAGTTTGAATAGTTGGCGATCGTTCGTGACAATTGCCGGGTGTTGTGCGTTACGAAGTAAGGCCGTTTTGTTCCCGTCCGTAAATTCGGACGCCGGGTTTTTAGCATAAAACGGCGGCTGCACTGTTTCTTTGCAGCACGGTTCTGGCCTGAAAAACCACTTTGTACGTCAACTAACTTACGTGTATCACGAATGAATAGTCCCAAAACAGCCCCTGCCCGTTCGCGCAGTAAAGCGTCGGCCGTGGCTCCAACTGTATCTGCCGATGCGACACTACCCGTAACTGTCGCATTGCCGCTCATCGACGGACAATCGCGAGTGGTGATCGAACGCGTCAGCCCTGAACTCGACGGGGGGCGCTTCCCCATCAAAGCCGTGCCGGGCGATGTGATCGCGGTAGAGGCCGATGTGTTTGCCGACGGACACGATTACCTGTCGGTCCGGCTGCTTTATAAACATACCGACGACGAAAGCTACCGCGAAACGGCCATGGCGCTGCTGGGCAACGACCGCTGGGGAGCGTCGTTTGTGGTTGAGAAGCAGGGCCGTTATACCTACACCATCGAAGGCTGGGTCGACCACCTGGCCTCCTGGCAGCACGAAATACACCTGAAAGTAGCCGACGGCCAGCGCATCACGAGCGAACTGCTGGCGGGCGCGCAGTACGTAGACGGGCTCATTCGGCGGGCCGGTGGCGACACGAAACCCGCCCGGAAAGGGGGCAAAGCCGCCGACGAATCAGCCGACCTGAAAGCGCTGCGCGAGATGGCCGCCCTGTTCCGCGACGAGAGCCGTTACGACGAAGCGGTGTCGGTAGCCGAAAGCGACCAGTTTACTTTCTTCGCCAAACGATATCCCGAGCGCCAGCACCCTACGCGCTACAGTCCCGAGCTGGGCGTTGAGGTAGACCGGGCCAGGGCCGGATTCAGCACCTGGTACTGCCTGTTTCCCCGCTCGGCCGCGCGGGAAGAAGGCAAGCATGGCACCTTCCGCGATGTAGAGGCTTTGCTGCCGCGCATTGCCGGCATGGGTTTCGACGTGTTGTACCTGCCGCCCATTCACCCGATCGGGATGGCGCACCGCAAAGGCAAAAACAACTCGGTAATTTGCCAGCCGGGCGAGCCGGGGGTACCGTACGGAATCGGATCGGAGCTGGGCGGGCACGACGCCATCCACCCCGAACTGGGTACGGTCGAGGATTTTAAACACCTGATTGCCATTGCTGCCAACTACGACATGGAGGTAGCCATGGACCTCGCCATTCAGTGTTCGCCCGATCACCCCTGGGCTAAGGAGCACCCCGAGTGGTTCAAAAAACGGCCCGACGGCAGTATCCAGTACGCCGAAAATCCGCCCAAGAAATACCAGGATATCTACCCCGTTTATTTCGAAACCGAAGACTGGCAGAACCTGTGGCTGGAACTGAAACGCATACTGCTCGTGTGGGGGTCTTGGGGCGTGCGCATCGTCCGCGTCGATAATCCACATACCAAGCCGTTTGCGTTCTGGGAGTGGCTCATTGCCGAAGTGAAGAAAGAGTACCCGGATATGCTGTTTTTGTCCGAGGCTTTCACCAAGCCCAAAGTGATGCAGGAGCTGGCCAAGCGCGGGTTTGCCCATTCGTATACCTACTACACCTGGCGGAATACAAAAGCCGAGATGCAGGAGTACCTGACGGAGCTGACCCAGGGTGAGATGCGGCATTATTTCCGGCCTAACTTCTGGCCAACCACGCACGACATCAACCCGTACAGCCTGCAGGGAGGCCACGAGCCGCAGTTCCTGATCCGGTACTTCATGGCGGCTACGCTGTCGAGCAACTACGGTATTTACGGCCCGTCGTTCGAGCTGATGGAACATGTGCCGTTCCCCAACAAGGAAGAATTCCTGAATTCCGAGAAGTACGAAATCCGGTACTGGGACTGGAACAAAACCAACAAGCTGACCTACCTCATCGGGCTAACCAACCGCATCCGGCGCGAGAATGCCGCCCTGCAGCAGACCAACAACCTGACCTTCTGCACCGTTAGCGACGATGCGATTATGGCGTATCTGAAAACGGCCGCCAGCAACCGCCTGCTGATCGTGGTCAATACGGATGCGTACCAGCGCCGGGCCGGCATGGTTCAGGTGCCGATCTGGCAGCTGGGCATCGGTGGCGACGAGTCGTATCAGGTCCACGATCTGCTGACGGGCGCCTACTACACCTGGAAGGGCGAATGGAACTACGTGGAGCTGGACCCTTACGTGCTGCCCATGCACATCTTCCGCATTGAACGGTAAACGGATTTTTTGTACAACGTCCAAAGCGCCGGCGACTTCGGGTTGTCGGCGCTTTTTTTGGCGCGTCTCCGTAAAAAAAACGGTTGCTTTTCCAACCGCGGAGCCGGCAAGCGGGTCTGGAGAACAGAACCGCTTGCCGATGGGCAGGTGGCCTGTTGTTTCACCCATTCCTGTTCCTGGACGTATGAAAATTTCCAAACCACTTCTGCAGGCTATGGCGCTGGCCGTGGCCGTAACGACCGTTGGCAGCAGCTGCAAAGACGGCCTTGTGAAACCCAAAAAAGAAGAAGCGAAGAAAGAGCAGCAACGGAAACTGCCCGACAATTGCCCGGCCTGCGGCATGGGATAAGCCCCAACTATGACCGACATTCGCTCATCGGTAGCCTGCAACCTCGACAGCCATATACTGCGGGCTGCGCTGCCGCTCTTTGCCGACGAAAAAGTAGGCGCCATCGAGTGGTCGTTCGATGCGCTGGTTAACCCGCGGTCCATGCCTGACTGGTTTGCCGAGCTGCTGCGCACCTACAGCGGAGCAGGCCGACTGCTGGGCCATGGCGTTTTCTATTCCCTGTTTTCGGGCCGGTGGACGGGGGCGCAGCAGCAATGGCTGGATCAGCTGAAATCGCTTAGCCGGACCTACCGGTTTGACCATGTTACCGAACATTTCGGGTTCATGACCGGGGCCGACTTCCACAAGGGGGCACCCATGAGTATTTCGTTTACCGAGTCGACACTGGCCATCGGCCGCGACCGGCTGCTGCGCTTGCAGGATGCCTGCCACTGCCCGGTTGGCCTCGAAAATCTGGCGTTCGCCTATACGGTCGATGAGGTTGACCGGCACGGTGCTTTTCTGAACCAGCTGATCGAGCCCGTCAACGGGTTCATCATCCTCGACTTACACAACCTCTACTGCCAGAGCCGGAATTTTGGCGTTGATCCGGACGGGTTGCTGTCGCTGTACCCGCTCTATCGGGTGCGCGAAATTCACCTCTCGGGCGGGAGCTGGGCGCCGTCGGCGGTTGAGCCGGGTCGAACCATCCGGCGCGATACGCACGACGATGCGGTGCCGGCCGACGTTTTCCGGCTGCTGAAACAAGCCATCGACCTGTGCCCGAACCTCCAGTATGTCGTGCTGGAGCAGCTGGGCGCGGGCCTGCAAACCGACGGGCAGCAGAGCCAGTTTCAGCAGGATTTTCTGTGGATGGACCATATCGTACAGGCTGCCAACCAGATCCGTAACCCCCTGATCAATCACTCGTTCCTGCCGCGCCGGTTCCACGTGCCCGACCCCAGCCCACTGGAAGACCCGCTGCTGTATGCGCAGCAACTCGAACTGTCAGACATTCTGGAAACGTCGGTGAGTTACGCCCAGGCGCAGCAACGGCTGGCCGGGTCGGGGCTGGCCCGGTCAGACTGGGCGGTAGAAACGTGGCAGCCTGCCATGCTCGAAACGGCCCTGGCCATTGCGCAGACGTGGAAAAACGGCTTCGACTGACTCTCAGCGACTACGAGTCGTGTTAAGGTCGTTGATGAACCGGATCAGGCCCGGAATGTCGAGCACGTTATCCGCCACTCCGCCCGATATAGCCTGTTGCGGCATGAACCCAACCTGAGCCGTGTCGGGCTCCTGAACAACCGTAAAACCGCCCGTGCTTTTGATGGCCTTCAGCCCGGCGGTCCCGTCGGCGTTGGCCCCCGACAGCAGCACCCCTACCAGCTGCGACCCGCATACATCGGCTGCCGACTCGAAGGTAACGTCGATGGACGGGCGGCTGTAGTTGATTTTCTCGGAATCGTCGAGCGAGAAGGTGCCGTCGCGTTCGAGCAGCAGGTGATAGTCGGCCGGGGCCAGGTAGATCGTGCCGGGCCGGATAACGTCTTTGTCGTCTACTTCTTTGACCGGAACGGACGTTTTGAGGGAGAACAGATGGGCCAGCGTGGAGTCGGCCGTATTCCGGCGATGCACCACAATGATGAGCGCAAACGACAGGGGGGGCTGTAAAGCAGGCAGCAACCGCAGCAGCACATCGATGCTACCGGTAGAGCCGCCAATAACGACAACACTACAGTCGACAGAATGACCCGCGTTTAGCCTATTTTTCGCCATATTTTTTCGCCTTCGAGTTGTTTGTAGCGGGACTGGATGCTGGAAAACTTCAGGGTTTCCTTGCTGCCCAGGCCCAGGTAGCTGAGCGGGGCCAGACTCTCATCAAACAGCGTAAGCACCCGCTCCTGTAATGTCTTTGTAAAATAGATCAGCACATTCCGGCACAGGATCAGGTCAAACTCATTGAACGACCGGTCAGATACCAGGTTATGCGTCGAAAAAACCATTTTCTCGGCCAGCTCTTCGTTGAACTTCACCCGTCCGTAATGCGCCGTGTAGTAGGTCGAAAAATCGGTCGTGCCGCCCGACAGGATGTAGTTTTCGGAGTACTGCTTCATGGCGCTCATCGAGAAAATACCTTTGCGGGCCGATTCCAGTACTTCCGGGTTGAGGTCGGTGGCGTACAGAATCGACTTATGCAGCAGCCGGACCTCTTTCAACAGAATAGCCATCGAGAACACCTCTTCGCCCGTTGAGCAGCCCGCGTGCCAGATCCGGATAAAAGGCTTGGCCGTCAGGGTTGGCAGTACCTCGGTGCGCAGGGTCCGGTAATAGGTGGGGTCGCGGAACATCTCGGTTACGTTTACGGTCAGTTCCTCCACGAACCGTTTCAGGTAATCGGGGTCGGAGCGGACCCGGTAGCGCAGTTCGGCAAAGCTCGGAAACTTGTCCAGCGTCCACAGGCGGTTGATGCGTCGTTTCAGCGACGCCCGGGCGTATTGCGTAAAATCATAACCGTATACTTCATACAGGTCTTTCAACAACAAATCGATTTCTTCCTCCTCAATCATAGTCATTCATCAGATAGTCGACAGCAGTTGTAGTAACCGGTCTACATCAATGGGCTTGGCAATGTAGTCGGTAGCGCCCGCGCGCAGGCATTTTTCCCGATCGCCGACCATAGCCTGCGCCGTCACCGAAAAAATAGGGGTGTGGCGTCGGCTGTCGAGGTTTTTGATGCGTGGAATGGCTTCGTAACCGTCCATGTCGGGCATCATCATATCGATCAGGATGGCATCGATCGGGGTGTCGGTTTTCAGGATATCCAGGGCGTCGTGGGCGTTCAGGCACGACACACACTCGAACGATCTGGCCTTCAGCGTAGCGGTCAGGGCGAATATATTTCGGGCGTCATCGTCAATAATCAGGATTCGTTTTTTCGGCATGTAACAGGATGTTTGAGGGAAAAGCTAGTTGAGTTTATGTGTGTAGCGGGGGTTTACTGCCAGGCGGTACATCTCTTCGTCACCGTGGTGCGTGTCCTCACGGACCACATTTGCGTCAGCAACACCATCCGGATAAGTGGTCCGTGAGGACACGCACCACGGTGACAGGATCGGGGCGCCGACCGCACGCACCAGGGTGTGTAGAGACGCGACCGCTCCGGCGCCCCGGCCCTCGCGTCTCCTCCGCGTCAGCAAATCGACCCATCTAGGCCCGGTCGTAAAGCCAGACGCGCAGCAGGGAGACGAGCTGGTCGATGTCAACGGGTTTGGTGATGTAGTCCGATGCGCCCGCCTGAATGCATTTTTCCCGGTCGCCGGTCATGGCTTTAGCCGTTACGGCAATGACGGGCAGGTTACGCCACTGATACTGCTCCCGAATCTGGCGGGCGGTTTCGTAACCATCCATCTGGGGCATCATCATGTCGAGCAGCACCACGTCGACGTCGGGGTTTTCGGCCAGCTTCTGCAGGGCTTCTTTGCCATCCAGCGCGGCAATGACGGTCATGTTGTACTGCTCCAGGGCTTTCGACAGCGAAAATATATTCCGAACATCATCGTCGGCGACCAGCACCGTTTTGTTGGTCAGCACCTGACTTAGGCCCCCGAGCTTTTTGCCCGCGCCGTTGGAGCCGCTGGCGGCTTTGTTCTCTTCGACCAGGTGCAGGAACAGCGACACCTCGTCGAGCATGCGCTGGTACGAGTGGGCCGTCTTGACAATGATCGAGTCGGCATATTGCTTGATTCGGAGCTCCTCGGCCATGGACAGGCTTTTGCCGGTGAAAATGATGATGGGCAGGTTCTCGAAACCAGGGTTCTTTTTGGCTTCTTCCAGCGTCTCGTAGGCTTTATGGTCGGGAATGCCCATGTCCAGAATGACGCAGTCGACTTCCCGTCGCTTCAGCGCATCGATCCCTTCCGTCACGTTGCTCTTCAGTTCCGAGCTGATATCGAAGGTCTCCAGAAAATAGGCCAGAGCTTTGGCATGTTTGGGGTTATCTTCGATGATCAGTACCTTTTTTGGGTCGCGGTTGAGGACGTATTCGATCTTTTTGAACACGTCCTGCATCTGTTCAAACGCCATCGGCTTATCGACAAAATCGATGGCCCCTTTCATCAGGCTCTCGTTTTTGAGCTTGTGCGACGACATGATATGTACCGGAATGGGGCGGGTCTGCGGGTTGGCTTTCAGCGCGTCCATCACCTCCCAGCCGCTCATAACGGGCAGTTGAATATCGAGCAGAATACCCACTGGTTTGTACGTGATGGCCAGCTGGAGGCCCTCGTCGCCCCGCACCGACACAATCCCCTTGTAGCCTTTCTTGCGGGTGTAGTCGAGCAGCGATTTGGCGAAGCTGGTATCATCTTCAACGATCAGCAGGGTTTTGTCCTGCTCCGTAATGGTGTGCCGATCGTCGGGGATGGCTTCCGGAATAACGGTGCTGATGTACCGGCCAGGCTCCGCGGCCGGGCGTCGGGCCGGGGTCGCTACCGGGCTGGGCATTGGCTCGGGCTGGGCCGGTGATGGGCTGGCCAAACCGACCGGCTGGTTCGGCGAAATGGGCAGGTGGATGGTAAAGGTACTGCCCTCGTCGACCTGGCTCCGGAGGGTGATCTCGCCACCCAGCAGCTTGGCCAGCTCGCGGCTGATCGACAGACCCAGTCCGGTGCCGCCGTACTTGCGCTTGGTCGACCCGTCGGCCTGCTGGAAGGCTTCGAAGATCAGCGGCTGCTTCTCGGCAGGTATGCCAATGCCCGTATCGGTTACCACGAAACAGAGCGCGTTGGACCGCGACGTTTCCCGCTCGATAGACAGCGACACGCTGCCCGTAGCCGTAAACTTGAGGGCGTTGGACAGCAGGTTTTTCAGGATCTGCCCGAGTCGGGTCCGGTCGGTTTCTATCAGGGCGGGTACGTCGGGCGCCGTCGTAATGGTGAAGTCGAGCCCTTTTTCGCGGGCCAGCATACCGAACAGGGCCTGCAGCTCGTCGGTGATGTCGGTCAGGGCTACCTCCTGGTATTCGAGTTTCATCTGCCCGGCTTCGATCTTCGACAGGTCGAGGATTTCGTCGATCAGCCCCAGCAGCCCGTTGCCCGACGACTGGATGACCCGTGCGTACTCGACCTGATCGTCGTTCAGGTTGGCTTCGGTATTTTCGGCCAGCAGGCGGCTCAGCAGCAGAATCGAGTTGAGGGGCGTCCGCAACTCGTGCGACATATTGGCCAGGAATTCGGATTTGTAGCGCGTAGCCAGCTCCAGCTCGTCGGCTTTTTTCTGGATGTCGTTGTTCTTTTCTTCCAGCAGCAGGCCCCGCTCTTCGAGTTCGGTATTGGTCTGCTGGAGCTCTTCCTGCTGGACCCGCAGCTCCTCTTCCGACGCCTGCAGCTTCTGGGCCTGCATTTCCAGCTCGGCGTTCAGGTTCTCCATCTCGCTATGCTGCGCCTGTAGTTCCTCGGCCTGGGCCTGGGTTTCTTCGAGGAAATTCTGGAGTTTGACGTAATCCAGTGCGGCATTGACGCCCATGGCCATTGCTTCGCGGTTGGCTTCTACAAATTCGAGTGTCAGCGGGTCGGGTTTGTCCAGCAGGCCCAGTTCCAGCACGCCCAGGCAGGTATCGCCGTATACGAGCGGAGTCAGCACCAGCGTGTTGGGTACCGCTTCGCCCAGCGACGAGCTGATCCGGCTGTAGTCGGCGGGTACGTTGTCGATAACCATCGTTTTCTTGCGCTCGATAACATGGCCAATCAGCCCTTCGCCGGATTTGACGGTGACAGGCACGTTTTTGGCGGCAAAACTGCCGGCCAGCGAGAAGGTGAGGTTGTTATCGAGGAGGTAGATCGTACCCAGCGGAGCCCGGAGGTAGTCGGCCATGGTATCGATCAGGCGGGTAGCCAGCCGGTTGATGTCGCGTTCACCCCGAATGGCGTCGCTGATGCGGACGGCTCCGCTCTGCAGCCAGTTTCTGGCGTTGAGGTCGGTAAAGGTCTGTTCGAGGGCGCCGGCCATCTGGTTCAGCGCCCGCGCAATACGGCCCAGCTCATCGTCTTTGGTATCCTGACTTCTGACGGCGTAGTTACCAGCCGCAATGCTCTCGGTAATGTCTTCCATGACGGCAATTCGCCCGGCCGTTTCAATGTATTTCTCTTCGGCCTCCTGCTGCCGGGTAATCCGGTCGTCCATATCTTTTTTGATACGGACGTAGGTGAAGGCGGTAATCAGCATGGAGATAATGGCCGATATAACCAGCAGGAAGGGCGTATAGGTAATGTAGACCTGCTGTTGCTGGGTGCGGTTGCGCAGCAGGGCGTTTTCTTCGGCTTTCATCCGCTCCACAACGACCCGTAGTTCATCCATCACCTGCTTGCCGCGTACCATCTCCCGATGGCGGGCTACGGTATCCCGGCTGAACTCTCTGTTGCGAACGACCATGTTGATAATCCGCTGCATCTGCGCAAACTTGGCCTCGTACAGCCCTTTCGCCTGCGTCAGGTTTTTCTGTTGCGCGGGATTGTCGCTGGTGAGGTCGCGGAGTCGTTCGTGGCTGGCCAGTACTTTCTGCCGGCTGCCCTCGTAGGGTTGCAGGAACAGGGGGTCGAGCGTCAGCAGATAGCCACGCTGCCCCGTTTCGGCGTCTTTCATGAACGAGATAATATTCTCCGATTCAATCAGGACCTGGTTGGTGCGGTTGACCAGCTGCGAGTTGCTGATCAGTTTCTGGATGCTGTAGAACGAAGCGGTCAGGCTAATCAGCAGCAGCAGCGTTGATAAGGAAAAAACGAGCTGTAGCTGCCGGATTACCGAGTTCGACGTTGAGGTTGGTGGCATGTGTGCAAATAAAAAGGGACTTACAGTGAACTGGAATCAGAGAGCCGGTGGGGTTGGTTAACCGGCAGGACCAGGATAAACCGCGTGCCTTCGTTGGGGCGGCTCCGGGCCGAGATCAGGCCGTTGTGTTTGTCGATGTTCTTTTTGGCAATGGCCAGCCCGATGCCCGTGCCTTCGTAGCTGGTGCGGCTGTGGAGTCGCTGAAAAATAACAAAGATCCGGTCGAGGAATTTCTCGTCGAAGCCGATGCCGTTATCCTGGACGACAATCCGGCAGAACGGACCCTCGTCGGCCGGGTCGGCATCGATGGCTTTCCGGTCGATGCGCTCGCCGAAGATGCTGATGACGGGCGGCTGATCGGGCTGCGAAAACTTGAGCGCGTTGCTGATCAGGTTCTGGAAAACCTGCCGGATGCGGGTCGGTATGACCTCAAGAACGGGCAGGGGCGCCACCGTAACGAGCGCCGACCGGCGGCTGATCACATCGTCGAAGTCGAGCAGCAGGTCGTCGAGCAGGTCGTTGAGGTCGGTAGGCTGAAACGGTTCGGGGGCCGACAGCTGCGAGTACGCCAGCAGGTCGTTGATCAGCGCCGACATCCGCGCCGACGACCGAATGGAGCGGTCGAGGTAGGAAACCGCTTCGTCGTTGTCCTTGAGGTATTTCTCCTTGATCGTATCGTTGAGGAGCTGAATTTTCCGGAGCGGCTCTTTCAGGTCATGCGACACCACCCACGTAAACTGCTGCAGTTCGTGGTTGGTGCGTTCCAGCTCGGCGTTCTTGAGCAGCAGCTCGTTTGTCCGGATTTCGACCTGTTGTTCGAGCAGTTCGGCAGCCTGCTTCTGGGGGTGAATGTCGGTGAACGTCCCGATCCAGCGGGTCAGCACGTCCTGTTGCCGGATCGGCAGAATGCGCAGCAGGTGGTAGCGGTAGTCGCCGGTACTGACGTTTTTGAGCCGTACCTCGCGGGTAAACTCGGTAACCGCATCGCGGCACGATTCCCAGCCGGGGCAGATGTCATCGTCGGCGTGGATGTCGGGGAAGGTGGTTGGGCTGGCTGCGTACCGGAACCAGTGTTCGTTTACGTATTCGAGTTGGCCGTCGGGGGTGATGGTAAACGCCATCTGCGGCAGAGTGGCCAGCACGGTCTGTAGTTCCTGAACCCGGGCTGCCAGCTCTTCCTGGGCGCGCTTGCGAACGTCGACTTCTTTGCGGAGCGAATCCTGAATGGTGCGTAACTCCTGCTGCTGTTCGTACAGCTTGCGGAGGGTCTTTACTTTCAGCACCAGAATATCCGGGTCGACGGGTTTGGTCAGGTAGTCGACGCCCCCGGCGGTATAGCCTTTGGTGATAAACCGCTTCTCGGTGTTGACCGCCGACAGAAAAATGATGGAGGTGTCGCGGGCTTTGCTAAAACCGGCAATGGCATTGGCCACCTCGAAGCCGTCCATCCCTGGCATCTGAACGTCGAGGATGATGACAGAGTAGGCGTTTTTAAGCACTTTTTTCAGGGCTTCTTCCCCCGAACCGGCTGTATCGACCGAAAAACGATGCAGTTCGAGAATCTTCTTGAGGGGGAGAATATTTTCTGGCCTGTCATCAACGATGAGAATCATGTAAAAGCTACTAGTTAGAACGAGGATATCGAAGGCGCTTAGTCATTACGTTACGGTGTATACGGTAGGTAAGTCCAGACGGCTTATATCCAACGGATCTATCAAAGAGCCAATTGAACCGAATGCGGCTGTGTAATTCCGGCGTGAAGATAAAAGCCAAAGTCAGGTGCTTCCAAATCGGTAGCCCATATAGACCTAAACCACATTGGTAAGGTTTTGATTAATAAAGCACTAGGTCCCGGCTCTGCATGCCTGGCTTTGCCAGGACGCCGGCCGCCGACAGGAGCTGACCGTGGTCGTGACGAACAGGTAACCGGGCTTACTTGGCCCGGATGGCGATAACGGGGTCCATACGGGCGGCCGAAAAGGCCGGAATGATACCGGACAGAATCCCGATCACGCTCGATACGCCCAGGCCGAGAATGATGTTGCTAGCCGTTAGCTGAAGGTCCAGGCTGCCCAGATTCATGAAGGAAAGCAGATACACGAAGAAAATCCCCGCCAGTCCGCCCACCAGGCTCAGCAGCACGGCTTCGAACAGAAACTGGAAGAGGATAAAGTAGTTCTTGGCGCCCAGCGATTTCTGGATGCCGATAATATTGGTCCGCTCCCGTACGCTGACGAACATGATGTTGGCAATGCCGAACCCGCCAATCAGGATCGAGAACCCGCCAATGACCCAGCCCGCTACGGTCAGTACGCCGAAAATACCGCCGATCGCCTGGGCCAGCGCTTCGGGCCGGTTGATGGCGAAGTTATCATCCTGCGTAGGCCGCACACCCCGGCGGGTACGCATCAGTCCCCGAATTTCGCTCTCCAGTTCGAGCAGTCCCTGGTCGTCGTCGTACCCTTTAATGGCTATGCTGATACTCGGGTTGATGGAGTGGAACATCTTGGCAAACGCGCCGATCGGAATCAGGCATTTGATATCCGGATTGCCCCCCACGTTGAGAATACTTTCGCCTTTACGCTCCTGAACCCCGATGACCACGTAGTTGAGTCCGTTCAGTTTAAAGGACTGGCCAACCGGCTCCTGACCCGGAAACAGATTGTCGGCTACGTCGGACCCGATAATGGCTACGTTGCGGGCGTTGTCTATCTCCTGCTGGGTAAAATAACGGCCCTGTTCGATAGGCACGTCCGAAATCTTGTTGTAATCGAAGGTGGTGCCCTGAATTAGAGACGACATGCTGTTGTTCCCCTGCTTTATGGTTACGCGTCCCTTAAAGTCGAGCGCTACAACGGCCTGGGCGGTTTCGAGTCGCTCGGCCAGAAATTTGTATTCGTTCATGCTCGGCTCGGGCCGCTGGAAATACTTCCACCACTGATACTCGCCCCCGAACGACCACGGCCATTTTTCTACGTAAACGACTTTGTCGCCGATGAACGACAGACTGTCTTTGATGTTACGCTCCAGCGAGTCGACCAGCGTAAAAACGGCAATGATGGCAAAGATGCCAATCGTAACGCCCAGCAGAGAGAGCGTGGTACGAAGCAGATTCGAGCGTAGCGCCTGCCACGCAAACCGGAAACTTTCGAACGTCTGGCGAATAAACTGCACGTTGTATAGAGGACAAACCGCCGGAGCGGGCCGGATGGAAAAAACGAGTGTATGAATATACGGCGTCTTTAGCCGACTACCAACGGTTTTCGGACGGATGCGCAGCCTGGGCGGATAAGTGGTTCATCGGGAGCCGTCCGGACCGACCGATTCCAGGAACGAGCGGATGGCGTGGGTAACCGCTTCCGGCTCTTCGACGCTCGAACTGTGGCCCGCGCGCGGAACGATGACCAGCTGCGATCCGGCAATGGCTTCGTGGATACGCTGCGCTTTGGGCGGCCTGGTGGCTACATCTTCGTCGCCCACAACCACCAGCGTCGGGGCAGTTACCTGGCCCAGTTCGGGCAGAATGGGGTTGCGGTCAATAACCCCGTTGACGGCCCGGGTGATGCTTCGTTTGTTTTGCCGCAGCTGCTTCGTCCAGTACAGTCGTTCGTCGGCGCGGGCGGGGTCGTTCAGGAACGTCTGGCCGAACATGATCTTCATGACCGGACCTGCTACGGCCCAGGTGCCAAGCCAGTTTACTACGGTACAGAGCGTTCGGTATTTGCCCACGTTTTCGAGGGGTTCTCCCTCGGCCGATGTTTCGAGCAGCAGCAGCGACCGGATGAGGTCGGGCCGGCGAGCCGCCAGCCGCATCCCGATAAAGCCCCCCATCGACAGCCCCGCAAAATGAACGCGGCCCAGCGACAACCCCTCGATCAGGGCTACCGCGTCCTGATAAAGCGTATCCATGTCGTAGCCATCGGCGGTTATCTCACTGCGGCCCTGCCCCCGATGATCGTAGGTGATGATCCGGTACTGGCTGCGCAGGGCGGCTACCTGTTTGTGAAACATATGGCCGCTCCAGAGCAGACCATGCGAAAAAACCAGGGTCTCCGCCGGGGAGGCCGTTTGTCCTTCCTGACTGTCTTCGTAATACAGGCGAACGCCGTTTGCTGTGAAATAGGGCATGGTTTGGTTTCTACGGATTCTGTGGTTTCTTTTGTTATTGTCCCAATATGCTCATACAACCTGTTGGCTCCATGATAAAACGTATCCTACCCCATGCTCTACTGCTGGCTGTATCGCTGGCGGCCTGTAAAACCCAGTCGCCCGGTACGACTGCATCGACAACCCGTATTCAGGAAAGCCAGGGCGTTTACCAGTACCGCGACGAAGACCCGACCGTCAGGCCGTTCTATTCGGATCGGCAGGGAGTAATTGGGCGTAACGGCATGGTGGCGTCGGCGCATCCCGAAGCGTCGGCGGTCGGGCTGGCTATTTTGCAGGCGGGGGGCAACGCCGTCGACGCAGCCGTGGCGGTGCAGTTTGCGCTGGCGGTGGTATATCCGGGTGCGGGCAACATTGGCGGGGGCGGCTTCATGGTTTACCGCGACCGCGACGGCAAGGCCTACACGCTCGACTACCGCGAAAAAGCGCCGGGCCAGGCCACGCAGAACATGTACCTCGACTCGCTCGGTAACGTACGGGCGGGGTTGAGCATCAGTGGTCATCTGGCCAGCGGGGTACCGGGTTCGGTAGATGGTATGGTCGAAGCCCACAAACGCTTCGGCAAACTGTCGTGGACGCAGGTGCTCCAGCCGGCTATCGATCTGGCGGCCCGGGGTTTCGCACTTACCGAACGCGATGCGCTGGGACTCAATCGGATCAAAAACGACCTGAACCGGATCAATCCCGGTAAGACCTATTTCCTGAAAAGCACCGTTCCGACCGATACCCTCACCTGGCACAAAGGGGACCGGCTGGTGCAGGCCGATCTGGCCCAAACCCTGCAACGCATACAGGCGCAGGGGCGGGCGGGTTTCTACGAAGGCGAAACGGCCCGGCTGGTTGCCGAAGAGATGCAGCGCGGGGGTGGCCTGATTACCGAAGCCGACCTGCGCAACTACCACTCGGTCTGGCGCGAGCCCATCAAGGCAGCCTATAAACAGTATACCGTTATCACCATGCCGCCTACGTCGAGTGGTGGGGTAGCGCTGGTGCAGCTGATGCGGTTTACGGAGCCGTTTCCGCTGCGTCGGTGGGGCTGGAACCGCGACAGCACGGTGCAGGTGATGATCGAAGCCGAACGGCGCGTGTATGCCGACCGGGCCAAATTCCTGGGTGATCCTGATTTCATAAAAGTGCCAACCCAGCAGCTGATGAGCCCTGACTACCTGCGCAGCCGCTGGACCGACTTCTCGTTTGCCAAAGCAACCGACAGCAAAGCCGTACGGGGCGGCACGATTCCGGGCTACGAGAGCCTCGAAACCACCCACTTCTCGGTCGTTGACAAAGACGGTAGTGCGGTCAGTATCACGACGACCCTGAACGGGGGGTATGGCAGCCGTGTGGTCGTGGGAGGAGCCGGCTTCTTCCTGAACAACGAGATGGACGACTTCAGCGTAAAGCCGGGCGTTCCCAATATGTTCGGGCTGATCGGCAATCAGGCCAACGCCATTGCGCCCAACAAGCGGATGCTGTCGAGCATGACCCCCACTATTCTGGAAAAAGACGGTAAACTGTTTATGGTTGTCGGTACGCCCGGCGGGTCTACCATCATCACATCGGTATATCAGACCATCCTGAACGTGATCGAGCACGGTATGACGATGCAGCAGGCCGTTAACGCCCTGAAATTTCACCACCAGTGGCTCCCCGACAAAACGACCTTCGAGAATGGCGCTTTTTCAGACGCCACCGTTCAGTCGCTACAAAACCGGGGCTACGTGCTCGAACTAATGACCAACACCCTCGGACGCATGGACTGCGTCCTGATTCGGCCCGATGGCAGCTACGAAGGCGCATCCGACCCCCGCGCCGACAACACCGCCCGAGGATATTGATTTTAATGATGAGCGATGAGTGGGGGAGTTGCCCGTGTCACTGTCCTCACGGACATGGGGGGCTACGCCACTCATCGCTTATCATTCTTGCTTCTTCGCTTTTTCGGCTTCGGTCATGAGGTCGTCGGCGTGGGCGGAGATGCTGAGGGCCAGGTTCTTAACCGTCGGGCTGCTGGCGTTCTGGTTGAGGTTCTTGGTTTTGCTAACCAGCTGATCGTACAGATCGGCCAGGTAGCGCAGGTAGCGCTTGTCGAAATCGGCACCGGCTTTCTCGTCCCGCAGCGCATTGACCATCGATTCACTATCCGTCGATAACGCTTGGGTCAGCACAATGGCGTAGGTCCGGGCCACGCTGTCGAGGCTGGCCTTGTGTCGACGTTCCTGATCGACAGACCGCTGGGCCAGGGCTTTTATGGTTGGATCGGTAGTCCGTTTCAGCGCCAGTTCGCTGAGCGTTCGGGCCGTCTGGCTGGCGTTTGCGACGGTTCCCATAAATTCAGCTACGTCTTTGGCATTGGCTTTGGAGTCGGCGGGCAAACGCGATTCCTGATCGGGCCTCACCTGTTCGATCAGGCTGTCGTTGGTGGCTTCGGCCACTTTCGTACTATCTTTCCGGGCCGAGCAGCCCCCCAGCCACAGGACCGTCGCCGTGAGCAGCAGACAGGCCAGTCTTCGCAGGGCGTGGTTATTCCAGTACATTTTTGAGCTGTTTGGCCTGGTCCTTATGCTTCCCGTCGTTGGTCTGGACCTTTTTGGCCAGCTCCTTTACCGCGTCGTTGGGGGCGTTATCTTCAAGATCGTCGGCCACGTCGAGGGCCTTATCGTTGACTTTGGCCATTTCGGAGAGGTAGTCGATGTCGAACGCGGTACCTGCCTGGGCATCCTGTAAGTCATCGATCCGGTTCTTGCCTTCCCGGGCCATAGCCGTTGGCAGGGTGACGTTCAGCTGACGGGCCAGCGCCCGCAGGTCCCGCTCCGACTGCTGATGTTCGTTCATGGCCTGCTGGGCCAGCGCTTTGACCTGCGGATTGGTGGCTCGCTGAAAAGCTACCTTGCTCAGCTCGTATTCGGTCATGCTCATACTGGCCAGATCGACGAGGCTTTTTGAGACGTCTTTCGCCTTGTCTTTATCGTCTTCGCTGATGGCAATCGCCTGTTTATCGATGCGTTCTTCGTTGACTTTATTGGCTTTGCTGGTGCTGTCGTCGGATGCGCAGCCTACGTTTATCAAAAGAACTGCCAGGAGTGCGGCAGATATAAGCGTTGGTTTCATAGCGTTCATAGATTCTCTACCTAACAGAACCCGATTGGTCAACGCTTGTTTGGTTTTAAGACACTGTGCCACCCGCCAACCTTCCATCTACTGGCCCAGCGCTCGGGTCATAAGCCGGCAAAAGTCATACGCTCGGTAACTTCAGCAGTCAGCGCACCGTCTGAGTACGGTAAGATGTCTTGAGTGGACTACCCTGACAGTGGCTGCAGGCCCTGTCAGGGTAGTCCACTCAGTTTGGAGTCATTTTTTTGGCGGGGCCATATGAGCCACTGGCAGTGCATACGAGCCCTGCCAGTGGCCGCAGGTCCTGACAGTGGCTCGTATGCACTGCCAAGCCTTTTCCTTCACTGCGACACATGGAGAAAGTTATTCCGTTGGAGCCAGGCAGGTTCTACCATATTTACAACCGGGGTATCAACGGCACGTCACTCTTCCCGAGGCCTCAGTTGTACCGGTCTTTCCTGAACGATTATGCCTATTTCACGGAGCCACTCTTCGATACATACGCCTACTGCCTGCTAAACAATCACTTTCATATACTGGTCCGCATCAAAGAACCGCACGAAGTAGATAGCCAACGATGGCGCACGGAGCGCGGCTGGACGAAGCTATCGGAGCCATCCCGGTTGCTGGGGCATGCGTTCAACAGTCACGCTCAAACGGTCAACGCGTTGACGGGCCGGACAGGCGGCTTATTTGAGGGGCCTTTTCATCGGGAGTGGGTCGATCGGGATACGTACTTCAGTCAGCTCGTTTTTTACATCCACAGCAACCCGCTGAAGCACGGTTTTGTCTCAGATTTTACCACGTACCCACATTCGTCTTACCAGTCGCATCTGTCAACAAAACCAACTCTGCTAAAGCGCCAGTTTGTACTCGACTGGTTCGGTGGGCACCAATCATACATCGACTTCCACACCGGTATGACCCGCGAAGCGTTTTCTGATTTCCTGGACGAGAAAATGTGAGTTGGTCTCTCTAACCCGGCCAGTGGCCGCAGGCCCTGCCCGTGGTTAGAGAGACCAACTCACACTTTCTCTCTCACCCCTACCACCCCGATCAGGGCCTGCGTTGCACTTTCCCACTGCCCCACCACGATCAGGACCTGCGTCGCACCGATCACCCCGCTCCACCACGATCAGGGCCTGCGGCCACTGATCGGGTGGGTCAGGCCGACAACAGGGTTAGCCAGGCTTCGCGGACGTTGTTCTGGGCGAGAAGTTGTCTGGCGCGGAGGTGAAGCAGGTCGGGCAGGTACTGGCAACCGGTTCGGGCTTCGTTGAAAAGCTCGGTCAGCGTGCCCGACAGGCGGTACTCGTTGACCTCGTCGGGCGTGGGCAGGCTGAGAACGCTGCCCAGTTTGCCCAGATCGTTACCGGTCAGAATAGCGCTGTTTCGTACGGCGGCTGGCAGCTGATCGATACCGATACCCATCTGCGGACGACTTACTTCAAAGAGAGCATCGCCCTGCGCCCGAACGTACCAGTCGCCCCCCAGCCGACCAACGAGGTCCATTCGGTGCGGGTCAACGGCGCCTGCTGCGCTCAAAAAGCCGTCCTGTACGTGGGCCAGCACAACCTCACAGATGACCAGCGTACCAGCGCCCGGTCCATCGGCGTCATTGTCCGGGCCGACGGGCAGCAGTTGCCGCACAACGCACTCGAACGATACCGGCGACTCGGCCACGCGCGGTGGCCGCACCCGTTCGGAGGGCGCTTCCGTAAAACCTGCCTTGGTGAACTCGCTGACGTGTCGGTCAAACTCGGCACTGGCCAGCGACGTCTGCTCAACCATAGCATGACTGACCATGTTGATAACCACCTCGGGCACCTCCTCAACGTTGAGCAGCGTATGTTTTTTGTGGCCGTGTCGGTTACGACTGGGCGAAAAGACCAGTATGGGCGGGTTGAAACCGAATACGTTGAAGAAGCTGTACGGAGCCAGGTTTACGTGTCCATCGGCACTGACCGTACTGACAAACGCAATCGGACGCGGAGCTACGGCACTGTTCAGGAGCCGGTAAAACTCGTGGGGTTTAAGGTCGGCGGGGTTAATGGTGGTCATACGATAGAGGGGGTTGTATGTCGCCATGCACATCGCCCAGGTCGACCCGAAGGCCGTTCGAAAATCCCCAGCCGCGCAGGCTGATCCGGTCGCCATCGAGCAGGAACGTGCGGCTGCTGTTGTCAGGCAAATGCAGCGGGCGGGTGCCGTTCCAGCTCAGCTCCAGCAGTGAACCATAACTGCCCGGTTCCGGACCCGACACGGTGCCGGTCGCCAGTACATCGCCAACGGTGAGGTTACAGCCGTTGACGGTATGATGGGCTACCATCTGCGCAAATGACCAGTACAGATACCGGGCGTTGGTTCGGCTGATGATGATCCCGTCGGCGTATTCGGGGGTGTGCAGAACGACTTCCAGTTCCAGATCGAAGGCCGATGATGGATGGGTACCCTGCAGATACGGGAGCGGAGTGGGCTCCTGAGGCTGCGCGGCTACCCGAAACGGTTCCAGATCGATCAGCGGTACGACCCAGGCCGACATACTCGACCCGAAATTTTTTCCCAGAAAGGGGCCCAGCGGCTGGTATTCCCAGCGCTGGATGTCCCGGGCCGACCAGTCGTTGAAGAGCGTAATCCCGAAAATGTAGTCTTCGGCCTCATCGACGGCGATGGGTTCGCCCAGCGGATTGCTTTTGCCGATAATCAGCCCCAGCTCCAGCTCAAAATCCAGCGCCCGCGACGGCCCGAAAGTCGGCTGGCCATCGGGCGTCGGGAGCTGACCCGCCGGTCGGCGGATGGGCGTACCCGATACCACCAGGCTCGACGCCCGGCCGTGGTAGGCTACGGGCAGGTGGCGGTAGTTGGGCAGGAGGGGAGCCGCGTCGGGGCGAAACATCTGTCCCACATGTTCGGCATGGTAGATGCCCGCGTAAAAGTCGGTATAATCACCGACCCGAACCGGCAGGTAGAGTCTGGCCCGTGTTTCGTCGATGAGTACCTGATCCCGAACGCCGTTCAGGCCCGCTTCGTTGCTGGCCAGCAGCTGCCTGATACGCTGCCCTACGGCCTGCCAGGCCGGTTTTCCCAGCGCGATGAAGTCGTTCAGGACCGAGCGGGTGAACACGTTGGGATCGACACCGAGGTCATCGAAAAAACCCAGCAGACCGGCTACTTCCAGATCAAGTATGTGGTTGCCGTATTTATAGCCCACCCGCGGGCTGCTGATGCCGTAACTGAAAATGCCGTACATAGGAGGAGAACAGGCCGAATGAAGCTGGAATCAGTCCCCGGTTTGGCCCGTCATTCACTTACATTTTGATAGATAGAATCCATGATGCGAACGAAGTGCTGATAGTCTTCTTCGCTGAGTTCGCCCCAGCCTTTTCGTCGCATGGCCGATACAACGGGGAGTACCTCCCGGTGTTTGGCCGCCCCGGCTTCGGTCAGAAAAACCAGGAACTTGCGCCGGTCATCGTCGGCCATCCGGCGTTCGGTGAGGCCTTTCTGGCTGAGCAGGTCGATGATGCGGGTAACCGTAGGCGCATCTTTCGTCGTCATCTCGGCCAGGTTGTTCTGACTGATGCCGGGGTTTCTGTACAGATGATCAATAACCACCCACTGGTCAACGGTCAGGTCGAAACCGGCTTCGTTAAACTGTTTTTGCAGCGCATTCCGGATCTTCTTGATCGTTGTGTCAATTTTAAAAAAGTAGGCCCGGGTATCGGAAGGATGGGTCATGGACTGGGTTATTCAGTGATCACTGGCCCTCACGAACGGGCTGGCGCTTGTCGGCTGCGAACCGACAAATGACCATCCGTGACGGCTACTGACGCGAAGCTAACCACTAACGGGCTAACTAACCAATAACCCCTCCAGGGTTGCCTCAATCTCAGGTACCGAGTGGAACAGCTGCTCGTAGGAGTCGATGACGAAATAACGGGCCTGAAAATGATCGATGATATAGGGTGTCTGGAGCAGGGTAGCCACATCGTACGGACTGCGTTCGGGCACATCGCTCTCCAGCGCATAGATCGTCTCGCCCGGCGATGAGAGAATACCTCCTCCGTAAATGCGCAGTCCGTCGGGCTCCTGAATGAGTCCAAACTCAACGGTATACCAGTACAGCCGCGAAATCATGTCGATAGCTTCGGGATGGTCTACAAACCGCAGGGCAATCCGGCTCAGGGCGGCCAGGAAGTCGCAGAACGACTGGTTGGTCAGCACCGGCACATGCCCGAAGGTGTCGTGAAACATGTCTGGTTCGGGCAGGTAGTCGAGCTGGTCGCGGCTGCGAACCCAGGTAGTGGCCGGAAACTGACGGTCGGCCATTAGCTCGAAAAATTCGCGGTTGCCGATCAGGCCCGGCACCGGCACAACCCGCCAGCCCGTAATGGGGAGCAGGCGTGGGTTGAGGTCGCGCTCAAAATCGGGGATGCGGGCATTGGGAAAACCCGTAGCCACAATCCCGTCCATGTACGCCTGACTGGCCCGGCCCGGTAGCCGCTCCATCTGCCGCCGGAACAGCAGCTCCCAGACTGCCTGATCGTCGGGGGTGTATGTCGAATAGTTCTGGATCATGTTGGTGAGTGATGGAGTGATTGGTGATTGAGTGAGAACGCCCCGTTGTTCAGGTACTCGATCACCAACCACTCGACCGCTAAAATCATAACGTTCCCCGCAGCGCCTGTTCCCGTTCGATGGCTTCAAAAAGGGCTTTAAAATTGCCTTTTCCGAACGAACGGGCTCCCTTGCGCTGAATAATTTCAAAAAACAGCGTGGGGCGCGGGCAAACGGGCTTAGTGAAAATCTGGAGCAGATACCCTTCGTCGTCGCGGTCGACGAGTACGCCCAGCGAGCGCAGGGTGGTTATTTCCTCGTCGATCTGGCCAACGCGGTCGGCCAGGTTGTCGTAGTAGGTATCGGGTACGGTCAGGAACTCGACGCCCCGGTCGCGGAGGGCCAGTACGGTATCGACGATGTTATCGGTGGCCACGGCAATATGCTGAACGCCGGGTCCGCCGTAGAAATCGAGGTACTCTTCGATCTGCGATTTCTTCTTACCCTCGGCCGGTTCGTTGATCGGGAATTTGACCCGGCCGTTGCCGTTGCTCATGACCTTACTCATCAGCGCCGTATAGTCGGTCGAGATGTCTTTATCGTCGAAGCTGACGAGCTGCTGAAAGCCCATCACATCCTGGTAGAACTGCATCCACTGGTTCATCTCGTTCCAGCCCACATTGCCTACCATATGATCAACGTACTTCAGGCCCGCGTCGGCCGGGCGGTAGGTCGGGTTCCAGGCTTCGTAGCCGGGCAGAAACACGCCTGTGTAGTCGTTACGCTCCACAAACAGATGCACCGTATCGCCGTAGGTATGGATGCCGGACCGGACTACATACCCGTTATCGTCCTGCTCGCGGGTGGGCTCCAGGAACGGGCGGGCACCGCGTCGGGTCGTTTCCTCGAAGGCTTTCGTCGCGTTATCGACCCACAGGGCCACGACCCGAACGCCGTCGCCGTGTTGATCGATATGACGCCCGATGTCTGAATCGCCATGGAGCGGTGAGGTTAGCACCAGCCGGATTTTACCCTGCTGTACTACATACGATTCGCGGTCGCGTTGTCCCGTCGACAGGCCGGCATGGGCCACGGGCTGAAACCCGAACGCGGTCTGGAAATAGTGGGCCGACTGCCGGGCATTGCCCACATACAGTTCGAGGTAATCGGTACCATTCAGTGGCAGAAAGTCAACAGCCGCAGCCGTCTCTACATAGTCTAGTGTTTCCATGATCGTTTGTTGATGTGATGTAGGGCCGCGATCGCACCGGCGCCCCGGCCTTCGCGTCTCTCGTGCTTTAGCAACTGTTTGGTCAGCCAGCTCCTCTATGCGTCAGTCCACCTCTTGCCTCCCCTAATCGTCCAGCCACGATTGGTAGTACTTTCCATCGTCGATGCGGAGCGCCTGTTCGGTCAGCATCAGGGGGCGAAACGTATCGACCATCACGGCATACTCGACTGTTTCCCGTTTGCCGATACTTCGCTCCATCGCGCCCGGTGCGGGACCATGAGGGATACCGCCGGAGTGCAGCGTTATATGACCCGGAGCAATGTCGTTGCGCGACATAAAATCGCCGTCTACGTAATAGATGACCTCGTCGGAGTCGATGTTCGAGTGGTTATAGGGAGCCGGAATCGCCTTTGGATGATAATCGTACAGACGCGGGCAGAACGAACAAACGACAAACGTGTCGGTCTGAAAGGTCTGGTGGACCGGCGGGGGCTGGTGGACCCGCCCCGTTATCGGTTCAAAATCCTGGATGTTGAAGGCGTAGGGGTAGTTATACCCATCCCAGCCGATTACATCGAACGGATGCGTGGCATATACCAGCGAGTGGAGGGCGCCCTGCTTTTTGATCTTCATCAGAAAGTCGCCCGTCTCGTCGTGGGTTTCGAGGTTCTGAGGCCGTCGAATATCCCGTTCGCAGAAAGGAGCATGCTCCAACATCTGCCCGAAGTGATTTCGGTAGCGTTTGGGGGTATAGATGGGTGAGTGCGATTCTACATAGAGCAGCCTTGTTTCGGGCGTATCGAACGTAATCTGGTAGATCATGCCGCGCGGAATGACCAGGTAGTCGCCGTAGCCGAACCGGATTTGGCCCAGCAGCGTACGGAGCGTTCCGGTGCCCCGATGAACGAACAGCAACTCGTCGGCGTCGGCGTTTTTGTAGAAATAGTCGGTCAGCGACTGGCGCGGGGCCGCTACTCCAACCAGCAGGTCTTTGTTGACGAAGAGGGGTACCCGACTGCCGAGGTAATCATCGCGATCGGCTGGCTCGGCGTCAAACCCGATCAGTTTCCGCGCCATGATGTTTTTCTCGACGGCCAGTTTGGGCGTCATGTCTACGCTGCCCAGCACGTCGCGTACCATCGTTGGGCGATGAACATGGTAGAGGAGCGACGACATGCCATCGAAACCGATCGTGCCGAAAAGCTGCTCGTAGTACAAGCCGCCCGGACCGCCCGACTGACCAGCTGGCTTCTCAAACTGCGTGTGCCGTTTGGGCGGAATTTGACCGAGTGAGTGATAGAAAGGCATATCGGTGGTGCCGACCCCTCCCGGCTGATGTAGTATAAGCAACCAGCCGGGAGTGTCGGGCTTTTGTTGATGAAGTGTAGTTGTTATAACAACTATTGTTATGCGCAAATTTATACTAACAACTATAAAACTTGCATATTGTTCAGATTAAATTTTGTAAAAAGATGATCTGGAGGTATGTGCAGGGGAAATAGACAAACACCGCCCGGCTCTGGCCGGTTTTAGCTCAGGAGATACCCGAGTGGATTGCCCGAATGAACCACGCGCTCTTGCTGGCTTGTCTCCTGACGGCATACCGTTGCGGCAAATCATCGTAAGCGGCTAAGGGGCTTTTCTGTACCTTTGGCCGTGTAATCATTCAGTCCAGAAGCATACTATTCATCTGGTAGCGCGCAGCGTTGCCCCTATTGACCACTTTGATGCAACCTACCCTTTTAATTCTGGCAGCCGGTATGGGCAGCCGTTACGGCGGAATCAAACAACTCGACCAGTTTGGTCCACATGGCGAAACGATCATCGACTATTCGCTTTTCGACGCCATCCGGGCTGGCTTTGGCAAGGTCGTTTTCATTATTCGGGAGGAGTTACGAAACGACTTCGACGAGATATTCGGGAAAAAATTAGCGGGAAAAATCGAGGTAGACTACGCCATTCAGTCGCTGGGTGCTTACGTTCCCGAGGAGCTGGGGGAGGTTCGGCGCACCAAGCCCTGGGGTACGGGCCATGCCATGTTATGTGCCAAGGAGCATACGACTACGCCCTTCGCCGTAATCAACGCCGACGACTTCTACGGGCTTGAGGCCTTTCAGCTGATCGGCAACTTTCTGGCCACCGACACCGAAGATGATCTACACGCCATGGTCGGTTACGAAGTGCAGAAGACGCTGTCTGAAAATGGATCTGTTTCGCGGGGTGTTTGTACGGTAGATGCGTATGGCCACCTGGCATCGGTTATCGAACGGACCAAAATTTACCAGGAAGAGCAGGGCGGAACCGGTCGGCGGATTGTTTTTGAGGAAAACGACGACCTGACGCCCCTCTCGCCCGATACGCCGGTGTCGATGAACTTCTGGGGGTTCAAGCCCAGCGTATTTCCGCTGGTACAGAAACAGTTCGAGAGTTACGCCATCGCCAACATCGACTCGCCCAAAGCCGAGTTTTATATTCCAACCGTGATGACCAATCTAATCCAGACCGAAACGGGCCGCTGCAAAGTGTTCCGAAGCCAGTCAGAATGGTTTGGAGTGACCTACCCCGACGACAAGCCGACGGTTCAGGCCGCTCTCAGGCAGCTGCACGATGAAGGTGCGTACCCCGATACGTTGTGGTAGTCGGCCGGGCTCATCCAGCAGTGTAGCACCGAGCGGGTATGGGCTGCCCCGGTCGTTGAGGGATCGGTCGAGTTTTCGCGCTGGCAGGCCCTGACCGTGAAAACGAATAGAGCGGAGCCCAGGAGCAGGATTAGCCACGGTAGCCACTGGCCTCCCCCTTTATTTTCCTGTGGGTGCACCTGAAAATAGGTCGGTACATCTTCCAAACGGTTTGATGATACGGACGTAGCCCGGTCACTACTACCTGTCCATTCGGCGGCAGTAGTGGCCGGGCTATCCAGAAATGTCAGGCCCGGAATGGTACGCAGGTGAATCAGAAAATCAGCGGGCACGGCGGCCTGCAGGCTACCGCCGTCGGGGCGGGTCAGTACGGATGGCTCGCCGGCTTTTTCGTCGGCGGTTTGTTTGCCCAGTACACTTAGTAAGACCGAACTGGTCAGGCTGAGGGTTGCCGCGGCAGATGATGATCGAACGGAACTATACTCCGCCAGCGAGTTGATGAGTAAATCGGCGGTTGGGCCGAAGAGACTGGCTGTAATGGAGGAGCCGGTTGCCAGCAACCTGTTCAGCTGACCGCTGCTGCCGCTCAGCATCCCCAAAAGACTGTCTTCTGCCTCATGGTCTCCGGCGGGGGGCATCACCAGGTTGACCTGCTTTATCATGTCGGTTAGCAGGCTGTAGCCTCCCGGCTCCGCCAGGCTGTGTGTCAGTTGGCCCAATACCGTTGGTAACGCACCAAGCACGGCCTTGCTGATAGCCTGCGAACTTTCGCCCAGATGTGTACCAAGCTGATCGACAACCGGTTTAGTCAGGCGTTGTTGAGCAAGGTCAAGTACAGTGGTCATCATGTCGATACGGGTTGGGCGGTCGGCAAAGCCGCACACAAAAAAGCCGTTGTCGCTTTTGTCGGCGGCAACGGCTTTTGAGACTACTTACTATATGGTTGGTAACGTCTTTAGCGAAGGTTAACTTTTCCGCTCCGGGAATTTCTCGGCGATACGTTCGACTTCTTTGGTCAGCTGAGCCGCAATCCGGGCGGGGTCGCCAATGGCGTTCTGCACCGACCCGCGCCACACCAGCTGTCGGGTTCGGGTGTCGACCATGTCGACCACGACCGTACCGGCCTGGTACTGCTCCTGGGTATACTGCTGACCGCCCCAGCCCCACCAGCCAGGTCCCCAGCCGCCATAGCCCCAGCGGCCCCAACCCAGATAGGGGCCGTAGAACGGCGACGTGGGAGCCGCCACGGTGCGGGTTTTATCTTCTACGAAAAAATGGTAGCCAACCAGCAGGTCGGGACGGGAACGAACCGGTTTCAGGCCTTTCTCCGACAGCACCCGGCTCAGGGTGTTCTCGACACTCTCGGTGGCCAGCTGGTTGTAATAAAGGGGGTTTTCGCCTGCTTTGATGTCTGAATCCATCCAGGCATAGGTTCGATATTTACTGAAATTTACGCGGCTGTTGCTATCTACCGTTACCCGGGGGGCGCAGCCGATCATAGCCGTCAGCAGGACGGCTACCAGCATGATTCGCTTCATAACGTTGTGTTGTTTACATTTCTCTACTAAACTAGTAGGAATATAAAAAGTTTCGTAGAGACGCGATCGGACCGGCGCCCCGGCCCTCGCGTCTCTACAGGAACGGGTGTTTTTTGTGCCAGGCGGTGGCGTCCTGGTAGGCTTTGGCAACGGCCAGCAGCTTGCCTTCTTCGTACAACTGGCCCATAAAGGTGATGCTGGTTGGCAGGTTCTGTTTGGTGAACCCGTTGGGAAGTACCACACACGGATGGCCCGTCAGGTTGGTCAGTGTCAGGTTGCCGCCTGCGTAGGTGGGCGCTATGTACACGTCGACCCGGGCGTTTTTGAGAACGCTGGCCATATCGTTGATGAGTTTGGTACGAGCCCGGTTGGCCTGTATGTACTCGACCGCCGGAATGAACCGCGACGACCGGAACTCGTTAGGCCAGGCGTTTTTAACCTGCCGGACCATCTGGTCATCACGACCCGAACGCGTCAGCTCATCGAAGGCCGCGGCTGCCTCTGCGCCCAGTACAAACGAAATCCGGCCGGGGGGCACGTCGTCGGGCAGATCGATAGGAACCAGCTCTGCCTTCAGCTGACGCAGGGTCGCCAGCGTGAGCGAGTCGTTGGCGCGGTTGGGGTAGTTGCTGGCAAAGGCTTTACGCACGTAGCCGATCCGAACGCCCTGTAGCGAGGCCAGGGGCGCATAGCGGAACGGAGCCGTCACCACGGTCGGGTCGTTGGCGTCGGGGCCGTAGATGGCGTTGAACACCAGCGCGCAGTCTTCAACCGTTCGGGCAATGGGACCGATCTTGTCCATGCTCCAGCTCAGTGCCATGGCTCCGTACCGACTAACCCGGCCAAACGTTGGGCGCAGGCCCGTTGTCCCGCAGACCGTGGAAGGCGACACGATGGAACCCAGCGTTTCGGTGCCGATCGCGAAGGGGAACAAACCCGCCGATACCGAGGACGCCGACCCCGCCGACGAACCACTCGACCCCGTTTCCGGCTTCCACGGATTGCGCGACATACCACCGAACCAGACGTCGCCCCAGGCCAGTTCACCCACGGCCATCTTGGCGCAGAGAACGGCACCTGCTTCTTCGAGCTTCCGGATTACCGTAGCGTCGGTGTTGATGGTCTGGTCTTTATACGGTACCGAGCCCCAGGTCGTTTTATACCCCCGTTTGGCGAGCAGATCTTTTACCCCGTACGGAATACCGTGTAGCGGCCCCCGAAACCGGTTGCGCCGAATCTCCTCATCGGCCCGACGGGCCTGCTGAAGGGCCAGGTCTTCGGTGATGGTGATGGCGCAGAACAGCGTTGGGTTGTATTTTTTGAGCCGCTCAATGAAAAAGGTGGTCATCTCGACCGACGTCATCTGCCTGGTCCGCAGCAGGTAGCCCAACTGGCCGATGGTATAGTAGGGGAGATCGTTACGGTTCAGTGTAAGCTTACCGGCGGGCGATGCACTGAACGACGACGGACCGGTGGGTAGTTTGAAGCCCGTTGGCTGGGGGTTGAAATACAGCGCCGGTGCTACCTCATTGGGCAGATCAACCTTGCGGAGCGCGTCATAATCGGCACGCTGGTCGTTGAGGTTAGCCAGCATGGAGTCGCGCTCCGCTGCCGTGAAATCGAGGCCAAACAGCCGGCTGGCTATGTCGGCCATCTCAGCGGTGATCGGTTTTCGGGGTTCATCGGGGGCCATCACGAAGGCGCCCAGCAGGAAGCTGCCCGCGCAGGCAGCGGCAATACGTAGCGTTTGTTTCATCAGTGTACCGGTAGGCTGGTGTATAATGCGGTGTTGTCTGGTTGGGGTAGACGATCTGTTTAAGCCGGAAGGCAGGGGGCAATATTCCTCAACTTACGCCGGCAAAGTGGTTAAACCGCTGATTGGGCCGAAAAAACCGCGTGTAACGACAGAATCTGGGGGAGCAGTAACCGGCTCTCGTCGTTATCGAGTACATAGTCGGCCAGTTGTCGCCGTTCGTCGTCGCTGATCTGCCGACGGATGATGTGCTGAATCTCGTCGTCGGAGCGGTGCGGGTCGCGCTGGCGGACCCGCTCGATCCGTACGGCTACCGGAGCCTGGACCACAATTACCTTATCGAGCGAATTACCATCGCCCGCGGCCCGCATCAGGGCGGCTTCCTTGATCACGTACGGCTGGCTGGCGTGCTGACCAACCCAGGCCACCGTATCGGACAGCACCCGCGGGTGAATGACGGCGTTCAACTGAGCCAGCCGCGCCGGATCGGCAAACACCTGCGTGGCCACCCAGGCCCGATTGTAACGCCCCTGTGTGTCGTAAGCCAGCGGGCCCAGCACCCGACTGATATCGGCTTTCAGGATGGGATCGTGTTCGGTAAGCCATTTGGCCCGTTCGTCGGCTTCGTATACCGGAACACCCAGGGCTTTGAATACCCGACAAACCATACTCTTGCCGGAGCCAATGCCGCCGGTTACGCCAATCTGAAGAGGGTGTTTCATAAGCCTGAGACCTGTTTTCGGTGGCTAAATGGCGCAAAATTGAGTATTCCGATCGGAAAAACGCATCGGTCTTGCGGTTGAATTCGTCGGCGTGGTCGATGAATGGCTGAAAAGATGAGTACCCATGAAAGTGCCTGGCTTTCTTTTTGCGCACCCATAGGTGACTATCCGTTCAATAAATTACCGGTTACAAATGATATATAAAAACATATATTTAACATCTCAGGATCTGATGATACTCTTCGAGAAATTAAATTTAGATAACTAATTTCTGGAGTGAGTGTCTAGTAAGGATGTAGAAGTTGGCTTGTTTTTTCATAAAGGCGTAATTGGTTGGTCTTTCAGTAGATTAGGGAGTAATACGTAAGCGTATCGGTAGTAATTGAGAATATAAGGTGTTCTTGGAAATACGATAATTGCCAAGTATTTTACCTAACACTCTTTAGATACGCCGAATGTAGTATTTATTTAGGCGGCTGGGTCGATATAGATTCATTTAGTAACTTGTGGTTAGTATTACGTTGCATCTTAACTGATTAGGTAATGAGGAAAAACTTTACCGAACGCATTGAGGCACTACCCGTTGATACACGTACCAAAGCCCTTCTGTCTAGGGAGAAAACTCAGCAGAAGCACATTTTTTACTTAAATCTAATCGATTACCTGCTCCCGCTTTTCGAACGTATTGCCAACGAACAGAAAGAGCAGGTTTCTTTTGCGGGTTATCTATATTTCCGCTTCCTGCTGGAGTTTGATGATATAATCGATACATCGGCCCATAAGGATAAACTGGCACAGCTTACTCAGCTCAAGTATACGTTCGAGCTTCATGAAGCGGCCATCCGTGAACTGGCTGCGCTGTTTCCAACGAGTTCGCCGTTCTGGCCACAGTTCGCTGGGTACAAACATGAATACGAGCAAGCGGTACTGGCCGAAAAACAGGTTTCTCACACCCGACAGCCTTTTTCCGAACAGACCTATGAGCAGCTGGCTGCTGGTAAGTCGGCTGTCTGTTACGCTGCGCTACTGGCTTTATCGACCCTGAACGGCGGCCAGGCTGGTAGCGGACCCCTCGAAACGTGCCTGCGCCACATTCATATTGCCTTTCAGTACCTGGACGATATTTCCGACTTCAAAACCGACATGGAGCAACAGCAGTGGACCTTCGCCCAGCAGTTGGTTCATGAGCGGCTGGCCGGTAGGCCAGGGACCAGCTCCGACCACAATGTGCTGCATAAACAGTTGTATCTGTCGGGGGTGGCCAGCGACCTGATTGGTAAAGCCATGGCTCACTACCAGGCCGCTATCGGGATTGCCGATCGGCTTCAGCTTATCGATTTGTCGGCCTATCTGCATAAACAAAGGAGCCTGGCCCGACTCTTCGGTGACGAAGTGCGTCTGCTGGTTCAGAAAGCCCGGCTGAAAGCGACTCAGAGTCACTTCCGTCGGCCGCGTTCCGGGGCGGATGAGTCAATACAGGCGGCCCTGGGTTATCTGATGGCGAACCGAACCAACACCGGCTGGACAGATTTTATGACCAGTGCAGGAGCGGGGGATACGTGGATCTCTGCTTATGTCGCCTTCATGCTGGCCGACTGTGGTATTGATTCCCCGTTGTTAGATAAGACCCTCCGACATCTATCGACAACGGGTTCTTTTAACGATACCATCCTGCAGGATGGCGATTCTACGAATTTTCTGGTGGGTTTACACCAGCGATTGACCGGAATGGTACCGGCCGAACTCCGACAAAACTGGCTGGCGTTCACCAGCGAGCGGGGTGGCTGGACCACCTATCTCGATGAAATACAACTCCGGCAGCGCCTGGATCTGGATGCGCAGACAAGTGTGGCGGGTTGGTTTGCTGATCATGATTGCGTAACAGCCGCAGCGGCCTATATCCTGTCCGATCTGCCCGACCTGCCAGCGGTATACAACGCAACCTGCCGGTACCTGGCTACGCGGCTGGCCAGCACGGGCCTGCAAGCCTATTGGTGGACCAGTAACGTGTATGCACTCTCATTTTCGGCGCTGGCTTTCGCCGGGTCCGGGGCTTACCGGTCGTACGGTTGTCAGGTAGCACAACAAATTGCCCGGCAGCAGGAGTCCGATGGGTACTGGAACAACCCTGCCGATGGGCAACCCAACGCTTTTTATACCGCTATTGCCCTCAAAGCCCTGCTGGCTACCGATCCACTTGCCTACCGGGCCAGCATAGACGGGGCCGCACAGTGGCTGATGAACAACCAGATGGCCGATGGCAGCTGGCAAACGGGACGAATTTTACGAATACCCGCTACGAACGTACGCGATCCGGCCACGGTGTCGCACTGGCGCCACAGCTCATTCGGCGTCAACACACTGGTCGACGATCATGCCCGTGTATTTACCACCAGTACTGTACTTAATGCGTTACGCCGTTTTGTGGTCCTCAATACCGAACCATCATGCTCATTACACCCGGAACCAGCATCCATGAATTCGATAAAAGTAACTGGGTTATCCACTCTGCCGAAGGGCGTAACTTCCTCGTAAACGAAGCCACCTTCAGGCTATATAACATCCTGGCTACTGCGCCCGGTCTGAGCGAGGCTAAACAGGCTTTTGACGACCAGTTTGGGCTTAACCTGGACCTGGAGCAGTTTAAAGCGGTGCTGGCCAAATCGCTGGGCGGGTACAATGTGCTGGTCAACGACGAGGTGCCCACCAGGCCGGTTCTGACCGGTAATTACCTGAAGCTGAAAGTAGAGTTTATGCCTGCCTGGCTGGTGCATGCGCTGTCGAAGCCGTTTCAGTGGCTATACGACCCTGCCGTGTTCTGGATCGCTTTTCTGATCTGTGCCTCGGTGGTGCCGGTTGTTTATCTGGTGGCGGCTCCGGATCATGTGCTGGCCAAAACCAATTACGGATTGTATCTGGGGCTGCTCTATGCCACCATGATCGTTCATGAGCTGGGCCACATTGGCGCCTGTGCCCGTTGTGGTCTGAAACATGGGGGGGTAGGATTCGGGTTTTACTTTATCATGCCGGTTATGTATGCCGACATAACAGAGATCTGGCTGGCCAACCGATCCCGGCGGATCATTGCCAATCTGGCGGGGGTGTTCAACGAAGTACTCTATGCCTCGATCCTGGCCCTGGTTTATTGGCTAACGGGAAACGAAACCTATCTGGCCGTGGCGCTGACGGTGGTGACTATGGTTGCCTGGCAGTTCAATCCCTTTGTTCGGTTCGATGGCTACTGGGTGCTGTCTGACCTGACCAATACCCCCAACCTGCTGCAAAAAGCCAATGACACGTTTCAGCGCGGTACCCGATGGCCGGCCCTGAAAGCGTTTGTGACGCGTCCGCTGCTAACCCTGCGGCAGACGCCCCTGCGGCACACGGGCCTGTTTGCCTATGCCTTGCTCAATACGCTGCTCTGGGGAAGTATCATGCTCTATACGTTCATCGTACATCGGGAAACGGTGCTGCATTTTCCGGCCATCGTCTGGCATCTGTTCAACAAAGCCATGGATGGTCAGCTTGCCTGGACGGATATCAGCCGCAAGTACCTGACCGTACTCCTGTTCTACATCCTGCTCATTCGATTTGCTTTTCTGCGAATCAGACAGCTCAACCTGCGCGATACAATGGTAGTCCGCGCGTTGCGCCTGTCCTGACGAAATCCGGCTGCTGCTCAACGGGGGCAGTAGCAGCCGGCAACCGAACCGCTCCCATAACTCTTTCAATTCCTTGTTCTTATGAAAACTGTTGACCAACTCAATGCCCAGTCAGAAAACGAAATGGTAGTTGCTATGTTTCAGGTTGAAGAGCTGGAAGAGCGGCTCGAAAATGCCTGGTCCCTGTCAGGATCGGTAGAAGATGGTCCTGACGGAACCACCATAAAAGGAACGGCTACCGTTACGTTCTAGGGCATAGATTGGCCCCTGTCCTGCTGCGGTCACTACGGGCAGGGCACATGAATTCGAAAAGAACAGAGGAGCAGCCGTAACTGGCTGCTCCTCTTTGTACCAGAACTATGATGAAACATGCGGTTTATGGCCTGCTGGTGCTGTTGGGTCTGATCAGTACCTCAACAGCCGGACAAACGATCCGGGGAGCGGTGCTGGACCAGAGCAGTCAGCAACCCATTCCTTTTGCCACCCTGTACTGGCCTGCTACCGGGCAGGGTACGCTGAGCAATGAGAACGGCGACTTCGAGCTGCCTGCCGGACCGATACCGGCGCAGCTGATCGTGTCGCACGTCAGTTTCCAGACTGATACCATTACGGTCGCAGCACCGGCTGATCACCAACGTATTCAGCTAAAGCCCGCTGTTCATCAGCTGGCGGCCGTAACCGTAAGCAATGCGGGCTATGTACTGATACGGCAGGCCGTAGCGAAGATACAGGCCAGCCAGCAGCTGGCCTATGGCAAAGCCTTTTATCGGCAACTGACCAGGAATGGCGAACAACCCACCGAAATTCAGGAGGTAATCTACAACGTAAAACTCTCGCCAGTCAAAGTAGAAGGGGTGCAGATTGCCAACGCCCGTTATGCCCGGCTACCCTCCGACGCGCAAAAAATGTATTACCACTTCTCCAACTTTTCGTACCTGATCCTGGGTCAGAAGGCGGTGAGTGAAGGAGCCCCCTCGGCCGGTCGGGTGCTGCTTCCGATGCGGGCCGACGTTGTTGATCTGTACGACGTGCGGGTGGCCGATGTGCTGATTCAGCCCAACGGCGAATCAATTGCGGAACTGGACTGCCAGGTGCGCGAGGGGTACGCCAACCCGGCCTTTAGCGGTAAGGTGTTCATCAACATGACTACCCACGACCTGGTAAAGCTGGAGGGAACGATACCCAACAGCCTGGGCGCGGCCATGAACACCGACAAGGTGCAGACCCGCAACTTTGTATATACGCTAGCGGTCGACTATGTGAAGCGGGAGGGCGGTAACTTCATGAATGCCATCCGGGTAGGGGTAACCTTCGAGCAACTCGTCAAAGCCACCGGCCAGACCCGCACCAACCGTATTCAGGGATTTTTGCTGATGAATGACCTAAGCAATACCGCCACGGTAGCCCGATCGGCTTTTAAACGGGTCGATATTCATGTTGAAGACCTGAAAGCCATTCAACGGGTTACATACAACCCTGCTTTCTGGCGGGCCAACGCAGCTGTGCGCCGTACCCCGCTGGAAGAAAACATCATCAACGCGTTCGAACAACAGGGGGTTATGGGTACAATGACGTTCGACGATCTGTAACCATCAGTGTAGCAGGATGGTGAAGAAAAAACCTGTCTCGTCACCAGCCCGGCCTGCTTACGGATTGTCCCACCAGACACGGCTGGTGCTGATGTCGTCATCCCCCCGTTTGGCGGCTTCGGTATTGTTGGTCTGCTACTCCGTTTCGGGGTACATCAGCCCGAGGGGGCGAATGCCGGTGGCCGCCGGAGCCTGCAACGAATTGGGCACGTTCAGTATACCCGGCCAACGGTAGTCGTTCCAGGCTTCGATACTGCTGATGCTGTTGACTGAGCCTGCTGCTGCCCCTGCTCAAAAATGAACGCTGGCTAATGCTGCTACCGGAGGTCTGGTAGCCTGCCGGCTTAGTGCTTTGCGGAGTACTTGTAACGCAAGGGGCTGAATGTCTTTACCGGAGCTGATCCGGGTTTGGTAAACAGGGTGAGGTAGGGCTATGCCATCAGCCTGACAAACCCGTAAGGAAAAACAGATAGCTGAACTTCTCTTTTACAGGCCGCCCCTGCCATAAGGGCTTTTTATGAGGCCGGATGGCTGGAAACTGGTGGATTAGTGGAAAGGGGGTTCATTACTTACGGTAGACCGGCAACAGAAAAGCGCGTCTGAACAACAGTTCAGACGCGCTGGGTGCTGACCGACTGGTCATGTCTCTCCCAAGGAGAAAGCGCACCGGTGCTGGCTCAGGCAGCTACCAGGTCGGCCGACTGCGTAGTCAGGTCAAGCGTCTCGAGAACATGCTTCGTAGACGGGTCTACCAGCTCAATTTTACCGTTGGTAAAGAAACCGATTTCTATCGTCTCGGTTATCTGGTAGGTAGTCTGCAAATTGGCAGCCTGCATCACGTTGTTGATCGGTAAGGCCCAGAAGTGATGCCCCTTGAAGGTGCCGCCGTAGTTCACGGCCGTAACGCCGGTGAGCGATACCTGATACTGCACCTGCACCTGCATCGACCCTTTACTGGCCGACAGCTGGGCAATGACGCTCTGGCCGGGGTCCAGCTCGACCGTAACGGCCTGCTCGTTGCCCATGGTGGTCGAACTGCTCTCAGAGCCGCCCTGCCCGAACGAAGCATTGAACGAGAACGACGTTTCGCCTTCGGCCTGCGCCCCCAGAATGTTGATCCCGTAGCTGATCGATTGGCCTACTTCAAAGCCGTAGGTGTTCGACCAGTTGGTTTCTACCGTGTCGGTCACCGACTGCGAAACGCCTACCGTAAAGCTACCCCGAACACTACTGTGGTTGCTGAACTCCTGCGTCCCGACAATGACGGGTTGCGAGGTGATGCCCAGTATCTGGGCGTTGAGCACCGACAGCACCGTTTGCACCTGAGGCCATCCGTAGGTGGCATACAGGTCGCCCCAGGGGGTAGGGCTGTGCAGAAAAGCATCGTCGGGAGCCTGGCCAAAATAGGCCGCCACCGCCTGCTTCAACGGTCCGTCGGTAATACCGAACTGAGCCCGTTCGGCATCGGTGATGATGTGCATAATTGTACCCGATGCACTAACCTGTGGGTTTTGGTTTTCCAGCCCCGCTGTAATACCAATGTTAATTCCTGCTGCCATGATTTGGTTAATTAGAGGTTTAAGAAAAATTCAAAAAGTAATATATTATGTACAAATATTAATTATTGTAAACTTGTTGTCAATAAGATCTATTGAACGGATAGATTACTGTTCTGCCATGTATACCCCCGTCGTGGCTGTTCGTGTATTGGGACACATAGGCTGTTCGGACGGCTGTTATTACGCAAGTAAAAGGCTCGGGCGGGGTCGTGAAAGTATGTGCATCATAGGACCGGCCTTTTAGCGGCAAACCGATTACTAAACCAGGAACCCTTATCATGAAAACGCATCAAACACGCCGAGCCTTTCTGGGCACAACTGCCACTCTCGTTTCGGGAGCGGTGATAGGAAGCAGTAAATTGTTCGGAGCCCCTGCCCTCATCCGGAGCCTGGGCGATAAACCTAACTCCATGATGGGTGGGGTGCAGATTGGTGTGATTACTTACTCGTTCCGGGAAATGCCCGATCAGAGCGCCGAGGCTACGCTCAAATACGTACTCGACTCGGGCATCAGCGCTATCGAATTGATGGGCGGCCCGGCCGAGTCGTTCGTCGGCGCGCCGAAAAACTCGGTCGACATGCGATCGGTGTTCCCCCTGATGCGGAAGCGTCGGGAAAACCAGCCCCTTACCGACGACGAGCAGAAAACGCTGTCCGAAGCTGAAACCCAGATGAAGGCCTACCGGGCTGAGATGGCCAAGTGGCGACTGTCGGCACCGATGACCAGGTTTGAGCAGATGCGGAAGATGTACAAACAGGCGGGGGTAACTATTTACGGCTTCAAACCCGATGCCTTCGGTATGCAGAGCAGCGATGGTGAGATCGATTACGGTATGCGGGCGGCCAAAGCACTGGGGGCTAATCAGGTTACCCTCGAACATCCGGCCAACGATGCGCATACCCTCAAGCTGGGGCAGATGGCCCAAAAACATGGAATACGCGTAGGATACCACGGTCACGAGCAGCAAACCCCCACATTCTGGGACACCGCCCTGGCGCAGTCGCCGGGAAATGCGATGAATTTCGACCTGGGTCACTACCTGGCCGCTGGTCAGCCCGACCCGCTGGGCCTGATCCGGCAAAAACACGACCGCATTGCCAGTATGCATATCAAAGACCGGCAAACCCCGGCGCACGGCAAAGGTAATCTGCCCTGGGGTCAGGGCGATACTCCTCTGACCGATGTGCTGAAACTGATGCGCGAACAGAAATACACCTTTCCGGCCACGGTTGAGCTGGAATATCAGATTCCGGCCGGGTCGAACTCGGTGGCGGAGGTGAAAAAATGCGTCGAGTTCTGCCGGAATATCCTGAGCTAGTGCCGGTCTGTTTTCAGGGATAGGTCAGTATACCACCAGCGACGAAGGCGAGGGCGCCCTGCAGCACCAGCGAACGCAGCGGGGCCACCTGCGCTACGGTGACCCGGTGACTGCTGGCGATGATCACATCGCGACTGGATGTAGGCACACAGCCACAGTCCCAGGTAGCGGGGTCGTGCCAGTTGCCGGACTGTACACTCCTGATGGCATCGGTTCCGATCTGGTAGATCGTGCCTGACTGGAACGAAAGTACGTACAACTCCCCATCGGTACCTTCGCCGAACGAAACCAGATCCGCTACGGTAGCCGCCTGGGTCACGTTCTGGTAGGTGCCGGTAGCCGCGTTCCGGCGCAACGTCCAGATGGTTCCCTGCGACCAGTCGCCGTAAACGTACCAGCCGTAGAGCGACGGGTAACGGCTGCCCCGATACACAAAACCACCCGTGATGGACGCGGTCCTGTTGCCGTTGTTGTTGTAGGCGGGGTAATCGAGCAGGGGCGTTACGAACGAAGCCGTATTGGTACAGCCGGTGCTGATGTAGGGATGCGACCCTTCGTAACACCGCCAGCCGTAGTTCTGCGGAGCGGAAGCGCCGGCGGGCATGAAGTTGAGCTCATCCCAGCCGTCCTGCCCCACATCGGCAATCCAGAGGTCGCCGGTGAGCCGGTCGAAGCTCCACCGCCAGGGGTTTCGCAGTCCGAGGGCGTAGAGAGCGTCAGGCACGCCATCGGTCGGGCTGGCGTAGGGGTTGGTGGGCGGAATGGCGTAGGGCGAGCCGCTGTTGACATCGATACGCAGCAGTTTGCCGAAGGGGCTCTGCAGGTTCTGCGCGTAGCCGTTCGGGTCGCCGATCGAGCCCCGGTCGCCCCGCTCCGAATCGCCGGTGGTGATGTAAAGGTAGCCGTCGGGGCCGAAGGCCATTCGCCCGGACCGGTGTCCTTCGCCCGGATAGGGAATGGTCAGGATAATCAGCGCCGATGCCGGATCGGCCCGGTTGGGGTCGGTGGCATGGCGGGTGTAACGGGCCACCACCCCTGCTTTATCGGACTTTCGAAAATACTGGACGTACAGGTACCCGTTACTGGCGTAGTTGGGGTGGAGACACAGGCCGAAAATGCCGTTGTATTCCAGATCCTGCACCAGGTTGCCAATGTCGAGATAGGGGGTTGGGTTCAGGGTGCCGTTGCTGATCAGCCGGACCTGGCCGTTGGCCTGGCCTACCAAAAATGTACTGGCGTTGATAGCGGCCAGATCGACCGGATGAAAAAGGCCCGTAGCGTAGGGTGTAAGCTGAATAACTGGTGTCTGAGCGGCTACCGGCGTCAGCAGAGTCGTTAGCCATAGCAAAACGAGAAAACGCATGGATGGGTAAAACGAAAAACTGCGATTGACAGAGCGGACTGAAAGGAAGCTATTCTATAAGTAAGTACGGTAACGAAGCCTTTCCGTCACCTGAAACCGGCGCAGTCGACAAAGTCAACGCCCGGACAAACCGGTATAAAGAACGAAGACCGCAGCGCGAACATATCCGGCCTCATCTGTTTTGCCCGGTGGTCCAAACGGTTGGTTATGGTGCTTGATCGACCGGAATTAACGCCGACAGCCCGCGCTTTGCCATAAAGCGCGGGCTGTCGGTATAGTGATTGTACGAACGGGCACTACCAGGGCGTAAGGCCCTGTTTGACAGAGGTTTCTGCTGGTTGTTGGCTACTTTGCTTTCCCCATAAACCCGTCGGTGAGGGTATTGAGCAGCTTGTCCTGCTGAAGGTCGTAGAGGTATTCCCAGAACATAACCCCGGCCAGCCCCTTCGTCTTGACGTACTCTATCTTGGGGACAAACGACGCTTCGTCGGCGTAGGAAACAAACTCGTGGGTGGTCGGATTCCAGAGGTAGGGCGCCATGGCCTCTTTGTCCCAGTAGCGAACAAACCCGTTCTTGTTGATGTAATCCGCCACCAGCTTGTCGTAGCTGATAAACGAATGCTTACCGGTTGAGGGCTGGTACAGGCCGTTGTCCTTGTTGACTACGTTGGCCCAGCCCCGCCCGTAGAACGGGATGCCCAGCACAATTTTGCTGGCCGGCACCCCCGCCCGGATGTGACCCTCTACCCCGTCGGCGCTGCTGTTGCGCGACTGGTTCCCTTTTTTCGACTGGTAAAGGTTACTGTGGTGGCCCGTTACTTTGTCATTGCCGTGGTAGATGTCATAGGTCATAATGTTGACGTAGTCGAGGTATTGCTGGGCCTTGCCCAACTCGGTATGGTTTACAAAAGCCGTATCGACGCCGGTAGCAGTAGTCAGCAGGTAGTGGTTCGCGCCCGTGCGCTGATCCCGCTGGCCCTGCTGGTCGAGCCCATCGCGCAGGGCTTTCAGGAGCAGGGTATAGGTTTGTTTATCGTCTGGCCGATAAATGTTGTTGGCCCCAACCTGTGCCGGGTATTCCCAGTCGATGTCGATCCCGTCGAGCTTGTGTTTGCGGAGCAGGGATACGGCACTGTTCGTGAATTTCTGGCGCGCCTGGTCGGTCAGAGCCACATCGGAAAAGTATTTACAACCGCCCCAGCCGCCGATGGAAATCAGAATTTTAAGGTCTTTGTTGATGGCGCGCAGCGAGGTGAGGGCTGCCAGATTAGCCGAGTCGCGGGCGGTCAGGGGGGCCAGTTCGCCGTTCTGGGCCGGTACGGCAAAGGCGTAATTGATGTGGGTCAGTTTGTTCGGGTTGATCTGCTCTTTGGTCCAGCCCTGATCGGTTACATACCCGATGATCACGTATGATTTACCGGACGAAGACTGGGCGTACCCGATGCGGCACAGGACGAGCAGCGCCAGAACAAGAAGCGAGTTTTTCATGGAGGTTTATACGATATGTCGTTTGCGTCCATAAGGTACAAATAGTTTCTAAAAAATTTTAATAATAGCTATTCCGGCGCAGGTTGTTTTCGGCGCTGGCTTTAAATTCCTGAACGGCAGGCTATAATTCACTGGCCAGGAGCCTGGTCCGCGCTTACGTTAGAAACCCGTATCTGCTGAGCGGCTGCTGATCGGGAGAGCCGCCCGGTTGCGCTTGTCGGGCGGGCAGATGAATTATCTGAAGCGGGCTCGGGTTGTGTAGCCAACAGATCCTCTATGTAGCGTTTGACAGTATGGCACGAGTGTTAATCCAGTTTGCCCATCCGGTCCTGAGCAAATCCAGGGTGCATGCCGCCCTGATCCGACATTGTTCCAACCTGAATAATGTCACTATCAATGACCTGTACGAACGATATCCCGACCTGTATATCGACGTGGACCGGGAGCAGCGGCTGCTGCTGAACCACGACATTATTGTTCTCCAGCACCCGTTTTACTGGTACAGCAGCCCGGCCATTATCAAGCAGTGGTTCGACCTGGTGCTGGAACACAACTGGGCTTACGGCTCGCAGGGCCGGGCGCTGGTAGGGAAAAAAATGATGAATGTCATTTCGTGCGGAGGGAGCCGGGAAGCCTACAGCGCTACGGGCTTTAACCGCTATACGATCAACCAGTTGCTGTATCCGTTCGATCAGACGGCCGTTCGCTGTAACATGAGCTACCTGCCGCCCTTCGTCATTCACCAGACGCACCGGATTTCTGACGAGCAGCTGCTGGCCTACAGCGAGGAGTTCCGGCTGATGATCTCGGCCCTGGCCGACGAGCGTATCACGCCCGAGGCCTGCGGACAGGTACAATATATGAATGATCTGCTGGCCGATCTGAGCCGCCAGCCTATATAATACGCCACTCATTTACTCTCGTTCTGTATGCAGGAAAGCTTCTTCTTTCAGGCTATGGTCTATCTGGCCGCAGCGGTTGTTATGGTCCCTATTGCCAAAAAAATAGGGTTGGGTTCGGTGCTGGGCTATCTGCTGGCCGGGGTGCTCATTGGGCCCGCCTGCCTGCAGTTCATTGGGCAGGAAGGCACCGATATCATGCACTTCGCCGAATTCGGGGTGGTCATGATGCTGTTCGTGATCGGGCTCGAGCTGGAGCCTTCGCGCCTGTGGCGACTACGCAAGGCGATTCTGGGTATGGGTGGTATACAGATTGCCGGTACGTCGGCGGTGGTGACGGGACTGGCTGTACTGGCCGGGGTCGACCTGAAGCAGGCGCTGGTGCTGGGTATGATCCTGTCGATGTCGTCGACAGCTATCGTGCTGCAATCGCTCAACGAAAAAGGACTGATGCAGACGGCGGCCGGTCAGGGCTCGTTTGCCGTGCTGCTGTTTCAGGACATTGCCGTCATTCCGATGCTGGCTTTGTTTCCGCTGCTGGCCACGGCGCCCGCCACCGGTGCCGAAGGCAGTGCTCACGGGAGCGCTACCCCGCTCGATGCCCTGCCCGCCTGGGCGCAGCCGATCGCGGTGCTGAGTGCCGTAGCGGCCGTTATTATCGTGGGGCGCTACCTGACGCCCCCGCTGTTTCGGATCGTGGCCAAAACCAACATGCGGGAGTTGTTTACGGCTACGGCCCTGCTGCTGGTGGTAAGTATTGCGGTGCTGATGACGGTAGTCGGGCTGAGTCCGGCGCTGGGTACGTTTCTGGCGGGGGTGGTGCTGGCCAACAGCGAGTACCGCCATGAGCTGGAGAGCGATATCGATCCCTTCAAAGGGCTGCTGCTGGGGTTGTTTTTCATTGCCGTCGGGGCCTCCATCGACTTCGACCTGATTATGGCCAATCCGGTGCTGATCCTTGGTCTGGTTGTGGGGGTGATGGTCTGCAAGCTGGTGGTGCTGCTGGGCATCGGCAAGGCGTTTACCCTCTCGACCGACCAGAATCTGATCTTCAGCTTCGGCCTGTGTCAGGTGGGTGAGTTTGCGTTCGTGCTGTTCAGCTTTACGACCCAGGAGGGAATCCTGCCCAAAGAGCTGACGGATATCATGACGGCGGTAGTGGCCATCAGCATGGCGTTTACGCCCCTGGTCATGCTCCTAAACGAGAAGTTGCTGCTGCCCCGACTGGGCGTTCAGGAAGCCGACACCCGCGAGAGCGACGTGGAGGACGGCGATAACCCGGTCATCATTGCGGGCTACGGCCACTTTGGCAACACCATAGGCCGGTTTCTACAGGCCAACAACGTAGGTACCACCGTTCTCGACATCGACAGCGACAACGTGAACTGGCTGCGCCGGATGGGCTTCAAGGTCTATTACGGCGATGCGAGCCGACACGACCTGCTGGAAATTGCGGGCGCGGGCAAAGCCAAGATCATTGTCATTGCTATCAACGACCCCGAAAAACGACTCGAGCTGGTCGAAACGATCAAGAAACATTTTCCCGATCTGCACATCCTGGTCCGGTCTACCAACCGCTACGATGCGTACGACCTGATGAACGCCGGTATGCTACACATCTACCGCGAAACGCTCGATACGAGTCTGCGGCTGGGTGTCGATGCGCTTACGCTGCTCGGCTACCGCGCCCACGAAGCCACACGGGCCGCCAGAACGTTTTTTACGCACGACGAGCGGACCTTAAAACGACTCTCGGCCATCCGCAACGAAGACGAGTACGTCAGCGCGGCCCGCGAGTCGATGGAAGAACTGGAGCGGGTCATCCAGGCCGACCGGAGTGCGCCCGACCTGCGTATCGATGAGGGCTGGGGCGAAGAAAGCCTCATTGCCGACGCCAACAAAAATTCCTGAACCCGGCCGGGTTTCGGCATAATCGCACGGACCATCTGTCCGGATGGTTTTGCTGACGCCTGTGTGGTCCGACTGCGCGTCCCGGTGCGGACACGGACCACGGTGAAGTGGGGGTGCGTCCCCTGGTGAACGCAGTGGTATACTCGTAAAGTAGGCTGATGGTACCGGGCGCTTTTGACGTAGGGACTGGTCTCGTTGGTTGTCTTATACTGTTTGCTATGCGTTTGTCTTTGTGGGTGCTGGTGTTGGGGCTGATCGTTGGCAGTCGTGCCGGATCGGCGCAGCCGCGGGTGAGTCCGGTCGTGGTCGATCAACTTAGGTGGGCTGATGCGGTTTGGGTGGAAGGCTACCTGGGCCGTCGGCTGGATGCGTCGTATGAACACCGGATTCTGGGGCAGGACGTCGATCATCTGATCGCGCCGTTTCGGAGTCGTACCGAAGTCAGCAAATGGCAGAGTGAGTTCTGGGGGAAGTGGTTCACCTCGGCGGTGCAGGCGTATCGATACCGTCCGGAACCCCGCCTGAAAGCCGTGCTGGACAAAGCCGTAGCCGGGCTGCTGGCCACCCAGACCCCCGACGGCTATATCGGCAACTACGCCCCCGACAAACACCTCGAACAGTGGGACATCTGGGGCCGGAAATACTGTATGCTGGGTTTGCTGGCTTACTACGACCTCACCAAAGACGCCCGCAGCCTGCAGGCCACCCGCCAACTAGCCGATCACCTCATGCGGGAGCTGGCCGAAAAGAACGCGGTGCTGGTGAAAAAAGGGAATCACCGCGGCATGGCGGCCAGTTCGGTGCTGGAACCCATCACCCAGCTGTACGTCCGTACCGCCGACAAACGCTATCTCAACTTTGCGCAGGAAATCGTTCGGCAGTGGGAAACACCCGATGGTCCCCAGCTGATCAGCAAAGCGGGTCAGGATGTGGCCCGGCGCTTTCCCAAACCGGCTTCTCAATTCGGGTGGGAGCAGGGGCAGAAGGCCTATGAGATGATGTCGTGCTACGAAGGGCTGCTGGAGCTTTACCGCCTGACGGGCAACCAAACCTACCGGAACGCGGTCGAGAAAACCTGGGAAAATATTCGCGATACGGAAATCAACGTAGCCGGGTCAGGAGCCAGCATCGAAGTCTGGTTCGGCGGTAAAAACCTGCAGACGCTGCCCGTTCGGCACTATCAGGAAACCTGCGTAACCGTCACCTGGATCAAACTCAGCCAGCAGCTGTTGCGGCTGACTGGCGAGGCCCGCTATGCCGATGCCATCGAGCAAAGCTATTACAACGCCCTGCTCGGAGCCATGCAGCCCGACGGCGCCGACTGGGCCAAGTATTCGCCATTGGCGGGGCAGCGGCTGGAAGGCGAAGGGCAGTGCGGTATGGACCTCAACTGCTGCGTGGCGAGTGGACCGCGGGGCCTGTTCACCCTGCCTGCTACGGTCGTGATGACCGGGGCCGACGGGCCGTCGGTGAATTTCTTCGTGCCGGGGCGCTACTCATTCCTGACACCCGGCGGGCAGCGGGCCGCGGTGCGGCAGCAGACAACTTATCCCGACTCCGGCACCGTTCGTCTGACCCTCGACCTGCCCAAAGCCGAAGAGCTGTCGGTACGGATTCGGGTTCCGGCCTGGAGCGCCGAAACGACCCTGCTCGTGAATGGACAACCCGTAGACGCCGTACAAAGCGGTCAGTATGCCACCATCCGCCGACGCTGGAGCTCCACCGATGTGATCACCCTCGGACTCGATATGCGGGGTCGGCTGGTGCGGCAGGGGCCCCTGGCCGAACACGTTGCCATCAGGCGCGGGCCGTTGGTGCTGGCCCGGGATTCGCGGCTCGACAAACTCAGCATCGACGAACCGCTGAGCCCCCTGGTGGGTAAAGACGGGTTTATAGCCCTCGAGCCCGTAACCGACCCAAATCCGGCGTTCTGGGTTCAGTACACCGCCCGGTTTGCGGTCGAGTCGCATCTGGAGCGGGCCGTACCGCCGGTCTCGCTGCACCTTTGTGACTATGCGTCGGCCGGTAATACCTACGACGAGCGCTCCCGGTTCCGGGTCTGGCTCCCGCAACTGGTCGACACCGCCAAACTACCCTGAGAATCTCGACTGTATTCACCCGCTGGCGTAGTCTCCGTACGACCTGCGCCCGATTGCCTGACCGTCAGGATACGACTAAGGTGTTGTCTATCAGCTTTTGTCTGGTATGGCCAATAAAAAGCCCGGTCGTTTCGATGACAACCGGGCTTTCCGTTTCTATCCACACCATAATAAATATAGTGGCACAAAGAACGGTATTGTTACTGAGCAACTTGTCCCGTTTACTCAATAAACGTCCGTGTGACGGAGTGCGTCTGTCGGTGTGAATGCCAGGTTCGTCTGCGATAGGGAGCAGGGCAGAAGCCGCCTGGTCGTTCCGAAGTCTGCCACCCGATGGTCTGCGTTTTTCTGCACCATAGTTCATCCGGGGTGACCTGCCGACCAGCAATCGGGCCGTTGATCGCTGCCTGCCACTAGTCCTCATTTATTTCCTTTGGTGCAAATAATGGTTCGGCACCAGCCGGTAATCCAGTGATTTACACGAGAATCTAATCACTGGTGCGCTATGAACTACTTACTCCTGGCCCTCTGCCTGGGCTCATTTACATGCTGTCAGGCTCAGCTGGTGCCATCCCGGCAGGCATACGAAACGAAGTGGGCAAAACCCGAAACCGGCGCTATGACCTGGTACGTGCTCAGGGATACGGCTGCCTTTGAACTGGGCAGCGTGACCAGCCAGGTCGTAGACAGTAAAGATCAACTAACCCTGATTACGACCGTAACCCTGAAAGGGATGAAGGGCACCTGGGTCGATTCGTCGATTTGTGCGAAAGCCACCCTGAAGCCGATCCGCCATGTCTCTTACAACGGACAACGGGATATGGTGCTGGACTTCGATCGAGTCGTAACCGGATTTTATACCGACAAGCGGCTGGGGAAAACTACGCGCATCAGCGATACGACCCGAGCTGCCTATTTTGACAGTAATATCTACCCACTTCTGATTCGCTGGTTGCCGCTGAAAGAAGGGTTTACCCAGAAACTGGCTATTTACGACTACAACCCCTCCGCCAAAACAGGCGTCATTACGGCGTCGGTAAACGAAGTAAGCAGCAGTACGTATACGAGCCGGAGAGCCGGTACGAGGGCGGTCTGGCTGGTAGACGTTACTGACGAGATCGGCAACGGTAAATCCCGGTATTTCATCGATAAGGCCGACCGCAAACTTTGGAAACAGACCATAGAGGCCGGAGGGCGTTCTATGATGATGGTCGCCGTTGAGTAAGGGCCGAACGAGTTATGGCGCACAAGCTGTCGGCAGGGTAAGGTCGTGGGTCGACCGAAACAAAAATCGCTGCTGCGAGTAGTGTAGAATCGATGGGCTAAACAAGGGTGTTATGACGGTTCGATTGGCGGTTGTTTATCTGGTTTATTTTTTCGTACTCCCCGCCGACGCGCACAGCTACCGGGCGCTGGCCGATGGCTGGCGGTACGAAAAAACGCCCGGTCCGACGGGGAGTTCGGTCTATAAAGCGACCCTGACGTCGGATAACACAGTGCAGTTTGGCTACCCCTATTCGGGTGGTTCGGCCGTTACGCTGACCATCCGGCAAACGAACGGCAGCACCTACGCCTATCTGGAAGCGGCTAACGGAACCTTTACCCGGAGTTATCAGAACGGGAGCGCCCGGATTCAGTTCGACGGCAAACCACCCGTTGCCTATGCGCTTTCGGCGGCTGCCAATGGACGGGCCAATATTGTTTTCTTCGATGCCGGGGAGAAGCTGATTGCGCAGCTGAAACGAACCCGCACGATGGTGGTGCGGCTGCAGTTTGCGGGGCAACCCGTGCGGGAGGTTCGCTTCACACCGGCCGGCTTCCGGTGGAATTCGTGAGGCCGGTCGGTAGATATAACAGGCCCGTAAATGCATCATCCCCGCATCAGTTATTGACCGATGCGGGGACGCTGTGGTTGTGTTGTATAACGGAGCTTGCTGACCCTATTCGTCTTCGAAAGGATTTTCGTCGTAGGTGACGCTGGCCAGTTTCTTGTCGAGGTAATAGACCTGGTCGGCCGGAATCTGATCGATCAGTTCCAGGCACCGCCGGGCAATGTATTCTTCTTCGACCTGTTCTTTTACGTACCATTTCATCAGCTCCTCGGTGGCGTAGTCGCCTTCGCGCCGGCAGACGCCGATGATCCGGTTGATGGAGTCGGTTACGGCAATCTCCTGATCGAGAGCCGACTCGAAAACCGACCGCAGGGTATCGAACTCCTGACCTACCGGCGGCACGTCGGGCGAGTAGGCCGTGGCACCCTGATCGCACAGGTAATGGAAGAGTTTCATGGCGTGTTTGCGCTCTTCTTCCGACTGTTTGTAGAAGAACCCGGCGCTATGATCGTATCCGTTCCGGTCGCACCAGCCAGCCATGGCCAGGTATTTGGAAGACGATACCATTTCCATTTTTATCTGCTGATTCAGAACCAGTTCAACGGGTTCTTTGATCAACGTGCGGAGCCTATCCAGATCTTTCATTGGGCGTACGTTTGGTGAGACTTTAATTAACTTGCCTGGCTGTAAAAAGCACTGAGGGCTGTAAAGTACTTAAATAACGAACCTTCCGCAAAAAAGTTAGCTGGGCGTTGAGAGCGTAGCGCATCCACATTCGCGCAGCATGCTGTTGAGTTCGAGCATCAGGCTGGCGCCGTTGAGCAGCTCGCGCAGGTGAATCACTTCGCAGAGGGTCAGCACATAGCAACGCTCCGAACGCGGAATGGTCAGGATTTCTACGTCGTCGGCGGTGTCGGTGCTCAGGGCCATCTGGTGTACGTTGACCGTACTGACCATCCGCCGAAACTGCGCAAAGTCACGCGCCGATAGCGGTGTGGTGGACCCCCAGAAGGATAAAATCAGGCGGTTGGTCCGGTCACATTGATACACGACGCCTTTGTCGGTTCTGAATACTTCCTGATACGAGACGGGTACGTTACTTTCCATGACTGTACATTGCTGAGACAAAGATACAGTATGGTCTTATTTGTAGCAAGTCTAAATAAATTTCTAAGCGTTCAGTCTGATCTGTTACCGCCGGGGTCGGTTCTGGGCCAGCACCGGGGTCGATGCGGTTGCCGATTTTTTCAGCACATACTGGGCCAGCACGGGAAAATGGTCGGAGAACGATACGCCCGACAGGGTCTGGCAGGTTTTGATATGCCAGTCGTAGCTGACAAACTGCTGATCGATCCGGGCGAAATACGGATGCCGGTTCAGCGTAAAACCCAGCCCCTGGCCGGCTTCTTCGAACGCATTTCGGAAGTTCTGGCTTAGCTTACCGTACGAGTAGCCGATGGGGATTTCGTTAAAATCGCCACAGATAATGACCGGATAGCGACTCCCCGCCACGTACGACTCTACCTCCTTGAGCTGTTCGTTACGATGTTCGAAGCCTTCTTTCAGTCGACGGAAGGTGTCGAGGACTTCGAACGAAAACTTGCCCAGCTGTCCTGCTTTCAGTGCAGCAACGGCCTGGCTGGTGCGTACGCCCATCGACCACAGATGCACGTTCACGACCCGGATGGTATCTGTGCCGTAGGCAATGTCGGCACACAGGAACCCGTTGATATCGGGCCCCTGCTGGCGGCTCCAGATCCGGCCGTACTCGTTCACGATCGGGAACTTGGAAAACAGGGCCAGCCCCACTTCGCGGTCATGGTCGAAACAGTTCAGTTTCTGGATCGTGGCCGTATACTGGCGTTCGATGTGCGCGTTGGGCGAATATTCCTGAAAGCAGGCGATATCGGCGGTGAGTTTGGCCGCGTCGAAGCCGCCCTGCGCGCCTGTCGGGAAGGTTTCGCTGTTGAAACTAAGTACGCTGAGGGTAGGAGCCTGGCTGATGTCCAGATCGCCCCCGCGTATGCCAACCATTCGCTTCACGACCAGAAATGAAAAAACGACCCAGATTAGTCCGGCCGTTGCAATCATCTGCTGCCGTTTGTAAAGCAGATAGATACTGGCCACCAGGCCGCAAAGGATGGCCAGGGGCAGGCTCATCATGATAAACCCCGTCAGCCAGTGATCCATGACCGGATAAAAGCTGAACGCCATCGTTAAAAATAAATAGCTGAGGGCGGCATAGGCTACCGGAAACTGGCGGTACCGGCGGTAAAGAAACCGGGCAGCATCAGCAAGCGGCTCGGCAATGGTGTGTAAAACAGGGGATAGATGAGCGATCCATTTTCGTAACGTTGACATAGTGTGTAGCTGGTCTGGTGGATAATTGCCGCTGGACTGATCCGGCGGACTTACCTGACTTCGAAGCGGCTATCGCCGATCCGGAAGCCTTCTGCGTATAACTCAACCGTATAGGTGCCTGGCTTGTAGGGATTTCCCCGCCGAAATAGCATGGCCACCCGCTGGTCGTTGTTTTCGTACGGCACCGTCTGGCGCATACTGTACCCGATCTCGCGCCCGTCGGTAAAGAGGATGCCGCCGATGCCGCTTTCGCTGACTACGGCGCCGTTGGCATCCAGAATCCGTAAATAAATGTCCTTGTTGTTCTGCACCGCCAGCGGGTTGGTCGGCAGGATAAAGGCTACTTTGAGCCGGTCGATGCGCGAAGCCCGGTAGGGACTGTCCCGGCGTTCACGGCCGTTGGAAGCCACCGCCGTTACCTCGATATTGACCGCTTTGAGGGCCGACGCCAGGGTAACCTTGTCTTTCAGGTCGGCGTTCTGCAGCGAGTAATCGACTACGGCCCGGGCCAGCACCTCCTTGTCGTGTTTCAGCCCCTGGTTTTCGACCAGAATGCTTTCTTTCTCCTGCTCCAGCGACAAGGCACGTTCGGCCAGCGACCCATTTTCGGTCCGCAGCTTCCGCAGGGTCAGTTCGTTTTGCGCCAGAAAATTCTGATAATCTCTGATTTTCAGGGTGTACTGCTGGCTGGAAAAGCTCAGGTCGGATTTCAGGCGTTTTTTGTCGGTCTCCAGTTGGCGCTTGATCCGTTCGAGTTCGGCAACGCTGCCGCCCAACTGCCGTACTTCGGTAATTTTGGCGTCGAGCACGCCCGATATCGAATCCAGCTTGGTCTGCGTGGCGGCAAACTGCTCTACTTTCAGGGTCAGCAGCTTCTGTACTTCCAGGGTTTCGTTGCGCGACCCGATGAACAGGTAGGCCATCAGCGCCAGCACCCCGACCAGGGCGCCGATGGTCATGGTTTGTATACCCTGCTTGTCTGTTGTAGCCTGCACCTCCATAGCGTTGTTGTTCACGGTTCGGCTACAAAGCAACGGCGACCAACTTAAGCACGACTTAAGCTCACCTTAAATTTACCTTAAAATGCCGCCAGGCTGGGCAGAGTCAGGGTGAAGGTAGTGCCCTGGGGCGTCGACTGCACCGCTATGTCGCCCCGGTGGAGCTGGGTCACCTGCGCCACAACGGCCAGCCCGACGCCATGCCCTTTGCTCGACTGTGCGGTTGCGTTCCCCCGAAAAAAGGGCTGAAAAATATACGGCAGGTCGGCGGATGGGATCGGTATGCCTTCGTTGAAAACCGACAGGATGATGGTTCCGCGCCGGGTTCTAAAGTCGACGGCGGCTGTTCGGCTGGGCGAAAATTTGCAGGCATTCTCGATGAGGTTCATCAGCAGCACTTTCAGAGCCGCCCGGTTTCCCTGGGTAATCAGGTCGTCTTCTTCGTCGGGGAAGTCGGTAAACGTAAGCTGGATCGTGTAGTCATCGTGCCAGGCCTGGAGCTGCTTTTTGGTTTCCCAGAGCAGTTCATCCATCCGTACCGGCTCAAACGGCATGGTTTCGGCCTGCAGCGAGGTGTTGGCCAGCTCCAGCAGGGTATTGGTCAGCTGGGTCAGCGTGCGCGTATCTTCCTGCAGCGAACGGAGCGTTTGCTCGTAGGCTTCGGGATTGCGTTTCTGGATCAGCGCCACGTCGATCTGCGAGTTGATCTTGGTCAGCGGATTTTTCAGCTCGTGCGATACATTGGCAATGAACATTTTCTGCGTGTGCAGGGCCTGCTCGATGCGGTCGAGGAGCTGGTTGAAGGTGGTGACGAGTACTCCAATTTCGTCGGAGCGGTTAGGGTGCTCCACGCGCCGGGTTACGTTGGCCGGAAAGATGGTGTTGACCTGCTGAACAATACTCGACATCGGGGCCAGCGCCCGGTCGGCAAACAGCCAGCCTGATATACCCAGCAGCAGAATAGCCGCCAGCATCATAATGATCAGGATCTTCTGCAGGTCGTTGAGCGCGTCCTGCCCGGTCTGGTCGACCCCGCTCACGATGACCCAGTTGGTGCTTTTGCCGGAGGTGAGATGGATAGCGACTACCTGGTATTCGTTTTTGCGCAGATACAGCGTCTGGGCGGTCGAGTCGAGCTGCGCCACAAACTGCTGGTGGAACTGGGCGTTGGCCGGATTGGTCGAGAACAGGATCTCTTTGGTCTGGTCGTTATAGACCGAAATGTTTTCGTTGAGCAGGGGTTCCTTGTCGGCCGCGTCGATGAGCCGCAGCACGGTGCTGTCGGTCTGCTGCAAATCGAACAGCAGGGTAGTGGTCGTGATGGCGCGATCCTGCAGGCGCTTGTAAAACCGTTTTTCGAGGTAGAGCTTGCTGAATAAGTAAACGCCGAGTGAGAACAGGAACAGAATGCCTGTTACCAGAAAGACGAACTGGTAGGTGAGCCGGGTACGGATATTGATCATCACACTAACTTTAGGACATACCCCATGCCAATTTGCGTGTGGAGTAACTTAGGCTCAAAGTCCCGGTCAATTTTCTTCCGTAGGAAGTTGATATACACCTCAATGATGTTGGTACCGGTATCGAACGTCAGGTCCCAGAGTTTTTCGGCGAGTTCTACCTTGGAGATGACCCGACCCTGATGCCGCAGGAAGTATTCGAGCAGCTGGAATTCCTTGGCCGTCAGTGTGATTTCGGTGCTCGCCCGAACCACTGTTTTGGTGTCTGGATTCAGCTCCAGGTCGGCAATGCGGAGCAGGTTCGTGCTGGGAGTCAGACTGTGGGTTCGGCGGGTCAGGGCCCTGACCCGGGCCATCAGTTCCCGAAACTCGAAGGGTTTGATCAGGTAGTCGTCCGCACCGGCGTCGAGGCCCACGATTTTGTCGTCGGTGGTGCCGAGGGCGGTGAGCATCAGAATAGGCGTCTGTACGCCGGCCTGCCGGAGTTTGCGACACAGGTCGAGTCCGTTCATACCCGGTAAGATAATGTCGGAGATAATCAGCGCATACGGCTCCCGGCTGGCCAGCTGAAAGCCCATCGTGCCGTCGTAGGCTACGTCGACATCCCACTGGTGCTCTTCCAGTCCCTGTTTAATACTCTGCACGGTTTTGACCTCATCTTCGATCAACAGGATTCTCATGATACCTTATTCATTCATTTGACTATACAGAGTTAACGTACCAGATGAACCGTTTCTACGCGCAACTGGTTTGCGCTGGCCTGATCTGTCCGGCTCCGTGGGGCAGGTAGCGGCCGGAAATCAGCCACTTTCCTGTTATTGTCGACCCGGTTGATTACCGGCTGTTTCGTGCAAAGGTTAGCATTTTATCCTTTAGTCGTGTTGGCAGCGGCTGGCAATCCAGACGGGTAGGGGCCGGTAGACGGTTTCCTATGGCTTAATCATTCCGTAACAGTACAGTAAAATTGGCTTGATATTGCGGGTCTACCTTTGCGGCCGAATTGATGCCGCGCGTTATGAAACCTTCAGCCTTACCGGAAGATTATGACCTTATCGTTGCGATTCAGGCGGGTGATGCCGCTGCGTTTCAGACGCTGTATCGCAAGTACTGGCGCCCCCTGTTTAACGTCAGCTACCAGGCCACCCGCCATACTGACGATGCCAAGGATCTGGTTCAGGAACTGTTTGCCGACATCTGGCAAAACCGGGCTGCTGTAAAGCCCGACACTTTTTCGGCCGCTTACCTCCACGCTACCCTTCGCCACAAGCTGCTCGACCGCATTCGCAAACAGGCGGTGCGCCAGCAGTACATATCGCGCATTGTGGCTACCACCACCGATCACGACAATTCGACCGAAGCGGCTCTCCAGTCGGATGCTTTTCTGGAGCATCTGCAACGCGAACTGATCAAGCTGCCGGAGCGGTGCCGATTGATTTTCCAGCTCAGCCGGTTCGATGATCTCTCCGTCGATGAGATTGCCGGGCAGCTCCGGTTGTCGCCCCAAACGGTTAAGAACCAGCTCACGAAGGCGCTGTTCCGGCTCCGAACCAGCCTGCACGAATACGCGACCTGGGCCGGGATTCTGGTGATGGGGTATTGGTGGTGAGTTTTTTTGATTGTTTTTCAGGTTCAAACCAGTCGGTCAGGGGTTGATCACGGGCCGGTCGTAGGTTGGTAACCCAATCCATATGCCGCTCTTCCCGGAATTTTTAGGTTTCGGTTGTGTCAATTGACATGCCGCCCCTCTGGAGCTATTAACCACCTTGGTTGACTTACTTCTATTGACATGCCAGCCCTCTGGGGTGGGCGTCGGAACGGTCAACATAGACATTCCCCTTCACCCATCGTCCCATAGGAACATAACAGCATAGCGTCGGTAGCACGCGCGTCGGTCGGTCAACGCGGGTATATTACGCCCCGCCCCACCCATCGTCCCGTAGGGACGTAACAGCGCAGCGTCGGTAGCACGCGCGTCGGTAGCAACACGTCGGTAGTAACATGTCGATAACAAACGCGTCGACAAAAAACGCGCCCATGGCATTGGATTCGTCTTCCCGATAATGCAAACCGGTCTGCTGCGGCATCTCCACAACCGCGTCGGCTATCAAATAAATGGCCTTTCTGGCGACCCTGTCAAAAAAAACTAAAAAATTTTGCTGACCCGATAGTACCAAACCCCGGCTTGTACGAATACCTGTTAACAAGCATCGATACGACGTATCGCACCAGGCTGATGAATCAGGAAGAACGGGAACGGCACATTCGGGATTACCTCGACGGGAAAACTACCCCGCAGGGGAAAGCTCTCTTCGACGAGTGGGCCGACCGACTGGCGCAGGATACGCGGTTTATCGACTCGCTCAGCCCCGCCCAGGCGAGCCGTTTCGAAGACGATATGTGGGAGGTCGTCCGACAGCAGGCTGGCCTGCCGGATGATAACCCCGTAGACCCGGCTCTGCCCACTACGCCGTTCCGGTCGGTTTTTACCAACCCGGAGCAACCCAGACCCAACCGGTTCACGACCGCCCTACGCTATGGACTGGCCGCATCGGTAGCCCTGCTGCTGCTGGCGGGGTATCTCGTATGGCACGGGAAACCGTCCGGCAATCAACTAACCAGCGCATCTTCGGCCGCGTCCGTGACCTACCGGGAGGTGACAGCACCCACCGGGCAGCGATTGTCGGTAACGCTGCCCGACGGCTCAAAAATTTACCTGAACGCCGAAAGCAAACTGCGCTATCCGGAGACGCTGACGGGTCCAACGCGACACGTCTTTCTGGAAGGCGAAGGCTTTTTCGAGATAGCCCACAACCCCGCACAACCTTTCGTCGTGACGACCTCCCGGCTAACCACTACCGTAAAAGGAACGACCTTCAACGTAAATGCCTACGCCAACGAATCAATGGCCGAAGTAACGGTGCTGACGGGAAAAGTAGAAGTCAAAACGACCGGCCGTCGGCAGGCGCCACGGCTGCTGACGGCCGGTCAGCGCGTCACGTACCGGCCCGACCGGGAAACACTTACGCAGACAACGCTGGCTGATCCGCAGCTGGCTACGGCCTGGCGCAACGGCACGCTGGTATTCCGGCGCACACCGATGGCCGATATTGTTCGGCAGCTCAGCCGGCAGTACGGGGTTCGGGTTCGGCTGGCTACGCCCGCGCTGGCGGCCTGTACCGTAGTGGGTACGTTTAACCGGGCCAGCCTCGATGATGTGCTCGCCGTCTTGTGCGGCTCCGTAGGGGCTACGTATCAGTATCAGGGAAAGGAGGTGATGATCCGGGGCGATGGCTGCCCATAGCGTAGCTGGCCGCTTCGGTGAAAAGGGCCAGATGTGTTCGCACCACACCTGACCCCGCGAAAACAATCTTCCTTGCTGTTGACCCTCCCGCCAGGGGAGAGCCGGGTGTCGCACAATGCCCGAAAGACTATTTTCTCAACTTAACTCGTACAAACCTATGCAAAAATTCCTACGCTGCTGTTCGCACCGGCAAAACGTATGGCGTTGCTTTTCGCTTCCTTTGCTTTGTCTGCTAACGGTTTCGCTGGCTCAGGCCAGCCTCACCTTCGGGCAGGAACTTCTTCAGAGCCGGGTTTCCCTGTCGGTTCGTAATGCTGCGCTCGGGTCGGTGCTGACGCAGCTCGAAAGTCAGTCGACCCTGAAATTTGTGTATGCCGGTACCCTGATCGGCGACGAAGACCGGGTCAGCGTGTCGGTACAGAACCAGCCGCTGAGCCAGGTGCTCGACCAGCTGCTGAAACCCCGGCAGCTTCAGTACACACTAGCCAAAAACAACCAGGTCATCATCCGGCGCGGTACGGCGCAACCCCAGGCTACCGTAACCGGACAGGTCACCGACGCCCAGACCGGCGAAGGCCTGCCGGGCGTTAACGTACTGCTTCGGGGAGCGGCCAGCCGCGGTACCACCACGGACGTGAACGGGCGTTATTCGCTCAGCGTGCCGGATGGGGCTGCCGAGCTGACGTTCTCGTTTGTCGGTTACCTGCCGCAGACCGTAACGATTGGCAGTCGCTCGGTGGTGAACATTCGCCTGGCCGTCGATGCGCGAAACCTGAACGAAGTGGTTGTGACGGCGCTGGGTATCAAACGCGAAGAAAAAGCGCTGGGCTACTCGACCCAGAAGCTCGATGGCTCGGCCGTAACCGATGCACCCGCCAACAGCGTGGTCAACGCCCTGTCGGGGAAGGTAGCGGGGCTGAACCTGACCAAAACCGACGGGCCCATGGGCAGCAGCCGCGTAACCCTGCGTGGCGAAAGCATCCTGGACCTCAACTCGCCCGGTGCGCTGATCGTGGTCGATGGTGAACCGATCAACACGGGCTTTCAGGGCGTGGGCCACGGCGCTTACCTGGGTGGCGATTCGCCGGTCGACTTCGGGAGTGCCCTGACCGATATCGACCCGAACAACATCGAATCCATCAACGTGCTGAAAGGACCGGCGGCTTCGGCGCTCTACGGCTCGCGGGCGGGCAACGGTGCCATCATCATTACCACCAAAAGCGGCAACCGGGATCAGAAAGGCATCGGGGTTACGCTGAACAGCTACATCAGCATCGATGACATCAACCGCTGGCCCGACTATCAGTACGAGTACGGACAGGGCACCGCTGGTCAGAACTACTATTCGTACGGCACCACCGCCGACGGTCCCGGCACACAGAGCACCAGCTCGGCCTGGGGACCCCGCTTCGACGGGCAGTCCTTCTACCAGTACAACTCACCCCGCGACGCCAGTGGAAATTTCACCGCCCGCACACCCTGGGTTCCCTACGAAAACAACCGCCGGGATTTTTTCCGCAAGGGCGTAACACTGTCCAACAACGTCTCGATCAGCAACAACGGCGAAAAAGGCACCACGCGGCTTAGTATCTCGCACCTGAAAAACGACTGGATTCTGCCCAATACCGGCTACCAGCGGATCAACATCGGATTCTCTAACCAGACGCAGGTTTCGCGGAAACTGTCGGTCAACGCCAAGATCAACTATTACAACAAGTTCAGCGATAACCTGCCTACGACCGGCTACAACAACCAGTCGATCATGTACTTCCTGGCCTTCCAGAACCCGAACATCAACCTGGACTGGTACAAGCCGTACTGGCTGCCCGGCCGCGAAGGGGTCGAGCAGAACCACCCGTTCAGTTCGCTGATCGACAATCCGTACCTGATTTCGTACGAGATGCTCAACAAGTCGAACCGCCACAATATCACGGGCAACGTATCGGCTACCTACAACATCGTCAGGAACCTGGACCTGACACTGCATGGTGGCCTGGACGCGGGCTACGAGTTCCGGTCGCAGCAGCGGCCCAAAAACACCCAGAAGTTTCAGGAGGGCATGTACCGCCAGCAGAATGTCTTCAACGTAGAGACGAATACCGACTTCCTGCTGCGCTACAAACTGCAACCCACCGCCGACTTTCAGGTAACGGCCAATGCGGGCGGTAACATCCTGATTCAGTCGCAGAAGTTCACCAACCAGCTGGCCGACCGGCTCGTTATTCCGGGTGTATATAACCTGGCCAACAGCGAACAACTGCCGCTGACCCGCAGCGACCAGGCCGAGAAACGCATCAACAGCCTGTATGGGTTCGTGAACCTGGCCTATAAGAACCTGGCGTTCCTCGACATTACGGGCCGCAACGACTGGAGCAGTACCCTGCCCCAACAGAACAACTCGTTCTTTTACCCATCGGCTACGCTGAGCCTGATTGCCTCCGACATGCTGACGATGCCGGCCTGGATTAGCTACGCCAAGTTCAGGGGCGCGTTTGCCAGCGTAGGCTACGACGCCCGCCTGGGCACCTACAACCTGGAAAAAGTATACGAGCCCGGCGTGTTTCCGGGCGAGCTGGAAAACCCCAACATCATTGCCAACCCCAACCTGCGCCCCCAGCGCAACAACTCGGTAGAGGTCGGTACCGAATGGCGGCTGCTGAAAAACCGGCTCTCGTTCGATCTGACCCTCTATCGGCAGCTCACCATCGACCAGATTCTGTACGCGCCGGTCGAGTACGCATCGGGCTACAACTCGTCGCTGATCAACATGGGTAAGGTGGTCAACAAGGGCGTGGAGCTGACCCTGACGGGCAGCCCCCTCAAAAGCCCGCGCGGCCTGACCTGGGACATTACGCTGAACTGGGCCATGAACCGCAACCGGGTGCAGGAGCTCAACAACGGAACGGGCAGCGTGGTGCTGGCGCGCTACGTCGGTAGCCGCGTCACGGTAGAAGCCCGCGAAGGACAACCCCTCGGCGAAATCTACGGGCTGGGCTTCCGGCGCGCGCCGGATGGGCAGATCGTGTACGACAAAAACGGCTACCCGCTGCTGACCGAGCAGTTCATCAATATGGGGAATGCAACGCCCAGGTGGCGGGGTGGGCTGGCCAACAATTTCCGGTACCGGGGCTGGAGCCTGTCGGTGCTCATCGACCGGCAGCAGGGCGGGAAGGTCTACTCGCTGACCAACTCGGTGCTGGGCGAGCAGGGGAAGATCAAGGCTACGCTGCCAGGGCGGTACGACGGTATTATCGGGCCGGGCGTAACCCAGGCCAGCGACGGTTCTTACGTGCCCAATACGACCAAAGCGACCAACATCGTAACCTATTACAGCAAGATCTACGGGCGCGACAATGTAGAGGCCAACGTCTTCGATGCCACCTTCACCAAACTGCGGGAGGTCCGGCTGGCCTATGCGTTTCCGGCTAAGCTGCTCGGCCAGTCATTCCTGCGGGGCGCCAGCATCGGCGTGTACGGGCGCGATCTGTTCAACTGGACGGCCTTCCCGGCTTTCGACCCCGAAACATCGACCCTCGACAACTCGACTATTACGCCGGGTCTCGAAATCGCCCAGTTTCCGTCGACCCGTACGATGGGCGCTAACCTGACTATTTCATTCTGATCGATGGCCTCGGCCACACATTATTTATGAACCTCATCACGCGAACAATACTGGGCCTGGGGTTGCTGGCTGCGGCCGGCTGTACCCGCCCTATGGAAGACCTGCTGCACGATCCGGAAGCTGTAACGACGGCTACCTCGGGTAGTTTTCTAAACACGGCTGTCCTCAATGGCGTCAATATTGGACTGAGCCGCAGCCACCGGCTCAATAATGAACTGATGCAGACAACGGTGTCGCTGACCGATGGGCAGTTTCACCGCTACGTGCTGATCCCGAGCGAGTCGGACTACCTCTGGAACAACTATTACCTGACCCTGACGAACGTACAGGACATGTACAACCGCGCCCGGGAAGCCAGCAACAGCAACCACATGGCCGCGGCCCTGACCCTGCGGGCCTGGCTGTATCAGAACCTGACCGATACCTACGGCGATATTCCGTATTCGCAGGCGCTCAAAGGCTATCCGGAGTATATCATATCCCCCCGGTTCGATACCCAGGAGCAAATCTACACCGATCTGGTGAGCCAGCTCGACTCGGCCAACGCGCTCTATGAGGTGAGCAAATCAATGGCGCCCGGTACCGATGTGCTCTACGGCGCCGAACAGAGTGCGGCCGGTACCCTCAAATGGAAACGGTTCACCAACTCGCTGCGGCTGCGGCTGCTGATGCGGGGCGAAGCCAAATCGCCCGCGTTCCGGCAGCAGATCCGGAACATGCTGGCTAACCCGGCGCAGTACCCGCTGATGAGCACCGTCGACGAAAGTGCGACGCTCAAGTTTACCGGCACTAACCCGCTGCTGAACCCCTTCGCCGATGATCGAGACTATGATTTCAACGGCTCGAACGCCTACGCGGAGTTTTTTATCGGGCTGCTCAACAGCTGGCAGGACCCGCGGCTCGATGTCTGGGCTACCAAAGTCAGTGGCCGGTTTGTGGGCGTACCGAGCGGCTACTCGCTGGGCGACGCGCCGAAAATAGCCGCTATCGCTTCGTCCCGGATCAATAAAACGCTGAAAACATCGCCCCTGCTGGGCACGATCATGCAGTATGCCGAAACCGAGTTCCTGCTGGCCGAAGCCGCCCTCAAGGGCTACAGCGCCGATTCGCCCAAAGACCACTACGAGAAAGGCATTCGGGCGTCGATGGGCTACTGGGGTGCCGTGATGCCTGCCAACTACCTGACCCGGCCGGGCGTAGCCTATACCGGCTCGTTCGAGCAGATCATGAACCAGAAGTACGTAAGCCTGTTTTTTACGGAGATGCAGCAGTGGGCCGAGTACCGGCGAACCGGTTTTCCGGTATTGCCGAAAGGACCGGGGGTTGAAAACAACGGTCAGATGCCCGCCCGGCTGGCGTATCCGCTGTCGGTACAGTCGCTGAACCGCGCCAATTACGACGAAGCTGCCGCCCGGATCGGTGGCGACAATATCAACGCAAAGGTCTGGTGGGCCAACTAACAAAACCAATGATAAATCGACGACATTTTCTGCGGCAGTTTGGCTGGTCGGGCGCGGCCCTGACCACCGCACCGGCTGCCCTCGCCAACCCGGATTCAGCCACCCGCGCTGCGGTTACCAGCCTGAGCGGGCGCGTAACCGCCAACGGAAACGGCATTGCCGGGGTGGCCGTCACCGATGGGTATACCGTTACCACGACCGACTCGGCCGGTCGGTATACGCTGGCTGCCGACAAAGGGGCTGAATTTGTGTACATCAGTCTGCCGGCGGGCTATGCTTTCCCGAACGAACGCGGTCTGGCCCGGTTCTTTCAGCCCATTACGGGGGGCGGCACGCTGACGGCCGACTTCCGGCTGGAACGGCTGACCACCGATGATCGGAAACATAACTTCATTGTCTGGGCCGACCCGCAGATTATCTCCAGAAAAGACGGGGAGCTGCTGAAAACCCTGTCGGCACCCGACACGCGGGATCTGGTTGCTTCGTATCCGCAGGGCACCCTTTTCCACGGGATTGGCTGTGGCGACCTGGTTTGGGATCACTTCGAGCTGTACGACGATTACAAAGCCGCCATAGCGATTACCGGCGTTCCGTTTTTCAACGTAATCGGTAACCACGACCTGGACCTCGACGCCCGCACCGACGACTATTCGGCAAAGACCTTCAAGCAACAGTTTGGCCCGACTTATTATTCGTTCAACCGCGGCCAGATTCATTACGTGGTGCTTGACGACGTGTTTTTCATCGGCACCGCCAAGAAATACATCGGCTACCTGACCGAAACGCAGCTGCACTGGCTGGAGCAGGATCTGAAGCTGGTCAGGCCCGGTTCAACGGTGGTGGTCAGCCTGCATATTCCTACCCAGACCGGCCACAAACGGCGCGAGCAGCTGAAAGACGACGAACTGGGCGGTACCGTTTCCAACCGCAAACAGCTGTATGAACTGCTCAAGCCATTCCGGACGCATATCATGTCGGGCCATACGCACGTCAACGAGAAATGGGAAGACGGTAGCGTGATGGAGCACGTGCATGGCACCGTATGTGGCGCCTGGTGGTCGGGCCCGATCTGCAGCGATGGTACCCCCAACGGCTATGGCGTCTACGAGGTAAACGGGAGCGAGATTCGCTGGTATTACAAAAGCACTGGTCAGCCGCGCCAGCACCAGCTCCGCATCTATCCCAAAGGACGGCTGAAAGAAACCCCGGCCCTGGTTACGGCCAACGTCTGGAACTGGGACCCCGCCTGGAAGGTAGAATGGCTCGAAGACGGCGTGCTGAAAGGAAATATGCAGCAGCAAACGTCCCTCGATCCCTGGGCCGTTGAGCTATATGCCGGGCCTGAGTTGCCGAAGAAACACAAGTTCGTGGACCCCTCAAAAACGGATCACCTGTTCGTGGCGGAGCCATCGGCCAGTGCCCGACAGATTACCGTTCGGGCAACGGATCGCTTCGGAACGGTATATACCGAAACCCTGTCGATGGTCTAAGGCAACGGAGGAGCAGCGAGAGCGTATGGTTCTGTCGGGTCTGGTCGATCTGGCAGAACCATACGTTTTTTTGTTGGGGGCTTGTGCCGAGCTGAGCCACAGAAACTGACCAGTACACCCGCTTATACGGATGCGCAACCGCCTAATCAGGCCAGGCGGGTGACTTTTGTCACGAAACCGGAACCCTGAAGCGCGTAGGTTTGCCGCCGGCCGTTGGCTAATCGGGCAGCTACTCACGAGGATTTTCGGTTTCCGAATCAGCCGCCGGGGTAACTATATCGGTACCTGCCGGGTTAATTTACCAGGTCAGACAGCCCGATCGGGGCGGCCGAACCGCTTAAAAACGTCATTTGTATGGTCAAAGGCACCAAACTCTATAGCATCGTATTCAACAAATGTCCGCGTTGTCAACAGGGCGATTTCTTCGTAACGAAGAGCGCCTTCAACATCCGGAATTTTGATAAGATGCACACCAGCTGCCCCGTATGCGGGCAGAATTATACGCCCGAACCGGGATTTTATACCGGCTCGATGTACGTCAGCTACGCCTTTTACGTAGCGACTATCGTCAGCTCGTTTGTTTTGTTCGTGGCCATGCTGGGGTTCGATGAGATCGACCTGCTGATCGGGCTGATTCCGGCGCTGATTATACTGACCCCGCTGTTTTTCCGGCTGGCCCGGCGCGTCTGGATCAATATGTTCGTGCCGTACGACCCGACAGCAGCCAGCCATCCTCATTCGGTGAGCGGCCGGTGAGCCGGACTCCGCTGCGTACGGCCTGTGATCAGGGTTTCGCGGGTGAGAGCAGTTCGCCTACTTCAAAACTGACCGTTACCCGATCGGCGCTGGTGTGCAGCAGCGGGTGCCGGAACGGATTTAACGGCAGTTCTTCGTCGTAATTATCCATGATACGCTTACGCGGAATCCGCACCAGAACCGTATCGGGCAGTCCCCGAACGAGTTGGGCCGGCCCTTCTACCTGCAGGGTACGCGGGGTCAGGTTGATCACGCTCGACACCATGTAGCGGGGCGCCATATTGATGTGCAGGCTGTCGGCAACCAGCTGAACGGTTTTGGTCAGCCGCTTGTCGAAGTGCATATCGAGCGTATCGGCCACGACATAGTTGACCCGCAATTTTTTTACCTGTTCGGCCAGCGCAGCTGCCAGCGACGAAGTATTGATAATGGAAGCCTGAAGCGGGTTGGCAACGACATAATCGACCGGATCGACCCGAAACGGCAGCCACGAGTGGCGCAGCAGGCCCCAGCCGTCGCTCGATACGTTTACCATGACCGTACGCGGCAGGGGGGAGGTAGGCACGTACAGCGAGTCGTTATAGACAAAATGAATGGGGTACTCGACATTGAGCGTATAGCCCGGTTTATTGAGGGCGTTCAGCAGCCAGAATACAGCAGCCACGCCCAGACACAGCACGACTTTGGCCAGTTGAACCGAACGTTTTCTACGGGTAGAATTCACGGGATAAAGAGAGGATACGTGAACGGCTGAAACGCCCACAGGAGCCGTCTGCAGCGATCGGCTTGCCTGTGGGCGTTTCAGCTTACTGTTTTTCGTCGGCGGGTTTGGCGCTGGCCTCGCGTGAGATCGAACTCTTCTCGAAGGTCATCTTAACCCCCCGGTCCACTTCAAGCGTAACCGTTGTGCCCTCCACCGACGCAATGCGGCCGTGGAGTCCGCCAATGGTGACGACGTTGTCGCCTTTTTTAAGGTTCTCGACAAAGTTTTTCTGGTCTTTCTGCTTCTTCTGCTGCGGACGGATCATGAAGAAATAGAAGACGACAATAATGCCTCCCCACAGCAGTACATTCGCAATCATAGACGAGTTACCGGAGGGGATTTGTAAAAGAACAGCGTACATAGGTAGGTAGATTAGTTAACAGGGAGCGGGTGCGTACCCGAGGTACAGGTTAGGAGCGCGTTGAGTCCGGTTTGGGGCTGACCATGGCTTTGAACTGCAGATCGGTCATGGCCGGATCGGTATTGGCAAATACGGTAATCGTTTTGTTTTGCTGGCCTATTTTGCCGCGGCTGTTAAAGCGCACCTTAATGGACGATTTGGCGCCGGGAGCAACCGGTTCGCGGGGCCACTCGGGGGTCGTGCAGCCGCAGGAGGCCGTAATGTTGTTGATAATCAGTGGAAATTCGCCCGTGTTGGTAAAGGCGAAATCATGCTCGACGGTATCGCCTTCGGTTAGCTGGCCGAAGTCATAGATGCCAGTTTCGGCAAAGGTGATCTTTGGCATTTTGGCCGACGCGGTGGCCTGTGCCGTTTGGCCCTGCTGCCGGTTATCGCAGCTGAACTGGCTACAGCCCAGGCCGGCAATAGCCACAACAAAAAGCCAGTTTCTGAGGAGCATGGGAAGCGTGTTCTCGTTTTCGGCTTTCGGGCGGGCAGCGTAGTATGAACAGGCCGCTGACCCGAAAGCCGAAAACTGGGTTGGGTGATTATGCGTTTTGTTGCTTGATCTGGGCCATCAGACGATCAACGTCTTCCAGCAGCCGTTCGGCTTTTTCGCGGGCATCGTTAACGACCCGCTGACCTTCGTTTTTAGAGAGGTTTTCGGGCAGGTCGGCTGACTCCATCAGGTCATTCAGCAACTGCTCGATCTGCTCCCGGTATTTCGACAGCCGGAACGATAGCTTGTCGCGGGTGATTTTTCCCTCTTCGGGGGCGTACAATAAGCCAATAATGGCACCGGAAATCATACCGGTCAGCAGAAATGTTAAATCGCGGCTTATGCGGCTCATTTTTCTAAAAGGTTTCGGTGTTCCGTCTTCGGTATGCTGTTGCTTCAGCGCCATTTGGTCGGCCGGTAGCAAACCGAAAACCGAAGCCGGAAAACGCAGTAACGATACGCTTATTTGTTATCCAGCAAGCCCCGTCCGCTCTTGCGAAGGCGACCCGACGCTTGGAGTTTTTCGGACAGGTTATCCAGAATTCCGTTGACAAACTTACCGCTTTTGGGCGTACTATAGGCCTTAGCCAGTTCGATATATTCGTTAATGGTAACTTTGATCGGTATGTTGGGGAAACTCAATAGCTCACACACAGCGAGTTTCAGAATGATCCGATCCAGCAGGGCTACCCGCTCCACATCCCAGTTCTGAAGCTGTTCGGCCAGGAGTTGTTCGTAGTCGGCATCGTTTTGCAGCGACTGCTCGAACAGCGTGTTCAGAAACCGCTCGTCTTCGTCCCAGTCGTCGGTGAGGGGTTCGAGTTGCAGACCCGTAGGGCTCTGCACCGACTTAAGGGTCCGGATGGCCAGCCCCCGCACCACCTCGCTGTTTTCGGTCCAGCTCAGGTCGATCTCGGCCAGGTGATCGCGGATGGTTTCGTGCTTGAAAATCAGCGAACGCAGGACATACTGAGCCAGCGCCTGGTCTTCTTCCGTCGTATGGGTACGCTGGGCGCAGTAGGCCCGGTAGGTATCGTCGGTTTTCAACGCTTCCCGCAGTGCCTTGCGAACAAAGCCCAGGTCTTCGGTCCACGACACCCCGTGCCGCACCGCTTCATTCCGCAACGGCTGATGGTCGGCCAGCGCCTGAATAACGGTATTGTCGTTGAGGGTCGACTCGAACGGGAAAGGCGCTTCGTCTACATCGCGATACTGGCGTTCGCTGTCGATGCGGGCCGCGTGGGCCAGTTCAACCAGCAGCAGCAGCACCCGCAGGTAGTCGTCGTAAATACCGTTCACCTGCTTGATCATCATTTGCGCCAGGTGCTGCCGGTCTTTCTTGGTCCGAATCCGGTAGAAGACCAGACCGTCGTTGGCCGCTTTGATCACCTTGGTCGGTGCATCGTCGTCCTGAGCGGGCTGATCGGTTTTAATGGCTTCCTCGAACAGCAGGCCGGCCAGTTTCCGGTACCCTTCGAGCTGCCGCTTGTTTTGCGGCTCCATCGAGTTCAGGTCGGGCTGAAACAAGTCGTCGATACCGTCGAGAGCCAATTGCTGGTTTGAAGATTCAGCCTGCCGAAGCGCATAGAGCGCCTGCATGACCTTGATTCGGAGTAATCGCCTGTTCAACATCCGCCTTACACTAGTTATTCTACCGATAAAAAAAGAACTGTCGTATGAATTGCAAAAATACGGCCTATTCCGTAGTTTTCCCAATCACTGCCGTTCTATGAACTAACCTATACCTTCCTTCCTTATGTTCCTGTTTACCCGACGAGCCCGCGGTTTGCGAACCGTTGCTGCGCTATGTTGCCTGGTTGCCGTAAGCGCCTGCCAGACAACGACCCCCGCTTATTTTCAATCCCAGTCCAACTCCGTCAGCCAACTGGCTGCTCCGGAACTTCTGACGGCCCCGACCGATTCGCTGCCCAAGTCTACCCCTTCCAACGCCCTGACTTCGCCCGATGATAAACCGGCTGTCGTACTGGCAACAGCTTCTGCGCCTGTGGGAGCTTCTGGTAAACGACCCGTCCGGCATCTCAACCCCGAAGGTCGCTCCCGGCGGCAGATCCGGCGGCTGATCGATCTGATGCCGATGGCGCACGTGCCGGTGCATACCGAACAGATCGACCGCCATAGTCCGGTCCGGAAAACCCACCCGATGGGACTGGCGGCCCTGGGGCTGGCCGTGTTATCCTACGGCTCGCTGCTGGTGGGCGGCAGCACGCTGCTCTGGGTCCTGAGTCTGGTATTCCCGCTGGCGGCCGTGCTGATGGGTGTCGCCAGTCTGACGGCTATTCACCGCAACCGGGATCGGTATCGGGGTAAAGGCTGGGCCATGGCGGCTATTGTTGTCGGCACCGGAGCTATGGGGCTGGCCCTGGTTGCGGTAGCGGCCCTGTCGGTATCCCGGGTTGTGTGGGAGAAATAGTGCAACCTTTTGACCTACCCTGTCGTTAGCCCATAAACGCAGTTTGGCTGTCTTGTGAAAGCACTTTCCTATCTCAATAAATACCTCCTCAAGTATAAGTGGTACCTGATTCTGGGGGGCGTATTTACCATTATTTCCAACCTGTTTGGCATTTTTCCGGCGCAGCTGGTGCGGTATGCGCTCGACCTCGTTCGCGAAACGCTCGACATCTATTATCTCTACGACCAGTCGCCGTTACAGGCTTCGCTCTATGACGTCTTCGCGTTTAGCCTGCTGCTGTTTGCGGGTGGAACGCTGGTGCTGGCGCTGCTGAAGGGCTTTTTCCTGTTTCTGGTCCGGCAAACGCTGATCGTGATGTCGCGCCATGTTGAGTACGACCTCAAAAACGAAATTTACGATCACTACCAGACCCTGCCACTGAGTTTTTACCGGCAGCACAACACCGGCGATCTGATGGCCCGTATTTCGGAAGACGTCAGTAAAGTCAGGATGTACGTTGGCCCCAGCATCATGTACGGCCTCAACCTGATCGTGCTGTTCGTGCTGGTCATCACCTACATGGTCAGCATCAACGCCCGCCTGTCGCTGTACGTGCTGCTGCCACTGCCCATACTATCGGTAGCCATCTATCTGGTCAACAACATCATTATCCGTCGTTCGGAGGAGATTCAGCGGTCGCTGTCGCGGCTGTCGACCTACGTGCAGGAGGCTTTTTCGGGCATACGGGTGCTGAAGGCGTTTGTACAGGAGCAGAACTCAGCCGCCAAATTCGAGCTGGAGAGCGACGAGTACCGGCAGAAATCCCTCAGCCTGACGCGGGTCGATTCGCTGTTTTTCCCCATTGTGGCCATTCTAGTGGGGCTGAGCAATATTCTGGTCGTTTACGTTGGCGGGCAGGAGATTCTGGCGGGTCGGCTGACGCCCGGTAACATCACCGAGTTTATCCTGTACGTGAACATGCTGACCTGGCCGGTCATGGCGCTCGGCTGGACAACGAGCCAGACCCAGCGGGCCGCAGCCTCGCAGGAGCGGATCAACGAGTTTCTGCGCATCAAAACCGACATCGTTTCGCAGAAGGACGTGAAGCGCGAGATCGCGGGCGGCATCGAGTTCAAAAACGTTCGGTTCGTGTACCCCGATTCAGGCATCGTAGCCATCAAAAACTTCTCGATGCGCGTACGGGCGGGTGAAACCGTGGCGATCCTGGGCACAACCGGCTCGGGCAAAACGACGCTGGCCAACCTGCTGACGCGGATGTACGACGTCTCGTCGGGTGAGATCCGGATCGATGGAGTGCCGCTGAAAGACTATAACCTGACCAGCGTTCGGGAGCAGATGGGCTACGTACCGCAGGATGTGTTCCTCTTCTCCGATACCATTAGCGACAACGTACGGTTCGGCAAACCCAACCTGCCCCAGGAACGGGTCGAGCAGGCCATTCGCGATGCCGACCTTTACCAGAACGTAATCGAGTTTCCGGAGCAGTTCGACACCCGCGTGGGCGAGCGGGGCGTTACCCTCTCGGGCGGTCAGAAACAGCGGCTGAGCATTGCCCGCGCCATTGCCCGCGATCCTAAAATCCTGATTCTTGACGACTGTCTGTCGGCGGTCGATACCAACACCGAAAATATCATTCTCAACAACCTCCGGCGCATCATGGCCGACCGGACTTCGGTGGTTATTTCGCACCGCGTCTCATCGGCTAAACTCGCCGACTACATCATCATGCTCGACGAGGGCGAGATCGTTGAAGAAGGCACCCATACCGAGCTGATCAGCCGCAACGGCGCCTATCGCGAGCTCTACGAAAAGCAGCTGCAGACCGAGGAGGTTTAAGTGATTTACGAACTATGATGTACGGCAGGGCGGAGGTATTTCGGTATCTTCGCCCATACTGTTTGCAACAAAAGCGCCCGCGTGCTGCGGTGCCCTAAGTTGTTTGGCCATAGCTCGGGCTTACCTAGCCTATTAGGGGAGGCCGACGGGAGCCAGACCCTTACAATAGTTTCTGCGCTGGTGTTTAAACCCAGGGTTCTGAAACAAAACGCCCCCGGTTTTGGATTCTGACAGTATGCCGAATCAACTACGACTGGAATTATTTACACCCGTTCATGACGACCGACCCGTGTTTGTGTCGGGCTCGTTCAACGACTGGAATCCCGCCGATGAGGCCTTCCGGATGCAGCCCGACGGCGAAGGGCAGTACACGTTCACGTTCCCGGCCGATCGGTCGCTGCCCGAAACGGTTGATTATAAATACACCAAAGGCGGCTGGGATCATGTCGAACTGAGTTCGGCGGGAGAGGGTGTACCGAACCGGACTACGGGCTCGCGGCCCCATGCCGAACCCGATATCGTACCCCACTGGCGGTGGTTCGGGCAGGCGTTCAACCCCGAATTTCTGCCAAAACAGGTCGGGGAAGAATTTCACCTGCCCCAGCTCGACACCAACCGCCGGGTAACGGTCCTGCTGCCGCATGACTACGAAAATCATCCGGACAAGCGCTACCCGGTGCTGTACATGAACGACGGACAGAACCTGCTGGGCGAGGGCGTCGGCTACGGCAGCTGGCGCGTAGAAGAAAAAATGGCGATGCTGGCCAGTCGACGGCGCCATGATCTGATTATCGTTACCATCGATCATGGCGAAGCGCAGCGCCTGCAGGAGTACACCGTCGAGAAAACCCGCATGGCCGGTCGGGCGCGTGGCCGTGATTACCTCAAGTTCATTCGCGACACGCTCAAACCGACTGTCGACGCTAATCTGCGCACGTTGCCCGATGCTGAACATACCGGTATCGGTGGCAGTTCACTCGGTGGCCTGATCAGCGTGTATGCGGGGCTGATGCACCCCGATGTATTTGGGCGGCTGATGGTTTTCTCGCCCTCGCTCTGGATTTCACCGAAAATCTACTTCGATGCCATTCGGTTCAAGGCGCCCGTGCCGATGCGGGTGTTTGTATACGGGGGCGCGGCCGAGTCGAAATACATGGTGCCTAATCTCGAACGGTTCAAAGAGTCGCTCGTGAAGCAGCAATATGGCGGCAACCCCATCGATATGTATTTGTCTATCTACCCCGACGGCACCCACGAAGAGGTTCACTGGAGTCGTGAGTTTCCGCGGGCTGTTGAGTGGTTATTTCACGGAGAACACCCATGATTATTGCCTACACGACCCAGGCGCCCACCACCGGCGACCGTATCATTCCCCTTGTACAAACCGATTCGCTGGCCGGTCGGCTGGCGCAACTGGCCGACGAGCTGGCTGTTCCTGCCGATGTGCTGCAGCGTGATTGTAAGGCCGACGCCCGAGAAGTCGTGTCGGTCTACGGTCCCGGCGGTACCAAAACCTACCTGCTCGGGCTGGGCAAAAACCCGCAGGCTATGGACTGGCTGCGGGCCTTTCGCAAACTCATTTTCGATCAGAAAGCGAGACTGTCTGAGCAGGTGCGGGTAGACCTGGTCGATGCCGACGAGGCTACCGTAGAAGCGGTGGTGCTGGGTATACGCGCGGGGACCTATGACCTGCGGCTGTTTCAGACCGACAAGCCCGAACTGCCCGCCTTCCTGACCGATGCCGGTCGGCTGACGCTGGTAGTGGCGTCCGAGCGGCAGGAGGCCGTACAGACGGCCCTGAACCGGGCCGAAATCATCGCGCAGACGACCCGTCAGATGCTCGATCTGATGAACGCCCCCGCCAACCTGAAATCGCCCGGGCGGCTGGGCGACTGGGCCCTGGCGTCGGGTCGGGACCATGGCTACGCGGTAACGGTGCTGAACCGGGCCGAACTCGAACGTCAGGGACTGAACGCGTTGCTCAGCGTGGCGCAGGGCAGTGACGTGCCGCCCGTACTGATCGTGGCCGAATACAAACCCGAAGGCGTAGACAAGGCGCCGACGGTCGGGCTGGTCGGCAAGGGCGTTACCTTCGATACGGGGGGCGTTTCAATCAAGGATTCGGCCAATATGCACCTGATGAAAAGCGATATGGGCGGAGCAGCCGCCGTGCTGGGAACGGTAGAGGTGGCCGCCAGACTCGGTCTTCCTGTTCACCTGATCGGTATCGTACCCGCCACCGAAAACTCGACCGATGGCCGTTCTACCAAGCCGGGGGATGTCATTACGGCCTATAGCGGAAAAACCATCGAGGTGATCGACACCGATGCCGAAGGGCGGGTAATTCTGGCCGACGGGCTGGGCTACATGCTCCGCCATTACCAGCCCGATGTGCTGATCGACCTCGCCACGCTGACCGGTAGTGTGATCGGTACGCTGGGTTACCACGCGGCCGGCCTGTTTTCGAATAACGACGAGCTGGCCAGCCAGCTTACTGCCTCGGCCGACCGCACCGGCGAACGACTCTGGCGCCTGCCCATCTGGGATGTGTACAAAGACGACATCCGATCAGACGTGGCCGATGTGAAAAATTTTCATGGCAAACCCATCAACGGGGCCATTGCAGCGGCTAAATTCCTGGAGGTGTTTACCGAAGGGCATCCGGCCTGGGCGCACCTGGATATTGCCGGTATGGCCTTTGCCGATACCGAATTTGGCTCGCAGAAAAACGCAACGGGTTATGGGATTCGGCTGCTAATTGATTACTTGCGTACAATATCGACCAACGGCTGAGCTGGCCGAAAACCGCTCTCAACCTGTTTAGACCCTTAAATCAACGACGCCATGAGTCAGCTATCGTTTCTTTGCATTGCTACCTACTTCAAAGGACAGGAGTTTATGCGGGCCTGTAAGGAGCTGGGCAATACCGTTTATCTGCTCACCGATCAGAAGCTTGAACACGACGCCTGGCCCCGCGAGGCCATCGACGAGTTCTTTTTTCTGCCGTCGCCGAGTAATGCCACGGCCGATCTGGACAATATGCTGATGGGGCTGGCCCATGCGATGCGGGCGCGCCGGATCGACCGGGTCGTAGCGCTGGATGATTTCGACGTCGAGAAAGCCGCGCTTATCCGGGAAACGTTTCGGATCGACGGGATGGGCCAGACAACGGCGCGCTACTTCCGCGACAAGCTGGCCATGCGGATGCGGGCGCAGGCGGCCGGCATCCGGGTGCCGGCCTTCAGCGCCATCTTTCATGATGAAACCGTTACGCAGTTTCTGCAAACCACCGAAGGCCCCTGGCTCATCAAACCGCGCGCCGAAGCCTCGACCACCGGTATCCGGAAAGTGCACTCGCTGGACGAAGCCTGGCAGGTGATTCATACGCTGGGCAACAACCGGCATAACTACCTGATCGAGCAGTTCAGACCAGGTCGGGTATATCACGTCGATTCACTGTCGGTAGAAGGGCGGGCCATGTTCAGCCGCGCCAGCCAGTACCTGGCTACGCCGATGGAGGTAGCGCACGGGGGCGGAGTATTTCGCACCATGACCCTGCCCAACGAGGCCCCCGACACCCAGGCCCTGTACGACATCAACAATTCGGTGCTGGAAGCGTTTGGTATGCGCTACAGCGCGTCGCACTCGGAGTACATCCGGGGCGATCACGACGGCGAACTGTATTTTCTGGAAACGGCCAGCCGGGTGGGGGGCGCACACATTGCCGAGATGGTAGAAGCGGCTTCGGGCGTGAACCTCTGGCGCGAGTGGGCCAAACTCGAAACGGCCATGGCCCGCCACGAGCATTACGTGCCGCCTGTCGATGAGCCCCGCCATGCGGGTCTGATCGTGTCGCTGGCCCGCCAGCAGTGGCCCGATCTGTCGGGTTTTGCCGACGAAGAGGTCTGGTGGCGTATCAACAAGGAATACCATGTCGGGCTCATTATCCGTACCGAAGACCGATCGCGGATTCAGACCCTGCTCGACGACTACATGCACCGTATTTACGCCGACTATCATGCGTCGGCCCCGGTGCCCGATAAGCCAACGAGCTAGCCAACCGGTTGGGCCAGGCGGCTGTCAGGCTACGGGCTCGATCAGATCCCACAGATTACCGTACAGGTCCTCAAAAACGGCGACGGTGCCGTAGGGCATGGTATCGGGCGGGCGAACAAAACGGACGCCCCGGGCCGTCATGGCATGGTAGTCGCGCCAGAAATCATCGGTATGGAGAAACAGGAAAACCCGGCCGCCGGTCTGGTTACCGACGCGGCTCAGCTGCTCGTCGGTATCGGCTTTGGCCAGCAGCAGGGCGCAGGAACCGCTGCCGGGCGGAGCTACCCGCACCCAGCGTTTGGTTTCGCTCAGGGGCGTATCTTCCAGCAGTACAAAATTTAGTTGCTCGGTATAAAACCGGATGGCGTCGTCGTAATCGGCAACAACGAGGGCCATATGGACAAGACGTTGATTCATAAGGTTATTGGTCTGAAGGCCAGCAACGGATTGGTTCGCTGACTCGTCGGCTTCGTTAGTCCGCTTTTTGGATCAGTCCCGTCATCATTTCTTTGAAGTAGTCGCCGTTATACGGGCCAAACCAGTTCATGTCGCGGGTTTCGTAGGTCGTTCGGTTGTAATACCGGTCGGGCGTGACGTAGCCGATGTAGCCGCCGTTGAAGCTGGTAACGAGCAGGTTGAGGCCCTTCCGACGGGCCACGGGCTGTAGTTCCGCAGCCAGTTCGCCCGAGAAATCGCAGGGGGTGCTGACGAGTACGGTTGGGCCGATCCGCAGCGCTTTCAGGTCGGATGGGTAGTCGCCGTAGAGGGCGTAGAAGAGCCACGGCCGCACGCGCCAGTTGCCGATGATACGGGGGTGCGGTTCGCGCAAACCGAGTGGGAGCGTCAGCAGCGCCAGCGTCGAGTCAGAGCGGGACTGGATGGCAGGAACGGTACGCTCGATGCGCAGGGCCAGATCACCGGCATAATTACGAATCTCCTGAAAATCGGTGGTGCCGCGTGCCTGCGGACCCGTACTGCCGACCGGTCCGGCCAGAAACAGGGCAAACGTAGCTGCCTTCTTCTCCAGCCGGTCGACCAGGGAGCCCGGATAATCGCGGCTGAGGTAATCGCCATTGTCGCCGTTGAAGAGGGTCGCGTGGCCCGCAAAGGAACACAGCAGGGCCGAGGTGCCGTCGGCTTTTTGCAGCTTCACGAGCCGGATGGCCCCATCGAGCGGACCCGTTGGTCCCGAGAAACCGATGCGGTTGTAGATATGGTCCGTGGCGTCGGTCTGGCCGTAGCCGATCTGTACGGGGGCCAGACTGGCCTGCGCCTGTCGAATGGCTGTAAGAACACCGTCGGTGATTCGGCCGACCAGCTTTTCGTCATACCCCCCGGCGATTAACTGACCCACCAGCCCCGGCGCCCAGCCACCTACGCTGTTGTGGGAGTGAATAGCCCCTGTATAGATATTCTCCCAGCGCAGCCCGACCTCGGGTAAGCGTTTTTTGAGCTGTTCCACCACCGTAGGGGGCGTAATGAGCAGATCCAGCGCTACAATGGCCACGCGGTTGCTGCCGTTATCGAGAACGATGGCGCGGGCGTAAATCGAGTCGCTCACCACCCGCCAGTGACGGCCGCGCCGTTCGCCGTAGCCGCCGGTGGGGGTGGTATAGGGTGGGGTAATGTTGGCTTTGGCCCAGCCCGCCCGGATCGCGGTTCTGGCCGGGGCGGGCGCAGGGAGCTGAGCCAGCCGCTGCCGGGTCTGCGTATAGTAGGGCATCTGCCGGTAAGGCGTATCATCGACCGGAACCAGGCCGATGGCCAGTATAAACACCACAAGCAGAACCAGACCCAGAATGATTCGCAGAATAATACGCACAACCCGCATAGAAGCCTTCAGATAATGAAACCGGGACGCAAGCAACAAAAAAACTGGCGAACCCGAAAACATAAAAAAGGCACCAGGGATACCCCGATGCCTTTCAATACGCTGCCGGTTACCCGGCTCCTCAAACTAACTTCCCTATTACGTTAGTCTCATATACCGAAAACGGGTCTGGCTACGGCCAAAAACCAACGTTCGGTTATTACCAGGGCGTGTGTAACTACACCTGAATTGGCTGGACGAAGATCAGCCAGCTTATGACTGCACCTGTACATACGCTTGGGTTTGTACTTCGGATTTACAAGCGGGAAAAAATTTAAAAAAATACACACCGGCGGGTAAGTAGCCGTTTTAGGGCCTGTTTGAAGACGGGTCCCTATCTGCAAGCGGCAGGGAACGCAGCGAATCTGGTACTATCTGAATGACTTATGTAACTTTTAGGTAAATATGGATTAATACAGCTATGTTTCAAATCAATTAGCCTACTCAATTAGTAGTGTATGGCGTTGGCTGTTTTTACCGGTAGTCGACTGCCTGATTATGCTGAAAAACCGTCGACTCCTGCTCATTTTTGCGATTGTTTTTGTTGATGTCGTTGCTGCCAACGGTCTGGGTGCGCTGATCACCAAATACGTAGTGGCCCTGCCCCTGAAGCCGATGATGCTGACGGGCGGAACCGCGCTGATGCTGGGCATTCAGCTGGCGCTGTCGCCGGCTATCGGTCACTGGTCCGACAAGGCCGGTCGGCGGCCGGTGGCGATTGCGGTTACGATTACATCGTTGATATCCACCCTGTTTCTATGGCCCCTGAAATCCTGGGGATATATCGTAAACCGATCCATGAAAGGCGGCACGAACGGTCTGTACGCTGTGATGCGGTCGGCGGTGGCCGATATTGCGCCGAAAGAGAAACTGCTGAACTGGTCGGGGGTGCTGAGTTTTATGGTTGGTGCCGGCTCGGCGGTAGGGGGTATGGTAACGGCTATTTTGCTGTACCTGTCGCCCGAGGCTCGTATCGATGCCATGCCAACCGTTATCGTACTGACCGCGCTGGGGGTGCTGAATATCGGGCTGGCCCTCTGCTTCAAAGAGACCAACGACGAAGCCGGTCAGGAGAAGCCCGAATTCAAAGCCATTGCCACCAAAGCCCTCAACGCGCTGAAAGTCATTACGCTCTGGCGCCAGCTCGACGAGTCGGAGAAAGAGGTGCCGGGTATCAAGCCGCTCTTCATCCTGAACATGCTGGCTACCCTCGGTTTCGGTTATTACGCGTTTTTTCTGGCTTTTCTGACCCAGAGTGATCTAAACATGGGTCCGCTCGATACGGCCTATTTCTTTACGTATTTCGGTCTGCTGGCGTTTATCTCCAACTACATTTTCTTCGAGTACATCGTCCACCGCATCAATAAGCGCAAGGCCATCTTTTTCATCGTAGGTACCAGTGTTCTGTTGCAGATCGGCTACATGTTCTCCGAATCGTCGGTAACGCTGCTGTACATCATTGCCGGTATCGACGCCGTGGTGGTATCGCTCATCGGTGGCCTGATCGGGGCCATGCTTTCGGTCGTAACCAAAGAAGGGGGGGGGCAGGGCGAGGTCTTCGGTAACATTCAGGCGCTGGGCGGAGTGGCCAGTTTCGTGACGGCGCTGGTGAATAGTTTATTATCGGGGGTAAGCATGATCGCTCCGTTTATCTTTTGCGCGCTGAGTTCGCTGGTTGTGCTCTGGTGGACGATGCGCCTGCCCGACGATGCCCGAAAATATACCGATCGCATCGAAGCGGACCAGCCCACCGACGAAGACGACGAGCAGCCCCAGGCCATGCAGCCCGCCCGCGCCTGACTCCACGAGCCAATAAGCCCGGCCTCTACGAAAACAGGCCGGGTTTTTGCATGTACACGGCTGGGCAACCCGCCCGCCCGGAGTTTTGCTTATATTTGCTCCCCCAATTACCCTCATCAACGGCTTCCAGAAATTAGTGAGCAGCGATACTCAGAATCGCTCAGTCGCTCAATCACTTAATCGCTCATTGTAAAAAATGCAGGTTCTCAAGTTCGGCGGTACGTCGGTTGGCTCGGTCGAGAGCATCAAACAGGTTCTTCAGATTATTGAACAGCACCGCCAGCAGGGCAATTCGATTGCGGTTGTCTTCTCGGCTATGGGGGGTGTCACCAACCAGCTTATCGAGATTGGCCGGATGGCCACTACCGGCGATACGGACTATATGGAGCTGGTTCGGCGCATCGAAGACCGGCATTTCAATGTAGTGAAAGCGCTGATTCCAGTTAAGGAACAGGGTAAAGTGTTTGCCCATGTTCGCGGTATCATCAATGAGCTGGAAGATCTGCTGCGGGGCGTTTCGCTGATTCGGGAACTGACGCTGCGGACGCACGACCTGATCACCAGTTTTGGCGAGCGTCTGTCGACCACCGTCATTGCCGAAGCGCTGAAAAGCCGCGGGGTACCGGCGCAGTTTCTGGACGCCCGCACGGTCATCAAAACCGACGCGCAGTTTGGCCAGGCCGAGGTAAACTACACGCTGACCAACCAGCTCATTCAGGATCACTTCGCCAAAACCACCGACATTCAGCTGGTTACCGGCTTTATCGGGTCGACGGAGAAAAACGAAACCACCACGCTGGGCCGGGGCGGGTCTGACTATACGGCCAGCATCATCGGAGCCGCGCTGAACGCCATCCTCATCGATATCTGGACCGACGTTGACGGCATGATGACCGCCGACCCGCGCAAGGTGCCGAACGCGTTCAACATACCCACCATCACCTACGCCGAAGCCATGGAGCTGAGCCATTTCGGGGCCAAGGTGATTTATCCGCCCAGCCTGCAACCGGCTTTTGCGCGCAACATCCCGATCCGGGTGCTCAACACGTTTAATCCCGAGCACGAAGGCACGGTGGTCAGTCGCACGGCCGAACGGCGTCAGTACACCATTACGGGTATCTCGAGCATCGATGATATTGCGCTGGTCAACGTACAGGGCTCGGGCATGATTGGCGTGGCGGGTGTATCGGCCAAGCTGTTCGGGATTCTGGCCACCCATAAGATCAGCGTTATTCTGATTTCGCAGGCCTCGTCGGAACACTCGATCTGCTTCGCCATCGACCCGCGCGGAGCCGAGCAGGTCAAACAGATTCTGGACACTGAATTTGCCACCGAGATTGCGCACGGCCATATCGACAGCATCGCGATCGAGCGCGAGCTGTCGGTTATCGCCACCGTGGGTGAAGGAATGCGGAAGTCGTCGGGTATTGCGGGTAAGCTTTTTTCGGTGCTGGGTAAAAACGGGGTCAATATCGTGGCCGTAGCGCAGGGATCGTCGGAGATCAATATTTCGGTCGTGATCAACAAGAACAACCTGTCCAAAGCCCTCAACGCCCTGCACAACATTTTCTTCCAGTCCGAAGCCCGCATGCTGAACTTGTTCATGGTCGGCACGGGCCTGATCGGGAAAGCGCTGCTGAACCAGATTCACGCGCAGACCGATTACCTGAGGCAGGAGAAACTGCTCCGCATCTGCGTCGTTGGCGTGGCCAATACCAAGAAGATGCTGCTCGACGTCAAAGGACTCGAGCTCGACGAGTGGCACGAACGGCAGCTTACCGACGGCGTAACGACCTCACTGCCCGCCTTCATCGAGAAAATAAAGGATTACAACCTCCCCAACTCGGTCTTCATCGACTGCACCTCAGACAAAGACATTGTTCAGCACTACGAATCGCTGCTCGACGCCAACATATCGGTCGTAACGCCCAATAAAGTGGCCAACTCGGGGCCGTATAGCGAGTACCGGCGGCTCCAGCGCACGGCCCTGAACCGGGGCGTGAAGTTTCTCTACGAAACCAATGTTGGCGCGGGTCTGCCCATCATCAACACCGTTCAGGGGCTGATGACGGCCGGTGACCGGTTTTTGAAAATCGAAGCCATCCTGTCGGGTACGCTGTCGTTTATTTTCAACACCTTCCGGCCCGGGTTGTCGTTTGCCGATGTGGTGCGCGAAGCGAAAGAGAAAGGCTATACCGAACCCGACCCCCGCGACGATCTGAGCGGGCAGGACGTAGCCCGGAAAATCCTGATCCTGGCCCGGGAGGCCGGTTTTCCGCTGGAACCCGACGACGTTACGATCAACAACCTGCTGCCGAAAGCCTGCCTGGATGCGCCTACCATTCCGGCCTTTTTCGAGGAGCTGGAGCGCAACAACGACTATTTCGAAAACCTGCTGACCCAGGCCGAAGCGCGGGGCGAGAAACTGCGTTTCGTGGCGGCCTTCGAGAACAATAAAGCCGTTATCGAGCTGCGGTCGGTAGGGCCGGAGCATCCGTTCTATCAGCTGACCGGCGCCGACAATATTGTATCGTTCACCACCGAGCGCTACAAAGAGCGGCCGCTGGTCGTAAAAGGCCCCGGTGCCGGCGCCGAAGTGACGGCTGCGGGCGTCTTCGCCGATGTGGTCAGTATCGGAAGCTATTTGGCGTAACTTGCGTTATCGATAAAAAAAGATAGCATGGAAAATGAGCTGCTTCAGCGAATAACGCTCAATCCGGAGATTTGTCATGGAAAGCCAACGATCCGTAACAAACGGTATCCTGTTGAGCTGATTCTGGACCTGCTGTCGGCGGGCATGACTCAGTCCGAAATTCTGGCTGATTATCCATCGCTGGAAGAAGACGATATTCGGGCGTGCTTAGTATACGCAAGCCGGCTGACACGCATCAAGAGCATTCATCGAGTGCTGGCATGATCTATCTGGTAGATGCGCAACTGCCGTATTTGCTGGCCGACGTGCTGCGGGAGAAAGGCTACGATGTGATTCATACAGACGATCTGCCTGATAAAGATGAAACCAGCGATAGCGTCATTCGTGAACTGGCAACTCGCCAAAATCGAATTGTAATCACGAAAGACACCGACTTTCAGGATAGTTATTTGCTCTTCAAAAAGCCGCCCCAACTGCTGTTGGTAACCACCGGTAATATAAAGAATCGGAAGTTGCTCGACCTCTTTCGGCAAACAATAGCGGCAATAGATACCTTGTTTGCGCAGCACACGTTCATTGAACTAACAAACGAAGACTTTATCGTTCACGAGTGACGGCTGCTGGCGTCTTCGCCGACGTGGTCAGTATCGGAAGTTATCTGGCCTGAAGCTGTCTACTCGCAGGCGTAGGTGTAGGCCTGGCGGTTTTTTCGGGTAATCGGGTTCGGGTTGCTGGCCTGGTACAGCAGCGACGTTTGTTCCTGCACCAGGAGCTTGCCCGCGTTATCGTAGGTGGGTGCATTGGTAGCCGATTCGCGCAGACTACCCCGAACGCCGTTGGTCAGGCTGTACAGCTTGTATTCTGCCGGTGTTTTCAGGTGCCAGAACCGACCCGGTGCCGAGTCGGCACCCAGCGTCATGGCGATGAGCGTCAGCACCGCCCGTTCGGGGAGGTAATGATAGGGCGACGCATTGGGGCCGGTTGTATAGTCTGTTTCCTGCTCAGGCGTAGCCCCGCCAACCAGCGTAGAGCGGTTGCGTTCCGTAATCAGGTTGCCGGCCTGATCGTAGGTGAAGGTATAGCTCCGTTCGAGGGTGAGCGAATTGTTGGGCAACACCTGCCGGCGCTCGGTAATACTCGCCATCATACCCGCTCCCGTATACGTCATGTCGAAGGTTGAATAAGATACCCCATTGCGGCTGAACGTGGCGCTGAGCGGTTGCGTAGCCGTTGCTGCATAGGTCAGCACCAGTTCGTCGTTAGTATCCCGGCTGACGCGCTCGACCCGGCTGTTGCTCCGTTCCAGCAGAAAACGGCCCTGTACGGTGGTCGACTGTTCGGTTATTTCGGTCAGGGTGCCGTTGGTATAAGCAAAGGTGCGCGACACCAGGTCGGTCAGGGTGCCGTTGCTTTCCAGGAGCTGGTCACTAGTGCTGGTCAGGCGGCAGGTTTCGGACTGGGGAGAAGGGTCTTTTTTACAGGCCAAAAGCCCGATGAGTAAACCGAGCAGGCAAACCAGGGTTTGTATAGATTTAGGAGGCATATTTCGTTGGAAAAGCGTAGGTAAAAGTACATTGAACACATAGGTTAATCAATATTGACACGTTGAAAAGTCGTAGTTTCGCAATTCTGACCGCATATGATCGCCGAAACCCAACAGCAGGCCCTTATTGACCGCATCCGCGACATCGGGCATCCCGAAGCCGTACGTCGGTTCTTCGGGTTGCTGAAGGACCTGATCGATATTGTCAACCTGCCCAATGGCGATGCGCGACTGGCTTTTTCGGTTCGGCGCGAGAAGGCGGCTATCTCGGCCGACGTTAACTTTTTTCAGGCACTGCGCATCCAGAAACCCCGCCGGGGTGAGGTCGAGTACCACCTGACCGTTAAGAAATCGTGTCGCGACCGGCTCAAACGCATCGAAGAGCTGGTGTTTGAGCCGCTGACCGAAAAGTCGGATTACCTGGCCGTACTTATCGGGCAGTCTAACGTACACCTGATTACTAACCCGACGTTGCGGACCTGCTGGGAAGACTGCCTGCTCGAACTCGTTGAAACCAGCAAACGCGGCCCCCACGCCGTTCGGCACAATCCCGACATCTACATCGCGGCCGAAGACGAAGCGCAGCTCAGCGACCTGCTCCGGCTGGCCGACGACCCGACCCTGGGCGAACGGATGCTGAATGGCCAGGCGGTCGAAGAGCCGGAACCGGCTTATGAACCGGATGATCAGCGCAGCCGCCAGCCCCATAACCTGATTCTATTCGGTCCGCCCGGCACCGGCAAAACGTTTGCCCTGCAACCGTATCTGGAGAGGGGGACGTCGAGCCTGATCACCTTTCATCCGTCGTACAGCTACGAAGAGTTCATCGAAGGTATCCGGCCCGAAATTGTTGGTTCGCAGATCAGCTACCGGATCCGGAAGGGTATTTTTTACAAAGCCTGTCTGTCGGCTATTCAGCAGGCTGGCTACGCTACGCTGGCCGACTGCCTGAACGATACGCCCGACAACCGTCGGCAGCGCCTGCAACGGGCCCCGGCCCATTATCTGCTCATCGATGAGGTGAACCGGGCCAATGTAGCCAGCGTGTTCGGGGATCTGATCACGCTGCTCGAGACCGACAAACGGCTCGGCGCGGACCAGGAACTGTGGCTCACGCTGCCCTACTCGCAGGAGCGGTTTGGCGTGCCGCTCAATCTGTACATCATCGGTACGATGAACACCACCGACCGGTCCATTGCGCTGCTCGACATTGCGCTGCGCCGTCGGTTCGCGTTCCGGGAGATGTTGCCCGATCCGGCCGTATTATCGGTCGTGGACGGGGTCGATCTAGCGCAGCTGCTGCGTACTATCAACGAGCGAATCGAATACCTGCTCGATCGCGATCATCAAATTGGACATGCCTATCTGACCGGTGTCGAAACGCTGGCCGGGTTATGTAGTGCGTTCCGCGACCGGATCATACCGCTGTTGCAGGAATATTTTTTCAGCGACTGGGCCAAAATTCAGCTCGTTCTGGGCGACAATCCAGCCTGGGGTAAAGAGCCTGAACACCGGCTGGTCTGGGTAAAGAAAAAATACACCAATGCCAGTGCCGGTAAACTGTTCGGCGAAACCCCCGATACGATGGACGATGTTATAACCTACGAAATCAACCCGAATCTGGCCAGTGGTTCGTTTGATCAGATACCGGCTGAGGCCTTCGTGAAGATTTATCAGAAATAAAACAGCGGCTGTACGGCTCGGGAAAACAATACCTGCGGATTACAAAACCGTCGCCGGCAGATTGCTATAGAAACATTCAGATGGGGAGACGTGAGGGCCGATCTGCCTGCGGTTGCGTCTCTGTAAACAAAGACAAATATGCGCGCGCTCGTTCTTACAGAATACAATCAGTTTGAGCTACAGGATGTGGCTAAACCAACACCCGGTGCCAGCGAAGTACTTGTTCGGGTACAGGCCGTCGGCATCTGCGGGTCCGATGTACACGGTATGGATGGCAGCAGCGGCCGTCGGATTCCGCCCATCGTGATGGGCCACGAAGCCAGCGGCATCATTGCCGAAGTGGGCGCCGACGTACGCGGCTGGGCCACCGGCGACCGGGTTACCTTCGACTCGACCGTATATGCCCTCGACGACTGGTACAGCCGACGCGGCATGTATAACCTCAGCGATGGCCGAGAAGTGGTAGGGGTGTCGACGCCCGAGTTCAAGCGGCAGGGTGCCTTTGCGGAGTACGTGACGGTACCGCAGCATATTCTGTACGCCATTCCAGAGAACGTTACCTTCACCCAGGCCGCGCTGGTCGAGCCGGTAGCCGTCGCGCTCCATGCGCTGAGCCTGACACCCGTTCAGGTGAACGACTCGGCGGTGGTGGTGGGCGCCGGTATGATCGGGCTGTTCGTCATTCAGGCGCTCCGGCTGGCGGGCTGCGGGGCCATTATAGCCATCGACCTGGACGACGACCGGCTGGCGCTGGCCAAATCGCTCGGGGCTACGCATACCATAAATGCCAGATCGGCCGACGTACCTCAGCAGGTACAGGCGCTGACGAACGGGCGCGGGGCCGATGTGTCGTTTGAAGTGGTCGGGGCGGGCCCAACCGTAAAAACGGCGATCGACTGCGTTCGCAAAGGCGCTACGGTTACGCTCGTCGGTAACCTGGCTCCCACGGTCGAGATTCCGTTGCAGGCCGTTGTGACGCGCCAGCTGCGGCTTCAGGGCTCCTGCGCCATCAATGGCGAGTACGAAGCCTCGCTTTCGCTGATTTCGTCGGGTCGTATCAACGTCGACGCTATTCTGAGCGCCGAAGTACCGCTCGCCGAAGGGGCCGACTGGTTCCGGCGGTTATATGCCAAAGAGAAAGGACTGATCAAGGTCGTGCTGAAGCCCTAGTTGCCGGGCGCCGATGAGGCCTTGCTGACCGGATCGTTTCGCCCGTCATTGAGCACGAAAGGTAACCGGGAGTACATAAACACTGGAGACGGCTATTCCTGACCGATGGGCCGGATACCAGCGGGGCATCAGCGCTACGGCTTCAAGAGCGGCACTGTCCAGCAGGGAGCCGCGTGATTTGACGACCTTGAGATCAGTCAGATGACCCGTGGACGTTACCCGAAACCGGACATGGACCGTTCCTTCGATACCCGCCTGCTGGGCCTGATGCGGATAAAACGCCGGATTCTGGAAGTACGCTTCCAGAGCCTGATGCCCGCCCGGGAAAAACGGTTCGTTGGTTACAGGCACGAACTCGTCGGTCGATGGCGACATCGATTGCGAATACGGTACAGGCTCTGGCATGGGAGACATGACGGCAGTTACGTTGTCGGCAGCAGCCGATAGCACCGGGTCCGGTAGCTGGGCGGTGGCTATTGAGCTGAAGAGACTCAGGCAGCCGGCGAGCAAAGAGATGGTTTTCATGGCGAAGTAGTTGTTAAGAGGAAAAACACGGGACATGCGATTCATTTAACCCGTAAACGGGCTGGGCGTAGGGCGAAACAACGAACGGGGGAGAGGAGCGTTGGCAGGGGTGAACCGGACCGGGCCTGCCATCATGCACGGATCAAAGGTCGCCCGAATCGGTTCATAAACCTGTCGCACATGAGTCAATCACTATCACTTTTGGGAAACCCCGGAGGGCTTGCCTGACCGGCAACCGGGGCGGGTACGGAGGTTTATCCACTTTACTGATCGAAACAATGAAAACCGGTTTGCTCATTCTGACCCTGTTACTCCTGGTAACTGCGCTTGGCAGTCTTACCACACCGCGATATAGCTCTCCTGCAGAGGTTAGCCCTATAGCCCTTTGCGGAGCCACGGCAGGGAGCCGTATCGACCGGATGGCAAACGGAAAGTTCGTGGTGGCGCTGCCGGGTTGGGGAAACTACTCGTATCCGATTTCTACACGGACAGATAGCGCGCAGTTTTACTTCGATCAGGGCCTGACGATGTATTATAGTTACCATATGAAGGAGGCCATGGCTTCGTTCAAAGAGGTGGCTCGGCTGGACCCCGCCTGCCCGATGGCCTGGTGGGGGCAGGCGCTGGCAGGAGGTCCCTATTACAATGCCGCCCACACCTATACCGTTCCGCCCGACATGGCTTCGGTGCTGGCCCGGATGAACGAGCTGGCGACCCGGGCCAATCCGAAAGAAAAGCGGATGATCGAGGTGATGAACACCCGCTATTCGGCCGACCCGACCGATGCCCGGCGTCAGCAGCTCAATCAGGCCTATGCATCGGCCAGTCGGCAGCTCATGACGGAGTTCGACGATCCTGACCTGGCGATGCTATATGTAGATGCGGTCATGCTGATTCATGCCTGGGATTTCTGGACTCCTCAGGGCGAGCCAAAAGCCTGGACGCCTGACGTGATAGCCATTACCCAGAACGTACTCCAGAAACACCCGAATCATCCGGCTGCCCTGCATTATTACATTCATCTTACCGAAGCGTCGCGCCAGCCGGAGGTAGCCCTTGCCAGTGCTGAGCGGCTCAAAACCCAGCTTCCCGGCGTAGCTCACATGGTGCACATGGCCAGTCATGAATACCAGCGCAATGGGCTTTTTGAGCAGGGTGTCGTCGTCAACGACCTGGCCGACGATAACCTGATTACGTATGATTCGTTGGCCAGACACCTGGGTCTGGTGAAACATTCGCCCCATTATTTTGCCGTACAAACCTACTGCGCCCTGACCGGGGGGATGTATAAAACCGGGCTGCGCGATGCCCTCCGCTGCCGCCAGTCTGTTTCGCCAACTCCTCAGAATGCCTATGATCAGTATCTGTACATGCTCCCTTCGTTGACGCTGGTCAGGCTGGGTAAATGGAAGGAGATACTGGCCACCGACCGACCCAATACCGACTGGGCCTACGCCCGTCTGCTGGATCACTTTGCCCGGGGTATGGCCCTGGTGGCTACCGGTCAGCTCGCCGAAGCCCGCAAAGAACGGCAGGCCCTGGGCGAGCGACTAACCGACCCACTGCTTACCCGACGACGTATCCCGTTCAATGCTCCGCTGCCCGTGGCGCAGATTGCGGATCATATCCTGGAGGCCAGCCTGCTCGTTGCCGATGCCCGCTCTGAGCAGGCGGTGGCCAGCCTCCGGCAGGCGATTGAACGGGAAGACCAGCTTATTTATACCGAACCCAGTGACTGGCCCCTGCCCGCCCGGCAGTATTTAGGGGCTTATTTGCTCAGCATGCGCAAGCCGGCGGAAGCCGAAGCCGTTTATCGGCAGGACCTGGCTCATCATCCGGGTAACGGCTGGTCGCTGGTTGGCCTTCATCAGGCCCTGAGCCGTCAGGGAAAGCGCGCCGAACTACCGCAACTCGAAGCCACCTATCGACTGGCCTTCTCCAGGGCTGAGCAGCTACCCGCTGCGTCTGTTTACTGACGGGTTACGCCCTAAAAACGTCATCAACAGATTGCTGTCGTTCGGCAATTGCCTTTACTTTGGCCTCACATACTGCCGGTTATACTGACTGATCAGAGGGTAACCCGGCAGACAAGCCCGTATTGTCAAGTTACTGACAGCCTATGAACGCTCTGCTGTTGATAAGCCACCTCTTGGCCAGCTCACCCGCCGATTCGGTACAGAAACAGATCGGCGTTCAGTTGTATACCGGATTTATTATTCCCCATGCCCCCGACCTTCGGCCTATCGCCCAAACGCGACCGGTGGGGGTCGAGATCACCTACAGCCGAACGGCCCTGCAACGAGCCGCCTTCGAGCGCTGTAACTGTTTTGCCCGGGTGGGGGCCTATGCCAACTACGTCACGTTCAGCAATCCGGCCGAGCTGGGACGAACCTACGGCGCCGGTGCTTTTTTCGAGCCGCAGATCCGGTATGGGAAGCCGCTTTCTTTTTCCGTACGGGCTACGGCCGGCCTGGCCTGGTTAACACGTTACTACGACGCCGACCGCAATCCCCGCAACACCTTCTTCGGCGCCCCGCTGAATGGCCTGCTGGCCCTGTCGGCCAGTGCGTACGGACGGCTGGGGCCGCAGGTGGCGCTGTCCGTAACGGCTGGCTATAATCATATATCCAACGGCGGAACCCGGCAACCCAACCGGGGGATGAATTTTCCTACCCTGGCCATCGGGATGCTGTACACCCCGCAGCCGCTTCCGTACCCCGACGTGCGCCAATGGAGTCGGCCGGTGCTGACCCGCCGGTTCGCCGGGCGGCTAACCCCCTTTGCCTCGGTCCGCACGCTGCCGCAAACCATCCGTTTTCCGGAACAGGCCACCTGGCTCTGGGGGCTGACCGGTACCGCTGGTTACCGGCTTAGCCGCTTCAACGCGCTGTCGGGTGGGGTAGAGGTGGTTCACGACGGGTACGTACGTCAGCAGGCCCGCCGGGCGGGTGACCGGCCGGAGAGCTGGCAGCTGGCCGTGCTGGGCGGGTACGAACTCTGGCTGGGGCAGTATACATTCGCTACCCACCTCGGCTGGAACCTGGTACAGCCCGCTACTATACCGGACGGGCGGGTGTTTCAGCGGTACCAGCTGCTCTATACCCTGCAAAACCGGTATCTGCTGGGGGTTGGCCTCAAAGCGAAACTGAACGTGGCCGAGGGCTTCGACATTCGGTTCGGGCTTCGCTTCTGACCCGGGGCCGGCGCGAGCGGCTGGCTGGCACGGCCCTGGCTAGCTCGAAAGCGGGGCTGGTGGGTCGTTTGTTGTCTGGTTTTGAGTAGATGACCCGATACCGTCTCGTTTCATGGTCATACGTATTCATAAGTCTATGCCTAATCCGCTTCGCATCGCCATTATTGGCCCGGGTAAAGTTGCCCATCTGCACGCCAAAGCTGTGTTGCAAACGCCCGATACGACATTATGCGCCATTTACGGCCGCACCCCCGCCAAAACCCGTGCCTTTGCCGACCACTACGGCATACCGGGTTATTCGGACATCTATGACATGGTCGACCGCGAAAATATCGATCTCTGTCTGGTCTGTACACCCCACCCGGCCCACCGCGACCCTACCGTAGCCGCGCTCGATGCGGGGGCGCACGTGCTGGTTGAGAAACCCCTGGCTTCGTCGCTGGCCGATAGTGATGCCATGCTCGAAGCCGCCCGGCGCAATGGGAAGCAGCTGGGCGTAATCAGCCAGCGTCGGTTCTACGCGCCCTGCCAGCGGATTCGGCAGGCGATTGATGCCGGCCAGATTGGCACCCCCGCGCTGGGGGTAGTGCAGATGTACGGCTGGCGCGACGAGGCCTACTACCGCAGCGACCCCTGGCGCGGTACCTGGGCCGGAGAGGGCGGGGGCGTGCTGGTCAACCAGGCTCCGCACCAGCTCGATCTGCTGTTGTGGTACATGGGCGAGGTAGAATCGGTTTACGGGGTCTGGCGTAACATCAACCACCCGTATATCGAAGTCGACGATACGGCGCTGGCTATTGTGCAGTTCAAAAACGGTGGACTGGGCAACATCGTGGTCAGCAATAGCCAGCAGCCGGGTCTGTACGGCAAAGTTCATATCCATGGCCAGAATGGCGCGTCGGTAGGTGTGCAGACCGATGGCGGGGCCATGTTCATTGCCGGTCGGTCGAGTATTGCCGAACCACCCGTCAACGATACCTGGACCATTCCGGGGCAGGAAACGCAGCTGGCGCAGTTCGTAGCCGACGATACCGCTTTTTTCAATCAAATCGATGCCACGTCGTATTACTTCGGGCTGCAAATTGCCGACTTCCGCGACGCGATCAACGAAAACAGGGCACCCCTGGTCACGGGCGAAGACGGCCGTAAGGTGGTTGCGCTTTTCCAGGCTATCTACGAATCGACCCGAACCGGGCAGGTTGTAAAAATGGGTTAATTACGGCAATACAGAACGAAGCCGACTAGCGCCTATTCATGGGCTGGTCGGCTTCATTCATTGGATACTGTCATACAATACCAGCACCTCAACTCGTTCAGCTCGGGCAAGTACGAAGTTCGTTATCTTCTATTGACCGACGATTGGTTCAGACCACCAGCGACGGGCCTGATACAGCTCGGGAAAGTTACCCGGTTGACGATGCATGACGAAAGATGACGGGCCGGGCTTTTTTTGGTCTACACAACAAGTGGGTTATCAGTCTAGAAAGCCTATTTAGTATCCTGACCTTTAGCCTTACTGCCTGCAATAAACCGTTCGGTCCATCCTCTAACCAAAACTCAAAACGTCAAGTTTATGACCATTTTCTTTACCTGTTCTGGCAGATACCGTTTTTGCCTTGGCCTCCTGTGTTGGCTAGCGAGCCATATGGGTGTATTGGGCTTACCCTCAACGACGTATAGTAACAAGATCAGCGAAACCGCAAAAAGTAGTAAGCGCGATGAACCCGCGCGGGTATCGACCAATCCGCCCTTTGTCAGCCTGTCGGGAACCAGCTCCGTTTCGGCTATCGATCCTGCCAAATGCTACCGGCTGGTCTCGCGGCTCAGTGGCAAGGTCATCGGCATCGACGCCAACGGTCAGGCCGACGGGACCCCCCTGCGCCAGCGCACCGATGCCAATCTGCTGGCGCAGGGCTGGCGCTTCACCCCCGAGGGTAATTACTACAACATCACGGTGCTGCACACCCAGAAAGGGCTGCAGGTGGCCAACTCGTCGGTGGCCGATGATGCCTTGGTGGAGCAGTGGACGTACTGGGGCGGGTACCATCAGCAGTGGCTGGTGGAGCGTAACGGGGAGGGGTTTTATAGTATCCGCAACCGCAACTCGACCAAGGCCCTGACGGTGCGGGACGCGAGTGTGGCCGAGGGGGCGCTGATCAGCCAGCAGCCGCTGGGCACAGGTCAGCATCAGCAGTGGCGCATCGAAGAGAGAAGCTGCACCACCACCCCCCTGCCCACCACCAACCGGGCACCCATAGCCGTAGCCACCGCGACCTCGCTAACGGGCACCTCACCCCTGAGCGTGACCTTTACCGGTAGTGCTTCCGCCGACCCCGACGGTGACCCCATTACCTACGAGTGGGACTTTGGCGATGGCAGCTCCTTTTCTGCCGAGGCCAATCCGGTGAAGGTATTTACGGCTAAACCCGCCAGCCAGGGCATCGGTCTGGTTCTCAACTATACCGTTCGGCTTACCGTCATCGACAATAAAGGGCAGCGCAGCGCGGTTCAGACTCTGTATGTGTCCCTCGCCAACAATGCCCCAACGGTGCGCATCACCAACCCCGTCAATGGAACCAGCTACGCCCTCGACAATGTCACCAGCTATTCGTTGGCGGCTTCGGTCACCGGAAATAGCCTGAGGTCCCAGATCTGGGAGGTGAAGCTGCGAAAGAATAACCGCGAGCAGCTGGTAACAACCGCGTCCGGTGCCAATCCGGTTATCAACATCTCGCCGGTGGGTTGCGAAGGGGAGGATGCCTACTACCTGATAACGGTGAAAGTGACCGACTTTAACGGGCTTACGGGTCAGGATTCTGTCAGGATCAATCCCGATTGTAATTCACCCAGGCTGTCGGTAACCAACCTGACGGCCACTCCCTTTACGAACGTCAGCACGGTGCGGCTGAACTGGACCAACCCTGCCATATCCTTCGACGATGTGCTGGTAGTCGGTAAAGCGGGGGCGGGTATCGGCGAGATTCCCCTCGAACCGGCCTATACGGCTAACACCAGCTTTACGGGCAATGGCTCCGATTTTTACGGCGGCAAAGTGCTCTATCAGGGGACTGGCACGTCGGTAACGGTAACCGATCTGGCGGTGGGACAAACGTACTACTTCCGGGTATACACGCGCAAAGGCAGGGGCTGGACAGGTGGCGTAGCCGTTAACGCGACCCCAGCATCGGGCAACCGACCACCCGTGGCCGTAGCCACCGCGACCTCGCTAACGGGCACCTCACCCCTGAGCGTGACCTTTACCGGCAGTGCCTCCTCCGACCCCGACGGTGACCCCATTACCTACGAGTGGGACTTCGGCGATGGCAGCCCTTTTTCTACCGAGGCCAACCCGGTCAAAACCTTTACCATTCGACCGGGTGCGCAGGGGGTACCCCAACTTAGCTACAGCGTTAGGCTGGTGGTAAGGGATAACCGAGGAGGTGTCGCTACCAGTCAGCTGTTGCTGGTTTCACTGCGCAATTCCGTTTCGGCCATTGACCCCGCCAAATGCTACCGGCTGGTCTCGCGGCTCAGTGGCAAGGTCATCGGCATCGATGCCAACGGTCAGGCCGATGGGACCCCCCTGCGCCAGCGCACCGATGCCAATCTGCTGGCGCAGGGCTGGCGCTTCACCCCCGAGGGTAATTACTACAACATCACGGTGCTGCACACCCAGAAAGGGCTGCAGGTGGCCAACTCGTCGGTGGCCGATGATGCCTTGGTGGAGCAGTGGACGTACTGGGGCGGGTACCATCAGCAGTGGCTGGTGGAGCGTAACGGGGAGGGGTTTTATAGTATCCGCAACCGCAACTCGACCAAGGCCCTGACGGTGCGGGACGCGAGCGTGCCCGAGGGGGCGCTGATCAGCCAGCAGCCGCTGGGTGCGGGGCAGCATCAGCAGTGGCGCATCGAAGAGAGAAGCTGTCCAGCCGCGGGCAGAGTCGGTGCTGAAAAAACAGACGTGGCGTTCAGCCTGTGGCCTAACCCCGCTCGTGATCACGTGCTCATTAACCTCTCGGCCGCTGGTAACCAGTCTGTAGATATGCAGCTGACTGATCTGCTCGGTCGCTCACTACAGCAGCAGCAGCTGGAGGTTGTTCCAGCAGAGCCGTACCGGGTCGATACCAGCCACCTGCCCAACGGTCTGTACCTGATCAGGCTTACGCCGGCCGGGCAACTGCCCGCTACGTTACGGCTGCTGATTCAGCGGTAACCAATGCCGGGCATCGTCTGCTGGAGCTGACGATGCAGGGGTCGCTGAAAAGCCACACGAGAAAAGGCGTTGATACACCACCAGTGGGCACAAAAAAACCGACGCACGGATGCGTCGGTTTTTTTGTATCCCAGATAGAGCCTGTCCGGCCTAGTTGGTCGGATCGGCCGGGGTGGCGCTGTTGTTATCGCGCTCCGTAAACGGATAGGGCAGAAAATTGCGTGTCCGTTCGGCGTTGGCCTGCGGGGTCGTCTCGGGGCCGGGGCGGCTGAACCGGCGGCTATCCTCGAGCCGGAAGCCCTGGAACGCCAGTTCGATCTGCCGGTTCCGGTAGATTTCGGTCAGTACGGCGGGGCCTGTCTGTGCACCGCTGTAGGCTGGTAAACCTGCTCCAACACCCCAGGCGTCCTGAGCGGCTGTTTTGGTCAGCACCTTGTTCAGTTCCGTTACGGCGTTGGCTACATCGTTCTTACGCGCATACGCTTCGGCCCGGATCAACAGCATTTCGCCCGGCAGGTAAACGGGCACCGGGGCGGTATTGGCCGTATAAAAACCCGTACCGAGGTTCTGCGTGGCGGTGGCGCCCGAGCGGGTGTAGAAAGCTATGCGCCGGTCGGCAGCGTCGGGAGCCAGCGTTGCCGGCAGACCGAAATTGGTATTGGTGGGCGCAAATACGTTGGTGTTGCTGAACGCCGTTTCGAACACCGGATTGCGGGAGTTATCGTCAAACGAGAACGAAGAGCGGGTAGCCAGATTGACCCGGCCCGCTGCCGCGATGGCCTTATCGTAATCACCCACAAACAGCGCATACCGGGCAATCAGGGCCTGGATGGTGTTGGTAATGTCGATACCGGTTGGGATGCGACTCAGGAATGCCGCCGATGGGGGCGTGGTGCCGATGAGCGTAGCCGCCGACTCCAGCGTGGAAATCGCATCGCGGAGCAGCTGCTCGCGGCTGACAAAGGCCGCGTTGGTACCCGTGGCCACTGGCGCCTGTTGGAAGAACTGAGCCATCGTACCGAGCGAAAGAGCCTTGAAAATCGACGCATACGCTACGACGCCCGACCGCAGACCGGCATCGGTAATAACCCGGTTGGCATTGGACAGAACGATATCCGCAGTAGAGCGGGTTAGTTGCGCGCTGGTCCAGAGGTTCCGGATCACGGCGTTCGACCCCTGAACGCTGGCGAAGCCCTGCTCCAGGAATAGCTCGTCGGTATTACCGGCGTTCAGCACCCGTAGCTCACGAGTGGCCAGCCCACTGGCTGCCACGCCGTTGTAGATAACGCCCGTTCGGCCGAAGGTGTACCGGTACTGGAGGCCGTTGACCAGCGTAACCAGCCCGTCGGGCGAGTTGACGACCTGCTGTTCGCTGGCTGCGCTGGGGTTCAGATACTCCTGGTTGCAGGCGTTCTGGGTCAGCAGCAACGCCAGCAGGGAGATAAATAGACTATATTTTTTCATTGGTCGATGTCTTGTTTGAGTTCACCGTGTTCGGGTTAGCCGCAGCAGAACACGGGAAACGGGTTCCTAGAATGTGGCCGAGAGTTGAAGCTGATACGTACGCGGGATCGGGACGTTGCCGAAGTCGACACCCCGTACCAGGTCGGAGTTACCGCCCGAGTTGGTTTCGGGATCGAAGCCGTTATAGTTGTCCCACGAGATCAGGTTGCGGCCGATCAGGGCAATATTGAAGTTGCTCATGCCCTTCACGAAGTTGGGCAGCCGGTAATTCAGCGCCACCTCGCGGAGTTTTACGAACGACCCGTCATCGACCCGGAACTCACCAATTGGTCCAATGGCGAAGATATAACCCCGTTGCAGCGTGCCGTTCATCTCCTGTTCGGTCAGCGTACCGATACCTACGTTCTCGCGGGTGCGCTTGTCGGCGTTGAACACCTGGTTGCCCTGTACGGCATCGAGCAGGAAGCGGAACGACAGGTTCTTATAGGTCAGGTTCGACGCAAACGAGCCCGTCCATTTCGGGTTGGGGTCGCCGATGATTGTCCGGACAAAAGCGCCGGCGGGCTGGCCATTGACCCGGTTCTCGGGCCGTATTTCGTAGGAGTTGCCCACCTGGGTGCCGCGCTCCCGCTGCGGGAAGCCCTGGGCCGTCAGCAGCAGCGACCCGTCGGGGTTGCGGGCGTAGGGAAACTCATAGAAAACACTGGCGGCCTCGCCTTCGAGCAGGAAGACCGGCGCGCCCGATACCGTGGCAATTTCAATGCGCGGGCTGCCCAGGCTCAGGATCTTGTTGCGGTTGCGGTTGAAGATAAACGTAGCCTCCCACGAGAGGTTTTTGGTTTTTACCGGCGTTACGTCGAGCATCAGTTCGATACCCCGGTTCTCCATCGTGCCTACGTTGTTGACAATGCCCGTACCACCCGTCGACGGGGCCAGCGTGCGGTTCACCACCAGGTCTTTGATCTGCTGGTTATAGCCCGTAGCGCTCAGGTTGATGCGATTGTTCAGGAACGACAGGTCGGCGCCAAACTCAAACTCCGCCATCCGCTCGGGACGTACGGCGGGGTTGGCCAGCGTAGACGAGGGGATAATGGTGTTGCGGCCCAGGAACGGAATCGGCTGGAACTGCCAGAACCGGCTGTACGAGCCAATACCCGACAGGTTACCCGACTCGCCGTAGCTGGCCCGCAGCTTCAGGTCGTTCCAGACAGTATTCAGCCCCGACTCTTTCCAGAAATCCAGATCCGACAGCACCAGCGAGCCGCTCAGCTTGGGATAAAGCTGGTTGGTTTCGGAAGGCGAGAACTTGGACGACGCATCGCGCCGGAGCGCGCCCGTCAGGAAGGCGAGGTTGCGGTAGGCGAAGGTAGCCTGGCCAAAATAACCGCTCAGGTTGAAGCGATCGAGGCCGTAACCCAACCCAAACGTGGTGCTGGAGGCTCCGCTCACCGTTTCGATAAACGGCGCCAGGTTCTGCCCTTCGTTCCGGCTGAAATCGGTCTGGCTAAACTGGTAGTTGTAGCCGGCAATCAGGTTCATTTTCAGGTCATTGGTCAGGTTGCGCTCGTAGCCTACCGTTACGTCGGAGTTGAGGAGCAGGGCCTGGTTGACGGCCGTAGCGGCATACCCGAACGGATACCGCTCCAGGGGCAGACCCGCTACCGACTGATAGGGGTAAGGCCGGATGTAGTTCTTGCCAAACTGGCCGTAGGTGTCTACGCCCAGTACCCAGTCAACGCTCAGCCCCTTCAGCGGAGTCAGGTTCAGTTGCAAATCGCTGATGGTACGGTTGACCGACTGGGTAAAACGCATGTCTTCGATCGTCGACAGGGGGTTGACCCGGGTGGGCTCAACGGCCTGAAGGTTGCCCGCTGCGTCGCGCTGGTTAATGTCCCAGATGTTGTTCGTGATGCTAACCGAGTTGATGGGGCTGTAGAAGACGTTGCCGTTGGCTTTTTCGTTCGAGAAGCTGTTGGAGTAGCTCAGACCGGCCGACAGCTTGGCCCAGCTGGCCAGGCGCTGATCGAGCCGGGCGCGGAAGTTGTACCGGGTGAAGTCGGTTCCTTTGATGATCCCTTCGTTTTTCAGGTAACCGAACGAAACGAAATAGTTCGTGTTGTTGGTGCCGCCCGACACCGACAGCGAGTTGTCGGTGCCGTAGCCCGTCCGGAAAATCTGATCGAAGTAATTATAGCGGGTCACATCGACGAGGTTGGTAGCCAGTGCTGTAGTGGCGCCGTCGCGGACTACGTTGATGGTCGTTACGCCGGGGTTGGCCGCAATCTGAGCCGCCGAGATACCGCCGATGGGGTGGAGCCGCAGGCCCGCAAAACCAAACTGTTTGTTCAGTGTGCCGAGCGGAACGCTCTTGCGCAGTTCGTTCACGTTGAAGCTGGTCGTGAAGGAGACGCGGGGCGCGCCCGTCTGGCCGCGTTTGGTGGTGATCAGCACCACGCCGTTGGCCGCGCGTGAGCCGTACTGGGCAGCCGCAGCCGCACCGTTGACTACGTTGATGGTGGCAATGTCGTTGGGGTTGAGGTCGGCCAGGCGGTTCTGAGCCGCATTGGCGTTGCCGATCTGGCTGCCCGTTGCCAGCTGCGATACGTTGTCGCTGGCGTTGCTGACAATAACCCCGTCAATGACGTAGAGCGGGTCCGAGGAGCCCGACAGCGACTTGACCCCCCGCAGGCGGATGCTGATACCCCCCGCCGGATCGCCGGAGTTCTGGGTAATCTGAGCACCCGGCACTTTACCCTGGAGGGCATTGATGAAGCCGCCCGTACCGGCCTGGGTCAGTTCCTGGCCTTTCAGGGTGGTGATGGCATTACCAAACTGACGCCGGGGACCCGACAGCGTTGCCGCTGCTACCACCACTTCGTCCAGGGTTTGGTTTTCTTCGGCCAGGGTTACGTCGGTTGTAACGGTTTCCTGGTTGCCGAGCGTAACGGGCCGGTCGGCCGCACTGTAGCCAATGGACGAGAATGTCAGGGAATAAGAGCCGGGGGCCATGGTGATGCCCAGCGTGTAGGTGCCGTCGGCCACGGAGGTTGTACCGAGCGATGTTCCCCGAACCAGTACCGTAACGCCGGGAATACCCGAACCTGCGGCATCGGTTACGCGTCCTCTGAGTGTATATCGGGTGCTCTGGGCCATAACAGTATTGCAGAGCAAAAGGGTGAAGCCAACGAGCCACGACAGGCAGATAGGTCGGCCACCAGATGAGTACCTATTCATCATAAAAGGTGATTATTGGTAGGTGAATTAAAGAAATCCCGTCTTTGGAAGCGGAAATATACGTACAAAATTACCACGTACTAATACTTAATTGTACCATAGTGACAGGTGCGTACATACGGGTAAGATTGGCTGTGTTACGGTATAAGTGGTCAAGGCAAACGATGTTTTTTGGGTAAAAGATCGTAGCAGAATTGATGCCAAAACGAAGTCTGTGTACGACAATTCATTTTTTGGTAGATTTGTTACTCTCTAAGCATACTTCTCTATGACAAACAGCCGTTTCCTAATCGGCCTTTTGAGCGTTTGTCTGCTTACCCAACAGGCAAACGCTCAGACTTCTGCAGGTTCACCGGCAAAACAGATGTATCCGGCGCTTCAGCAGGCTTTATACTCGGGTAGCCAGCTCAGCGGCTCGTCGGGACCGCGGTCGGTAAACTGGATAGAAGGCGGTAATCGCTTTTCGTACACCAGCGGTGCCAGCACGATCAAGGTCGTTTCGCCTAAAGACCAGACCGAAACGGTCGTTTTCGATGGGAGTCAGCTAAAATTTCCCGGCACCGACAAACCATTCGCCTACGGGTCGTTTCAGTGGTCGAAAGATGCCCGAAACATTTTGTTCCAGACCAATTTCCGACCCGTATACCGGCGTTCGGGTATCTCCGACTACTACGTATACTCGCTGGCCGACAAGAGCCTGAAGCTGGTGGCCAAAGATGCCCAAACCGCGGAGCTGGCTCCGGACGGTAGCCGGATCGGGTACGAGCGCGGGGGTAACCTGTTCGTATTTGATTTTGCCACCCAGAAAGAAACCCAGCTGACCAGCGATGCCAAACCCGCTTTCTACAATGGCCGCTTCGGCTGGGCCTACGAAGAAGAATTCGGCCTGGCTCAGGCCTGGGAATGGTCGCCCGACAGCAAGATGATTGCGTTCTGGCAGTCCGACGAACGGCAGGTTCCGATCTATAAAATGACCGATTATAAAGGCTTCGACGAAACCTACGACTCGCTGCCCTACCCGCGCGCCGGCGACAAGAACCCTACGGTTCGCATCGGTACCGTTGACGTGGTTACCAAAGCCAAAGCCTGGATGAATGTGGCCCTGGGCGATGGGTACATTCCGCGGATCTACTGGACGTCGCAGCCCGGCCAGCTGGCCCTGATGCATCTGAACCGCAAGCAGAACCATATGCGCCTGTTCATGGCCAATGCCCGTACCGGCGATGCGCGCCAGATCATGGAAGAAACGTCTACAACCTGGGTCGACATCTTCGACTTCTTTGCGGGTATCAACCATCTGCTTTACTTCCCGGGCGGTGTGAAGGAATTTTACTGGGTATCGGATCGGGGCGGGTTTGCGCACCTGTACCGCTACGACTATACGGGCAAGCTGCTGAACCAGGTCACGAAAGGGGCATGGGAGGTCACCTACGTACACCACATCGACCCCAAAACCCGCAAAGTTTTCTATACCGCCACCGAAGCCGCTCCCACCGAACGGCAGCTGTACGCGATCGACATTGACGGGAAAAACAAACAGCGGCTGACAACGGTAGCGGGCCGGCATACGGTCAACTTCTCACCCAACGGGCAGTACTTTATCGATCGCTACTCCAACGTGCAGACACCCACCCAGGTCGAACTGCGCGACGTGAACGGCAAACTGATCAAAGCGCTGGAGACCAATGCGAAAGTGACGGAGTACGTAGCCTCGCACGTCTACGCGCCCAAAGAGCTGGCCAGCTTTACCACCTCAGACGGGCAGCGGCTGGATATCTCGATCATCAAACCGATCAACTTCAACCCGAATCAGAAATACCCGCTGGTGCTCGACATTTACGGCGGACCGGGTGCTCAGTCGGTGTATAACGAATGGTCGAATACGGGCTGGCATCAGTGGCTGGCCCAGACGGGCTATGTCGTGGTGAGCGTCAACAACCGGGGTAGCGGTGGCTACGGGCGTGACTTCGAGAAAATCGTTTACGAGAAGCTGGGCAAATACGAAAGCCAGGATTTTGTAGAAACGGCCCGCTATATGGCCACGCTGCCGTATGTAGACGGCACCCGACTGGCGATCCGGGGCCACAGCTACGGCGGGTTCATGAGCAGCTATACCATGCTGACACACCCCGGCGTGTTCAAAGTGGCGCTGGTCGGGGCGCCCGTAACAGACTGGCGGCTCTACGACAGCATCTATACCGAGCGGTACATGGGGCTGCTGCCGGAAAACGAAGAGAAATATAAGGTCAGCGCGGTATCCCCTTACGCCAAGAACCTGGCTGGAAAGATGTTCATTGCGCACTCGACTATGGACGAGAACGTACACGTTCGCAACACCTTCCAGCTGATGAACGCCCTCGAAGATGCTGGTAAAGATGCCGATCTGCGCATCTATCCGCCGGGCGCGCATGGCGTGTCGTACAACTCGGCCAGCTACCTGCTATTATATCAGCAGTACACCAGCTATCTGGAGGCTAACCTGCGGAGCGGAGCGGTGAATTAACCAGCCAGGCAGACCACATAAAAAAAGGATCGCTATCAACGATCCTTTTTTTATGTCTGTTAACGAAGCGCGCGCCGGATCACTTCTTCAACGGTCAGGTCGGGGTCGGCTTTGAGCGCATCGTCCACGCTTTTCTCCGCCGTAGGCTTGGGGAAACCCAGGGCTACCAGAGCGGCCAGCGACTCTTCCCGAACCGGGTTGGCGGCTGGCTGCTGCCGGTACGAGGGACCGTCGGGAACAACGCCCGCCCGTTTCATCTTGTCGCGCAGCTCCAGAATAATGCGCTGCGCGGTTTTGGCGCCGATGCCTTTGATGGCCTGAACGGCCCGAACGTTTTCGCCCAGAATGGCCAGCCGGAGGTCGGCCGGCTGCATGGCCGAGAGCATTCCCAGCGCCGTATTAGGCCCAACACCCGATACCGCAATCAGGTCGAGGAACAGCGATTTTTCATCGGCCGAGGCAAACCCGTACAACGCCTGCAGGTCTTCACGGAAGAGGTGGTGGATAAACAGTTTGACCCGATCACCCCCGCCCGGCAGCGTAGCGTAGGTTTGCAGCGAGATATGTACGGCATAGCCAACACCATGTACGTCGATGATGGCGCTGGTTGGTTCTTTATAGGAGAGCAGCCCGTCTAGATAAGCAATCATTCCGGTTGAAATAGCTTGTTTTTGAGGTATTTGTAACTAGTAAAGATACGAAAAACCCGCGGCTTTTACCAGGTAAGCCGCGGGTTAGATTCGGTATGGAGAGCGCTTAGCCAACGATTAGTTTCTGGCCCGGCCGCAACGCATTGCTGCGCATGTTGTTCATCTTCTTGAGCCGGTCGATGGTCAGTCCATCGTACCGCTGAACGATATTCCAGAGGGTATCGCCATTCTGAACGCGGTGGTAGCGGGGCTTGTACCGTTTGGTTTTGGCCGTCACTTCGGCTTTCCGGCGGGCCTTTTCGGTACCCTGGTCGGCCAGGCGTTCGGCGCGGGTTTCGGACACTTCTTTCAGGATGACCAGCCGCTGACCGCGCTGCAGCGTTGACGACCGCAGGTGGTTCCAGCGTTTGAGGTCATATACCTCCACATGGTGCCGATTGGCGATACTGATTAGGTTGTCGCCCCGCTGTACGGTATAGGTCTGTTTCTTCGGTTTTCGCAGAACGACCGTTTCCAGATCTTCGTCTGACTCATTGACGGGCTCGGCATCGGTCAGCTGGGCGGCTACTTTAGCCACCTTAGCCTCGTCCAGCTCATCGCCCAGCCGCATGCCGGCCAGGGGATTACCTCCCAGGCTGGCCCAGTTCGTCATGGAGTCGGTACCGTACTGAATCGCTTCGGCATGAGCCAGCAGGACGTGCGGCATGGCTACCGGGAGCCGGCTGGCCGAGTCCATAATAGCCCGGCGACGGCTCGAAAAATAAGCGAACTGCTCGCGCGGCACCCGCAGCGGATACCGTTGGGTGTACTCGGGCAGCATGGTTGTCGTAACCGCCGGATTCAGCTTCTGGAGGTTAGCCAGCGGGATATTGCTATGCCTGGCGAAGCTCTCGAGGTTGAAATAACCCGAGATCTGGATGGTGTCGTTCGGAATGGGGTATTCGAACTTCTCGCCGAAGATGCCGTGATCGTTGGCGTAATGCATCAGGTACGTGATGGCGATAAACTGCGGCACATAGGCGCGGGTCTCTTTGGGCAGGTGGTTGTAGATGGTCCAGAACGAATCGCCCCCCGACCGGCGCATGGCCCGTTTTACCGTACCGGGGCCGCTGTTGTAGGCTGCAAGGGCCATATGCCAGTCGCCGAAGATGTTATACAGATCGCGGAGGTACTTACAGGCGGCTTCCGTGGCTTTGACGGGGTCCATCCGCTCGTCTACATAATCGTCCTGATACAGGCGCATGTCGCGGCCGGTACCGGGCATGAACTGCCAGAGACCACCGGCACCCGCGTGCGAAACCGCCCGGGGATTCAGGGCCGATTCGACGATCGACAGAAATTTGAGTTCATCGGGCAGATCATACTGCGCCAGCATTTTTTCGTAAAGCGGGAAGAAGAGCGGCATACGCTCGAGCATGGTGCGGGTGTAGCTCGGCTTGCGAAACACGAAATAGTCGACGTAACTCTGTACGACCGAATGGTATGGCAGCGGAATGGTTTTCTGCAGCTTTGCCAGTCGTTCCATCAGCAGGCTGTCGCGTACGGTTGGCACCACCGCAATCGTGTCTTTTTTGGGACTCAGCGAGTCGGCCTGAAACGTAGTGGTGGCCTGGGCCGATATACTTGTCAATCCCAGCGCCACACTCAGTACTCCCACCATCAACAAGCTACGGTTCAATAGCGTCATGCGTTAATCAGGTTAGGTTAATTCATATTTACTAGCGCGGGCCTGCCGGCACCGCCTACCAGAACGATAGCTACAAAAATGATGCAGTATTAAACCCTGTCACACAAATGTCTGCCCAGCGCCACCAGCGCTCCTTCCTGAAAGGGGGGAGCCATCAGTTGCAGACCGATGGGTAAACCCGCCGGGTCGGTTCCATTCGGAATAGAGAGGGCCGGATACCCTACCACATTGGCCTGAACCGTAAAGATATCAGCCAGATACATCTGCAGCGAGTCTTCCGTTTTTTCTCCCAGCTTAAAGGCTGTTGTGGGTGTGGTGGGCGACAGCAGGAAATCGTACTCAGCAAACACGCGCTCGGTCTCGTCGCGAATCAGTCGCCGTACCTGCTGGGCTTTGGTATAATAAGCGTCGTAATAACTGGCGCTCAGGGCAAACGTACCGAGCAGAATCCGTCGGCGTACTTCGGCACCGAAGCCCGCCGTTCGACTTTTTTTGTACAACGACAAAAGGTCCGTTACTGATGTATCGCGGAACCCATATCGTACGCCGTCGAAGCGCGACAGGTTCGACGACGCTTCGGCGGTAGTCAGGATATAATAGGTAGGCAGGAGCGAGTTGAGCAGCGACAGCTCGACCGGCTCGACCGTATGGCCTGCTCCGCGCAGCGCATCGATCGTTTGTTGGGTCGCTTCCCGGATGCTGGCATCAACGCCAGTGCTCTCGATTCCGTCGCGGAGATAGGCAATCCGGAGGGGACGCTCCGGCAGTTGCGCGCTGGCATAGGCCGATACGGGTTGGCTCGATACGGTACTGTCAAATTCATCGGCGCCGGCCATCACCTCCAGCAGCAGCGCGGCATCGTCGGGGTTGTTGGCAATGGGGCCAATACAATCGAACGAAGACGCATAGGCAATCAGGCCCCAGCGGCTGACACGGCCGTATGTTGGCTTAAGACCGACTACCCCGCAGAACGCAGCGGGCTGGCGTACCGAACCGCCGGTGTCGGAGCCAATGCTGGCCAGGCATAAACCGGCCTGTACGGCTACCGCCGACCCGCCACTACTTCCGCCCGGCACCCGCTCAGGATCGGCGGCATTGCGTACCGGACCGAAAGCGGAGTTCTCGTTCGAGGACCCCATGGCGAATTCGTCGCAGTTCTGGCGACCGATAATAATGGCATCTTCGCTAAGGAGCCGCTCTACGGCGGTGGCGGTGAACTGGGCCGTAAACCCATCCAGAATCCGGCTGCCGGCCCGAACGCCGTGGCCGGCATAACAGAGAACATCTTTAAGGCCAATGACCATACCGGCCAGTCGACCGGCGGTACCGCTGGCTAGTTTCTGATCAACGGCATCGGCTTGCTGACGGGCTTCGTCGGCGTATACGTCGGTAAATACGTTGAGGTGCTGATGGTCGGCAATGCGGGTAAGGTAGTGCTCAACCAGTTGGCGGCAGGTGACGGCCCCGGTTTTAAGATCAGCCTGAACGGAGGTAAAGCTACGGTATACGGTCACAGGAAGGCACGTTTGTCAGTCTGGAGCGCAGGCCGGCTCCGGGCTGATAAATTAAAAGCAGACAACTGAGCGGCTCCAGTAGTGGGGCGGCTCAGTTGTCTGCTTCTGAACGGAAAACTTTATTTCGTTGGATCTGATTCTTTCAGACCATCTTCGATATTCTCACGGACGTCTTTGGTAGCGTCCTTGAACTCGCGAATGCCTTTGCCAAGACCCCGTGCCAGTTCGGGAATTTTTTTCGCGCCGAACAACAGGAGCAACGCCAGGAAAATGAAAACCATCTCCTGACCGCCCAAACCCATAAATGCCAATACGTTTGCGGAAATCATGATTACTGGGATTTGAATGTATGCAAAAATAGAAAACTCTAGTGGACTATCGATTAAAACCTGGTGAAACTTACGCAGAAACAGAGCGATTAGTTTGTTTCCCCGTTCGTAATAGGAGGCAGAAGCCACATCCGAAGCCTGATCGGCCTGGCTGGCTTCTGCCTTACTAAACGCCGTAATTAACCAATTCTAATCGTTTCGGGCCGACGAGGGGCCTCGTCCTGCGGGGTAGTGGCCGTCATTTCCCACTGCCGGAATTTGTCGATATCGTCTTTCATGCCGCTGAACAGCCAGAGCATTAGAGCAATATCATCGGTCAGCCCCACGATCGGCAGAAAGTCGGGCAGGATATCGATCGGCGATACGAAATAGATCAGCACCGCAATCACCCGGATCAGGGTTTTCCAGGGCAGCTGCCGGTATTCGCCCGATGCATAGGCTTTAAGCAGGCGGGTAACAATACCCAGCTGTTCGCGAAAAGCCGCGATGTTTTTGCCCGACAGACCGCCACTTTTGTTCAGGGCGTCGCGGATCAGCTGGTACAAACTACGGGTATTGCGGGCGTAGCGGACCGCACCGAGGTTTGCCCGCTTGAAAAAGATAGAACTTAGGATTCGGGTTATGAGACTTTTGTTTGCCATTGGTAAATAGTTGTCAAAAGATCGACTGAACGCTAACGACGCCATTCGGTCTGAGCGTATAACAATATTTTTACCAGAATTGTCCATAATTCGACTGAAAGGCCGCGGTTGTGGACGATAGACCGGATGAACGGTGCTGATCATACGAGAGTGGGCGCTGGCAAAATGGTCATTCATCAAGCAGTCTGGCACCGCAGGCAGTTCCTGGCCCGCTCGCTGGTCCCCAGCCTAAACTTGTGGGTTATTTTGTTGGTTTGTGCGGGGCCGCAACTGTACTTTTGCGCCCTGTTGTTAACCCTTTAATTCCGAATACGCTATGAAAGTGACCGTAGTAGGAGCAGGAGCCGTTGGGGCTACCTGTGCCGACAACATTGCCCGCCGGGAACTCGCTCAGGAAGTGGTGCTCCTGGATATCAAAGAAGGCATCAGCGAAGGTAAATCGCTCGATATGCTTCAGGCATCGACCTTGCTCGACTGCGACGTGAAAATCACCGGATCGACCAATGATTACGCCAAGACGGCTGGTTCCGATGTGGTCGTTATTACCTCGGGGTTACCGCGCAAGCCGGGCATGACCCGCGAAGACCTGATTGGTATCAACGCTGGTATTGTCAAAGGGGTTACCGAGAATATCCTGAAGCATTCGCCCGATGCGATCTTCATTATCATATCGAATCCGATGGATACGATGACGTATCTGGCGCTGAAATCGTCGGGACTGCCCAAGAATCGGGTAATCGGCCTGGGCGGAGCGCTGGACTCGGCTCGTTTCAAAACCTACCTGTCGCTGGCGCTCAACTGCTCACCCAACGACCTGCAGGCTAGCGTAATCGGTGGTCACGGCGATACGACCATGATCCCGCTGACCCGTCTGGCTACCAAAGCAGGGGTGCCCGTAAGCCAGTTCCTGGACGAAGAGACGCTAAAGAAAGTAGCCGCCGATACCATGGTAGGGGGGGCTACGCTGACCGGTCTGATCGGCACGTCGGCCTGGTACGCACCGGGTGCGGCCGGCGCCTATATGGTCGAAGCCATCGTACGTGATCAGAAGCGCGTGATCCCATCCTGCGTGTTGCTGGAAGGCGAATACGGTCAGTCGGACATCTGCCTGGGCGTACCCGTAGTGCTGGGCCGCAATGGCTGGGAAGAAATCATCGATTACAAACTGAACGACGACGAGCAGGCGGCTTTCAACAAGTCGGCCGATGCCGTTCGGAGCATGAACAATGTGCTGAGCACACTAAGCCTGTAAGCAATCCTATGAAAACGTTCGTTTGTGGATTCCTGGGCCTTCTGTTGCTGACTGCAACGGCCTTCCGGAGCGATAGTCGTTTGGCGCCGGCTGGCGCTGATTACGCCACGGTTATTATCTATCGGGGCGGGCAGGCGTTTGCGCTGGGGCTGAACTACAGCATTTTTGCCAACGGCGAGAAAATCTGTAAGCTGAGCAACAATCGCTACATCGAATACAAAGCCAAGCCTGGCAAACTGTCGCTGACAGCCCAGCGGGGTGGTATTGAAGTGTTTAAACGGGAGACCGGTATCGACCTCGACGTAGAGGCTGGTAAAAAGTACTTCGTGCAGGGCGATGTGAAAAGCAGCCTGATGCGCACCCGGCTCGAACTGTCGGAAGTAACCGAGAACACGGCGAAACGCAATATGGCCGATATGACAGTAGACAACTGCCAGGAAGCGCTGGATAGTAAATAAACGGACGTATCCCTGCCTGAAAAACCCCGCCGGAATTACATCTGGCGGGGTTTTTTATGTTGGTGAAAAATGGTTGAATGAACACCTGGTGCTGGAGCACCAACTGGCCACGGCGGCCGGCCGGAGCGAACTGCGCCCCCGAGTCTACCCGGCAGTAGACCTGTAGCGGTGCGTTTGTTTATGACGGGCTATGTACGGCACCAATAAAACCGCACGGCTGGTAAAAGGCCGTGCGGTTGGCTGAACTGCAAGTAAAAAACATACCAGCTGGTAGGTACGGATCGATGAGGATACCCGCCCAGGTCAGGGCTGCCAGTCGCAGTCGGGTAACCACTCCTGACCGGGGTCGATGGGCGCTCCATCGGGTGGGGCCTGGGCCGCTACGCTGACCACCCGGTCGGGCGAGTCGCGATACTGCTCAATCAGCCAGCGGTGGTAGTCATAGCGGTAGGGCGATGTGGTTTTACTCCCCGCATACAGGGCGTTGATCCGCATGAGGGCCTCGTGGACGGTAGCGCGTACACTGCCGTCGGCTTCTTTGCTGGTGGCCAGCTTGATCAGCTGATCCAGATAAAGCCGCTCGGTCTGGCGGGCAATCTCGCCTTTGTACCCATCCTGATTGATGAACGGCGATTTGACGATAGCATCGCGGAGTTTGTCGAGAACATCGTTCAGGCCGGGCAGCGCCGGACTCAGGGCTTTCTGACGGACCAGCCGGGCGCAGCGCTCGGGGTTGAGCAGCATCCGTAAGGTCATGCCAGCGGCCGTTTCGGGGGGGCTAAGGGCATCGAAGGCGAGTCCCGTACGGCGTTTGAATACTTCCCGCGTGTTGGGGTCGTAGCGGAACGGACGGGGCGGAATCATGGCCAGTATGGTCGACGGAACGGCCAGGGTAGCCGGGTCGAGGGTTGTCATCAGCGCATTGAGGGCCCGGTTCTGCTCGGCGGCCGGCACCACAGACAGTACCGCCTGGCCATCGCCCCGCAGGGCGTTGGTATAGGTCTGCCCGCCGACGACTTTCGCGACCGATTCTACCTGATACCGATGGAAGAGATACATCGGCACCAGCACCTCTTCGAGGGTAGCCATGGGCATACCCGCCGGAATTTTCTTGTCGGTAAAGTTGCTGAGCGCAGCCTGGCGAACGCCCATGACCCGCTGGAGTTCATCGACCGCGTTGGCGCCGTTGTCCCACAGGTGCGTGGCGGGGTGTACCGAGCCTTCGGGGCGCGCATCCTGATCGGTCAGAAACGACAGGCCGGTTGCCTGCATATCCTGCACCAGTTTGTTCAGCGCCTGTTTTTCGCTGGTGCCGGCCGCAAACTGCTCATAGCCATAGCGGATGCTCCATTTGTCGTAACTGCCGATTCCTTTGGCATAGGCGTCGGAAAGGTCAATTTTAGCGCCTTTCAGCTTCGCTACCATGGTGGGGTAGTCCATTACCGAGGCCCGGCCAAACTCGCCACCGCCCTGCGTACTGGCTATGTAGTTGTGGGGCAGGCCAAGCGTATGACCCACTTCGTGGGCGGCCAGCTGCCGGAGCCTATCGAGCGACATCTGCATCAGTTCGTTGACGTGCGAGCTGTCGGTATCGAACTGACCAACCAGGCCCTGCGCAATCAGGTAATCCTGGCGTACGCGCAGCGAGCCGAGGGTTACTTTTCCTTTCAGAATCTCGCCAGTGCGGGGATCGATGATGCTGGCACCGTAGCTCCACCCACGCGTGGAGCGGTGAACCCACTGGATGAGGTTATACCGGATATCCATCGGGTCGGCATCGGGTGGCAGCAGCTTAACCTGAAAGGCGTTGCGGAAACCGGCCGCTTCGAAGGCCTGATTCCACCAGGCTGTACCTTCCATGAGTGCCGACCGGATGGGTTCCGGCGCACCGGGGTCCATGTAGTACACGATGGGTTTAACCGCTTCGCTGACCGCGGCCGATGGGTCTTTCTTGACCAGCCGGTGCCGCGAGATGTACCGTTTGGTTATGGGCTGGCTGACGGGCGTGGCGTAGTCGAAGAATTCGATGCCGCCGTAGCCGATGCGGGGATCGAACAGGCGTGGTTTGTACGCATCCGGACCGCTCAGCGGGGGCAGCTCCACAAACGAATGGTGCTGGTGCATGGTAACGGTCGAGGGAGTCGGGACCACCTCGCGCAGGTACTCGCCGGGCGAATCGCCGGTGAGGGTAATGATCGTCTCAAATTCGGTATTCTGCGGAAAGGCTTTGCTGCGGGGCATGTACATAGCACTGCGCGTGGCGTCGAGCCGGTAGGTGCCCTGCCGGGTGCGGGCAATGGCCTGGGCCGCTCCTACGGCATCCTGCATCAGAAAAGACGTCAGATCGACGAGTACTTTCCCGTTCTCTTCGGCCGCGATGTCGAAACCGGCATGAACCGATTTGGCAAACGATTCTTCTACCGCCCGGCGTTCGAGCGGGTCGTTACTGATGGCGCGGTAGGCATAGTTGGGTTCGATCATCAGCACCTTATTGCCGCTGCGCTGAAATTTGACCACGTGTTCCTGACCGAGCCGCCCGCGGTCCAGGCCGATGTCGTTGGAACCGATGCCCTGGGCCAGGGTAGGGTAGTAAAGCAGCTCGGTATCGAACTTGTCGATTTCGAGCCAGACCTTGCCTTTTTTGGCATCCCAGTAAAAGGTCAGGAAGCCGGGGTTGCGCTCCATACCGGCGGTAGCGGCCGCAATGCTGTTGGGTGGGTTAGCGGGCTGCGCCCGTACTGAACAACCGGCCGTTACCAGACCGATCAAAAGCAGTAGTTTGTTCTTCATGTGTATGTAGATTGTATTGCCCGCTCAAGATAAGCGATTTACGACGGATTTCGCACGAAGCAGCCGCTGTTAACGCCCAATCCCATTACTGGTGCTCCGGTAGGTATTGAGATTAGGTTACGGGCTGATAGACACTAAGTTTAATGGCCGATCAATCAATTTGTGGCTCATCCGGAGTATGTTCTGCGTAACTATCTGGTCAGCTAACCCGACTTCCCCATGAACGAAGAACACATCATCCTCCGCGCTCCCTCCGTATCTACCCGCGACATTTTTTCGGGCCGCCCGACCATCCGAACCCCTTTCGAAACCCTGGAATCGGCCGCTGCCGGACTCACCGTTGAGGTGCAGAACATCGACCGGCGCGACCTGGCCGACCTTACCCGCAGCCCTGACGTGGTAGCGGTAGCGGCCAACATTCCCATGAAGCTGATCAAACCGTTCGAGGTGCAGGAGGTGCTGCAGCCAACGGCCACGTCGGTCGCCTGGGGAATACAGGCTGTGGGCGCTGACACATCGCCGTTTACGGGCAATGGCATCGTTGTGGCGGTGCTGGATACGGGTATCGATGCTACCCACCCGGCGTTTGCGGGCGTAACCCTGGTGCAGCAGGACTTCACCGGCGAAGGCGATGGCGACCAGGACGGCCACGGCACCCACTGCGCCGGAACGATCTTTGGCCGGGCGGTAAACGGTACCCGTATCGGTGTGGCTCCGGGTGTGCAGAAGGCGATCATCGGCAAGGTGATCGGCAACGAGGGCGGCAGCAGCGCGGGCATCATCAACGCCATGCAGTGGGCCCTTCAGAGCGGTGCCAACGTGATATCCATGTCGCTGGGGATCGACTTCCCCGGTCTGGTTGGCCAGCTCATCGATCAGGGTATGCCGGCCGAACTGGCTACCTCGCAGGCGCTGGAAGGCTACCGGGCCAACGTACAGCTGTTCGAGAAAATGGCCCAGCTCGTTCGGGCCAGCAGCGGCTTTTTCCAGACAACCCTGCTGGTGGCAGCCGCTGGTAACGAAAGCCAGCGCCCCCGATTCGAGATCGCCGTTAGCCCGCCTGCCGTATCGGATGGGTTTATCTCGGTAGCGGCTCTGGGGCAGAACGGATCGACGTTTTCGGTAGCGCCTTTCTCCAATACCGGGGCCATTGTGTCGGGGCCGGGCGTAGCCGTTACGTCGGCCAAAGCCGGGGGCGGACTCGTCAACATGAGCGGTACCAGCATGGCTACGCCACACGTAGCGGGGGTTGCGGCTCTGTGGGCTGAGCAGCTGAAAACCAACGGCATGTTAACCCCCAACTCGCTGACCGCTCGGCTGGTAGCATCGGGGGTTACGACCAACCTGGCGGTCGGCTTCGATCCGTTCGATATCGGCACTGGTATGGTCCGCGCTCCGCAGTAACCAGCTGGATAAACTTTCGTTGCAAACCTCTGTTGTTAACCTCCGTTCATAACGGTCTGCCAGCATCAGGCAGGGTGCTGGCAGACCGTTGTCAAGGCCTAGTTGCCGACCCGTTTGTATTTTTCGATGATGACGTGGTCGATGCCGAGCTTCTCGATTTTTTCTACTCCTTTCTGGATCAACGTATCGCCAACGATGCGGACGGTAAATTTGAAGGCGTTGTTTTCCCACTTTTTATCCGAGAAATACGCCAGGTTTTCGGTGTAGGTGCTGTCGGTGAGGGTGTACGTACCGCCACCGGCAGTAAAGGCGTGGGACGAATCGGCAGGGACATTGACGGCGTGATTCAGGAACGCAAAATGGGTTGCGTTGAGAATTTTGATCATTTTGTGGGTCGGATCGAAGGTAGAAAACGAGCTGTCTTTCTCAATCGTGGTGGCCGAAACCAGCTCCCAGGTGCCTGCGAGGGGTATGTCGGCTTGTTTCGTCTGACAGCTGCAGAGCGCCGTGACGGTTAGTATTGTCAGGGTAGCCCGGTTCATTCGAAAGTTCGGCATAGTGAATTGGTCCATTGTTTGGCGCCAGCCAGCGCCTGGTGGTGACTGGCGGGCAAGTTAGCCTAAACCAGCGTACCAGGCTTCTTCATCTACCTGAATGATTGAGTTAAGCGGGTCGTACTGACTGATCAGCCGTCATTTGTACTTACGAGTTGATTTATAGGTTGAGTTTACCGAAGCTGTTCGCGTACGTTTTGCCCGGAATGGGGTGGGTGAATTTCAGCGCCGACCAGACCGGGTCCAGGCTAAGCGATTTGCTTTCAACAAGCCCGTAGGTGTAGCCGATCTCGATTACCTTCGGCAGGGTGAGGTCTGTTCCCAGCTGCCGCCCTTTGGGCCACGACACCCAAAGCATGCCGCCAATGTTCAGATGTTCTTTTAAAGCGGCAAACTGAGCATGCATCTGCTGCTGACTGGTGATGAACAGGAAGATGTAATCAAACAAACCGTCGGGTGTCGTCGAAACGTCCAGGAGCGGCAGTTCGAGGCCGCTTATGGTTTCGGCGGGGGCGTCGATGAACAGGGCCCGTCCGCCGGGTCTGATGCCCATTTTGGCCGCAATGGATTTGGTCATGGTATCGGTCGTTGGTTGTTGCTGACTACAACTGCCGGGCTGATAAAACCGTTTTCACCAACCCGAACATCGACCATTCCTGTCTGGCCCAACTCCCCGCCCTATAGTTTTACCCCTTTGATCAGCACCGACGTCCTGACAGACTGTTCTTTCAGGTGTAGAAACTGTTTACGGCTTTCGTCCTGCATGAAGGCGGTAAAGTCAGACTCGTTGTCAAACTCGACCAGGTGTATTTCGTAGGGTTTGTCAATCTGCGACTCGATATAGGCGTCGTCGGTAGGGCGAATGCGGGCCAGCAACCGACCGTTGTAGGTGGCGATGAGCGGAATAGCCACCGCTTCGAACGCATGAAAGGCGTCTTCCTGCCCTTCGTTGATGTAAATAAGCTGGGTGAAATAGATCATGGCGTAAGTCAGGCCTTCGTCCCCGAAAGGGCTAAGAGGTTGTGACTATTCTCAACTACAAACTAACCAAAAGTACTACTATTAATCTACCCGCTTAATCAAGACTAAGGTAAGGGGGCGGATGCCTGGCGGCCGGTTTATGGGTAGCGCGCGGCCAGCAGGTCGGCCAGATCGATAATATCCGTATGCCGGGCCAGGCCGTTTATCCAATGGGCTGGTATAGCCTCATAGCCGTAATAGATGCCCGCCAGGCCGCCCGTCACACAGGCAGTTGTGTCGGTGTCTTCGCCAAGGTTAACCGCTGTCAGCACCGATTCGCTGTAGGTAGACGAGTGCAGGAAGCACCACAGGCTGCTTTCCAGCGTATCGATCACATAGCCCGAACTGCGAATCCGGGATACGTCGAGGGCGGTCAGGTCTGCCTTCAGGGTGCGGTCAAACAGGCTGATCTCGTGGCTATCGATCGGCTGTCCGTCCAGAAACGAAGTAATCTGCTGTTGGGTCTGGGCATACGCAGCCTGTTTCGACTCCCCGTTCAGCAGGGCTATCGCGAACTCGACATAGATGAAGCAAGCCAGTACAGACCTGACGTGGGCGTGGGTAATGCCGGAAACCTGCCGAACCGTTTCGTAGCGGGCGGCCCTGTCCGGTTCTGTGCGGAGCGAAATGGCCAGGGGCAGAATACGCATCAGTGACCCATTTCCATTGCTGTGTTCTGAACGGCCGCCCGAGTCGAGTGGCGACACCCCCAGCATGAGCTGCTGAATAGCCATGTGGGTGGCGTTCCCGATATCGAAGACCTGACCCCGGGCGCTCCAGTGCCCCTGCTGTAGCCAGCGCGAAAACAGACTGGCTATGTCGTTGAGGTCGAGGCCCCGGCAGAGGCTTTCGGCCGTACAGAGCAACATCGAGCTGTCGTCGGAGAACGTACCCGGCGGCTGGTTCCAGGTGCCGTAGCCCGTATAATCGGTGACGGGCTGCTGGGTCAGGTACTCCCGTGACTTGAATTCGACAGGCACGCCCAGCGCATCGGCAACCGCTGCTCCCATCAAGGCTCCTTTTACCCGGTTCTTCATTTACATCTTGTTGGGTTGAACGTCTGTGCTGCCGCACGCTTTTCATTGTTTTTACTAACCTGACTCATCAGCTGGTAAGCCACCCGACTCTCCTGCGCCAGGCATCATACTCGGCCTGCTTCGATTGCCTTTCGCTGGCCGTGAGCTGGGTTGTCTGTTCAGCGTTCAGCTGGGCGGTCAGTTCGGCCAGGCGCTCCTGGATGGTGTTTAACCCCAGCGACTGGCGACGCTGATTCACCTGCTCGACAGAATCGTCGAGTCGATGGGGCACCAGCTGACCCTGTTCGTCATCTACAAACTGAGTGCCATACGACTGGGGCCGATCCTCGTACAGGGCAATCCGGTCCGACAGGAAAGCCATACTGACGGGATCGATGGTTCTCGTCTTTTGCTGCTCGTTCATGAGGGCCAGCGCGCTTTTCATGAACGAAGGTAAGCTAATGGCGTGCTGAACAATCAACCAGGCTGCCTGGCTGGCTTCTTCGCCCACCTGTTCCCGGGCAGGCCAGCCAATCTGGCTGATTAGTGCCTGAAGCCAGCGGGCATTATCGAGATGTACCGCTTCCATCTCGGGGTTATAGCCACTGAAAAGCCTACCTTCGGTGATGAGCCGTTGCCTGACGCTGAAGTCATGCCTGCGTCGTTCGATCAACTCGCGTGCTATGTCAGGATACAACATCTCAATCAGGTTTTAACGGGGCAAGCCGCCTGACGAGGCACAAAACGTGTAGGCCTGTCGCCAGACTTAGCACTGTACAATCGGTTTGCCCAACGCCAGCAAGTGTTGAGGGAGGTGCGCCACTTCACGCGAGATAAATGAATTACCGCCATCGGCACTAACTAGAATCGCCTGAATCGTTTGAAAAGCAAGGAAAACGGCCACAGAGCAGCGGCCGCGACAGCTTTTTGCCAATTGGGTCTGTCAGAGTTGGCGCTAATAGCCTTAGAGCAGTACCATGCAAACACTATACCTGATATAAACCATGCAGTTGCCATGAGCTATTTGGGTTAAAATGGTTTCTGAATAAATAACTGAATACCAGGTGTATATATTGGCTGGGTAACGGTGGTTACACCATATGGGATTAACGCGTCTTTCTAAAGCCGACCTGTCTCTACACGTATGTCGCCCGCTAGCTACAGGCATTTTCAGACCTGAATCTAACCTTCGCCAGGGTTGATGGTAGAAAGTCGGCTCGGTCGATAAGTTCTGAATAGATCGCTTCACAAAGATTTCATATCGGCCGCTACTGCATTTAATGCGTTATCGAGCTGATGTCCACCCCGGTTCAGTTCGCGAAAAGTAGCCTGAGGCAGGTTTTGTTGATAGAGTGCCAGGTGAGAAAAAGGAACTTCATCGTCGTCCTGGCAATGATAGAAAAAAAACGGGATGCCCTTTGGCAACCTATCCGCCACGTTTTCCTGAAGTTTTAACCCTGCTTTCCAGTCTTCATGGCCCTCCCAGAATGGCGTAGCGATTAGAAAGACTCCCTTGATCGTTTTGCTTACCGGATTCTCGGAAAGATACTTTAGTAGCATCGACGCCCCCAACGAATGGCCTGCGAGAATGACATCGCCCGGAGCTTCAGAAATTTTCCTGCCTATCTGTTCAATCCACCCGAAATCAGATGCCGATTCGTTTGACGTTAATTCAGGGTAGTTTACGTCGTATTCGTTACCCAGCAATTCCTGCAGAGAGGCCACTAATGTTGTGTCGGCCTGGTAACCCTCGTCGCCCCCTCCCTGAATAAATAACAGGTGTTTAGCCATGTTTGATGCCTGTTAAATAATGGGCGCTTACCGTTATTAGTTACACCCAACGACCAAGGTCTCAACTACAACTCGTCAGGCTCGATGTTGATAACGAACGCCCGTAATTCGGCAAGTTTGCCGTCTCGAAAACGCCATACGTCGCTGTAGGCGTAATGAGTGGGGTTTCCGCTCTCGTCCTTCATGGTTACGTTGCCAACCGCTACGAGGAAGTCGCCCTCCGCAAGTAAGTCGTCGACCGTGACGATGGGTGGTTCGGTATAGTTCGTGGCCATCCACTGGCGCACGGCTTCTTTGCCTTTGAGGACGGTGTCACCGACAAATGTCCATTCTGTATCGTCGGTGCAGAGCGCCAGAAAGCCTTCATAGTTACCCTCGGCAATCGCTGCGTTGCCCTTCAGCAACAGGGCTTTGTTGTTCTCGGTCATGGTACAGCCTGTCTCGTTACAGATATAGCCGTTTTGCGCCGGCCTGATGAGGTCGTTTGCGCCATCGATGCAGAATCGGCCGGCTCCTTACCCTATAACACACCGGTGTGTGGCTTGTTAGGCAAATTCTGACAAAAAATGGATGAGCGTACCCTGGCCCCGATCGTCATAACCCGGCTACAGGCGCGTTTCGGAAAGGCGAAACTACCTGATTACTTCACTGATCAGGATCACGGGACTGATGTTGGTGTATTTCGGGAAATCGGCCCGTATGGCGTCTCTGTGCGGAGCGATAGCCGCCTGATAATCAGGTAAACTTTTGATGTAAAAAGTGCCGATAGCCATATAGGGTAGCGGAGCGTTGGGCATTCCAGCTGAAACGCCCTTCTCTATGGTATAGCGCACCAGATTAGATCCCAACAACCCGGCAACAAAGGGCATATGGCTTTTTTCGTAGTAATCCATGTCGAACGTTTTGCCGTCTGCGTAGGGGTACATGACCGACACTTTCATCAAGCCTTTTTCAGCAATACCTGCTTTGTTCCCGGATGCAGAGCCGCTCGTTTGTTGAGCCAATGTGGAAAAGCACGCGCCAAAAACTACTAAAACGATCAGGAGCTTAATTTTCATGAGTATAGGGTTTAATGGTATATGGTAAAGGTGTCAGACAGGTAAGGTTACCTGCTGTTGCTTAGGCAATAAAGAGGGCGTAGGCCGTGCTCTTTTTTTACGACCTGTCTCCTGTCGCCCGGGGTCGTTACTTTATGAACGTTGCTACCATACCTTCGACACCTTGACCAGTTTATCCCTGATGCCCACAAGCACGTTATTTTTACTGTCGACCACCAGACAACGGCTTCCCGAAAAAGAGATTTTGTCCTGGGCAGTGGTCAGTGACGAAAGGCTAATCAGCAGGCCGAGTAACATATAGTTCATGTGGTAGTCAGGCGAAACGGGAAGTAGCTGCTCTTCTGCAACGTTCGAGTCGTATTGTCAGGCAGGCGATTGGCAGGCCCGAAGCCGAGTAAAGATAAGTCGTTTACAGCGTATTCGTCAGTCTATCGGCAGCCCGTCAGTCTTGCCTGGGGCACTAGTAGGCTATGTGCCGGCCTGGTCAGAGAGCTTTTCCATGACCCATCCGCCAAAAGGCTTCACAGTGGCAAAAACAGGCTTTCCATCTTTAGTGCTGCCCGGGACTTTGCAGGACCAGCCATACGCGCTGCCTCTCGCTAACGCGTCCTCGAAGTCACCTTCGGGAAGAGGAACTTTCAGTCGGCCATTAGACGTGGTGCCGGCCTGTCCGGCATAGCCGCCTATGGTAATGTACACAAAGCGGTTTCCCGGCGGGCCCTGCACGAACGGACCCGTAAATGAAAGACCCGACTCGTTGGGCTGCTTCAGGTGTACAACAAACCGAAAGGTCAGATCCTGCCCCTTGCCCATTTGTACCTGTACGATCTCGTTCTGAACGCCTTTGCCTTTCTGTAGTCCATACACGAGGCCATCAACCGGGTTTTGCAGCAGGATTATCAAGTTGATTTCATTTACCATAAGATCAGGGTCGGGATTGACCACTGGCAACAACCGGCCTTTCGGTTGTTGCCAGTGTCGATTTAAGGCAATTTATCCTTTTTGTTGCGATAAAGTGGCCAATAATTCGTCCAGGTTTTTCAGGTTCATAGCCGTGCCTTCCCGGAAGCCCATCTCAAGCATTTTCTCCAGGCGGGCAAGCGATTCATTGTAAATACTGACACGTACGGTCGTCTTCCCGTTTTGCTCGCTGAACGTCAAATCCCACTCAGAACCGGGCAACTCTGGGTTTTCATCTTTGTCGGCGAAAGCATTCAGCAATTTGAAATTGGTTTTCGGGCTAATGGACGTGTATGTTTGAATGGACCAGCGCTCGTCGCCTTCGGGGCTTACCATTGCGTAAAACCGTCGGCCGCCAACGGCAAAATCCATAAATTTTGTTTTTGACGTCCAGGGTTTGGGAGCCCACCATTGATCAAGGATTTCCGGCTTCGTATAAGCATCCCATACCAGCGAAAGGTCGGCATCAAACTCTCTGGAGAAGGTTACCGTTTTTGTTGTTTTGTCAACGGTGAAGTCGTTCATTTTTGTTGTTGTTTAAGGGTTGATAATACATCGTCCAGTTGATTGAAACGGGTCTCCCACAGTTTCCGGAACTGGCTCACCCACTGATCAACCTCTTTTATTTTCTCGACTTCGAGGGAGTAGTAGATCTCCCTGCCCTGCTGCTCCTGTTTCACCAGTTCGCATTCGGTGAGGATGCGGAGGTGTTTGGAAACCGATTGTCGGGTCGTATTGAAGTTCTCTGCAATGGCGTTCGGGGTCATGGCCTGCAGGGCAATCAGGGTGATGATGGCCCGTCTTGTGGGGTCGGCTATTGCCTGAAAAATATCTCGTCTCATGCCATATATGGTTTTTCGTGAAACCGAATGGTTGCAAATGTATGCGCAACCATTCGGTTTCGCAAGCTTTCTGAACGAAAATCAGTTGAGATTATCGGCCTGGAGTGGCATCATAAAACGGCTGCTGACTCGACAATTGCCTCATTTTCAATATGCTAATGCGAAATGCGTAGTTTGTGCAACGGTATTTATGTCGAGTCCTGCTTACAGAAACTTTCGTCTTGGCAGGGGGGCATTCCTAAAACGTAAGCCTGATTTGTCGAGTACAGTATAGCCAGCTGCGTAGAGGCTAACATGTAGATCAGTCTGTAAAAAGCAACTTTTACATGTCGTTAACATTCTTTTACTAATCAGTGACAGACGGCGGAACAGAAACGTTTAGCTTTGATGAAATCCTTAAATGGACCTGATCGTATCAGAATACAGATTTATTTCTTAAACCGACAAAGCATATGAAAAAAATAATTTATGCGCTGATCGTACCGCTGATTGTGGTAAGCGGACTGGTATTTGCCGATCGTGAAAGTAAACACGAAGCGTCTAAAAAGGCAGCCTCAAAACCACTCTCTGCTGCTGAACGGAAAGCTGCCTTGAAAAGATGGGAGGCTACCCCCGATGGTATAGCGTACAAAAAATGGGAAGCGTCGCCCGAAGGTAAAAAAGTATATGCCGGTGAAGCTAACATAAGGAAGCATCTAAATGCTTTTACCACTATGGAAGCCGTTGTCACTTCTCTTTCTCTTCCGCCAGGCTCACGACTAGGTTTCGGCCTGATGGTCAGGATTAACGATGACGATTATATTCTTAGTTTTGGACCGGAGAAGACTGACAAAAGTTCGGGAAACCTGACCAACGAATTTCGGCCGTTGCATAGCCTGAAAGTGAACGACCGACTAATTATAAGGAGCCATACTGTATCGCACGCGCCCAAGTATGACTATCCAATACTATCGGGCGATTATGTAGAACGGGATGGTAAACTAATGTATAAACGTGTCCCTCGCAAAGGCGGTTGCTAGTCGAGTCATGCCCTTCGTTGATCGAAGCCCGACCAGTTCGTCATTGGCTGTCGTGTCCACCCAACGCCAACGGGTGTTGATGGTGAGCGAGTTACTCAACTGGACACGAGGTAGTCATACTCTTTACACACCTGTTCGAGTTGGACTGTGCGTCCTGTCACTCCAAGAACGACCACGCTGAACGAAAATCTATTGCCCTACGACCGCCAGCGATGAAACACAATCCACTATCCTCTTGGCTTTGGTAGATTAATCTTCTGAGGATTTGACTCAGTTATTGTAGTACCCAACTCGTCAACTTGAATAGCAATACCACCGAACCGGGCTTCCTCAGCCACGCATCTAATGTTATCAATGTAGCAGATATCAGAAAGGTACAACTCCTTTTCACCATTCAAATACCTTCCCTGACATCCGCCCCCTAAATTGGTGTTGCAATATTTCACTGGTCGCCCAGCTTTATCAGTGGTTCTTTCCGCGCAGGCTCCACACACATGCTTTGGATATCGTGGATCAGTATGCTTAGGTCTTCCACATACTGGGCAGTGATGTTGTGTTTCAATCTCCATTTAACACGTGTTAACCTAGATCATTAAGGCATTCCTGTGCCGCACGAAACGCGGAAATGAAAGCCCAAAACCTACCCGGCCGAGACGTGCTACCTCTCGACCGAAGTCAATCACTACGTTGTCGGCCTTTTTGCTGTTCACCCAACGATTATGAGTGTTGATGGTGAGCGCATAACTTGACTCAACACACGTACCTGTCCTTCACACCCTCGTTTAGATGGGCTGCAAACCCGACTTCAGGACGTGCTGTTTTGCCCGCCAGGAGCGAAATTATAATGCATAATAAAGGGCAATCCCTAGTAAGAATGGTCCAAACCAAACCAGCAAACTTAAACTTGCCCACGCATAATAACTGCGGGTCACTATGTGGGCTTGGGGTAGGGACAGTCGGCTTCTTAACTGGTCTATCGTTAAAGAGTACATTTCTTGCTTTGTCAGACCACTGGTAAAGGCACTCTTCATGCTCAAGCCAGCTTGAAAGGCATCATAACTGTGCTTAGGATATAGCATCACCCCTACAGCCATGCCCCAAAGGGTAAGCCACCAGGCAAAATATATCTTACCCCATCCGCCAGTGGCTATCTCCCAACTAGTAACCGAACTTTCGCCCTTCCAAGTTGTGTCGTATCCTGTCACTAGGTGGTTGATATCGTGCAAATAAATGTTTTTACGTCGGGATTCTAAATTGGGCAGTGGCAAGGCAATGGGGCCAAACTTAATCATGTCCCACTTTTTGTTGATGCCTCCTCCTACACCATAGCCATGCTGCTCGTAAAAGTCATTTAAGGCGTGTTCAATGTTCATCCCTCAAAAAGATTTAGCCCTGGCAAAGCGTTTACGTTGTTGCAGATAACTTGAAATTGGGTAGAGACCTGCTTTTTAATGGCTTCACCCTGTCAACTGCAACCCGCCTGACCAGCCCCAATCTTATCTGATGAGACGTGTGATTTGTAACAGGTAACCTGCCTTGTAAGCGCTTTTTGTATAATGCACCCAACGATCCCATGTGTCGCTGGCGACCGTAGGGAGCCTTTATACACATCGCCCGCAGGTGTTGATGGTGAGCGCGAAACGCCACTGAACACACGTACTCACATCTTTACACACACGGAAGGTTGGGCTGCTGAACCTAGACTTTGGGACGTGCTTCCTGTCGCCGGAGAGCTGATTTACGCAGATTCAGGTCCGTATTGATGTTTGTACTTGGGAGGGTAAAAAGTGATGCCCTCCACAAAATCGAAATCTTTTTTGTTAAAGGTGAACAATTCAACCGGATATGTTAACGCGGTTGCTGCGATAATCATGTCGGCTATGCCCGGTCGTTTCGCATAATGCTCCCAAGTCAGATTGAGTAGTCGACGCGAGATTTCAGCGTCCAAACCAATCACGTTAAACTTGTTGATAGTTTCGACCGTTTTGCGCTACGTTTCATACCCACATACATTTCCGCTTCTGAAATTACACTCAGAAACAGACGGTCAAAACCAAGCTCATCCAATTCCTGAACCATCACGGGCACTCCTCGAAAATAGTCAAACAATACGTTAGAATCGCACAGGATTATCTTCTTTTTGGCCATGCTTTCGCCCGGATTGATGCCATAGTACGTTCATCACTAGCCCAAATACCACCGAAAGCGGCAGGAGTCTCACCAGATTTAGCGTTACTCTTGCGTAGGAGTGGAATCATAACTTCGGGTTCTGGCTCAGTTTGAATGCCATTGTCAATTAACAGCTTTAGAGCTTTGGCGTAATCCTTGTCGTTGACAGTCAGTGTTTTCATTCTATTGTAGCGTATAACACAATATTACAACAACCTTGGCATTGATTTAGCCCTCTATTGTAGCTTTTACTCAAGCTTCAATGCCGGGGTGGTTGGCCTGTCGACCGCGACCCGCCTACGTTTGTCAAAGTTGACTAACTCAGGCGCTAGTCCTATCGACCGGGAGCTACCCAACGAGCCCAAAGCTTGCCTGTCGCCGGTAACCCGCCTTGACTCATTGCATGGACCCGCACCCAACGATCCCATGTGTCGCTGGCGACGTAAGGAGCTTTGACGCACATGGACGGTTGGGGTGTCGGACCTTGAGAAGGGACGCGCTGCCTGTCGCCGGAGACGCTGAATATTAATTGACAGATAGTTGGCTCTGAACTTGAGCTACAAACTCAGTCGATACATTTGCCAATTTAGCCGCTTGTTCAGCCGTCAAACCCATCTGAAGGGCATTTTTGACAGTTTCAGTTTTTACTAAGTTTTCTCTGCGCTCTTCAGCTTCTTCAATCCGCTTCTTTTCAGCCTTAACAGCTTCGGCGTTGGCGGCTGTCACACGAGCAAAGTACGCCCGTTCTTCCGGGGGCATCTTGCGCGTGTCCAACTCGTCAATGGCCCGCTTCAGCCATTCCTCATTCCAGAAAGCGGGGTATTGCGTGGGTTCGGTTGTGTGAAGCGTCTTCATGGTGTACACCAGTTTCTCTAAGTCAGTCTCTATCTCAGCTACTTGCTTGTTAAACTTAGCCAATTCTACGGTGATAAATGTCATTTGATTATCAATGATTTCACCCGTTTCACTCCGTAGATTGGCAACGGTATGAAAATGAGCCTTTGGTAAAATGCTTTTCGCTAAAAGGGCGATGGCGTAGATTTTAGGCAGGTTAGGGTAATCGAACTCAACCCGCTCCACAATGGTGTTAAACTTATGAAACGCGAAAAACTTCATGCATTGCACAAAATGTGGAGTCAGCCCTGCCGTAAGTATGTTCAGCGTTTTCTCAACTGTTTCAAGTTCCGCTGTAACCGTCGATTTTGTTTTCGGAGTTGCTCTACTTCCTGCTTGATCTGAATTACATACAGCATCGTCTCTTCAACTTTTTCGAGCAGTCGCGCGTCCATCGTGGCCGCGTCGTAGCCGTTGCTGACCACGTCGGCCGCCGATGGTACGTTAGGAAGGTGCTGGTGCGTTTTTACGAATTGCGCTACCTCGCTTAGCGGGCGAAGTGCATAATCCGGTTCAAACACGCGGTCAGCCCAGTTGACGGCACTACTTACGCGCAATTTGCCTGCCGTTGGTCGCGCCAGAATGACTTCGCCCTTCTCGTCTACACTCAGTACCTTGTCGGTTTGGGTCAGGGCCGGGCTGTTGATGGTCAGATTCTCCAGCCGCAAACCGGAGTCGTCGGGCTGGTCGCTCACAACGTGCAGGCGGGCGGTGGGTGCGCTGGTACCGATGCCTACGTTGACCCGGTTGCCTAGCACAACTGCATCGCTTATGGACACGCCCGCCCCGGCGCCAATAGCCGTTGCGTTGGTCAGGTTCTGCGCCAGGGCGTCGGCCCCGGTACCAATGAAGGTATTACGCGAGCCACCGTCGCGGTTACCTGTGGTAAAGCCGATATACACATTATCGTCGCCGTTGCTGCCCGCCGGTCCCGCGCCGTTGCCCACAAACGTATTGCGGCTCCCCGTGGTGTTTCCCCGCCCGGAGGCAACACCGAAGAATGTGTTGTTGCGGCCCGTTGTGGTATTGTAGCCGGATTGGTAGCCAACAAACGTATTGGAATCTGAGAGTGCCTGTGCCCCAGCTCCATTACCGAGATATGTACTCATACTACCCGTTTTATTAGCAATGCCCGCGCTACTACCTAAAAACGTGTTGAATTGGCCAGTTGAGTTGCGGTAGCCGCAATTGTAGCCTACAAATGTATTAAATTCACTGGTGTTACTGAAGCCCGCATACGTGCCGATCATTGTATTAGCAGCACCTTGGACGTTGGATCTTCCTGCATTCGTACCAACGGCGACGTTATAGGTTCCACCTATATTATTTCCTCCGGCTTGCTGCCCAATGTACGTATTGCTGTTACCTGACACGTTGGCAAAACCGGAATTTGATCCAATGAACGTGTTATTTCTGCCAAGGTCATTGGCGAAACCCGCTTTGCTGCCAATGAATACATTCCTGGACTCAGTATTATAATATCCCGCCGAGTCGCCGATCATCACATTGTTCGAGCCGTTTTGGTTACTACCTCCGCTGGAAATTCCCACGTAGACGTTACTGTATCCGTTAACATTACCAAAGCCACTGCGCATACCAATGAACGTGTTATAATTGGCAGCTTTACTGCTTAAACCTGCACCACCGCCTACAAAGACATTGTTGTCACCGTTGTTTTGCCAGCCAGTAAAGCTTCCCATCATCACATTGCCTGATCCAGTCGTGGTACCGTTACCTGCCAAATAGCCAACGAAGTTGTTCGAACTACCCGTCGTAGCGTTTCCACCTGCCGATTTTCCGATAAATGTATTTGAGAAACTATCCGTTAGTTTATTACCCGCGTCGTGACCAACGAATGTGTTGTTACCACCACCTAAACCGGGATTCGTCCAAGACGGGTTTAGAATAACATTTAGACTGCTTTCACTGGGTAGATTGGTGGTTGGCCCGGTGATAATCAGATTCTGTCCCCGCGCCTGGCCAAACCCTGCCAGCAGAACCAGCGTACCCCACATAATACAACTGTTGCTTTTCACAAATCAAGAAGGTAAAATATTAATAGATGGACACGTTTTAGGTTATGATAGCACATACATGCTTCGAATGAGCAGCGTTGATCAGCTCACTTGAACTAAATCCAAGACTGGCGTTTTGGGCTAACTCAAAGGCTGATTTGTTCGGCGTTTAGGGCGGCAGTCGCGCTGCCCCGTCTTACGAGTAAAACGAGTAAAAGCCTGTACGCTGCATCAACTTAGGGTTGTACGCAAAGTCGCGAAACTATAAGTTGCACATAATTGGCTACTTATAGTTTCGCGACGATTGTTGAGTATAACTTGCTCAGTATGCTGTTACCTTTGGCCAAAGTAAACAGAAAGAATACTTACTTGAAAGTAAGTATTCGTATTTTTTTAATATTTTTACACAATAAGCAAGTATTTAGTTGAGCAAGCTTCGATAGTTCGGTTTGGGGACATTAATAGCTATCCGAATTACTTCTTCAGTGTCGACCAATACGGTCAACAAAGCTGGGTTGTGTTTGTCAAGTTGATAGTATTCTATGTATCAGTCCTATTGCTTAGACTGTGAATTACCCATAAAGAAACCCGCCACAACCAGAAAGGCTGTGGCGGGTTCGGTAACGAGTCTTCTTATACGACGGACTTACTGACCGCCGGTTTTGGCTTTGGGGCCGTTGCCCAGGGCCGATACGGCGGCTGGCTTGGCGTCGGGGCCGAGGTGGTTCCAGTTGATGAGGGCGTTCCAGACCAGTGGGGCGTCGTGGTGATTCAGGTAGCGGTGCAGCGGGTCGAAGGTAAACGCGACGACCCGACCGGCGCCGACCGGCACGTTGAAGAGGGCGCCGTGGCCAATGATGGCCTGCTCGTTGCGCACCATACCCGACAGGACATAAGGCTCCTCTTTCTTCGGGGTTTTGGTCTCGGGCTCTTTGATGGGCTTCCGGTCGGGCATACCCATAATCAGCCCTTTGTACTCTTCTTCGTCTTTGAGCGGCTTGCTGCCATACTGCAATACCATCAGGTCCCGATTGTACTTCTCGGTCTGCAGCAGGGGCGCGATACCCCGGAAAATGGGGAAGCTCTCGGGGTAGCCGTACAGCAGCGGACTCGATGTTTTGCGGCCCTTCGCCATAACGACCGAGCCGGGGTGGAACAGACCGGCTGCCTGGGCGCTGGTATTGGTGCGCAGTTCACGCACGACCCCGGCTTCGGCTACCTGCATGGAGGTGTTGTCGAGGGTGACGAGCAGGCCGCCCGCTTCCACGAACGCTTTCAGGTGGTTGACCCCGTCGAAACCCGGTCCGCCGGTCATGTCGGGCGTAGCGTCGGGCAGGCCGTGGGCCGGAAACTCAGCGGTTTTGGTAAACGGCATCGGGCTGTATTTTTTGTCGATCTCGTGAATGAAATCGGCCGCTGTTCCCCGCGAACGGGGCATCAGGATTACGTCGAACCGTTTGCGCAGGTCGCCCCCTTTCAGGTCGTCTTTGTCGATGGAGGTGTAGGGAATGCCGCGCTGGTCGAAGGTGTAGCGGGCCCAGCCTTCGTCCTGGGTGCTGTACCAGTTGTGATAGATAGCCACGCGGGGCAGGGTTATGTCGTGCTGTTTGCCGTTGGGCAGGGTTTTAACGGCCTGCAGGTCGAGCCCGAACTGGGTCGATAGTTTCCGCACCTGCTCGGGCGAGAGGCCGCTGAACACGACCGAACCGGCCTGGAGGGTGTCTTTGTCGAGCGCCACCCGCTCGTCGAGGACGGTGGCCCTGGCGGTTTTGCTCTGCGCTCTGGCCCAGTAGAGGGCGGGCAGCACGGTGTTCTGCGCTTTGTAGTTCAGGACGTAGCTGGTGCCTTCGCCGGTCAGGTTGCCTGCATACTGAATATCGCTGGTCAGCATCCTGAGGTCGGTGGGGGCGTAGGCCACGCTGTCCTGCGCTTTCACGTCAACGCCGTAGAGGTAGCCGAGGGTCCAGGCAATGTCGTCGTAGGGCGGAAATTTGGCTTCTTTGGGGTAGTTCTGTTTCGACAGCAGCGAGATGGCCAGATTGCGGTAGGGCTGGTTGAGCAGCACCACATAATCGCCCGCGTTTTTGCCGGTTTCGGCTTTGTGCACTTCGATGGCCTGGGCCCGTAGCTGGTTGACGAGGTAGGCCGCCATAGCCGGGTCGCGCTGATCTTTCCGGATTACGAACGCGCGGGGCGTTTCTTCGGTGCCTTTCCGGATGTTGTTCAGCCCTTTCTGGTAGAAATTCTTCAGCATCAGCCGGCTGTTGGTGGCCCCGTAGGAGAGCGACGCCAGCACCCCGGCCTGCATGTAGTTGATGTTGTTGCGGTACGACCAGTATACTTTTTCGGTGGGCGGTACGGGCCGGTACCATTCCTTGCTGGTGGCGGGGTCGCCGGCGTATTTCTGCTCGGCCAGGTCACGGAGGTAGGTGCTGGCGCCGGCGTTGCCGAAGGTTTCGTAAAACCGCCCGACCGAGTTGTGGTTGTTGGAAATCCAGAGGCCATAGCCGGGATACCAGCCGTCGTAGAACGCCCAGGTAAAGACGCCGGGCAGGCCCTGAGCCGCCAGCGAGGTAATGTCGTGGTGGGCCATGATCTGCCATTCGCCGATGGTGATGGGGTCGATGGTTTCGTTATAGGGGCCGGTGCCGGTCGAGATGTAGAGCAGCGGTACGGACTCGTGCAGGTCGAGGGAAGCTACGGGGTGCCAGTCGTAGTAGATCTTGTAGAGGCTTTTGGTAATGGCCTGCGAGTTCTGAAGGCCGTCGCGGTTGTTGTCGTGGAAAACGTATTTGCCCCAGTACGGTACGCCAGGGAAGCCGTCGTTAAAGTCTTTTCGGTTTTTGGAATAGCGGTAGTACCAGTCGACCTGCTTGTCCCAGCCGTCGGGTTCCGAGACGGGGTTGATGATCACGATAATGTTATCGCGGATGGTGCGGATTTCTTCGGTCTGGCCGGTAGCGAGCCGGTAGGCCAGTTCCATCAGCATCTCGGGCGATCCCATTTCGGGCGAGTGCATGCCGCCGTTGAGGTAATAAACCAGTTTGGTATCGCCCAGAATGGTGTTCAGGTTCTGGGGGTTTACCTGGCGCGGGTCGGCCAGCAGGGCCAGCTGTCGTTTGTAGTGGTCGAGTCGTTTCTGGGCGTCTTCGTTGCCGATGATGATCAGGTTGATGGGGCGCCCTTCTTCGCTGGTCATGACCGGCTCCATACTGACGTTGGGCGAAGTGTCGGCCAGTTTTTTGAAGTAACCGTAAATCTCGGGCGTACGGTGCAGGATGCCGGGGGTGCCGATGATCTGTCCGAAATGTTTCCGGGGCGAGGGCACCGTGGGGTCATCGGGCAGGTTGAGGACCGATGCGGGCAGGAAACGCGGATCGGTGGTGTACTCGCGGATTTTCTGGTTGTACACCTCGTCGATCTGCTGGGCCCCGACGGGCGAAATCGACACAGTGAGACCGGCCAGTGCCGCCAGTAGGGCAGGTAGCTGTTTAACCTTCATACAGTTGGGGTGAGTGAGGAATTACGGGTTGTTTGACCGTAAGCAAGATACGCGTTTTAGGGCGTAAAGAGCCGGCCGGTCGTTAATTATCCCGATCTGTATGGCGTAAGGAATGAAACCGGGCGCGCTTTACTGACTCACGACCTGTACCGCATAGGTCTGGCGAACCCGGCCATCGGGCGAGCTGTCGGCCGCCTGCTCGGCAAAGACGACCCGCGCTGCGCCTACCGTAACCCCCTTGATCAGAAAGGTGGTGGCCACGGCTTTGCCCTGCGACCGGGCGCTGCTGTCGGCCGATGACAGGGGCTTCGTCGTTACGTCGACCACTTCCTGGTTATCGGACGTACCCACCACCGATTTGCCCGTTATCGTGACCTCTTTGATGGCGCCAACGGCTACTTTCATGGGTCGGGCGCTCCCCGAACCGGCCCCCGCCCGGCAGGCCGCCAGACTGGTAATCACGGCGATGGTAAAGGCGAGCTGGCGGAAAGAGACGAAATGACGAGGCTGCGGCTGGTTCATGCAAGCATAACCGTTTCTGCCGGGAACAGTTTTTTTTACTGACTATCGGGCTGGACGGCTACTCCGTTGGCGTGACGTTGCCGGGGTCAGCAGGCGGCACTTTACCAGCTGGTCGGGCTGACGCATGGGTTGCCGTGGGGACACGGCAACGGGTGGCAGGGGGGCAAGCAGGGGTGATTTGTCGTACAGAAATCTAGCGGGCTTTTCGCAGGTAGAAGATAAAACCGTTCTCGGCGCCGGTTCGGCGGACATCGGGCAGGGAGTCGAGGTGAGTGGGGTTTTCCTGGGCTTTGCGGATAAACCACACGTCTTTGTCGATGCGGCCGTGCATGAGCCAGTCGTCGTTGTAGTAATTGGGGTTGGTGACGGGCGGCTTGCGGGTGTAGAAGAACGGGCCGTAGCTGCGGTAGCCGTAGGTCTTTACGTACACATCCTGCCCCTGCGACCGCTCGAAAAAACGCATGGCGGCATCCTGCGAGATTCCTTCGATACGCCCGATGAAGAACCAGAGCGTGAGCGTAACGAATACGGCCATGCCGACAAAGAGAACCAGCGCGGCCTGGGCCGTTTGCCGGTGGCTGAACCAGTAGATCGTTACCGCCAGCAGCAGCAGCAGCCAGACGCCGGGCAGGGCTTCCCAACCCGTCCAGTTGATGGCCGCATCGAGATTACCCTGCGTGAACGGGTCTTTGTCGGCCAGCGACTTCACCATATCCATCCGCTGGGCCAGTATGGGCGCTCCGATGGTGGCCACGATAAAAATGCCGCCAACGAGGATCAAACCCGCCCGCAGCCAGCCGTTGAACTGGATTTTTCGGTCTTCGAGCTGAGAGAGAGTAAGAGCGCCGAGGTAGGTGATGGGGAAGTAGCACAGCGACGAATAATGCACAATCTTCGACTGCACGATGCTGAACAGGATCAGCACCACCCAGAACAGCATCAGCATCCAGCGCCGGAACTCACGCTGGTAGTTGCGCTCGATGAAGAGGGGCGAAAAGGCTCGCAGTGCAAAAATGGATGACGGAAAACAGCCCACCAGCAGGACGATGACGTGATAACCCGGAAAGCCGCCATGACCCGCATCGGGTGTGCTGAAGAGCCGGATGTTGTAGGTCAGAAACTCGCTGACAAAAACCGGGCCGTGGAGGTAGGTTTCCAGCCCGACCCACGCCAGCGGAAGCACCGAGGCCGCCAGCACAAAAACCAGCCCCTGCCAGATCGACAGGAACCACCGCAACCGGCTCAGCAGCCAGTACGTCAGCACTACCAGCCCCAGGATCAGCAGTGCCACCGGTCCTTTGGTCAGTATGGCCAGCCCCAGCGAGAAACCGCCGATAAGCAGGTACGTCCACTCGCTTTTGGGCACCAGCAGCGCACTGCTCAGCCGCTCCCGTTTCCAGGATGCGAAGATTAAATTGACCAGGCCAACGAAAATAAACAGGTTGAAAACGGGGTCGATGATGCCCGACCGGAAATACAGATGGGGCGTTACCGAGCCCAGGTAGGCCAGTGACCAGAGCAGGCCGAACCGGTGACCGTGTAGTTTTTTGCCAAGGTGATAGAGGTAAATCAGGGTGGCGATGCCGCAGAACGCATTCGGGAGCCGGGCCGTAAACTCGTCGACGCCAAAGAGGTTCATAAAAAGCGACTGGCACCAGAAAAAGAAAGGCGGTTTCTCGTAAAACGGTTGATAATCAATGTGAACACGCAGGTAGTCGCCCAGCGTAACCATCTCCCGTGCGGCTTCGGCAAAATTGATTTCGTCCCAGTCGAACAACCGGACGCCCCCCAGAAAGGGCAGGAAGAACAAGGCGCCTAAACCAGCCAGCAGTAGCGAATAAAATAGTTTTTGATTCATCAACCCGAAGTAGTTAGCCGATAAGACGATTGATCTCATCGTAATACCAGCCCGCAAAATTAGCCGAAAAAAAGATTGCGGGGATTGCCGATATTCGCGCCGACAACCGGTGCCTGCTTCCGGTGTTCGGTTTGCCCGTTGCCAACATGGCCGGTAAACCGAAGGCTACGCACTGAAAACCAAAAACCAGAACCTGTTTATGCTCGCCAACCATCGCTTTACCGATCTGCCGGCCTACGCCCAGCTGCAAGCGCATTACGACCTGCTGAAAGACCGGCACCTTCGGGATTTGTTTGCCGAAGACGCGACCCGATTCGACACGTTCACCCGTCGGTTTGACGATATCCTGCTCGACTTTTCGAAGAACCGGATCACCACCGACACCCTCAACCTGCTGCTGCAACTGGCCGGAGAGGCCGCACTACCCGACGCCATTGGCAAGCTGTTTGCCGGCGACCGGATCAACCAGACCGAAGACCGCGCCGTACTGCACGTAGCGCTGCGCAACCGCTCCAACACGCCGATCCTGGTCGACGGGAAAGACGTGATGCCCGACGTGAACGAAGTGCTCGACCGGATGAAATCGTTTACCGGCCGGATTCGGTCGGGCGAGTGGACGGGCTATACCGGCGCGGGCATTACCGATATCGTCAACATTGGCATCGGTGGGTCTGACCTTGGCCCGGTCATGGTTACCGAAGCCCTGAAACCCTATGCCGACGATCAGAAGCTGCGCGTGCATTTCGTATCGAACGTGGATGGCGTTCATATCTACGAAACCCTGCAAACCGTTCGGCCCGAAACAACCCTGTTCCTGATTGCCTCCAAGACCTTTACGACGCAGGAGACCATGACCAATGCCCAGACGGCCCGCCAGTGGTTCCTGGACAACGGCGGCTCGGAGGCCGACATTGCCAAACACTTTGCCGCGCTCTCGACCAACCAGGCGGCCGTGGAGAAATTCGGCATCGACCCGGCCAATATGTTCGGTTTCTGGGATTGGGTAGGGGGCCGCTATTCGCTCTGGTCGGCCATCGGGCTGTCTATTGCGCTGTATATCGGCTTCGATCAGTTCGAAGAGTTGCTGGCCGGTGGGCACGATATGGATCTGCACTTCCGCGATGCACCCCTGGATCAGAACCTGCCGGTTATCCTGGCGCTGCTGGGTATCTGGTATAACAACTTCTTTGGGGCGCAGACGGAGGCTATTCTGCCCTACGATCAGTACCTGCACCGGTTTGCGGCCTATTTCCAGCAGGGCGACATGGAAAGCAACGGGAAATCAGTTGACCGCAACGGAAACCCCGTCGATTACCAGACCGGGCCCATCATCTGGGGGGAGCCCGGAACAAACGGTCAACACGCGTTCTACCAGCTCATCCACCAGGGTACCAAGCTGATTCCGTGCGATTTTCTGGCACCGGCCATTAGCCAGCGGCCTATCGGTGAACACCATACCATTCTGATGGCCAATTATTTTGCGCAGACCGAAGCACTGATGAACGGCAAAACCGAAGCCGAAGCGGCCGACGAGCTTCGCCAGGCCGGTAAATCTGAGGCTGAGATTGCGGCTCTGGCGCCGTTCAAGATGTTCACCGGCAACCGGCCTACCAACTCCATCCTGTTCAAAAAGCTTACACCCCGTACGCTGGGCCGCCTGATTGCCCTCTACGAGCATAAAATCTTTACGCAGGGGGTAATCTGGAATATTTTCAGCTTCGACCAGTGGGGCGTAGAACTGGGCAAACAGCTGGCCAGCCGGATTTTGCCCGAACTAAAGGACGATGCGCCCGTGTCGACCCACGATAGTTCGACCAATGGGCTGATGAATGCCTTCAAAGCGATGCGACACTAAGAGCCCGCACCGCCGGAAAGCAACAGCCCGAACCCGATAGTTCGGCTAATAAATAACAACATACGTATTCTACCTGTTAAGTGGGTGTAACTTCGGTTGCGCCCATTTTTTTATTACTCAACTAACAACTGAAAAACGCAATGAAACGTCATGTCTCACTGTTGGCAATCGGGATTGCCTCACTCGGGCTGGCCCAGGCCCAAACGACAACGAATAGTTATTCGTCAACGTCCGGAAATTCGACCTACAGCACATCGCCGGTAACGACCGATAGTACCAACGCCGTCAACAGCTCGTCACCGTCTTCATCGTACAACACGACCGACGGCAGCACCAACACGACGACCAACAGCACCGCATCGCCCACGTATACGACCACCACGACGGATACGTACAGCACTTCGACCCGGCCCAGGGATACGAAAGACTACAAAAACTTTGTTTTCGGTGTATATGCCGGAGCCAACTCAACCCGTTTCGCGGGTGAAGACGTTAACGGCGATCGGCTAAGCGGCCGACTGGGTTACCAGGCCGGTTTCTTTGTGCGGGGTGGCGGTCGGTTATACGGTCAGCTGGGAGCCGAGTATTTTGCGTCGAGCTCGAACTATTTTACGGCCGGAGACGGCACCTCGGCGGGAACGATCCGCGATCAGATCAACATCCAGTACGTACAGATTCCGGTTTATATCGGGTATAAATTATTGGAGTCGGATCGGGGAATTTCGGCCATCCGTCTGCAGGCGGGTCTGGAGTACGCCAACCGGATTAACTCCAACAGCGGTGACTTCAATCTGTCTAATTCAGAGATCAAGAGCGGCACGTTCAACGGCCTGGGTCAGCTGGGCTTCGACATTGGTCCTCTGCTTATTGACCTGACGTACCACCATGGTTTCAGCAATTCGATCGAGGCCGTGAACAACACGGGCTTTGCCGGTTCGCAGCGCCGTATTCTGAGCGCCAGCGTCGGTTTTAAATTCTAGGATAGGTATTTCAACTGAGTAGTAAAATACAGACAGGTTGGAATAGTTAAAAACAATACTAGCCGATGGGCTGTTAATGGGGTGTAATTTCGATTACACCCTTTTTTTGTACAACTCAACGATTAACACATTCACGTTATGAAACGTAAACATTCACTATTGGCTTTATGCCTGTTTAGCATGGGTATGGCAACGGCCCAGACCAACTCCAATACCTATTCGTCGACCACGACGACATCGACCTACAACGCGACACCGGCAACGACCGACACCACCAATGCCGCCACCAGCACATCGAACATGAACAATAACAGTTCGATGATGAACAGCAACGCAACGACGAACACGACGGCGGCTCCGGCTTACGGCACGACCACCACGACGACGACCACCTACAATGCCGACGCCAACACCGCCACGACCACCCGTCAGGATGGTGATGACAAAGCCTGGGGCAAAGAAGGTAAATTTGGCGTATACGCCGGGGTGAACTTCTCGCGCTTCGTGAACGAGCCGATTCCGGATGGTGCTTACCGCGCCGGCTGGCAGGCTGGTATCTACGGTCGTACGGGCGGTACCGTTTTCGGTCAGATCGGTCTGGAATACCGGAACTCGACCACCAACCTGGTTCGGTCGGGTGCTGGTCAGCCAACCCCAACGCCGGGCAATGTCAGCGGTCAGATCAACCAGCATTTCGTTGCCATCCCGGCCTATGTAGGTCTGCGAATCGGTAGCGCGCTGGGTCTGCGCATCCAGGCGGGTGCCGAGCTGTCGGCTCTGGTCGTGAACCCGAACAACCGCTTTGGCATTGGCGAAGATGATTTCAACCGGACCATCCTGAACGGACTGGTGGGTGCTGGTATCAACCTCGGCCCGCTGACGCTGGATGCCGTTTATAACCACGGTCTGCAGAACGTATTCGATACCAACGATACCAAGCGTAACATCCTGGCGCTGAACCTTGGTTTCCGATTCTAAACCGCCGTTCTTCATCAACAGCGGGGGCCGTTTCAAACGAAGCGGCCCTTTTTTTGTGCCTGCTTCGTTCTGTCTACGATTAGTTATGCAAACATTCCGGTCAGGGAGGGGTTTACCCGTTGATTGGTAGCAGTCAATATACTCAACTCAACACGTTATGAAAACTTTTGCAAAAACAGCCTTGCTCGTAGCGGGGGTGTGCAGTACAGGACTCGTGTATGCGCAGCGAAACTCGTACGACGATCGCTACCGCAATGATGATCGATACGATCGCCCGTCGCGTCGGGACGAGCGGATGGAAGATCGGCGCATGAACGACCGCTTCGACGAGCGCCGTGAGTTTATGCGCCGGAATGATGAAGACCGGCGGTATGACAATCGCTACGAAGAGCGGCTGGACCGGGGCAACCGGAACGAAAACCGGTACGACGAACGCGACCTGAGTAAGGCCTATGACGAAGGCTTCGAAGACGGACAGCGCAGTGTGGAGGTGGCCGAGCGTCAGGAGCGCCGGGAGAACTACAAGAATTTTACGTTTGGGCTGTATGGTGGTGCTAACTCGACCCGGTTCGAGGGCGAAGACGTAGGCGGTAATGACCTGGCCGGTCGGCTGGGGTACCAACTGGGTATCTTCGTGCGGGGTGGTGGTCGCGTATACGGACAGATCGGCGCCGAATACCTAACGTCGAGTTCGGACTTCTACCGCGCCGGCGACGGACAGGTGGGTAGTATCGAAGATATCACGTCGAACGTTGATCAGAAGTACCTGCACATTCCGGCCTACATTGGCGTAAAGCTGGCGCAGTCGGAGCGGGGAGTATCGGCCGTTCGGTTGCAGATCGGCGCTGAATACGCCACTCCGCTGGGTGTGGGTGACAACGAATTTAACTTTCAACAGCGGGACTTCCGGGCGGCTACCGTTAACGGACTGGCTAACCTGGGCTTCGATGCGGGGCCGCTGTTCATCGATTTCGTGTACCACTACGGCTTTGCCGATGTGCTGAAAGACGTTACGAACACCAAGCGCAGGGTGCTGGGCGTAAACCTGGGCTTTAAGTTTTAAAAATCAGCCTTTATTCCGGTAGTGGTTAGTCAATAGTGGTAAGTTTGCAGGAATGCAGCGAATCGCTATCGACTAACCACTACGGCTTTTATGAACACACTCTTTCCTATTTTCGTCAAGGCCGAGAAACTGCATATCCTGATTGTGGGGGGCGGCTACGTAGGGCTGGAGAAACTGACCGCCCTGCTCGGTAACGCCCCCGATACCCGCACTACGCTGGTAGCGCCCGAGATCCGCGATGAGATTCGGGATATAGCCCGGCAGTCACCCAACGTGCAGCTCGTTGAGGAGCCGTACACGCCCGCTCATCTCGATGATAAGGACCTCGTTATTGTCGGCACCAACGACAAGGCCGTAAACCGCCAGGTGCAGGCCGATTGTAAAGCCCGGCGTATTCTGGTCAACGTAGCCGATACCCCGGACCTCTGCGACTTTTACCTGAGCTCGGTCGTGAAAAAAGGCGACCTCAAAATTGCCATCTCGACAAACGGCAAATCGCCCACCTTCGCCAAGCGATTCCGCGAAGTGCTGGAAGAAATCCTCCCCGACAGCCTGCAGGAGACCCTCGACAACCTGACCGCCATCCGTAATCAACTCAAAGGGGATTTCGTACAGAAGATGGAAAAGCTGAACGAAATCACCAAAGTTCTGCGATAGCTGCCTGCCATTGTTAGAACGGGATGGCCCTGCTGCTACCCGCAAGACTGTCTTTCTATGGCTCATTTACCATATAATAAAATATGAATAATTATTGATTCGACACCTTGCTACCCAGCCTCTTATCGTGTTGCTTTGTCATTGACAACGAATTAAATTCATACTCATCTGTATGAAAAACCGATACGTATTACTGGCTTGCCTGCTCGGTATGCTGGCGGGGCGCAGTCAGGCGCAAACGGCCGCTGACCAACCTATTCAGGACTCGGAATGGAAGTCCGTAGCCGCCCTGCATCAGCAGAAAGGAAACTGGATGGTCGGCGCTGGCCTGACGTTACTGGGCGCAACGGCCAGAGGTGGGCGGTTTATTGCCAACCGGACCTGGGTGGGCGTAGAAGCCGAATACCATAGCCTGATTGCGTTGCGTCGGGAGGGCGGGGTGTTTGCCCGCTACTATCTCTGGAGCGGTAGTTTTGTGTCCGGCTTCGTAGGCGGGGGCGTCACCTACGGCTGGTACCACGACCGGGTTTTTAACCTGGATGGAAGCTCTCTAAACGATCCTGCGCCCTACTACAGCCCCAAACTCAATGCGCTCGTTGGGGTCGAATACGCCCTGGGCCGCCGTTTTTCTATCGAAGGCGTTGCCAAATACGGTAAGCTCACCCGAAACGGCTCGGAGCAACCCAGCCTACAGGGGTCGTTTGTCTGGAGCTGGCATAAATAGAGACGTAGCTGCTTCCTTTCACGCTCCGGATCACTGCTCGCGTAGGGTTGTGGACGGATCAGAAAAAACGCGAATGTGGAAGGGCAGCATGACATAACATCATGCTACCCTTCCACATTCGTATCAAATCAAAAACTATTGCAGATTGGCGTCTTCGCGGCTGTTGAAGGTGTCGCCTTGGTTGATATCGCCGGTTTTCAGGCCTTTCGAGAACCAGTACACGCGCTGAGCGGCCGTGCCGTGCGTGAACGCGTCGGGTACAACATAGCCCTGGGTTTCTTTCTGGATGCGGTCATCACCGATGGCGTTCGCAGCCGTCAGGGCTTCTTCCACATCACCCGGCTCCAGCACGAAACTTTTTCCCTGCGCGTGGTGCGCCCATACACCCGCCAGGAAGTCGGCCTGTAGTTCGAGCCGCACCGACAATCGGTTGGCCTGGGTTTCGCTCATGCGCTCCTGGGCGGCCCGTACTTTGTCCATAATACCCATCTGATCCTGAAGGTAATGCCCGACTTCATGGGCAATGACATACGACATGGCAAAGTCGCCGGGGGCATTGAAGCGACGGGCCAGGTCATCGTAGAACGACAGATCGATGTATAGTCTCTTATCACCGGGGCAGTAGAACGGACCCGAGGCCGACGAAGCTGCTCCGCAACCCGACGGCGTCTGTCCCCGAAAAAATACCAGCGTTGGCGGGCGGTATTGTCCCCCTTCCTTCGCCAGCAGCTGGGTCCAGGTGTCTTCGGTGCTGGCCAGTACCCGGCGCGTAAACTGAGCCGCCTGATCGTCGGGTTGTGGTCCGGTAGCCCGCTGCGAGCCCGGCATGGTCGGACTCTGGGTTTGCGGCTGGTTGCCGATAATATCCGACGGATCGCCCCCCAGCAGGGTGACGATAATGGCAATGACAATGGTGCCGATGCCACCGCCAACCAGTAGTCCTCCGCCACCGCTCCCCCGGCGGTCGTCAACGTTATCGCTTTCGCGTCCTCCTAACCAACGCATGATGTGTATTCGTTTAGTCGTGTAGTTATGTAGCTGGGAACAAAGTCCCCCATCGATTACCTTTTCCGGCGCAAATTGTTTGCTGTACTGACTAGACGACGCCAGATCGAATCTGTAACGGTAGCCGGTTCGGTCGGTTCATGGCCCTGCCGCCGGTTTATAGCCCCGACGCATCGCGGCCCATTTCGTTGTTCTGCTCGGCGGCTTCGTTCGTAAGCTGGGTAATAAACGACTGCGACAGGGGTGTTTCGCTGTCGCGGCCGAAAGCGCGCTGCTCGCCAATGCCGCCGGGGCCGGGTAGCTGCCTGTTGACCAGGGCCATCGTTTCGCCAATAAAGCTCGGGGCAATACCTTCCAGCGCGGCTCCCAGTTTGGCCGGCAGCGTAATAATACGTTCAACCTCTCCGTAGCGGCAGGCGTCGATGATTTCGTGGGCGCAGTCGGTCGAGTCGATGGTAACGAACGGCAGCGAATCGCCAATCTTGAAGACGGTATATTCTTTTTCGTTCTGACCCTTGTAGATGGCGTTGCGCGGGCTGCCGGTCCGGATCAGGCCGGGACAGATGGTCGTCACCTGAATGTTATCCTTGAGCAGCTCGGCCCGCAGCCCTTCCGAGTAACCAACCAGCGCAAACTTGCTGGTCGAGTAGGGAGCCAGATGCGGTACGGCCACTTTGCCGCCAAACGACGCCACGTTGACGATACGCCCCCGGGTGTGCTCACTGGCTGATCGGGCCATCATGTGCGGCAGTACGGCATTGACCATATGAAAAGCAGCCCAGAAGTTGGTATCCATGGCCTGCCGGAAATCGGTTTCGGTAGCGTGTTCGTAAGGTGTTACGATGATCACCCCCGCGTTGTTGATCAGCACATCGACCGGGCCGAGCGCCTGCCGAACGTTTTCGACAAACCGCTCGATCTGGTTTTTGTTGGTGATGTCGCACACTTCGGCGTATACATCCACCTGATACTGGCTCAGCTCAGACTGGGCGCGGTCGAGATCGTCCTGATCGCGGGCGCAGAGGGCCAGGTTTGCTCCTTCCAGCGCCAGCAGCCGGGCCATCTCGAGCCCGAGCCCGCGCGAACCGCCGGTAATGATGATGGTTTTATCCCGAAAGTCGATCTTTCGTTTCTGCGCCAGATACGCTTTGGTAGCGGCCCAGGCTCCCAGGCCCGCCAGTGTCCAGCCGATGGTTTTTGTCAGAAGATTCATAGGGATTCATATCGTTGATAGACACTAAACCCCTGACAGAATAGAAGGTTGACGGAACCGATTGTATGGAAACCCGGCCGGGCTAGCGTCGCCCCAGAAACGCGCCGATTTCGGTGTTGATCCGGTCCGATTCGCAACCGGTAGCCAGGTGGCCACAGTCGCCGGTCAGTTCTACCAGAGGAACGTTGAGGGCGCGGGCCAGCTCGGTAGCCGTGCCGGGCGTGACCATGTGATCCTGGGTGGCCACGATGACCAGCAGCCGGGCCCTGATGAGTGCTTTCAGGTCGGCTGCGGTGCGCCCCCGGTAAATGTCCTGGCCGATCATGGCGCGCAGCTGCGACGCCCAGTCGTAGGGGTTTCGGCCGCTGTAGCCTTCTTCTTTTTTACGGGCAAAGTCGGGTTCGTCTTCGGCTTTGAGGGTGCGCAGGAAATGGCTGGGGGTCGTCAGGTTCAGTTCGTGCAGGTTACCGACGGTGCGCATGGCTTCGGCCGAGAAGTTACCCCGTTCCAGGATGGTGAGCTGGGTGCCCCAGAAGAGCCGGTCGTAGCTACTCTGCTTCGGCGTGCCGACAATAGGCACCACATGATCGACAAAATCAGGGTAGGAGACCAGCCACTCGAACGACTGCATGCCACCCATCGAAATACCCAGTACGGCGTACAGGTGCGGGAGTTTCAGCGTTTTGGTGACCAGCTCGTACTGCGACCGAACCATATCGCGGATGCTGAAGGCCGGGAACTGGGGCCCCGGCTGCGCGCTGCTGTTGGAGGGCGATGTAGAGACGCCATTGCCCAGCGCGTCGACTACAATGGTGAAGTATCTGGTGCTGTCGGCCGCATTGCCCGGACTGGCTATGAACGCTTTGGCTTCTGAGGTGCCACCGAACCAGGTCGGTACCAGGATGGCGTTGGAGCGGGTGGCGTTCAGTTTGCCGAAGGTTCGGTAGCCGACGCGGCAGTTCTGGATCACCTGGCCATTGTCGAGGGTAAAGTTGCCGAGGTCGGCAAAACGCTGCTGGCAGAAGACAGGTACAGCGAAAAGAATAGACAGGAGAAAAGTAAAAGGGGTACGCATACAGCGGCAGGAGTTGATCAACAACTAGCAAAGGGTACCCGCCCCGGTTCTTACTGGACTCGGTAGTGGATGGGGTGGGTGAGGGTTGCTGACGCGGGTGAGACGCAAGGGCCGGGCCGCCGTTGCGGTTGCGTCTCCTGATCCAATAAGCAGTTCGTCCGTTAGAAATATGGTTGCTGACGCGTAGGAGACGCAAGGGCCGGGCCGCCGTCGCGGTTGCGTCTCTACATGGATATGACCAGGTTGATGGGGGGGCGCCAGGCGCCGTTGCGCCACTCGAACTCGAAGGATTCGGGAGCGATCCCCCACATGGACCATTTGCCGGCGTTGATGGTCTGGCTGGTATTCTGCCGGTACTGACGGGCGGTGATGGGGGCGGAGTGGGCTTTCTGCTGCTCTGTGCCGCTGGCGGGTAAGCTGGCCAGGGCTTTGGCGTAGTCTTCCTGGTTGACGATGTATTCGGTGTGCGGATCCTGACGGGCCATGCTACTGTTTGTTTACAGCATAACAGCTGGGCGCGGTCGATGTTTTTGGAGGCAGCCCGTATCGCGCCATCATTCGTCCAGCATGGTAGCCGCCAGGGTGCTCATGGTCTCCCACGAAAAAGGCAGCCAGTTGCCGCTCAGCTGGTCGAAGAGTTCGGTAGCCGACTCGCAGGCGTATAGCTTATAATCGAATTTCGGGTAATGGCTCACCACGTAGCCGGGGTAATAGTAGACCTTCTGCTGTTGCTGCGCATACCTGATCTTTTGCAGCATCAGAAATTTGCCCAGGCTGTAGCGCCGGTAGTCGGGATGGTAGAAGTTCATAATGCCCGCTATGCTCCGGACCCCATCGTCGAAGATACCGGCGGCAATCAGGCGGGCTCCGTCCCGGACTTCTACCACGTAGCTGTCGAAGACGTTGTAGGCTGACCCGTCGAGCAGGCAGGCCTCTACCGACAGCGGAGCGTCGAACGTAATACTGTCCCGATACTCGGCGTAGAGCGTTTCCAGCTCATGGGTAAGCACAAACGGGCGGACATCGACCGAGAAGCGTGCGTTACTCTTCAGCAGCTGGCGCTGGCTTTTGCCGTAGGTGACCCGCGCCAGATCGAGCCGGAGCCAGTGAACGGGACAAAGCCGGTCTTCGAACAGGATGAACCGGCAGGTAAACACGTCCTGCTGCATCCGGAAATAACCTTCGCTCAGGTATAAGTCCAACTCTCTCCCTTTCATGGTCTGGTGCCTTTCGGGGCTGTGGGTATCGCCCGTTGGGCTAAATTACTGGATTTTCCGGTTGCCGCCCGTAAAAAAGCCCCAACAAAAACCCCCGCCGGCTCCGGAGCTGACGGGGGTACTCGTGTAGACCGCTGGTCTTTAATAGATAAGAGAAAGCGTGGGCTCAGGCTATACCCGCACCGCCCAGTCTTTGCTGTAGTCGCGCGACCAGAGCTTCATCGCTTCTTTGTCGTTCAGGATATGCCCGTTCGTGGGGTCGCAGTGGATCACCCGCCCCACGCGGTAGGCAATATTGCCCAGCTGGGGGAGCAGGGTCGACTTGTGGCCTTCGGCAATGGGGGCCTGCAGGCTGGCGTCGCCCCGGATCGTCTGTACGAAATTCTGCAGGTGGAGGGCGTCGAGCTGCTCCAGCGGGCTTACCGTGTTGGTCGCGTCGTAGGGTGTGCTGTCGGTCACGGTCTTAACCAGTTTGTTTTTCTGGTCGTAGATGCTGTAACTGTTGGCTCCCGGATAGACCAGCGTCCCTTTCTCGCCGTAGAATACCACGCCCCGCCCACTGCCTTCCGAGTCGTAGCCGTTGCAGCTGCGCCCTTCCCAGGTCATGGCGGTGTTGTTCGGAAACGTAAACGTAATGGTTTGTGTATCGGGGGTTTCCCAATCGTCGTTGAAAGCAAAGCGCCCGCCCGACGAAACGACCTGGCTGGGGTAGTCGACGCCCAGGCCCCAGCGCATGACATCGAGTTCGTGGGTGCCGTTGTTGAGGGCCTCGCCCGTACCCCAGTGCCAGAGCCAGTGCCAGTTGTAATGGATCAGGTTATCGCGGTAGGGGCGGTGGGGCGCCGGGCCCTGCCAGAGGTCGTAATGCAGATGGGCCGGAACTGCTACTTCTTTGCCTTTGCCGATGCTGGGGCGCCAGTTGGTATACCAGCCCCGCGCAAAATACACCCGGCCAATAACGCCCTCGTGCAGCTTTTTGACGGCATCCTGCACGTTGGAGAACGACCGGCGCTGGCTGCCCATCTGCACCAGCCGGTTGTACTTGCGGGCGGCTTCAACGGCCATTTCGCCTTCGTGCGGATTGTGGCTGCAGGGTTTTTCTACGTACACGTGTTTACCGGCCTGACAGCCCAGAATCGTTGCGGGCGCATGCCAGTGGTCGGGTGCGGCTACCACCAGGGCGTCGAAATCTTTCTGGTCGAGCAGTTTGCGGATATCCGTGAATCCTTTCGGTTTCCGACCGGTCTGGGTCTCGAGGCTGGCGCAGGTTTTGGTCAGTACCCGCTCGTCTACATCGCAGATATAAGCCACCTCCGTATTGGGAATGCGGGCAAAATGTTTGGCCAGAAAGGCGCCCCGGCTGTTGGTGCCCATAATGGCCACAACCACTTTATCATTAGGTTTGCCCCGGTAAAAACCACCCGCCGACAGCGAAGGCGATACGATCAGGCTGGTACCGGCTACCGATGCAGTACGCAGAAAATGGCGACGACTGAACTGTGCGCTCGTAGACATAGAGGTAAGAAGGAAAAAGATGCAGGATAAGCGAAAAGGGTGCCGCAACCGCCTGTCTACTCGACTACGGCCGCCCTTTCGCGATCAACGGGTGTGGATAGACGGTTAGTAGCCCTGGTTCTGATCGACCTTGGCCGCCAGGTTGGCATCGATAAATTTCTGCGGGATCGGGAAAAACGCGTGGTAGTCCTGGATGGTGCTGCCGCTGCGCGGGTTGTACCGGCGCACCCGTTCAACGAGCTTGCCCATTCGGTTGAGGGTGAGCCGCCGGAGTTCTTCCAGCATCAGCTCCCGCGCCCGTTCGTCGAGGAGGTAGTCGAGCGTCACCTCAGTGGCCGCTACAGGTTTGGCCTTGGCCCGGCTGCGTACCACGTTGATGTCGTCGGCGGCTTTCTGCAGGTCTCCCTTCATGAGGTAGGCTTCGGCCCGCAACAGGTAGGTTTCGGCCAGCCGCATCAGGTAAAACTCCTTGAAGGTGCGGCCGTAGGTAGCGCCGGCCAGTGGCTCGCCCTCAATTTTGCGGATGTAGGGATAGTACCAGTACATGGTGTCGAGGTCTTTGGCCGTTTTGGGATTAACGCGCTGGCCGAAATATTTCGACGACCTGTCGTTATAGTAAAAATCGCGCCGGATGTTGAAGCGGGAGTTCCGGATGTCGTTGGGGTCGGTCCAGATCAGGTGATTGAAATACGACGTGGGGCGGTACCAGCCTACGGGTCGGCCAAGGCTGTCGGCAACGGTCATCGCCGTTTTTCCGTCGGGGTCCTTGATGGCAAAATAGCGGGGTCCCCAGGCGCGCAGGGTGCCGTTTCCTCCGCCCGACTTGGGCAGGCCGCCCGGTGTCTGAAACTCGAACTGAAGCGCCCAGATGGTTTCTTTGTTGCCGGATGTGGTGCGGTTCTGGTTGTTGTCCTTGAACAGGTCGGAGAACACGTCGCCGGGCTGGGCAGTGTACTTGCCAAACCGGGTCGTCATCAGCTGGTACTGCGCATCCTGAATAACGGCCGACGCACTCGCAATCGCTTTGTCGTACTGCTTCTGGTTGTTATACACTTCGGCCAGCAGGTGGTCGGCGGCTGCCTTAACAACGCGGCCGTCCTGGGTGGTCGATTTAGGAAGCCACTGCGACGCAAACTCCAGATCTTTAGCCACGAAGGCCAGCACCTCTTCCCGCGTGGCCCGTACGAAATCGAGCTTGGGGCTGCTGGCAACCTTGTCAACGATGGGCACCCCGCCGTACAGATTGGCCAAGATGTTATAGGCATAAGCACGCAGGAACCGGGCTTCGCCCACGGCCGCATTTTTTTCAGCTTCGTCTTTCCAGACCGCAGCGGGCTTTTCGGCGTATTCGATCAGCGTATTGGCCCGTGGAATTACTTTTAGATAGGCCCATTCCCAGTGGTGGTTCACCTGCGAGGCAGAGGGGGTAACCCAGGTGCGGTAATCGACGTAGGTGTTGATGCCCGGATCGCCGGTCATGCCTACGTCGGTGCCGACCTGGAAATCCCAGACGTTGGCTCCGTACCCGTAATCGTCATTTTCAAAATAAGCACTCCGCAGTACGGCGTGGATCGAGGCTATGTAGGTATCGAAGCCCGACTTGTTCACCAGCACCACATCGGGGTTCAGGAAGGCCAGGGGGACTTCGTCCAGCACAGAATCCTTACAGGCATTGCCGGAAACGACCAGCATCAGGCCGAGCAGCACGCGCTTCAGAACGGTATATCGACCGGGTAATACAGTTGGTGTTTTCATAAGTAAAGCTTTTGAGGAGTGTCGACTAAAAACTCAGGTTTATCCCCGCCGTGAAGGAACGGGCCGTTGGGTAGCCCGCCCAGTTGTAGCCACTTTCGGGGTCCTGACCAACGTAATTTGTGAACGTATGCAGGTTTTTACCGCTCACGTAGGCCCGCAGCGAGTTGACCTTCAGCCGCGACAGCAGCGGTTTCGGGAAGTCGTAGGCCAGGCTCACGTCCTGAATCCGGACAAAATCACGGGAGGTATAATAGCCGTAGCCGAGCGGGTTAGTATAAACCAGCGACGGGCGCGTGGTCGATTTGTTTTCGGCCGTCCACCAGCCGGCGTCGAGCATGTTGACCGGGCGATTGGGGTAGTTATTGACCGGGTCGAGCAGGTAGAACGACTGCTGCCAGCCCTGCATGGCGTTTAGGAATACCGACAGCGACAGGTTGCCGTAACGCAGCGTATTGTTGACACCCCAGCGGTATTTGGGCTCCCGCTGGCTGATGATGGTGCGGTCGCTGGCGTCGAGTTTCCCGTCCTGGTTGAGGTCCTTGAAGCGCAGGAACCCTGGCTTGTAGCCCGGTGGCAGTTCGTCGCCTACCTGGTATACGCCGTCAAAAACGTAGTCGTAATTGATGTTGATTGGTTGACCAATAAACCAGCGGTTGCCCAGATCGTCGTCTTCGCGGCCGTCGTTGTTGAGGTCGCTGCCGTACAGATGGGTGATGCGGTTGCGGTTGGTAGAGAAATTCAGGTTGGTGGACCACTCGAACTTACCGCTGCGCACATTGCTGGTATTGAGAGTAAACTCGAAGCCGGTATTCCGGGTGGCCCCCAGGTTGGTCAGCACCTGCGCAAACCCCGTCGGACTGGGCAGTGCCCGGTTCAGCAGCAGGTCGCGGGTGTTCATGTGGTAATATTCGAGGGTACCGCCAATCCGGCCTTTCATCAGCTCAAAATCCACGGCGGCATTGCTGGAAACCGTTGTTTCCCACCGCAGGTCCTGGTTGGCCATGGTAGCCGTATACACCGCGTTGACCGTGGCGCCACCGTCGCCGTACACGTACTGGGTCGTTCCGGCCGTGCTGAGCGATCCGTAAGGGGCAATGGCCTGATTACCAACCGACCCAACCGAGAGCCGTAGTTTGAGCAGGTTGAACACCGGCAGTTTCTGCATAAACGGTTCATCCGACGCGATCCAGGCCAGCGCAGCCGACGGAAACGTGCCGTACTTGTGGCTGGCGCCGAATACGGAGCTGCCATCGCGCCGGGCGGTCAGGGTGAGCAGGTAGCGGTTCCGGAAGCGGTAGTTAAGCCGGGCCATGGACGAGACCCCGTCTACCTGCTGGGCGTTCGAGAAGGCTTGCTGTACCTGAGCCAGGTTCAGGTTGTTCCAGCTCAGCACATCGGTAAAGAAGTTGGAGCCGTTGGCATTAGTCGATTCCCAGTACCGCTGATTCCGGCCGTAGAGCAGCGTCAGGTCGAGGTCGTGATCCGGCGCCAGCTGGCGGCTGTAGGTGACGATGTTTTCCAGCACCCAGTCGAAATCTTCGCGATTGTACTTGGAGGCACTGCCGAGGTTGTTCAGCCCATTGCGCCGGTAGATGGGCGACGAGGTGTAGCGATGCTCCCAGCGGTAGTTCGGCGAATAGTTGACCCGGTAGGTCAGCCCTTTCACGAAGGGCACATCGACCGTGGCGTAGAAATTGGCGAACAGGTTGTGCTTGATCTCCTGGTCTTTGTCGAGCATGGGGTAGAAGATCGGGCTGCGCTGAATCTGGTCGTCAACGGGATAGGGGACCGGGTCCGTTTTGGCTTCGTCGAAATAGAGCTTGCCGAACGGGCTCAGCGTATAGCCCTGCCCCGTATCCGACTCTTTACCCGACAGGTCGCGCCGGGCGTACTGCGAGGTGACGCCCACCCGCAGCCAGTCGGTGATGTTGTTCTCCAGGTTGATCCGGAACGACGTGCGGTTGGCATTGTCGTTGAAAATCAGGCCTTTCTCGTATACCTGCGCTGTCGAGATAAAGTAGGAGGTGCGGCCCGTACGACCCGATACGCTGATGTCGTACGACTGAATCGACCCTTGCTGCGAAATTTCGTCCCAGGGGTCGATCGTGACGCCGTTGCGGAAGTTTTCGGCTTCGGTATTCTGGAGGTAGCTGGCCACCTGGGCGGGGTCGGCCGTTTGGCCGCTCTGCCGCCGGACATCGAGGGTTTTCTCGATGTATCGTTCAGGGCTGAGGAGTTTGATCCGGCGGCTCCAGTCCGACAGGCCCGCGTAGGCGTTGAAGCGGATGACCGGTTTTTCGGTCGTGCCTTTTTTGGACGTGATCAGAATAACCCCGTTGGCTGCGCGCGAGCCGTAGATGGCTGCCGACGATGCATCTTTCAGAATCTCCATCGTCTCGATGTCGTTCGGGTTGATGTCGGCCAGGTTACCGTTGTAGAAAACCCCGTCCAGGATGATCAGCGGGTCGTTATTGGCGGTAATGGAACGGGTGCCGCGTACGAGAATACTGCCGCCCTGTCCCGGCCGGCCATTGTCGGTGAACTGGACGCCCGCTACCCGGCCGCGCAGCGCCTGGGTCACGTTGGTGTTGGGCAGATTCTCGACCTGCTTCATATCGACCTTGGCCACCGAGCCCGTTACGTTCCGGCGCGACTGCGTACCGTAGCCAACGACCACCACTTCGTCGAGGGCGCGCGTGTCTGGTTTCAGCGTCACGTTAACCGCCGACTGATTGCCCACGGCTACTTCCTGGGATAAAAAACCGACGAACGAAAAAACCAGCACGGCCTCGGTGGCATCGTCGGGAATAGACAGGCGGTAGTTGCCGGCTACGTCGGTGGTGGTGCCGCGCTGCGATCCTTTCAGCACGACGCTTACGCCGGGCAGTCCTTCGCCCTTTTCGTCGATAACGGCGCCGGTGAGGGTGCGTTCGGCAACTTGTTCCGGATTGTCGGTCGGCTGGGGGGCTTTGAACCCAGTACCCTCGCTCCGGCGAAGCATGATCAGCTTTTTAGCCACCTCGTACTCGATCTGGAGCGGTTTCAGCACCCGGTTCAGCACCGTGGCCAGGGCTTCGTTGCTGGCCGAAATAGATACTTTCCGGCTGGTCTGGATCAGCCGTGAACTGAACACAAACCGGGCGTCGCTCTGCTTTTCTATCTCGTGTAATACCGTGCGGACATCTTTTTCCTGCACCTGTAACGTAATGCGCTGATCCAGAATGGCCTGTGCGAAGCCGTCGTTCGCAAAACTCGCGCCGACGAACAGCATGGCCAGTATTAATTGTGTACAGGTAACTTGCATAACCCTACGCAGTACTGTTTTAGGTTGTACCCGTTTTTGCATACTTTTGGTCAGTTTTGTTGGTTTAAGAATGGACAAAACAATCCCCGTTATCCCGCTTGGGATAGGCTCAGGTTCCAGCTTGGCATGGGGAGTACTCAGGTCGGCAATGTTCCAGCATTGCCGACTTTTTCGTTCTTGTGGGATGTACGTTTACGTCATAGAGCCGGGTTTAGGGGTTAGCATCACGTTTGTAAAGTCGGCTAGGGTTTGCAGCCCCGGCTGTTGATGACAATCTGGCCGTCGATCAGCTCGTACCTGGCTTCGATAACCCGGCAGATCACATCCAGCTTTTCGAACAGGGGCTGGTCGGCCAGTTCGGCCGTAAGGGGGCAGTTGGCCAGCAGCTCTTCGTCATAAACGATGTCTACGCCATAGGCCCGTTCGAGGGTAGCAAACACCGTCGGCAGCGGGGTATCGTCAAAGCCGAAGCGCTGGGCCGGGCCTGCAACGACCTGCGGATCCGCTACCAGCGATTTCGACAGCCGTACTTCGCTGCGTTCGAAGACAATTTTCTGGTTGGGTGTCAGCACTACTCCGTCCAGTTCGCGGTCGCTCATTTTTCGACTCGCCTGCGGGTCTGTCTGGGCAAACACCGCTACCCGGCCCGTTTTTACCTCCACAATAACCTCCGGATCTTTGGGATACGCGCGGATCAGGAAGCTGGTGCCCAGGACTTTGGTAACCAGGCCGTTGGCGTAGATGAGAAAAGGCCTGGCGGGGTTTTTAGTCACTTCGAAGAAAGCCTCACCCGACAGAAAGACTTCCCGGCTGCGGCTACGGAAACCGGGTACGTAGCTGATGCGGCTGCCGGCTTTAAGAATAACCAGCGAGCCGTCGGTCAGCTTCACCGGCATAACCTTACCGGTTCGGTTTACGGTTTCGGTCAACATGGGCTGGCGGGTGCCGGTCAGCTGGTCATAGCTGAAGTCGGGTCGCATCAGCGCACTCAGCCGGCTGGGTAGCTGAACCGTCCAGGCCCAGAGGCCAAGCCCGGCAATCAGGATCAGCGAAGCCGCCATCCGGAACCAGCTATGCTGGTAGAACGGCAGCCGGCGCACGGGCCCGTCGGCGTCGGGGATGAAGGGAGCCTGCTGTTTGCGGGCCTGGCCCAGCGTTCGCTGAACGGCATACCGAATCTCCTGATCGCTCAGCGGCAACTCCCGTAGCTGCAGGGACTGCACCATAGCCCGGGCCTCCGCAACGAGGGCTACCTTGTCGGGATGCTCGGCCAGCCACTGCTGCCAGCGGGCGTCTGTTTCGCGGGTGGGCAACAGCACCCACTGCCGGAAAGCCTGGTCCCAGACAAAGTCTTCAATACGGTACTGCAGGTATCGTTTCATAGCCGTTATGCTGCCTCTCAATAGCTGATAGACAGAAGTCCGCCCGGGATACCATTTTTTAATGCAATTTTTTTCTGGTTTTTTCTGATTCTGTCAGTAAGCCGCCCCAGACCAATGCCGCTGAAGGCTGTTTGTTGCAAACAGGTGGGATTCTACAGGCGGGCATGGCTGCCTAACCGCGGCTCTAAAACAAGTTGAAATGGACCACCAGCAGGGTTAGGAGTTCAATTTTCCAGTATTGCCGCAGGTGTTTGAGGGCCAGCTGAAGGAGATTCGACACCGTTTGGGGCGCAATGTCCATCACCTCGGCGATTTGTTCGCGCTCCATCTCCTGAAAGAACTTCAGGTAAACGACTTCTTTTTGCCGGCGGGGGAGGGTTTGCAACAGCTGCTGCATGTGCCGGGATCGGTGGAAGGTGGTTTCCTGGTCAATGAACTGCTCTTCGACCGAAAACTCGAAGTCGAAGAGCTGAGTTTTGTCGTCCGATAACTCGGTGGCAGGTGTCGCCCCGGGTAAATGCCGATGCATATACCGGCGTAGCGACGCCATCAGATACGGCTTCAGCATAACGTCGGTCCGGAGGGAGGCCCGGCGTTCCCAGAGGTACAGAAACAGATCCTGAATGCAGTCCTTGATAAACTCTTTATCTCGGGAGAAACGGGTGGCGTACCGGAATAGCGGCCGGTAGTACGTGGTCATCAACGCGTCGAACGCCGGTTCTTCACCCGCCAGAAAACGCGCCCAAAGTTGCTGCTCGGCTGAGCGGTCGGGTGATGACGATCCGTATGGCCCGGACATAGGCATAGAGTAAACGAGCGAAGAACTGATTGAAGCTTCAAAACAATAAGGTTTAAGTAAGAAATACTAGTATTATACCGACCTTATTTTGGCGCTCTGTCGGGAGGGCGATTTTCTCCGATCGATTTTCCAGATTGAGAGAATGACAGGCTATGTGGCCCGCTTCCGGCAAAGCCTGCCGGGTTAGCTGGCGGCAGGGGGCTTTTGATCAGTTACTTCGTTGATCTGGTAGGCCACCGAGTTCGCACCGGGTTCGGTGGCCAGTTCCTGCCACAGCGCATACTGGCGGGTAAAACTGGCCCCGTAATAAAAGATCAGCGAGCAGTAGAAAACGAAGAGCAGCACCAGGATCGTACTGCCTGCCGAGCCGTAAAAACTACGCACGGGACTGTTGATCAGCAGCCGGTCGAGAATAACCTCGCCGAGTTCAACGAGCAGGGCCGTTACCAGACCGCCCACCCAAACCGCCTGCCAGTGAATCCGAACGTCGGGCAGGTACTTGAAAACAAGCCCGAACCAGATGGTCAGCACCAGCACCGACAAACTCTGGTGGGCTAGCTGAGCCAGCCAGCTGTACGACGACGCATCGGCGCTGAGCGTCGATACCGCTTGGTGCAGACTCAGGGAGACTGTGAACAGAAAGCCGGAGAAAATAATGATGCCCAGCGCAACCAGCTTGGTCAGCAAACCCGGCCAGACCCGCCCCTGGGCAGTCGACTTGACATTCCAGAGTTGGTTGAGCGAGTTTTTAATGGTGGTAAACAGGGTAGTCGATGCCAGAAACAGCAGCACCAGACTCAAGGCGGTCAGCCATTCTGAGGAGCGCGGTTTCTGGAGACTACGTGATATGTCGCGCAGCTGACGGGCGCTGGAGGGGCCAAACAGATCGGCCAGTTCGCGAAACAACTGGCTGTTTACCCACCGCCGATCGCCCGTAAGCCAGTCTCCATACAACTGCGACAGAATGATGAGGATGGAAGGGAGGGCAAAGAAGGCGAAAAAGGCCGTAGCAGCGGCCATGCGGATAGGATCGTTCGCACTCAGGTTGATGAATGCCCGGGCCAGGAGTTGAAGAATCGGCACGATTTTGCGCACACCTATAGAAGGACATTGTATCAGCCTAACTGCAAAAAACGGCTTGTGGTTATGGATCCGTCTGGCCGAAACGCCGTTCCAGCCAGTCGACACCGAAGGCAACCAGCGCGGCAGCGGGTAGCAGCACCGACGGCGCATCGCCAATCAACCCCTGCCGGCCTCCTTGCTGGTGCAAAAACGCATCGGCGATGGTCTTGAAATAGTCCGGGTCGAGCCCTTCAACGACCGGGTCTTTCGTGTCGAACTCTTCGATCATCTGCCAGTCGACGCGGTCGTCGATCAGGATAGGGACCTCCAGCCTGGCTATCCGTTTGCCGGGTATCCGGGCCAGATGCTCGGCATGATGCAGCAGGCTTATGGTATCCAGCGGGGCGCCTATGGTGAGCACCAAGCCGCCGGCCAGCACGAGTTTCTCGAAGGGAGAGCCCGGCCCATATCCATACTGGAGCGGATGGTCGGCGGTAAACCAGGCCGCCCGACCGCCGATAGCCGCTACCGACGCACCGGGGTTCTGGCTTCGGAGCGCTCCCGGGGTCGTGCGGACAAACTCGGCAAACGCGCCGTGGTCGCGGCTGGCTCTGGACCCGAGTCGGTCAAAGGGCGGAATGTCGGCTTTGAGCGCGTCGGGAACGTGGCCCGTGTCCGTCACCGCATCCTCGTATTGCTGGTCCCAGTTCACGTAACAAAGCAGCGTACCGGCTGCCCCGACCGCATCCAGCAGCGCCCCGATTAGCGCGTCGGGCCCGTGCAGCATAGGCCCCACCGATCGGAGCCCGGCATGTACCATAACGGCATCGCCCGCCCGAACGCCAAGCGCTTCGATATGTTCGCGGAGTGCCCGGCGCGTCCAGTAGAGACAATCACCAACCAGTAGCGGGCTACGATTCATAGTTGACATAGGTAAGTGACTAACAGCGCTGCCGGCACGAAGCCAGGCCGGCACGTTCTATAACCCTGTAAACTTACTTGCCGATGCAGAATATACTGACAGTCGCTTATGCGCTGATTATCTGTACGGTACTGGTTTACTCTAACTCGAAAGGTACAAATGCGGTACAAATTTGCCCGGTTGTGATCGTATCTTCTGCCAAAAGACTATCTCGTATGAGTAGTGTACGACCGAAAGGGCGTTTGTCATGAGCTAATCCCCGCTACTGTCCCCCAGCATATCTTCCTGATAAATCGTTCTGACGAGTACCATGAGAATGGCCAGCAGGGGCGCGGCCATGATCAGGCCCAGCGTACCGGCAAACGCGCCCACTATGATCTGCACGAGCAGGAGCAGGGCGGGTGGAATGTCGTTGAGCCGCTTCTGGATCAGGGGCGTTACCAGATTGCTTTCCACGAATTGGATACCTACGTACAGTAGCAGAACGTTCAGCGCCTGCTGGGGGCCATCGAGTAGGGCAAACAGCAGGGCCGGGATCAGCGCCAGCACTGGACCCAGGTTAGGAATGAAGGTGATCAGGGCGGCAAATAAAGCCAGTATTCCCGCCAGCCGAACCCCCAGCAGCGAAAGGCCCAGCCAGCTTAGTAGCCCGACGATGGCCATGGAGATCAGGGTCCCGATCAGCCAGCCCAGCAACGACTCATCCAGCTGGGCCAGAATGTGCCGGGTGCGCTGCCGCCTGGCCGGGGGAATGAGGTTGACCAGCCCGTCGGTGTACAGCCGGGGCTCGGCAGCCAGGAACAGGGCCAGAAAGAAAATGACGTACAGGTCCGTAAACACACTGACCGTTCCCGAAACGGCGCCAAAGACCCGCCCGGCCAGTTGGCTGCCCCCGCCCCCTTTGAGCAGTTTCTCGGGCGACTCCGGAATCTGGCCAATCAGCTGTTTCCCCCAGCTCGTTTTCTCGATCTGCTGCTGCGCGTTTTTCAGCACGCCGGGCAACTCCTGCTGCAGTTGCTGGGTTTGTTCGCCGATGAGCGGAGCTACCAGGGCGCCAACGCCGGCCAGCGTTCCCAGCAATGTCAGCCCGACTACAATCAGGGCTATGCCTTCGCGCCAGCCGGTTTTTTGGCTTAGCCAGCGCGCTGCGGCCCGCAGGGGCAGCGCAATCAGAATGGCGCACAGGAGCAACAGGAGCACGTTGAATGACGCGCCCAATAACCAGGTCACCAGACCGAAGAAAAGCGCAATGCCGACGGCAATACAGACCCGCCGGGCAAACTCAACCCGGGATGACGTTGGATTCGTGTTCATGGGAGACGGTTTTTCGTAACGGAAAGATAGACGGGCGAAAGGTAGCCAATGGGAGCCGGTATTGATGAACCTGATGCCCTTATTCAAGTCGTCTGTGAACCCGGACCCGATCGATGCGTGCCCCATCCATCTGGTCTACAGTCAGCGTGAACTCATGCCAGCGAATGGATTCGCCGGGCTGGGGCAGGTGGCCCAGCCGGTCCAGGATCAACCCGGCAACGGTGTGAAACCGGTCGTCCTGGTCCAGTAGCTCTTCCCGGTCGAAGTAGTCCAGAAAATCAGGATACGGGTACTGCCCATCGATCAGGTAGCTGCCGTCGGGTTGCGGCTGCACATCGCCCCCGGCCTCCGACATAAACGTTACCTCGCCGACCAGTGCCGTTACAATATCGTCCAGCGAAAGCACCCCCTGAACGCCACCATATTCATCGGTAACCAGACCAAACGGGATTGCAGCTGCCTGAAACCGCTCGAACGCCTTATAGGCAGCGTTGTGTTCGGGCAGGAAAAGGGCGGGCTGGATGTGGCTTCGCAGATCGAACGACTGCCCATTGAGCAGGTCTTCGACCACATCGGTCAGCCGTACAACGCCCAGCGGTTTATCCAGGCTACCTTCGCAGACGGGATAGATGCGGTGCAGTTCACCCGCGATCCGCTTTCTGACCTGGGACGCCGACAGATTGACATCCAGCCAGGTGACCTCGCTGCGGTGAGTCATCAGCGACCGCACGTTGCGGTCGCCGAGCCGGAATACACGATCTACCAGTTCCTGTTCAACGAGCTGCACCTCACCCCCTTCGGTGCCCTCCTGAATAATGGCTTTTATTTCTTCCTCGGTAACGGCGCTGTCCGTGGAAGGCCGGATACCCAGTACCTTCAGCAAACCTTCGGTGGTGATTGTCAGGAGCCATACGAAGGGCGAAACCACCCGGGAGAGAATGGACATGGGGCCGGCTACCAGCTGCGCAATGGCTTCCGGTTTATTGAGGCCGATCCGTTTGGGAACCAGTTCGCCCAGTACCAGCGACAGAAACGTGATGAACAGAAGTACCCCGCCCACCGCCAGCGGACGAGCCACCGACGTCAACAGGGGGATCTGCCTGAGCGTCATCTCCAGCGAGGTAGTCAGCGTATCGCCACTGAAAATACCCAGTAGAATGCCGATCAGGGTGATGCCAATCTGCACCGTCGAGAGAAACCGATTGGGCGATTCTGCCAGGTCCAGCGCCCGCCGGGCGGTAGCGCTACCCCGCTTGGCCAGCCCTTCCAGACGGGCTTTCCGCGCCGATACGATCGCGATCTCCGACATGGAAAATAAACCGTTGAGCAGCGTCAGGGCAATAATGATGACAATTTCCATGGGGTCGATACAATAAGGTTTGTTTACTGCCAGCCGCCCCCCAGCGCCCGGTATAAGTCGATCAGGGCGGTAAACTGTGCCTGTTTCGTATTGATTAATCCCAGTTCGGCATCCAGTACCGATCGTTGTGCCGTAATTACTTCCAGGTAGGTGGCGTAGCTGGCGGCAAACAGATCGTTAGCGGTCGTTGCGGCTTGCCGGAGTACGGCCACTTCCTGCGTTTGCAGATCAGCTACATCCCGGTAATTTTCCAGGCCCTGTAAGCGGCTCACGACTTCGCCCACGCTGGTCAGAATGGTCTGCTGGTAGGCATAGTAGGCTTCGCGGCTCTGGGCCTGCGAACTAGCCAGATTGCCCCGCAACAGTCGGCGGTTAAACACCGGCGCCACCAGACTCCCCAGCACGCCCGTAGCTACCGACGCCGGATTCAGCAGTACTCCGGGCCGAAATGCGTTGAGACCCAGATAAGGAGTCAGCGTCAACCCCGGTAAGAACTCGGCCCGGGCCACGGCTACATCGATGTTGGCCGCTTCCAGTTCGCGCTCGGCCTGCCGGATATCGGGTCGGCGACGTACCAGTTGGGCGGGCACACCCGCCCGAACCGATCCGGGCAGTTGCTGATCCCGAATGGAGGAACCCCTCGGGATAGGCGTAGGGTACCGGCCCAGCAGCCCATTGAGCTGGTTCTCTGTTTCGACGATCTGTTGCCGTACCTGTCCTTCCAGGGCGCGCGTATTCAGTAATTGCGCGTTGACCTGCTGCACCGCCAGTTCGGTTACCCGCCCGGCCTGCTTCTGAACGGTCACTAACTCGACCGCCCGTTGCTGCAGCTCGATATTGTCGCGGATGATTTCGAGTTCGGCATCGTCGGCCAGCAACGAATAATAGAGCCGGGCAATGTCAGCGATCAGGGCCGTAACGACCAGGTTGCGGCCCTCAACCGAAGCCAGCACCCGGTTGTAAGCTGCCCGGCGCCGGTTGCGAAGTTTTCCCCAGATGTCGAGTTCCCAGGAGGCCCGGAAACCGGCAAACAAGTCAGGCGTGGGGTTCGGAATCCGTAAATTACCCCGCACATTATCGGACAGGTTGGTATCGAAATTGCCGACCCCGTTCAGCGTATACCGACCAAAGCGGTCTACACCGGCCGCTGCTACCGCGTCGACCTGCGGCAGCAGCGCGCCCTGGCTGATGCTGTACGTAGCCCGCGCCCCCTCAATCCGTTGCAGGGCAATCTTCACATCCAGATTGCGCACCAGGGCCGTATCGATGAGTGCTACCAGGTTCGGGTCGGTGAACAGGCTGCGGAAGGGCTGCTCCCCAATGCCGGCGGAATCGGCGTTGCCGGTAAACGAAGGCGGTGTCATCATCACCGGTGTGGGGGCGGGCTGATGCAAGATCCGGCAGCCGCTGAGGCTGCCGGCAAGTAACCCGCCGATGAATAACCAATGGAGTTTATACCGGTTCATGGAGGGGCGCGTTGGTGGAAGAAGTACGGATGGTCGACGACTGATGTGGACCCGAACGCGGTTTGCGGAAGCGGTTGGCGAGGCTGGCAAACACGACATACAGGCCCGGCACGATGACCAGCCCGAATACGGTGCCCATCAGCATCCCCCCCGCTGCCGCCGTACCGATGGTGCGGTTGCCCACGGCCCCGGCCCCGGTAGCGATGCAGAGCGGGATCAGACCCGCAATGAACGCAAAGGACGTCATCAGAATAGGGCGTAACCGGGCCAGGGCGCCTTCTACGACGGCCCGGACGATAGAAAGTCCCTCAGCCCGGCGCTGGTTGGCAAATTCAACGATCAGGATGGCATTTTTACCCAGCAGACCGATCAGCATCACCATGGCAATCTGTGCGTATATGTTGTTTTCCAGCCCCGTGACCCACAAAAAGAAGAACGCTCCGAACACCCCCGTTGGCAAAGACAGGATCACGGGCATCGGGAGCAGGAAGCTTTCGTACTGGGCCGACAGGATCAGATAAACAAACACCAGGCATATCAGGAAAATAATCACGGCCTGGTTGCCCGATTGTACCTCATCGCGGGAGATACCGGCCCAGTCGATGCTGTAGCCCTTGGGGAGTTTGGTAGCCGCCACTTCCTGAACCGCCCGGATGGCGCTGCCACTGCTGAAGTCGGGCGCTGCCTGCCCGTTAATTTCGGCAGAAGGGTACATGTTGTAGCGGGTCGCCTGCTCCAGTCCGTACACCCGCTCCACGCGCATGAAGGCCGAAAAAGGGACCATTTCCCCATTGTCGTTCTTGACGTATAACTTCAGCAGATCATCCAACTGCGCCCGGTAGCTCGGCAGGGCCTGCACCATCACCTTATACATCTGGCCGAAGCGGATGAAGTTGGTAGCGTACTCCGAACCAATCAGGGTTTGCAGCGTCTGCATGGCTTTGCCGACCGACACGCTTTTTTGAGCCGCTTTGTCGGGGTCTACGTAGAGCATGTACTGGGGGAAGCTGGCGTCGAAGATGGTGAATGTGTTTTCGATCTCGGGTCGGTCTTCCAGGTCCTGCACGAACCGCCGAACCACGCTTTCCATCTGCTTGTAGTCACCCTTGCCGGTCTGGTCGAGTAGTCGTAACTCCAGGCCGCTGGCATTTCCGTAGCCCGGCACGGCCGGGGGCGGGAAAAACTCGATCTGCGCACCTTTGATGCCGCGCGTTTTCTCGGCCAGGGCTTCCATCACCTCATCGACCGACTCGGTCCGCTCGTCCCAGGCCTTGAGATTGACCAGGCAGGTGCCGAAGGTGGCGCCTGTACCGTCGGAGAGGATGTTGTTGCCCGCCAGCGTGGAGACCGATTTGATCGCGGGAATGCCTTTGGCCAGTTGCTGAATCTGGTCAACCACCTGCCGGGTTCGCTCCAGGGTAGCCCCCGCCGGGGTGGTAATGCTGGCGTAGAACGTACCCTGGTCATCGTTCGGAATAAAGCCCGGCGCTACCTGCGAGCTCGTGCCCCAGATGCCCGCGCAGAACGCCCCCAGCAGACCGAACGTCACCACCCGCCGATTAATAATGAGCCGCAGCAGGCGCTGATACCGACGTGCCAGCCCGTCGTAGGCCCGATTAAAACGGTCAAAAAAGCCACTGAGTATTCCTTGTTTGGGTTCGCCGTGCGTGTTCTTCAGGATTAATGCACAGAGGGCCGGGCTGAGTGTCAGGGCATTGGCCGCCGAGATTAGAATAGCTACGGTCATCGTCACGGCAAACTGCCGAAAGAATATACCCACTGGCCCCGTTAGAAACATGACGGGTACGAAGACGGCAACCATCACCAGCGTAATGGCGATGACGGCCCCGCCAATCTCGCTCATGGCCGCTTTCGACGCAGCCCAGGGGTCCAGATCATCCTGCTCCATTTTGGCATGAACGGCCTCAACGACCACGATGGAGTCGTCGACAACGACCCCGATCGCCAGGACCAGGGCGAAGAGGGTGATGAGGTTGATGGAGAAGCCAAAAAGCTGCATGAAGAAGAACGTGCCGATCAGCGCTACCGGTACGGCAATGGCAGGAATCAGCGTAGACCGCCAGTCCTGCAAAAACAGAAACACGACCAGCGCGACCAGCACGAACGCTTCGATGAGCGTCTTGATCACCTCGTGAATGGATGCGTCGAGAAAGCGGGATACGTCGTAGGTAATTTCATAGTCCATACCCGGGGCAAAGCGCGTTTGCTTCAGCTCGGCCATGCGGGCCTTGATACCGGAAATAACCTCACTGGCGTTGGAACCCGGCAGTTGCCTGAGCATGATGGCAGCCGATGGGCGCCCGTTATGCTTCGATACAACATCGTAGTACGTCGTGCTGAACTCAATGTCGGCCAGATCTTTGAGCCGGAGCAGCTCCCCGTCGGTGTTGGCCCGCAGGGGTATGTTGCCGTACTCCTCCTCGGTGGTGTATTTACCGGTGTATTTCAGCACGTACTGCAGCGCCTGTCCCTGCTTGTCAGAGCTTTCCCCCAGCTTGCCCGGAGCTGCTTCCACGTTCTGAGCCTGTAGTTTTTCGACCACTTCATCGGCCGATATATTGTAGGCCAGCATCCGGTCTGGCTTGAGCCAGATCCGCATGGCATACTCACGGGCGCCCATGATGTCAGCATACCCCACACCTTTGATCCGCTTGAGTTCGGCCAGGATGTTGATATCGGTGAAATTATAGAGGAACTTCTCGTCGAGGGCATTATTGTCGCTGAAGATATTCAGATACATCAGCATCGAGTTTTCTTCTTTGGCAATTTTTACCCCGTTCTTGATCACCTCCGATGGCAACTCGGCCATCACGGCCGCCACGCGGTTCTGTACGTTTACGGCGGCTACGTCGGGGTCGGTGCCTACTTCGAAGATGATCTGCACGACGCTTACGCCGTCGTTGGTGGCATCGGACGACATGTATTTCATGCCCGGTACGCCGTTGATAGCCCGTTCGAGGGGCGTGATGACGGCCTTAACGGAGGTTTCGGCGTTGGCGCCCGTATATTCAGTGGTCACGTTGACCTCCGGCGGAGCGACGGCCGGAAACTGGGTCATCGGGAGCTGGGTTACCGCCAGCAGACCCAGCAGGGTAATTATCACCGAGATGACAATAGCCAGTACGGGGCGTTCGATAAATCGGGAAAACATAATATGGGTCAGTTATTGCCTGGCTAGCTGCGCCATGACCTGCGGGGCCGACAGCAGTTTGGGCTGGATGATATCACCTTCTTTGACGGTTTGTATGCCTTCGTACAGGATCCGGTCACTGGCCGACAGACCCGATCCGACTACGTAGAGCTGCGGCAGCCGAAGCCTGGGCACGAAGCTCCGCATCTGCACCCTGTTGTCAGCCCCGACCACGAATACAAAGAGTTTATCCTGGAGCTCAAAGGCCGCCTGCTGCGGAATAAGCAGCGCGTTCGTTACGGTCTGATTCATCCGGACTTTGCCGCTCGATCCGTGTTTGAGCAGGTTCCGGGGGTTGGCGAAGCGGGCGCGGAAGGCAATGTTTCCGGTACTACGGTCAATCTGGCCATCTACTTTTTCGATGGCGCCCGGGCTACCGTGCAGTCGATTATTGGCCAGCAGGAGCGACACGGCCCGTTTTTGTAACGGGTTGTGAGCGGTCATGAAATCCAGGTATTCGCCTTCGGGTACGTTGAAATAAGCGAATACCTGCCGGTTATCGGAGAGGGTTGTCAGCAGGGTTCCTTCGCCGACCAGACTTCCCACTTTATTCGGTATCCGGTCAATGGTGCCGGCAAAGGGAGCGCGGATCTGGGTGAGAGCCAGCTTGAGTCTGGCTGCTGTTTCTGACGTTCTGGCCTCGTCAATCTTGGCCTGGCTGGCCGCTAGTTTTGCCTGAGCCTTCTCGAGTTCGATGCCTGAAATGATCTGCTTACCCGCCAGCAGGGAAACACTTTTGACCTCAACATCGGCGGTTTTGGCTTCCGCCATGGCATTTTTCAGGCTGGCCTGTGCCTTCAGGAGTTCTTCCCGGTACTCGGGGTTGCTGACCGTGAAGAGTAGCTGCCCCTTCTGCACGAACGTTCCTTCATCGACGTAAATGCGGTCGAGATAGCCTTCAATACGGGTGCGTATCTCAACATTCTGTACGGCCTGTATGTCGGCAACATACTCTTTGGCGTAAATCGTATCGGTAATGACCGGCTGAATGACCGGATAGGTTTCGGTTTGGGCCGCTTGCTGTTTGGTTTCGCTCGAGCAGCCTGGCAACAAGGCCATTGCCAGCAGCACGAACAGGACAAGCGCCGACAATTGGACCCGGACAGAGCGGGTCGCCAGTTGTGCAGACATAGTCTGTTTGGTAAAATGAACGAGAAAAATGGATGGAAAGGCTCCGGGCTGGTAACTAGCCGGGGCATCAGGACGCACCATAGCCTGCACAGACCCGGAACGGACCTGCCCTGATTGGCCAATAGGCGTATCAGTCGTTACGCGATCTGGGGGGGAGGGGTATTGATGTCGGTCGATCTGGAGCGGTAGATCGAATGGGTAAATGCCTGAACCGGCACCGCTACAAAGCCGACAGAAGCCGCAAACGCGTAGATAACAACCGGTCCGGGAACTGACCAGTCGACAAAAATTTTGGATACCTGGTCTTCTTCCTCGTCAGACTCGTCATGCTCCGGAACGGCGTCCTGAATGCCGAATATCGTCTCCAGTACCAACTCGCTGAAGCTTTCGATTTCGTTGAAGGAGAGGTCTTCTCGGTATTCGCCCCGGCTGTTCGGCGTGACGTACCCGTCGGGCGCATCGATACTGACGTTGATGACGTAGAACGCCATCAACAGACAGAATAATCGGTGCCAGATCGGATTACCAGACCGTCGTTTGTTCATCGGGGGAATTAATGCAACACAAAGTTAAGCGGCTAGGCTACAACTTCTACAAAGCGGTCTGGTCGCTCATAAAGTTCACGTGAGTACGTAATTAATTGTTGAAGAATTACCCGTTGCCGATAGAGGGTGATTACCCTAACTGGTTCAAGAAGTTCCGTTTGGTGTTGTAATGCAGCAGGTAAGCCCGCTTGCTGCTTTCATTCAGAAACGATCGGTCAACCAGACTGCTGACGCTGGCCTGCCGCTCGCGAAACGGCGCCAATAGCGGTTCGATCCGCCTGTCGGCTACCCCGATCCGCCGACCAAACTCGGTAAAGTCGCTCAGCCCCGGATGGTTCGTGCGGGTAAAGATTGCCGATCGGTACCCATCGGCAAACAGACCGTTGTCCAGGGCGAAGTCGGTATCGTCGACATGCAGGTGCGTGTTGAGCAGATCATAGGCCGGGCTGAGCAGGTAATCACCGTAGGCCGACTCCATCAGCGAAAAGTTTTTCAGGTGCGCGTCGCCATTCGAAAACAGGAAATTGAAGACGACCAGCCTGAAATACCGCTCGATCTCGACCCGCCAGGCGGCCACGTACTGCCGGATTAGTAGTCCCGCTTCTTCATAGCTGTAGGTGTACTTGAAAGTAGGCCCGGCGTTCTGGTTTGTCCTGCCCGCCAGCGACGCGAAATCCTCAACGCCCCATTTGGTCCCATCGGGTTTTACGTCGAAGCGTTTGGTCAGGTAGGCCGGTGCGCCATCCTGAAAGAACACCAGCGCGTTAGCAGCGGTGTCAATTCCATAGACCTGCCGGGCAATCTGCATGGTCAGGTGTTCATTGGCCGGCACCTGATCTACCTTCAGCACATCGCGCGGAATGGGCTTAAGCATATAGGTTCCCTGCTCGCCGGCCTGGGTAAGCCGGAGTTGGTTCCTGTCCAGCAGCAGGCTCTCTTTTTCCTGCACGCCCGATATGGAAATCCGTTTACGATTTTCCAGGAAAAAACCGGCCACGACCTCGTCGCGCTGCGGCTGTTCATAGGGCAACAGGTGGCTCACCCGTTTGCCGTTGAACAGCTGGCGCAGACAGGCGGGGCTATAGGTTGTAAACCCCTCGGCGAGCGTGCCCGGACAACAGGAAACAGGAGGTATACTCATGGGGCAATCAGGGGCTGTACGGTGATGGCGCCGATGGTATCGTACCGGGCCGTAGCGAGTAGCAGACCGAAGCTGTCGTTCTCGTCGATGTGAAGCTGAGTGCTCTGCAAACGCCGGTTCACGCCCTCGCTGAGCAGATTGGCAAAAAACGGGAAGAGCTGATTGCTTTCATAAGGCGCCTGGCGTTTGGGTAAGGTCAGACTGATTGCCGGTTTTTGCGCGTCGGCCAGCCACCCCTCATCGTAGCGGAAGATGTAGTGTTGGGTAGTCTCTTCGGTGAGATAACCCGCCAGTTCCTGGTTTCGGTAAACGGCCGCCTGGCGCATGCGATTACAGGTTATGTGGTTTTACGATCCATCTGAGTTCCATGCCCAATACGTCGGCCAGTTTGAGCAAGGTAGACACCCTGGGGTTACCCGCGCCCGACTCGATGGCTTTTATCGTTCGCAGGCTGACCCCTGCCAGCTCGGCCAGGTACTCCTGCGTCAGGCGCAGCGCATTCCGACGCGCAATAAGCTTAGAAATTAATTCATCCATAGTGCATTATACTACCCTTTTTGATCGTGAAAGATGAATGCTACGTAAATATATACGCAAAAGGGCAGTATAATGCACGTATTGGTAGTTGGACTACTGTTAAAATGACCGCTTATTTGTTTGGAACACGAGGCCAAGGTCTACAGGCAATAGTTGGGACAAAAGCTACGCGAGGCCTTGGTCAGTTTTCTGGATCTGATCCAGGTAGCCAGCGCCGATAAACAGACGCTTCTGCTGGCCAGCCAGCTGGTAACCATTATAGGTGTCGATGGATTTGAAACGGAGTTTTTTTGTAGACAAAGGGTTACTTGCCGATGCAGAATTTGCTGAAGATCGAATCCAGCAGGTCGTCCGTGGTGATCTCGCCGGTCAGCTCACCCAGGTGTTGCAGGGCGACCCGTAAGTCCATCGCCAGCCAGTCGGGGGTAACGCCGGTGTCGAGGCCGGTCAGGGCGCGGGCCAGGGCGTTGTCGGTGCCGGTGAGGTGCTCGTAATGCCGGGCATTGGTCACTACGGCGCTGCCCGTCTGAACGGCGGCATCGGTGCGGACACGGGCCGACAGAGCCGCCTTAAGCTCATCCAGATGCGTATGCCGGGCGGCCGAAATCCAGACGATGGGTTCGCTGGCGATACCCTCCAATTCTTCTTTGCGGCCGGCGTCAATGGCGTCCAGTTTGTTGCCGATCAGCAGGTACGGTTTTCCCGATGTCCGCACCTCGGCTACGGCGTCGCGCAGGTCGGTGGGGGCGATGTTGAGACCGTCGAACAGGTAGATGACCAGCGATGCATCCCGCATTTTCTGCTGCGTCCGCTCAATACCAATGGCTTCGATGGTGTCGGTAGCCTGCCGCAGCCCGGCGGTGTCGATGAGCCGGAAGCGGATACCGTCGATGAACAGTTCATCTTCGATCACGTCGCGGGTGGTGCCGGGAATATCGGAGACAATGGCTTTTTCTTCGTTCAGCAGCGCGTTCAGCAGGGTTGATTTGCCAGCGTTGGGTTTACCGACAATGACGGTCGGTACGCCGTTCTTGATGGCGTTGCCGGTTGAGAACGACTCGATCAGGGGATGCAGCACCCGCCGGATGTCGAGCATCAGCTGCCGGAGCTGATCGCGGTGGGCAAACTCGACGTCTTCTTCCCCAAAATCCAGTTCGAGTTCTACCAGCGCCACGAAGTCGATCAGCTGCTGGCGCAGGGTTTTAAGCTGCCGCGAAAAACCGCCCCGCAGTTGGGTGAGGGCGGCCCTGTGGCTCGCATCGGAGTCGGACGCGATCAGATCGGCCACGGCTTCGGCCTGAACCAGATCGAACTGACCGTTCAGGAACGCGCGCTGGGTAAACTCGCCCGGTCGGGCCAGGCGGACGCCTTCTTCGGTCAGCCGTCGCAGAATCTGCTGGATGATGAACTCCGAGCCGTGGCACGAAATCTCGACAACATCTTCTTTGGTAAAGGAGCGCGGTGCCCGGAAAATGGTTACCAGCACCTCGTCGATGATGGTTTCTTCGCCCGATGCGTCGGGGCGGTTGCGGAGGGTACCGAAATGCGCCGTGTGGCTGGCCTGCCTGGTGAGGTCCCTGCCCCGGAAAAATCGGTTCGTTATGGAAATGGCGTCCTGGCCCGATACGCGGATAACGGCAATGGCGCCAATTCCGGGAGCCGTGGCCAGGGCGGCAATAGGATCTAACTGAATCAAGGTTACGTTTGTGTTTCGGTTCAGCGCGGCTGATCTGCAACCCTGCGGACTTACAGGCTGAAAACGGTATTGGGAAATATGGGAAGCCGCCTGACGACATTGACGATGCGCTTTTCCAGTGGAACGGCTGGCAGCCCGAGGGCGTCGGCGTGGCTGTCGCCCAGAAAGAAACGCATCTGAGCGGCTGCGAGGTTCCTGACGTTATCGGGCTGGCCCGACGCTTTTCCGGCTACCTCGGCAATGGCGTTGAGAAGCGCGCTGGTCAGGCCTTTGCCGGCTTCGGACGCTCGAAATTGCCGACGGGCAATGGCGCGGTCGAGGTGGTAGGCCTCGCGCAGGTTCTGGGGAAGCAGTTCATGGGCAACACCATTCAGCGCGGCAATGACGTTGATGTGGTGCAGGTAATCTTCTTCTTCCTGTTCGGTGGCCGCAACGCCCGACTGCCGCAGGCCCCGCAGCACAATGTACGAGAACGACAGGTTGGTACCGGCCATGTCTTCCTGGTTGACGGGCATACCCCAGTCCATGTTCCAGCGCCCCGACTGCAACCCGAACCAGCGGGCGCCGGCATGGATCAGCCGGACTTTCAGCGTGCGCAGAACGGCTTTGACGGGACCGCTCCATTCGTTGGGCGTATTGACTCCGAAGACCCATTCGCCGGTTTCCTGCAGGCGTCGGGCCGTATCGTTCTTGATCCGTTCGGTAAGCCAGAGCAGCTGCACCCCATCGGCCCCCATGTAGGTATAAGGCAGTGAGTAGGTGCCCAGCACGAGCCCGATCAGGCTGGCATGTTGCTGAAAAAAAGCCATACCGCGCTTCATCCGGGCCGGGTCGGCCCAGTCGGGAAGACGGGCGTGTTCGGCAAAAAACGCCTGAACGGCTGCCGGCTGCTGAGCCAGATCGAACTCATGGGTGTCGGCCAGCCACTGCATCAGTAGGCTGATGCCCCCGCGTCCGCTGGTATCGGCAACGGCGGCCAGAACGGCATCGGCAGGCGGGTCGCCCTGCTGGCGATAATGGCTCAGAAGCGTATCGGAGAACGAACGGGTTGGCTTGACGAGTGTCGGCATGGGAGCGAGTCTGTATGCCGGTAACGCTGGGGGCGGGGGATTGGTTTACAGATAAATCTGCATTCCGTCGTAGCCGAGCCGGATAGAAGGGGGCAGCTCTTTCTCGACGTCCTGATGCATACCGAGCTTGTGGCTGATGTGGGTGAAATAGGTACGCTCGGCGCCGACCCGCTCGGCCAGCGCCACCGCCTGATCGAGGTTGAAGTGCGAAATATGCGGCTGGCGCTGTAGGGCGTCGAGGATCAGAATTCGGGTGCCGTAGACTTTGTCCAGTTCCGATTCGGCAATGGCGTTGAGGTCGGTGAGGTACGTAAAATCGCCGATTCGGTAGCCGTATACGGGTAACCGGTGGTGCATGACCTCGATCGGGATTACCGGAATCCCCAGTACCTCGAAGGGTTGATTCTGAATCTCGTGGAGCCGGATGCGGGGAATGCCGGGGTATTTATGTTCGGCGAAGATATAGGCGAACTCACGCTGGAGCTGCGCCAGTACTGTAGGGCGGCCGTAGACAGGCATATCCCGGCCGGAGCGAAAATTATAGGCCCTGATTTCATCCAGCCCCGCCGTATGGTCTTTGTGCTCGTGGGTAAACAAGACCGCGTCGAGCTGGTTCAGATTGAGCCGGAGTACCTGCTGCCGGAAGTCGGGCCCGGTATCGATGACGAAACTGCGCCCGTCGATGGCAATATGGGCCGAGGTGCGCAGTCGTTTGTCCCGAAAGTCGGCCGAGCGGCAAACGGCACAGTCACAGCCAATCAGCGGCACCCCCGACGACGTTCCGGTTCCAAGCAGCGTAACAACCATGGTGCGTGATTGAGTAACTGAGTGACTGAGTGAATTTGGGTTGCGTAAAGCTGATTCGCTCAATCACTCAATCACTCAACCGCTCTTTATTTATCGGTAAGTTGATTGACGACTTCTACCAGGCGGTCGAAGTTGAGGGGTTTGACCAGGACGTCGTTGAAGCCTGCGGTCTTGAATTCTTCTTCCGTATAGTTCTTGGCGTTACCGGTAATGGCCACGATGGGTACTTCGGCTTTGGTCGTGTCAGACAGGGCCCGCACGCGACGTACGCATTCCATGCCATCCATGATGGGCATGTTGATATCGAGCAGCAGGATGCTGAAGTCTTCTTTCTCGAGAATCTGTAAAACCTGTTCGCCGTTCTTTACGGCTGTAATATCATAGTTCTGAAACTCAAGGATTTTGCGGGCCAGATTCTGAATAACGGAGCTATCTTCGGCAATCAGGACGCGTTTGGAAGCTGACATAGGGCTGGGGAATCGTGTTACGTTTGTGTGGTGAAATTATAGAGTTAATTCGGCAAACACAAAAAGACTATTTGCCGGCCTGTTTCTGGCAAGTACCCCAACCGCGTTCCGGAGCGGCATATGTTGGCAAAGCCAGTAAAATATTTCGAAAAAATAGCCTTTTTCCTATGGCTGGTATCATTATTTTAGTTAAGTTTACCATTCATATCCTATAAAGTAAATTGAGTAACAGCGCTACGGTGTTTTACCTGCCCGTTCCAGCCGTCTGTCGAGTGTAACCGAGAGGCATTTGACTGACGACCAGTGGCCCGGTCAGGTACTATGTATGTATTAGCTATCCTTCCTCTATACTCTCTCACTCTATTAATTATGAAACTCACCGGACCCGAAGGGGCCTTCGAGTTGAACATTCTGGATTATGAATGCAGCGACTCGCCCTATTTCATGGATCGAAACTGGCTTATTGTCAGTGTAAAGACCCGGTATCAGAACCGCGAATGTGTTCGTACGGCTCCCGTCCTGTCGACCTGGGAGCTGGAACTTCTGCTTAAATGGATGCGGTCGGTAGCCGACGAGCGCGAGCTGTCGCCCCGACTGACGTTTGTTGAACCGGCCCTTGGCTTCAGCACGCTGTCGGGCGGGCGGGGCGATTACCGGCTCCGGATCAAGCTCGGCTCAGAAGCCCGGCCTTCCTGGCAAACCGGTACCACTCCCTTTTACCTGCCCGTTGCGCCTGACAAACGCGAACTGCAGGGCGCCATTCAGGATCTGGAACGCCAGCTTAGGCGCTTCCCGGTGCGGGATTAAGTCAAATCAGTCGCCACCACCACAGCCGCTGCAACCGCTGGCCGAACAGCCACTGTCGGCTCCGGCGTCAGCGCCGTCATGACCATTAGTTGCGTCGTGGCTGTGGTGGTTAGCATCGCCCGATAACAGGATTACACCGCTCCCATCATCGGCCTGCTGTCGTCGTTGGTCGGGGTTTTCGTTCGAGTTAGCCAGGCTACCGATCAGCCAGACCAGCCCGCCAAACGCGACTATGCCCAGCAGCGCCACTACCAGCACCCGCGAGCTGGCCTGTACGAACAGGAGTGCCGTCAGCAACAGGCCAACCAGCGTCAGGCCCCGGCTGAGCTGAACCGATGGCTTGGGCAGCACCCAGTATCGGCCCCGGTTAATACGCGTAAACCGGGTATCGGTAAAACGGATGTGGGCATCGGGCCAGATGTCGGCGGGCGGTTCGGTGCCGAAGGTGTCGCGATACAGCCGGTGCGTATCCGAGTAGAACCCGTTAAACTTGCCGGCTTCCTGCCTGCCGCCCTGGGTGGGCGTATGGTGAATGTCGCGCCCGAGGGTCGTGCGGCACAGGTCGATCCAGTAGGAGCGGGTGTAGGTCAGGTGCAGATGCCAGGCCTGATCGACGGCATCGGACGGGGTAACGCCGGTTTCGGTCAGGCAGCACAGCAGCAGAAACTTCCGGTACTCGGTAACGACGCGCCGGGCGTATGCGTCCGACCAGCCGTTTTCGCGGGCCAGCCGGGCGGTGAAGGTAAGCGCCACCCCGGGTTCATCGAATCGGAACGTCTGTAGCTTTTTCCAAAGTACATCTTGTTGCGTTGTCATAAAGGGGGTGGGTTTAGTTAGCCTGCTGTACCCCGCATTCTTCGTGGTTAAGCTGGTTGCGGAATACCGTGTTTTTTCAGCAGTTCAACAAAGCGAGGTTCAGTCAGGTAGGGGATGTAAACCTCGTCTGTAAACCGGTTTTCTACATTGGCGCCCTTCGCCAGAGCCGTTTCCAGCGACTCGTAATAACCATCTGCGTTGCCCTGGGCCGCCCTGATCTCGGCCAGATTCGCGTAGGCATTCGCGTAATTCTCATCGAGTTCAATCGCTCTCCGGACGTTCTCTTCAGCTTCGGTCAATCTGTTCAGCTTTCGAAGCGCTCTGCCCTTGTGGCTATAGGTTGTAGCGTCAGTCGGATCAAGGTCAATAGCTTTATCGAAGTCAATCAGGGCGTCTTTGTATTGTTTGAGGTAACTATTGACTGAGCCCCGGTTGATATAGGCTGCATCGTTATTTGGGTCAAGGTCAATGGCTTTTTCGTAGTCGCTCAGAGCTTCTTCGTAGCGCTTGAGGCTATTCTTGGCGAAGCCCCGGTTGTTATGGGCTGAAGAGTTATTTGGGTCAAGGTCAATGGCTTTATCCAAGTCGATCAGGGCGTCTTCATAGCGCTGGAGGTTACTCTTGGCGGAGCCCCGGTTGTTATAGGCTGTAGCGTTAGTTGAGTCAAGGTCAATGGCTTTATCCAAGTCGGTCAGGGCGTCTTCGTAGCGCTGGAGGTCATGTTTGTAGTAAGCGTTCCATACGTATAACTCAGCATTGGGGGGTACTTTCTGAATCATATCGTCCAGATACGTGACCCGTTCTGTAGGGGTTTTTATCTGCCGGGCCTGTGCCAGAATTTCTTCGGCTTTCAGGGCTTTTTCCAGGTTTGGGCTTTGCTTTCTCAAGTCGCCCTTACTGAGGGTATCGACGGCTTTCTGGTGATGTTTTTCTACCCACTTTTTCTTTTCTTCTACGTCGCGCAGTTTGCAGTTCAGATCATTGTAAAGCTTGACAATCAGCTGCTCAAAGGTGTCGACGGGAACGTAATAACTGTTGGGATGCTGATTAATCAGGTATTTGGCCCGCCAGTTAATATTTTTCTCATCGCGGGCGCACCAGTATAACGGGAAACTCGCTCCTCGTTTTTCTTTCACCTGGTACAGAGCGTCCATGATGGATCGGTCGGAGCCGGAGTAGCCAGTGACAATAACGCCCATATCCTGCGCGGCTTCCTGAAGTTTCATGATCTGATCGGCCTGCAGGGTCGACGTTTCGTGCAGGGTATTTTTCATGTCCTGAAACAGATAGTCGCCGTGCAGTTTGACAATGTTGGGGCGGGGGCTGCGGAAGTTGATGAACTTCACCAGTTCGTTATGCGCATAAATCCTTGATTTTTTGTCGGTTTCCTGCAAAATGGCGTCGTTGACCAGATCATCGAAATTGGTAGTGAAAATGGTTCTGATCCCGTCTGAGTTGACCACGCAGGCCAGCAGAATGTAAGCCGCCGAAGGTTCCTTTCTGTCGATGATTTCTTCGATCAGCTGCTGGCGTTCGCGCGGGTCCGGTAGCGTAATGTCGAACCAGAAACCGTAATAACTGGTCTGATAAAACTCTTCTTTGACAACGTCCCACAGATCAGCATCAGGATTGTTGGTTTTCAGAATCTCGACGAGGTCAGCCGGAATGCTACCAAGAAATTCGTCGCGCTGCGCATCGACCTGTTGGTGACAGGCCTCCTGCTTTTCTTTGATAAAGGCGGCCAGGTTTTTCTGCGCGTCGTTGTCGGTCAGTAAACTGTCTATTTTGTCCAGGTCCAGCAGGTTGTGATTCGGGATGCTCATCGTATTCTCGACGTAACAACGTTTCTGGAGGTACGTCATAATACCCGAACCCGTAGGAATCCGGGCATCGAATGAGCAACCCGCCCCCATCAACAGAAAAAAAGGCGGAGCCGGGAAATCGTCTTTACGCTGCTTGACTTTATTGACCAGGAATTGCAAGGTGGCTTTTCGGTCTTGCTGAATGGTCAGATCAGACAGCCGTTTTATCGAGTTCATGCGTCAGGAAATGGTGTGGTTGGTAGAGGTGGGTTTTGTCAGGGTTCTTCGCGGGTGGCCAGGAACTCGGCGAAGGCTTTTTCGAGGTCCTGAAGGGCTTCGTTCAGGCCGCTGGTGTCGTTGACTTTGAGCTTGCCTTCGGCGGTGCGGGCAATGTCGGCCATGCGCGCCACGCCGATGGTCCCCGCCGATCCTTTGAGGGTATGCAGGTGGCTTTTCACGGTCGGGATGTCGCCCAGGGCGTAGGCATCGATAGAACCCCGTACCAGATCGGCGGCTTCGATCATAAACTCTTCCAGAATACTGTCCACCAGCTCCTGCCCGCCAATGTCGCGCAGCTGACCCACAATGGCTTCATCAAGAATCGGGAGCTGATTTTCGGGTTTGGGTTCCTGGGCCTTCGGCTTACTGACGGGCGGGGCCGACGAAAGTTCGGGCTGGCTGGCCTTCAGCTGCCGGTTGTCAACAATCTCTTTTACCTTCGCCACCAGGCTCTGCGCCCGAATGGGTTTGGCAATATAATCGTCGAGACCCTGACTGATGAACCGTTCGCGATCTTCGCGCATCGAATAGGCCGTCATCGCTACGATGGTCGGGAGCTGACTGCCGAACTGATGGCGCAGATGCCGGGTCGTTTCCACGCCGTCCATGTCGGGCATCTGGATATCCATAAAAATGACGTCGAAGGGCGAGGCCGTCGGCGTTGCTGATCCGGCGCCGTCTTTGACCCGTTCGTCTACGGCCTGGATTGCTGCGGGACCGCTGTCGGCCGTGGTGACGACACAGCCGGCTTTGCGCAGAATTTCGCTGGCTACTTTCCGGTTCACGGCGTTATCATCAACGAGCAGCACCTGCGGGTGATAGGTCGAGAAGAAGTTGGCCAGCGCTATTTCGGCCACTTCGGTGGTTTGCTGGGTGGGGCTGATGGCCGTTTCTTTCAGCTCGATGGTGAACCAGAACGTGCTGCCCTGGCCTACTTCCGACTCGACACCCACGTCGCCTTTCATGAGCGTGGCGAGTTCTTTCGAGATGGCCAGTCCCAGCCCCGTGCCGCCGAACGACTTGCGCGAGGAGGTGTCGACCTGACTGAACGAGTTGAAGAGCAGCTTGATGTTGGCGGGCGAGATGCCAATGCCCGAGTCGATCACGGCCACCCGAATCCGGTTAAACTTCCCGTGTTTACTGATGAGCGATGCCTCCACGCGCACCTCGCCGTTTTCGGTAAACTTGATGGCGTTCGAGGTCAGGTTCGACAGCACCTGCAGCAGCCGCGTCTGATCGGCAATGACGTAGGTGGGCAGGTCGGGGCTGAGGTGGTAGGTCAGCGTATTATTTTTGGAGTTGGCCTGCTGCCCGAACAGCGCAATCAGCTTCTCGAAAATCTCCCGGAACGCAACCGGCGACTCGTGCAGCACCATCTTGCCCGCTTCGATCTTCGACAGGTCCAGGATGTCGTTCAAAATGTTGAGCAGCGTTTCTGACGATCGCTTGATGGTTTTGACGTAACTCCGCTGTTCGTCGTCGAGCTGGGTGTCGTTGAGCAGGTCGATCATGCCGATCACCCCGTTCATGGGCGTCCGGATTTCGTGGCTCATATTGGCCAGAAACTGCTCTTTGACCTTCAGCGATCGTTCGGCTTCGTCTTTGGCTTTAACCAGTTCGGCCGACTGGCGCTTCAGCTCCGTAATGTCGCGGGCCAGCACCGCTACTACCGGGTCGGGGTCGTTGCCGGGGCCATCGTTCAGCAGCAGCATGTTGAACATAAACTGCCGCTCGGTGCCGTCTTTCCGGCGCATGCTGACCTCGAAGTTGCGGAGGCTGTGGTTGCGGCCGAGCTTGATCATGGCCCGGTGGATAACGCTCTTGTCCACAAAATACTGCATGGCATCCTGCCCCAGTACCTCGTCCGGCGTATAGCCCAGGCGTTTGAATACCGACGGGCTGACCATCGTAATGCGCCCTTTCCGGTCGACCCGGGCGTAGATATCCTGGAGGTTTTCGAAGATACCCCGAAATTTTTCTTCGCTCTGCCGGGTCGCGATTTCGGCCCGTTTGCGGTTGGTGATATCGCGCGCTATGCCGGACACCTCTTCAATGAGCCCGCTGGCCAGCATGATCGGATTGAGCTGAAAGTCGAGCCAGCCCTCCGAGTTGTCGAGCCGGTCGCCGTCGATGCGGAGTTCAAAGTTCTGCGGCACCCCCCGAAAAGCCTGCCGGTAGCGGTCTTCGAGTATTTTACGGCTTTCGGGGCCGACCATCCGCCAGCCAAAGTTGGGCGCGCTGCTGTTGAGGGTAGGCAAGGCACCCACGTTGCGTTCGATCAGCTGGGCGTAATTTCGGTTGAACGAGGTGAGCTGCAGCGCTTTGTTGACCGACCAAATCAGGTAGGTGCTGCTGTCGAACATGGCGTTGAGCCGGGCGTTCTGCTTATCCAGAGCCGCTTCGGACTGCTTTCGGGCGATGGCCAGCGCCACCTGCCCCGAAATGAATTCGAGCAGTTCGAGGTCGCGGGGGCCGTAGGTGCGGGCATCGTCGTACGATTTGACCCCGATAATCCCCGTAATCTCGTCGCCGATCCGGAGCGGAGCCGTCAGCATCACCTGCGGCTGAAGCTGGCCGTACAGATCGATCTCGTGCTGTTCGGCCAGGGCCCGGATATCTTTCTCGTACAGAAACAGCGGTTTGTTGGCCTGAATGGTATATTCGGTCAGCCCGTTGCCGATCTTCCGCTTGGTAAACCGCATGTTGCCGCCAAAGTATTCGTCTACGTAATACGGGAACGACAGGTAGGTTTTGCCGGCGTCGTAGAGGGCAATGAAGAAGTTGCGGGCATCGATGATGTTGCCCAGTTCTTCATGGATTTTCTGATACAGCTCGTCCAGGTTGGGCGTGTTGATGGTCCAGTTGGCAATGCTATAATAGAGTTTCTGCGATTTTTCAGCGCGGATTTTTCCGGTGGTGTCGTGCAGAATACAGCGGAAAGCCGTTGGGCGGTCGTTATCGAAGCGGCAGTTGACGCTGCCCGACAGAAAGAGTGTTTTGCCCGTTTTGCTGCGGAAAACGGTCTCGATATACGGCAGCTTGTCCCCCTGCTGAATGCGCTTGAGGGCCGCCAGGGTGCTGGTGGCGTAGTCGGGGTGGAGTACGTCGCGCAGGTTCAGGGCGGCAATTTCGTCGGAGCTGTAGCCGAGTACCTCGCGCCAGGCCCGGTTCACGAAAATAAATTTGCCGTCGAGGGTGAGCAGCTGAATCAGGTCGGAGGTATTGTCGACGAGGTCCTGAAGCTGCGCATTGGTGTTCGAGAGTGCCGACGCTACCCGCCGTTTGTTGGTAACATCCTCGCCGATGAGCGTAAACGACGAGACATACCGATGGGTGCCGGTGCTGTCGTCGCCCCGGTTGGCAATGAACGAGTTGAGCAGCACATTCCGGACGGCCCCGCTGCGCGCCAGCATGCTGATCTCCCGCTGTTCGGGAAAGGTGGCTTTGGTCAGGGCGTCCTCAAATTCGAGTTCGAGCCGGGCGCGGTCGGCCGCCGGAATGAAAATGTCGAAAAAGTTTTTGCCGACGATATCGTCGGGTTGCCAGGCCGTAACGCGGTAGGTATACGGGTTGGCGTAGCTGAGCGTACCGTCGCGGTCGATGGTAACGCCAATCAGGTTGAGCTGGTCAACGGTCTGGCGAACATCGAACGGGGTAAGGGTATCGGCTATAGGGTCCTGTTGGGCTTTGAGTCCAGGCATAACTATGACAAGTCAATCGATCTGTTGAACGGCTACTCGTTCCGGTGTTGGATCAGGCCATACATTGGTCAGTGATTGTATAAATTTACGCAAAAGAGTGGCTGTTTGGTACAGACCGGATCAAGTCTATTTTGATGGCTAGTATATCTTCATTGGTCTACTATTACTTAATTTGCTGTTTATTGTACTACTTATGCTAAAACGTTTCCTATTTGGGTTTGTGCTACTGGGTCTGGCTGCCTGTGAGCCATTCGATCTGGAGCGCAAAACCTTTCCTGTCTGCGCCCAACCCTCGGCCGAGATCGGCGTTGTCGTCGATCAACTGGACGTCACCTTTTTCCTGGACAAACCCACGGGCGATATCACCGTGGCGGGCTGGGACCCCGGCGATGGGCGAAACATCGGCCGGGTCGGAAACCGGGTCACCTACAACTACGCCCAGCCGGGCACCTATACCGTCACGCTCGTGCTGGTCAACTCGTGCGATGATAAATACGTCCGTACCGCCCAGATCACCGTCCGTAACTAAACCATGATGCGTTTCATTCTCTTTTTTTTCGGGGGGCTTCTCCTGATACCAGCGGTTCAGGCGCAGGAACGGGTACGTAACATTCGGGTGCGCGCCATTGACTCGGCCCAGCTCGAAATTCGCTACGACCTGATCAGCGCCCGGCCCGGCGACTCTGTTTATTTCGACGTCCGCAGCCGGGTTCGTGGCTTACTCTCTATCCGGCCCGAACTGGTGCGGGGGGATGTGGGTCGGCGTATCGTGGCTGGTTCTGACCGGCGTATTGTCTGGAATGCGCTGGCCAATGGGTACGCGCTCGACGAAGAAATTCAGGCCATTGTGCGGGTCAAAGCGGGGGTGATGCCAGCGGCTCCTGAACCGACTCCCGAGCCGGTAACCCCGACCAGAACGGCCCCGGTGGCTACCGCCCCGACTCCCGCTACGCCTGCCAGCCCCGAACCCGCTCCGGACCAGCCGCGTCAGCGCCGGAACCGGGACCGACCGGTACCCGAGCCAGCGCCGGTTGTCCAAACTCCCGCCGAGCCTGCCGGGCCCGAAACCCCAGCCATACCGGGCGGGAGCCGGCTGGGTCGACAGCGGTACGACGGGCCAGCCTGGGCGCTGGTCAGTGCTGTAGCGCCGGGCATCGGCAATATTTTCGTGCAGCGTCCCAGACCCCGCGTGGGCTTCCGGCCACTGGTAACCGTTGCTACGTACGGTCTGGTTGCTTACGGATTCATGGAACGCCAGCAGGCGCAGGATGCTTACGCTGACTACGAGGTGCAGAAAAATGCCACGGCCGCCGAACCCTTTTACGTGACGGCTAATAACCATCACCAGCGGTATTTTATGGCCACCCGGGCGGCTGCCGCTGTGGCACTGACCGATGTGGTCTTGACGTTTATCAAGGGACTGCGGAACAGCCAGCTGCGTCGCGAGGCCCGCCGGATCGATGCCGTATCCGTTCGGCCGGGTCTTCAGATGGGCCAGCCCACCGCCGTTCTTCGCTACTCATTCTAACGATAATCTCTTATGCGTCTTTTTTTCTCCCTGGTGTTCACGGCCCTGCTGCTTACCGATGGCCTGGCGCAAACCCGCCGGGCGAAGGATGTCGTTTATTCGGCTTCCAGCGACTGGCAGAAGGTAACCCTCCGGCCGGCGGCTGCGCGTCGGCCCGCAACCCCCACGGCTTCGGCCAGTGTACCCACGCCTGCGTCAGCGGCAACACCCGATGAACCGGCCACCGCAGCTGCTCCCCCGTCGTCACCGCCCACCCGTCGACCTGCTCCGGCGGCTGATCCCGGTTATCGGCCCGCTTTTACCGGCGACTTTGCCACGAACCGAAACGGCTGGAAAGCAGGCGTGAAAGGCGACTATCAGTATCAGATCGGCCTGGGGAAATACAATATTCTCAAACGCCGGGCTACGCAGCAGGCTGCGTTCAGCTTCGTGCCGCTGCCGACCGCCATCAACCTCAATATTGCGGAGGAGTATACCATCAAAGTAGATATTGTGGCCGACTCGGGCCGGATTCCTACGGGTGGGGTCGTGTTCGGCGTGCGCGACTCAACGACCTATTCGGCCTTCCTGCTGAACGGAAACGGCGATATTGCCATCGTGCGGATGGCCGATGGGCAGACCTTCAGCGACTACATGCCGGGCGATTATTTCAAGCCGGGCGTAGCGCTCGATAAAAACCGGAACCGGCTGATTATTCGTCGGAAGGGCGATCTGCTCCATTTTTACATCAACGAGCAGGAGGTACGCAGCAGTCCGTATCCGTTCAAGATGCTGTCGGGAAACGGAATCGGCGTGACGACAACGGGCTACTGGACTTCGTTTCAGAAGCTGACGGTTACGCTGGGGCCGTAGGGAGCAGGTGGCCTATGGATTCCGAACCTGCTCGCCGTCCCGGTTGATGGTGATGAGCTGACCGTTCAGAAATGCCCCGGCCGTATTGCCCCGGAATGGCGTTACGGCTTCGTATTCAGGTTCGATCACCCACTGGTCATTCTGGTCGATGTAACCCCAGCGGCCCCGGCTGCGGGCGCGTCGCCAGCCGCGTTCGTCGGTGCCGAGTTCTACCTTGTCGTAGGGTTTATCGCCAAAGGCTTCCTCGTATTTTCCCTGTCGGGCGTCGGCGGGGGTTGGGGCGGGTTCGGTGGCGGGTTCGTCAACGCGCTGCGGTTCCGGCTCCCGGGCCTTCGGTTCGTCGGTGGGTTTCGTATCGGATGCGATCGACTCGTCCTCGTCCGTAGCGGGCGTTGTCTCGGTCTCCGTAGCGGTTGGTTCGGGAGCGGGTTCCTGCCGGCTCAGGGCCGACGTTTCGTCGGTTGTCGATCGGTCGGCGAGTTGTTCCTGCTGGTTAGGTTCGGCACGGGTCCGGCTTCCCGAGTTGCTGTTCCTGATGAACCAGTAAATCAGCGCCAGCAGGGCCAGCGCGAACAAAACGCCGTATATGCCGCTCCGGTCGCGCGGGATAACCTCCACCCTTACGGTACTGAGCGGATTATTATTGACGTCGAACAGGGTGTAATCGGTGGTCTTCTTCGGTTTTACCCAGCCCCGGTTTTTCGGCGACAGGCCCTCGCCCAGATCGTCGATGGTTACGGCCAGCAGGTTCGTAACGTCCCATTCGATGGTCACGGCCTGGCCCTGCCTGACCCGGGCGGGTGTGGCCGTAAACGTTCTGACAAAGGGCGCGGGCGGCTCCGGCAGCGGAGCAGGAGGGACGTAAGCCGGTTCTGGCGCAGGCGGTGGCTGGGGCGGCTCAACTACGGGGGCGGGCTCGGTAACGCGTACAACCGGCGGGGCAGGCTCGGGCTCCGGCTCAATCAGGTCTTCGTAGGGATCAGCCGCGGGCGCAACCGGCGAAGTTACGACCGGGGCCGGTTCGCTGACGGGGGGCACTGGCTTCGGGCTGTGCCGCGCCAGCTCGGCCGGTATCCAGCGGTTGCGGACAAACTCGGGCGACAGGTTCAGCGATCGGGCAGCATTGATAATCTGGTTGATGTCCTGATCGATCAGATGCGCGCGCGACGGTTCGGCCAGCCGGGCAATACGGGTCTGAATATTCTGGAAAAGAATACGGTTGTTGCTGACCTCCTGACCGATATCATTGGCTCGTTTCAGCGCATCGGGCAGCGACAGGCCAGCCGCCTGCGCGTCCTGCAGGTAGCCGTTGGTGCGCCAGGCGTCGGGACCATCCAGTACGATGGCTTCGCGGAGTCGATCGGTCAGTTCGGTTTCTGTCATTGAGAGCGGTAGTGGTATGTAGTCAAGTCAGCGCGATTTCCGGGCATGTCGCCGTAAACCGCGCTGGTCATTGCTATAAACACAAAAAATCAATCAAACGTCACCACGTTCCGCCGGTAATCGACCGAAATTTTGCCAAACTGCGACAAGGCCGACTGGCCGAGCAACAAAGGGGCTTTGCTGCTGCCGACAATATTGGCGTTGACATTCTGTAACACCCGATCCCCGATCTGGACCGACCGGAGTCGAACCACCGCCCCGGGCGATATGGCTCCGGTAGCGTCCTGGAAGCGCGACCGCCCGATTACGTCGGCGGGTTTGAGCGCCCCCTGTTTGTAGAGCAGTTCCGCTTCGGCTTCCGACATGGAAATCAGGCTCGCGCCGGTGTCGAGGATGAACCGCATGGGAACGCCATTTACCGTAACCGGCACTTTATATACGCCGTTCTCTTTCTCCATCGCCACTTCGGTAGGCCCGTCGCCGATCTGCTTCAGCGTTGGTTTCGCCACCGCCGGGGTCGTATCGGCCGGTACGCGGGCCGGTGCATCGGACGTACTGCGTTTGGTCCGGCGGGGCTGGTGACTACCCGATCGTGAGCAGCCCGAGCAGCCCGACAGGTACAGCAGCGATGCCACCAGGAGCAGCGCATACAGAGGTCGGAGTGCCGCTATGATCGCTACAGACCTATTCATAGCGGATGAGGGCTTTGGTGACGACGCGCCAGCCCCCGTTCTCGCGGACAGCCTCCCCGTCGCGCCGGTTAACGATGCGGGTGTGTTGCGAGGAGTAGCTGTTTTCGCTATCGCAGGCGGGTTCGATCATGTAGTTTCGATACGTCAGCAGGCGCGTTACCCGGCCCGGTTCTGCTTCGAAGCTAAAGGTAGCCACGTCGGGTTTGTCGGCGCTGATGCTGAACCGATAAGCCGATTCGGGCGAGAGTGCGGGCATCTGCTGGCCGCTGTCGAACAAACCGTTGGGGCTGGGGGGCGGGAAATAAAGCACCTCGTTCCGGACCGGCGGGGGCGTTACCTGCGACTGGCTCATGGGTACCGGCGCCGGCTCGGGCCGGACACTGGCTTCGACAACCGGATTAGCGGGCGGAGCGGGCGCTGCCGGGCTGGCGGGCTGACTGGCCGACTGCTTCAACTGACGAATAGCGGCCAGTGGATCGGTACCCAGCTCGGCCCGGATGGTATCGTAGGCCTCGGCTTTGGTTTTATAGTCGGGCTGGTTCTGTGGGGGACGAGGGGTGTTGGTCGGCTTACTCCGCTGCGCCTGGTCCAACTGGGCGGCAAGCCGGCTGTTCTGGGCCGTTAGTCCGTCTACGTCCGATTTCAACGACCGATACCCCAGCCAATAAACGGCGCCGGCTCCGACTATCAGCCCAACTAGACCACTTGCAATGATCATCCACATGCTTTTTTCCTGTTCTTCTTTTACGGCCCGCTCCAGCCGGCTCATCTGCAGGGCTACGGGGTCTATGTTGCCTTCGTCCGACAGGCCGGTTTCGGCGTCAACGGCCGGTTGTTCGGCCGTGGCGGGCTGATCGGTGGCTGGCTGAGCCGGGTCGGGCTGACCAGGGGGCAGGAGCCCGTCAATTTTAGCCAGAATTTGTAGCTGAACGGCTGGCGTGAGCGGCACACTGTATGGTTTTTCCGCTTTGTGTTTGATGTAGAACTGCAGCAGCTGTTTCCGGATGGCCGCGTTGGCTTCGGCGGGTGGCAGGGCCTGAAAACGCTGGGTGTTTTTCAGCACCGACAGTTCTTCCAGCTTGGCGCCAACCTGATCCCAGCTGCCTACCGTTCTGATGATCATCTGCGGGTCGCAGCCGTCGCCACATTCGAGCAGCTGATTGTAGATGTCCTGTGCCTTGGGCTGGTCGATTTTCTCAAATACGGCAATGGCTACCTCTTTGGTCAGCGTATCCACCGCAGCCGCATTGGGCGTTGCCGTCTGAGCCAGCAGGGAAGTGCCCAGGCCAATCGTACCAACGAGCGTCAGGATCGTTTTCTGTATCATAAAAAAGGTTGGTTTAAGCGCCCGAACCGGTCTGCCAGTCGGGCGCTGTCCTCTTTTCAATTGTCGTATGTACCGAAGTCGCTCACCGTAGTCCCTGCGGTCGGCGCTCTCTACACCGTGGTCTGCGCCGGCTTCACCGGAATGCGTAGTTGGACCACTCGTGCGACAGCAACAAACCATCCGGACAAGTGGTCCAACTACGCGTCCCGGACTACGCGTCCCGGTGAGGACACGGACCACGGTGAGCGACTTCGGTGTAACACCCGGACCGGTATCAACCAGGGATTACGCCAGGGCGTTGGCCAGTTTGTTGATGGCTCCGATCAGCGGGTAGAAGAACAACGTTTCTTCGATGGGCGCGGCCAGGGCGTCGGTCATGCCACTGTACTCGGCAGCCACGTCGCTTTCCCGGCGCTGGATACCGTCCATGAGCGAGGTGTCCAGGTGGGTACGCAGTTCCTGTTGCGCCACGGCCAGCGACCGGGCCGACACGTTCAGGTTGCGGACAAAGCTGAACTGCTGATTCAGGGCGAAGAAGAAATCGATGAACGCGTTGGTTTCTTTCAGCAATGAATCGACGACTTCGGGCCGGCGCAGATCCGCATAGGTCAGCGCCGGGTACTGATCGTTGAACGTGGCCGGGTACACATAGCTGATGGCTTCGGTATCGACGGGGCGGCTGTTGGTGGGTTGCATCAGCGCTCCTTTGCAGGTCACCTCTTTCGGTCCCTTGCGCTCGTAGAACAGCGTCAGGCCACTCAGGTCGTAGGGCTGCTCATAGACCTTCTCGAAGATGGCCCGCGCTAGCTTTCCCAGCATCGCATCGTCCGTACTGATAATGGTCAGCAGTTTCGAGCCAGTGCCGCTAAACGTCAGCGCGCCCGGCAACCCGATGCCTTTGCTCTTCATCAGCCGGGCTACGTGGTAAAGCAGCGCGGTGTAGAACAGTACGAATACGACCTTCAGGTCTTCATCCTTGGCCAGCATGCCGTTGAACGACAGCATACTTTTGGCTTTTACGTCGTTGCTCTTCTCGATCGAAAACCAGAACGCCATGATGTCTTCGGAGCGGTTGGTTTCCAGCATGCGCCGGTTGTTATCGCTCAGGTTGCCCAGGCTCTGGCTGTCGAGCAGGGTCTGGATGCGGTCGGCGTACTTGCGGACAAACCCGTTGTGGCTGGCGGCTCCGTATTCGCTGAATGCATCGCCGTAGATGGCGTTACCGGCAAAGCGGAACGAGGTCAGCAGCTTGGGTTCGTTTCGTTCGTAGACCACCACGTCGGAGGTGCCTCCGCCAATGTCGACGTTGATGACCGGCCGGGCCGATGCGCTCAGGGTGGGGTTTTGCTTGTAGTAATAAAACGGCGCTACCGACTCCGATACCTCGCGCAACCGACCGGGCGCTCCGCCAATGTAGCGGTCATACAGTTCCTGCCAGTCGGTGCGGAGCTGGCTCACGCGGCCGGGGGTCATGCTGGCCGGGAAGAACCAGTACACCACCGTTTGGGTCAGGTTGCCGCCTTCGGTCAGCACTTTGTTTTTGATGAGCATCAGCAGCTCTTCCAGGAAGGCCTCTACCCGCCGTTCGGTCTGGTCGTTGTTCTTGGCCCATTTCAGGTTGGTCGTGATCCGGTTCGACCCCGCTGGCTGTCGTTCTACGTAGAACGGGATGTTGAAGTCGGCCAGGGCCTGCGTCTGCTGGTTGAAGCTGAGGTTCATCGGCTCGGCAATGGCCGTCCGCGTCGGAAAATTGTCAGGACGGCCGGGGCCGATGGTGGGCGGTACGAACTCCAGATCGTAGAGCAGAAACAGCTCGAACAGGGCCGGGTTGTACTGCGCCGGATTGACCAGCGTCGCTACCTGTGGCGTCAGTTCGGCCACCTCGAAGGGGCGGGGCGCACTGCCGTCTACTTTGTACTCGACGTGGGTGTTGGTGGTGCCGAAATCGACCGAAAATTCGAACTGCTTGCTACCGCCGTTGTACACCTGCCAGCGCGGAATCAGCAGGCCGTGGACCTCACGACCGTCGCCCCGGATGTTGGCCTGCACGTAGTCGAACTCCTCCCGCAGCACATAATACACGCTCGATCCGTCGGTGTTCTGCTGGCGAACGGTGCGCTGGTGTTTCGACTCGGGCCTGACTTCGGCGTTGGTTTTCTCCCCGTAATAGGTCAGTTCGTACTGGTTCTGGCTATCGAAACCCGACTCGATCAGCTGCACCCGATAATCGGCCGGTACCGGTACACTGCCCGACCGAACAAAGGGATACACGTTGACCGTAAACGAATTTTCGATGATGATTCCTTCATTTGTGGTTTCATTCGGTGCCGTACCGTTGTTGCCGATCGTTTGGGCATACAGCCGCTCGAAGGTGACGAACTGGTTGCCGGGCTGGCCGGGGGCCGTTACCGGAATATCGAGCGATACGTTGACGCCGGCCCCCTGTGGCGTCATCCTGATCCGGACGCGGCCCGTCATGAGGTCGTCTACGTCGAAGAAGTCGAAGAAATCCTTTTTCAGCGGCAGCAGGTAGCCCTTGTCGGTTGCCGGAGCCTGCAGGTTTCCGTCGAAAAACCGGCCCCGATCCATAGGGTAGGGAAGCCGGACCAGGTAAGGCTCCAGAAAGTCGCTGACCGTCAGCCAGGGGTAGTTGCCGGGCTGGCCAGGCAGGGGGCGCTGGTTGTCGCGCCAGGACTCCCGGGCCACGTAGGGTACGGGCGTGTTGGGGTTCCACTGCGCCTGCGGTACGTAGGTAAAGGGCCGGAAGAACCGGTTCTGCAAGGCCATGGGGCGTGGCTTGCCCTGGTTCAGGGTCTCGTATTTCTTGGATTTGATGATAAAGTCGCTGACCTGATCGATGGCCCGGGCGTCGGACTTCTTCTTGCGGAGCGGGAATCCCAGCACTTCCACTACGTCGCCGGGGCCGGTGGTCAGCTCGTCGAAATCGTTGTCGAACTTTTCGCGCGTCAGCAGCGGCTGGCCATTGGGCGATTCGATATGCTCGTAGAACATCGTCGGATTCTGCTGCTGCAACAGCGACCGGCTCCGGTTCAGGTAATCATCGACCTCGCGGAAGCGGTCGCGGAAGTTGGGCATGAACAGCTTGATGGCGTACCAGAACTTCTGGTATTCGATATCGCGCTGGTGGAGGGGCGTTACCGACTGATCGAACAGCCGATCGTTCCCCATCGTTACGTCGACCCAGCTCAGGTCGTTGCCCGACGAGAAAAACAGGGTTTTGGGCGAGGTGCCACCGACCACGCGCCCCCGGTAGCTGAGAATAAACAGCCGGTTGATGTCGGCAAAGTTGTATTCGGCCGCGTCCTGGTCGAGAAACAGCTTCAGCGCATCGCCCAGCCGCCGGTGGCCCTGATTGGTCGACTGCCGCAGCCGATCGAGGTCGGTGCGCACGTCGAAAGGGGTGATGGTGACGAAGGTTTTGAGCTTGTCGAAGTTGAAAAACAGCTCGCCCACGTCGAGGCAGTCGGATACGATACGCTGGTCGTTGATGGTGCCGTTCAGATCGGGCCGGAGGGCCAGGTTCAGGAAGGCCGACCGAACCAGATCCATTCGGGCAAACGGACTCGGAATCGAGGTCGGCTGCTTCACCGTTTGGCCGCCCTGCGGGTCGCGGATGGCGGCAATCTGGTCGGTCCCGAGCGGTTTGCTCACGTACCAGTGCAGACCCGGTGTTGGGTTATGTAAGCTAAGCGTTGTTGGCATAGTTAAGCGCTTTTGGCGGTTGGCAATGAGAGGCCTTCTGACGGCGAAATGACAACCTGAACTTGTTAATAATCCATCACCTTCGGCAGCCGCTCGCGTACGAAACGGTCGGTACCTTCGGAGAACAACTGAATAAATTTATCGGCCTCGCTTACGTAGGCTTTGCCTTCGGCGGTTTTGTTGAGCGTTTGGTCGAAGTCGTCAACGATGTCGAGTTTAACATCCGACTCGCCCCCGAACAGGCCTCTCTTCTTGGGTTCGAATCCGCGAACGGTATGGCCCAGGTTAGCTGCGTCGAGCAGGAACGGGTCGAATCCGCGCTTGTTGGCGCCCATCTCAGACAGCCATTGCCGGAAGCCCGCATCGAAGTTTTTGACGCTGTTGAAAAACGACGAGTTCAGGAACGAGGTCGAGATTTGCGGGTTGGCTTTCGACCACTGCACGGTACCGGCAGCTGAGCGGATTCGCTGGCTGAGGTAGGTGCTGAACAGCGCCATTTTAGAAAGGGGCAGGCTGATGAGCTGTTTGGTGGCGGCTGCCAGATGCCCCAGTTGCAGCGAGGTGCCGTCCTGCTCGACCCCGAACTCCTTATAAACCGGATTGGTCGGGCGGCCGTTGCTGACGGTCAGCGAACTGTCGGGCGTGTTCATGAAATCGACAATGGCCAGGGCCGACGCCATTTCAACAAAGTGGGCTTCGTTCTTTTGACCACCCGCGCCGGGGTCATAGGTATAGGCCTTCGTCTGGTCGTCGCCGATGTAGTAGAGGGCGTTGACAGATGGATTTACGCCTTTCTGGTAATAGTTGAGGGCGGCCTTGGTTTTGGCGATGAACGAGGCCGGGTCGATCAGCTTGTTGTCGCTGGTGGTGAGGCTGAAGTACGGCATCACCGTTACGGCACCGATCTTGGCATCGCGCAGGAACGCCGGATTCGGAATTTGTCCGATAGCCTGCGCCCCCCGGATGTTCTTGAGCAGAATCGGGAAGCCGGCCGCGCCCGTACCGCCGAAGATGGAGCTGACGATAAAAATACGATCGTTGGCGCCGAAGTTCTCGGCAAAGGCCTGGAACACGTCGGAGTAGCGGAACTGGTTCAGTACCGTACTGCCAATATTAGGGTTGCCAACGAAGCCGATGTCCATTTTCGTTTCCAGATTTTCTTCCGAAAAGAGGAGGCTGGCCAGTGCTTTGTTAGGCGCGTCGAGACCTTCGTAGTTGATATAGTCGCGAAACTTCTCCTGCTGTACGCCCTGCAGCTCGAACACATACGTATCGGCAATGGTCGCGTTACCGCCGATAGACCGGTTGAGGGTTTTTATTTCCGTACCGAAGAAGTTCTCGGCAGGTTTCGATTGCAGACCCGCGCGGATGTTGCCGTATTCGCGCAACAGATCTTTGGTGCGGAGGAGGTCGTCGTTGGTGGCATGGGGGTCGAGGACAATCGGAATGACCTCGTCGGTGTTGTTGAGCTTCACGCCCGACGCCAGCAGGAACGTCAGGGCCTTCAGCACCCGCGATCCCGTTCCGCCAATAGCGAATACAAATAATTTAGCCATAGTTCTATGTTTTTCCTTTGTGCAGACGCGACCGCCCGGCCATCGTGTCTCAGCCGCGTCAGTAATAAATCATCCGGATGGGAGCACGCAAAACCGTCCGGTTGTAGAGACGCAAAACCATCCGGTTGTAGAGAGACGTAAAACCATCCGGTCAGGAGACGCAATGGGTTGCGTCTCTACAACCGTGGTCTGTGGGTACACGGACCACGGTGTACCCACGGCGTCGAAACTCGTTATTTAGATGGCCACAGCATGGGCCGGTGTTTAGCGTTTTTACTGAAATTTTTCATGATCATGGAGATGACAAAGAAGATAACCGCCGTCAGCAGCGCCATCCCGAACGCATAGCTCAGAAAGACGCTGATGCCCTGGTCGAAGTACATCCCCTGCTCGGGGTCGGCCTCGTCGCGCGGGAGTTCCTGCCCGGCTTTCTGGTAACAGGTAACCAGTGTAATAACGAACAGGGTCAGGGCGCTGACCCCCAGCATCAGCAGCCAGCTGCCGAGTCCGCTGAAACTGACTTTGTTGAAAGGCCAGATGTAAAACGCAAAGGCAACGACGAACGCAATGCCGATGGCGGTCCAGGTCATGGGCGACAGCAGCTCCTCCTGGTACAAATCTTCGAGTAAGGCGCTGTTGACAAACAGATTGTAGAAATTATAGAGTGATTCTTCCATGTTGTTTATTGAGCGAATGGCGAATGAGTGATTGAGTGAATACCGGTTTACGCAAACCATTCACTCAATTCAGATTTATCGTTAGCGTGAAATACTCGGTTTGGTTGTTGGGGTTATAGGCTCGTTCGACGCCCTGCAAGAGGTTTTGGAGGCCAAAGGTAGAGGTAGCGTCGACGGGGATATCGTTGGTCGTGTTGGTCTGGCTGATCCAGCGGGGCGGAAACTGCCGACGGAGCCGGATTACGGCCGTACGGGCGCCCCGGGCCGGTTTATCGGTGCTCAGCAACAGCTTGTGGGTGGTGCCGTTGGCGCCCGAGTAGGTCTGTACGGCCGATACCCTGAAGTTGTCTTTACCCGATACGTCGTACTGGCTGACGTCGGTCAGCAGCGAGGCCGGCAGGCGCAGCGCCGACAGGTCGACCGCTACCGGAATGGCCAGGCTTTTGTCGGTTACGTCGGGCTGCACATCGTCGAGGGCGTGAACCGCTTTGGTGCGGGCGCGCACCTCTTCGGCGGCCCGTTTGAACCGGCCTTTGCGCGCCGGGTCGGTGACCAGTACCGTATAGAACGGCTCCACTGCTTTGGCGTCGCGCCCGAAGAACCACGAATCTTCGAAACCGGGCAGCCGCTCAAACTGCCGGATGGTCTGGTAAGCGGGGTCGGTATACAGCCGTTGCAGGGTTTCGGTCCGGCCAATCAGGCAGAGGTAATACGGGCGTTCGCCTTTGTATTTCTGTTTGGTGTTGTTCCAGCTATAGTAGGTTCCGTCGAAGTCGGCGGTGAGCTTCAGGACCAGCATCGAGTGGGTTGTGGCGTGGGGGTTGAAGACCGTAGTCAGCAGCGAGCTGGCCGCGTCGAGGGTTTTCTGCGCACTCATCCCGGCCAGACCGGGGTCGGAGTAGATCAGGTCGGAGACCAGCACACTCAGGTCGTCGCCGGTGGTTTCGGACAGAATGGTCTGGAAGATGCCTTCGAAATCGGTACTGGTCGTTTTCCCTTTTGTCCTGGCTACGGTAAAGAGGTTCTTCTCCCGGAAAAACTGCGAGAGCGACAGCCCCAGCGGGGTCACTTCGGTATTGACTACGAACATGTTTCCCTGGCCCGGATTGATGCCATCGAACTGGGTCAGCAGGTCGTTGAGGGTTCGTTTGAAGGTGCCGTTGCCGCCGGGCGCGTCGTAGGGGAACATGCTGCCGCTGGCTTCGAGGTAAAGTTTGAGCCGGAGGGGCTTGGCCGATGCCGTCGCCCCCGCCAGCGATACCGTTGGCGCGTCGCCTTCTTTGGCGAGTTTGCGGTAGGTCATGTTCCGCCGGATGTACTTCAACAGTTCAGCGTCGTCTACGTCGCCCGCATCGGTGAGTAGTTTGGCGGTTTTCTTATTGTCGGCGAGGTCGTCTTTCTGGCTCTCGATGAAGGTACGGATCGCGTCGGCTTCGGTGGCGTCGATGGCCTTATCGCTGGTAAGCGCATCGCTGATCTGGCTGTCCAGCTCATCAGCGGGGCCGGAGCAGCTGGCCAGCAAGCCTGCCAGCGTAAGCGTTGTCAGCAGGGAAAATAGGCGGGTGTGAATCATGAACAGCGTTTTGATGGGGGCACAACGGCCGGGGGCAAATCCGTTTGTCAGTGGCGTAAACCCGATTCGTCTGACAAAGGTTGAGCGGTAAAGCTACCAAACTCGTTACGCCCCCGGTCGCCTGATGACCAGGCAGGCTTAAATTTTCTTAAAATTCTACCTAACGTAACGAATGAAACACCCATTTTATGTCGGCCGGTACAGAAGAACCATAAACGGGCGTTTACCTTTGTGTGAATGGTAAAGCCGAAGCCGATGCTTCGGACGAGAGAAAACAAGTTGCTTTTACCGCCCAAACCAGCGCGATACCACCCGCTCTGGCTGGCCACTACCCTGATATGTCATTTCGCCATTACCTGTTTATCGCCCTGCTGGCTCTTCCTATTCTTCTGCAGAACTGCGCCCAGGTGGCCCAGCCGCCCGGCGGTAAAAAAGATACCCTGGCGCCCAAGCTGGTGTCGAGTGTGCCCAAGCAGCGCCAGCTGAATTATGCCGGCCAGACCGTAGAGCTGGCGTTCGACGAGTACGTGACGGCCGAAAATATCCAGCAGAAAATTACCATCACGCCCCAGGACAGCAACACCTTCGTGGTCAAGCAACAGCCAAACGGACTCCGGCTCAACTTTGCCAAACCCTTACAGAAGAACACCACCTACACCATCGATTTCTCCGACGGGATCAAAGACATTACCGAGCGTAACGTAGCCAAAGATGCCAAGGTCGTTTTCAGCACCGGACCTGCCATCGATTCGCTTTACCTGAGCGGTACTGTTGTCGATGACGAAAGCCGCCTGCCGCTGCTGGGCTTCGTGGTGGGTCTCTTTGGGCCGAACGATACGCTGCCTATCAACCGCAAACGCCCGGCTTATTTTGCCCGTACCGACAGCAACGGCGTCTTCCGCGTCGAAAACGTGAAGTCGGATCGCTATAAAGTGTTCGGGTTCGAAGACAAGGATCTGAACCTGGTCAACAACACCCCCGGCGAGCGCGTCGCTTTCCGCGATAGCGTGGTGAACCTGAACCGGACGTACACCGATGTGAATCTGGTGGCGTTTCGGGGCTACGGTAAGCCACGCATCAGCCGACGCGAACGCACCGACGAAACGCTGGGGCTGGAGCTGAGCAGCGGTATTGCCAGCTACCGGCTGCTGTTTGCCAAGCCCGGCGATACGCTGGTGTCGTTTCTGGAGTCGCCGAAGATGATCCGGCTGTTCAGGCCTGCCAACCGGGCCGCGGCCGATACCATTGCCGTTACCGTGGCGGCCGAAGACTCGGTCGGTAACGTGACGGAGCTGAAAGAGCGAATTTATTTTTCGCCCCTCAAAACGCGCGCCCGCGACCGGAAACCACTAACTGTGAACCTGACGCCGGCCCCCAGCGAACCGACCGATAATAACCTGGAGCTGACGCTGACGTTTACCAAACCCATCCTGCGGTATAGCACCCAGCTGATTGCGATCGGTCCCGATACGACCAAACCCCTGCCATTGCCCCAGAACGAGCTGACCTGGAGCAACAATTTCTCGCGGCTGGTGATCAAAAAGCCGACCAACGTGCGCGACAGCCTGTTCATGTTGCTGCAAAAAGGAGCGTTCGTAAGCGTGCAGGGCGATACATTGCCCCGGTTTCTGGCCAAGTACACCATTGCCGACGAAGACAGCTACGGCCTGATTGCGGGTCGGGTAAGTCCAGCGGCCGTGGGGGCTGCGGGTACCAACTTCATTGTCGAGCTGCTGGACGAGAAGTACACCCTAATCCGGTCGTCATACGGAACGCCGGCCTATAGCTTTGCCCGCCTTCGACCGGGTCGATACCGCGTTCGGCTCATCATTGACCGCAACGGCAACAGAAAGCGCGACATTGGCAACGTACAGAAAGGTATCCAGCCCGAATCGATTATCTACCATCCGGGTGCCGAAGAAGGCGGTATCATTCCGCTCAAGCAGAACTTCGAGCTGACCGATATCGATTTCTGAGTCGGGGTCGTACCGATTCCGTCCGATTCCGTCCGATTCCGTCTTCGGCACGTCGGCGTTTGTTCTCATAGCGATATTGGGCTCCGGGTACATGTCGTCCCTGCCGGGGCTATGGCGAAGGAGCGGGGGGATGGATAGGCCGTTGCCAACCGGCAAAAAGCGCGAAGACGCTGCGGGCTTTGGGAGGCTAACGGAGCTGAACTTTGTTAGGGTAGCCTGAGAACGCCTAAACCTTCAGGCTTGTGCAGTTGATTGGCTTACTTTTGACTGGCTCGCCGTACCTTTGTTGTGGGCTGCCAACGTGTCTGAATCACTTTTTTTGCGGCCCTTCGCCCATTATGCAGGTTACGCCTAAAAAAGAACTCGGCCAGCACTTTCTGAAAGACCTTAGTATTGCCCAGCGCATCGCTGATCTGCTGACCGGGCACGGTGGCTATACGCAGCTGCTCGAAATTGGGCCAGGAATGGGCGTGCTGACGCAGTTTCTGTTGCAGAAACCCGCCTTCGAAACGTTCGTGATCGAGATTGACCGCGAATCGGTCGATTACCTCAAACAGCACGTGCCGGCGCTGGAGGGGCATATTCTGGCATCCGACTTCCTGAACATACGCCCCGATCTGCTGCCGGCTAAACAGCCCGATACTACCACCCCCTTTGCCGTAATCGGCAATTTTCCGTACAACATCTCGACCCAGATCCTGTTTAAGGTTCTTGAGATGCGCGACCGCGTACCCGAGGTTGTGGGCATGTTTCAGCGCGAGGTGGCACAGCGGGTCGCGTCGGGGCCGGGCAACAAAGACTACGGTATTCTGAGTGTACTGCTCCAGGCCTGGTACGACATCAAGTACGAGTTCACCGTTGAGCCCGAGGTGTTCAACCCGCCCCCGAAAGTGCATTCGGGCGTGCTCTCGCTGCGTCGCAATGACAAAACCGAGCTCGGCTGCGACGAGCGCAAATTCACTCAGGTGGTTAAGCATGGCTTTGGGCAGCGACGCAAAACATTGCGCAACGCCCTCAAACCCCTCAACCCCACCGAAGCGGCTCTGGCCAGCCCGTTTATGGACAAACGCGCCGAACAGCTCAGCGTAGCCGAGTTCGTTGACCTAACAATAGCGATGAGTTATGAGCGATGAGCATTCGGTTCTCATAACTCATAACTCCTAACTCATCACTTAGAAGTGACTTTCGAACTCACCCAGGACTACCTCGACCACATACAGCAGCTGATCGGCTCGGGCGATGATGTGGCGCTTCGGGCGGAGATGGAAGAGCTGTTCCCGGCCGATATTTCGGGCATCCTGTACGAGCTGGAGCCCGAGCCGGCGCATTACCTGCTGAACCTGCTCGACAAATCGGTCGGGGCCGAGATCCTGGCCAACCTCGAAACCAACGACCGAACCAACCTGCTCGGCACCTTCACCTCGGCCGAAATTGCTCCGTTCATCAACGTGATGGAGTCGGACGATGCCGTGGATATCCTGAACGAACAACCCATTCAGGTGCGCGAAGAGGTCATCGGCCTGCTCGAAGACCGCGAACAGGCGCGGTTTATTCTGGACCTGCTGCATTACGAAGACGGCGTGGCGGGTAGTCTGATGCAGAAGGAGCTGATAAAAATTAACGTCAACCTGCGCGTCAATGCCTGCATCGAAGAAATCCGGCAACAGGCCGAAAACGTCGAGAATGTCTACGCCGTTTACGTGGTCGATGATGTCGGTAAACTGCTGGGGCTGGTCTCCCTGAAGAAGATCGTGCTGGCCCGGAAAACGGCCAAGATTGCCGATATCTACGACGACGATGTGGTCTACGTAGAAACCTACCGACCCGTAGCCGAGGTGGCCGAGGTGATGCAGAAATATGACCTGGATGCCATTCCGGTCGTGAACGTACAGCAGCGCCTGCTGGGACGGATTACCATCGATGACGTAGTCGACGTCATTACCGAGCAGGCCGAAGAAGACATCCAGGTCATTTCTGGTCTGTCGGGCGAGGTCGAAGAGGACGACAGCATCTGGCAGCGCTCCAAAGTGCAGCTCCCCTGGCTCGTGGCGGGGGCCGTGGGGAGTCTCATGGCCGCAACGGTCATCAACGGATTCCAGAGTGAACTGGGCAAAATTGCTGCGCTGGCTGCGTTCATTCCGATCATCGGGTCAACGGGGGGCAACGTGGGTATACAAACGTCATCGCTGATTCTACAGAGCTTATCCGACACCTCGGGGCTGACCACGACGCTGGCCCGGCGGCTGTTTCGGACGCTGCTGGTGGCGGTTATCAACGGGCTGGTGGTGGGCCTGATTGCGGGGGTGTATACGTTCCTGATCGGCGAGCCGCGGCTGTTTTTTGTGGTGGCCATGTCGCTGCTGTCGGTGGTGCTGCTGGCGTCGTTCATGGGCACAATTACACCGTTACTGCTGAACCGAATTGGCATTAACCCGGCCGTAGCGTCGGGGCCGTTCATTACGACCGCCAATGACCTGATTGGGATCGGCGTTTATTTCCTGATTGCCCAGCTGCTGCTGGCCGAAGTATAGCCGTCTCGCCAGACCGACTTCGCACAAGCCGGGCCATCGAGCCCGGTTTTTTGTTGGTCCCAACCGCCGGTACTCCCCGTTAGCCAGGCCGCGCTGGCTGGTGAACAGGACCGAAGTAGCCCAGAATCATGGGGTTTACTGACCGTTCGCTCAAAGACAGGAAGCGTTTGTTGCCGTCGGCGGGGGCGGGTGGCGACTAAGGGCTACGAGTTGCCCGAAGGGGCTATTCGTACACCCATCCTAAATCTTTTTATCATGGCAAAACGAAGTGCACCTCCATCGCCCTCGGCGCCCCCGGCAGGCAACCCGGTCAACGCCGATACGGGTCAGGTTGTTGTTGTGTTCAGGACAGACAGTGTGCCGCAGCCCGAAGCCGGTACGCAGGCGGTTGTGCTGGCCGACGAAGGGCAGTCCGGCGCTCTGACCAGTTTGCTGGCGGCCGAAGGAATTTCGCTGCGGCCTATGTTCGAACTCAGCCGCTCGGCCCCGCAACCGGCCACCAACGGGCTGGCCGAAACCGACGAGCTGCCCAACCTGAGCGTTTACTACGTGGCCGATGTGCCGAAAGATCGCGCTGAAGCGGTAGCCGAGTCGCTGCGTAGTCTGGCCACGGTAGATGGCGCCTACGTGCAGCCCGAAGCGGCCCTGCCGTTTGTGGTAACGCCGACTACCAGTCCGGCCGATGCGGCTCCGCCCGTAACGCCCAACTTTACGGCCCGGCAGGATTACCTGCGGGCGGCACCGACCGGTATCGACGCCGACTTTGCCTGGACTATTCCGGGCGGTCGGGGAGCGGGCGTGCAGGTAATCGATATCGAAGGCGGGTGGAATTTCACCCATGAAGACCTGATCCAGAACTCGGGCGGCCTCCTCAGCGGGGTACAGCGGGCCGACTGGCGCGACCACGGCACGGCGGTCCTGGGCGAGATCGGTGGCGATGTCAATACGCTCGGTATTACCGGCATCAGTCCCGAGGCAAACACCCGGGCGGTGTCGGTCTACCGAAATGCGGCTATGGCGTATAACCTGCCCGAAGCGCTCCGGCAGGCCGCCGACAGCCTGCGTCCCGGCGATATAATCCTGATCGAGCAGCAGTACGGACATCCGACCCGTGGCTGGACAACGGTTGAGTGGTGGCCCGCCGAATTCGATGCTATTCGGTATGCTGTGGCGCGGGGTGTCATTGTGGTCGAAGCAGCCGGCAACGGCGGTAACAACCTCGACGACGCCATTTATAATACCCCGCTGGCCGGTTTTCCGGCGGGCTGGCGCAACCCCTTCAACCGCGCTAACCGCGATTCGGGCGCGGTCGTTGTGGGGGCGGGGAATCCGCCGGCCGGTACGCACGGTCGCAGCGGTCAGCCCGGCGAGCCTTACGTTGACCGGGCCCGGTGCGGTTTTTCCAACTTCGGCGCTATGGTCGATGTGCAGGGCTGGGGCTACGAGGTAACCACCACGGGCTACGGCGATCTGCAGGGAGGCAGCGAAAACACGTTCTATACCGATCAGTTCAGCGGCACCTCCAGCGCGTCGCCCATCGTGGTTGGGGCGCTGGCTTCGTTGCAGGGTATTCTGCGGACGCGTGGTCGTATTCCGATGTCGCCGGCCCGGGCCCGTGAGGTGCTGCGGGCTACCGGCTCTCCGCAGCAGGGTGCCACCGGTCGACCGGCTACGCAACGGATCGGCAACCGGCCCAACCTGCGGCAGCTGATCCCCCTGGTGCTGCAAACCAATTTCTGGACGGGGGTTCAGTTTACCGGAACGGTAGGGGCCAACGCCACCCAGCGCTGGTTTACCTTCAACTGGCCCGCCCACTGGCACGTTGTCTGGACCGTGGTGCCGACCAGCCCGCGCCCCGGCGCTCCGCAAACCCGCCTGAAAGTACAGGTCGAACGGTCGTCCGACGCCTTCGTTACCTACTGGCTCAACGTCACCAATCTGACCAACCAGCCCGTCACGATCGAGGGGCGGTTTGCGGTACTGGGCTGGTAGCCAGTCTCCTATTTCATCACTATCGACAACTTTTTAATCGAACAGATCATGCAAGTCGGCGTACAATTTACGGGCACACTAGGCCCCAATGCAGCCCAGCGCTGGTTCACCTTTAACTGGAACGCAGCCAAACAGGTTATCTGGAACGTGGTACCAACCTCACCGCGGCCGGGTGGCCCCCAGGTAGAGTGGGAGGTTGATGTAGAGCGGTCATCGCCCACGGCCATTACGTACTGGATCACGATCCGGAATCTGACCAATCAGCCCGTCAACATCGAAGCGCGTTATGCCATTCTGAACTAAACCGTTGCTCTGCCATGCGAATTCTGATCGAAACCGAAGAGAAAACCACCCTGACGCCTGACGTCGGTACGGTTTTGCCCAATACCACGCCCACCGCATCGGCCGGCGGAGAAGCACCGGCCGACAATGCCGTTTCCAGCCAGCTGACGCCGGAAAGCGGATCGGCTACCGACGCCGGTGGACCACCCAGCTGGCTGATCGACGCCATCGGCACTGCGCCCGCTACCACGTCCGGCATGACCGTCAGTGCGGCCGGTACGGATGGGGGCCAGGCACCGGCTGTTGACTAAGCCAGCGCGCACCGACCGGCTTTTACTGGTTGATGTGTACTTTTGAGCCCGGTTTGCCTGGTGGCAGACCGGGCTTTTTACATACTGTCATTATTTGCTGCATGATTGCCGTAATACAGCGCGTTTCGCAGGCTTCCGTTACCATTGACAACGAGGTCAGAGGACAGATCGGGACTGGTTTTCTGGTGCTACTGGGCATTACCCATGCCGATACGCGAGAGGATGTCGAATGGCTCAGCCGGAAGATTGTGGGGATGCGGATCTTCAACGATGCCGACGACAAAATGAACCTCGACCTGGCGGCTGTCGACGGGTCTATTCTGCTCATCAGTCAGTTCACCCTGCACGCCAGCACCCGAAAGGGAAACCGCCCCAGTTTTATCGAAGCGGCCCGGCCCGACGTGGCTATCCCGCTTTACGAAGCTATGATTGCCCAGCTCACGGCCGATCTCGGAAAACCCGTCGAAACGGGCCAGTTTGGGGCCGATATGAAGGTGTCGCTGCTCAACGACGGGCCCGTAACGATCATCATCGATAGCCAGAACCGGGTGTAGGCTGGCGGGCTTTCTGAGTGGCCTACTAATTTTCTGTACTACAATGCTGCTTTTGGGCGTTCGTTTCTTAAAAACCACTACTTTTACCTAAACCAGCCCATTAGCGATGCCAGATTCCCTGATTCGGAAACATCGCTGAGCCAGCCGAATGGATTTTTTGCCTGCCGCCCTGACCGACTATGCCGAAGCGCACACCTCGCCCGAGAGCGATCTGCTGCGTCGGCTCAACCGCAACACCCGAGCCCATGTTATGGCCCCCCGTATGCTGTCGGGGCATTTGCAGGGTCGCCTGCTGGCCATGATCTCCTGGATGATTCGCCCCCGGCGGGTGCTTGAGATCGGTACCTACACGGGCTATTCGGCTCTTTGCCTGGCCGAAGGACTGACGGACGATGGCCTGCTGATTACCATCGATCAGAACGAAGAACTGGAAGCGTTTGCGCGGTCCTACTGGCAGCAATCGCCCCTCAACGACCGGATCGACCTCCGGATCGGGCTGGCTGCCGAGGTGATCCCTACCCTGACCGATACGTTCGACCTGGTTTTCATCGATGCCGATAAGCGCAGCCTGCCGCTTTATTTCGAGCTGGTGATCGATAAACTACGGCCGGGCGGCTTTATGCTGGCTGATAATGTGCTCTGGAGTGGCAAGGTTATTGAGCCGCTGAAACCGTCAGACGAGGATACCCGATCGGTGCTGACATTCAATCAACTGGTTCAGGATGACCCACGCGTAGAAAACGTACTGCTGCCCATTCGCGACGGCATTATGATGGCCCGAAAAGTATAGAAAAGACAACAAGACCGAATACGATTTATCCGATTTATGACCAGAATCACCTACGCTTTAACCATTCCCTGCCTGCTTACGGGCTTTACGGCCCTGGCCCAGACGTCGGTGCCAGCCGTACCCGAGCAGATAACCTTTGCCGATATCTCGGTGCGGCTCGATCCCGATGCCCGCCGTATCGTGCAACAGGATGTAAACGCGCTGATGGCCAACCGGCAGTACTGGACCGCCAAACTCGACCGGGTGGCGCTGTACTTCCCGATAATTGAAGCCATCCTGATCGATGAAGACGTACCTACCGACTTCAAATACCTGGCCGTGCAGGAGAGTTCGCTGACACCCGATGCCGTGTCGGCGTCAACGGCGGTCGGGTACTGGCAGTTTAAGCGGGAAACCGCGGTTGAACACGGTCTGCGCGTCGATGATGAGGTCGATGAGCGGAAGAGCATTACGGCATCAACGCATGGCGCGGCCCGGTACATGAAGAAAAGCAACGGCCAGTTCAACAACTGGATTGCGTCGCTGTACTCGTATTACCTGGGCGCTGGCGGCATCTCCAAACTAATACCGCCCGACTGGTCGTATGCACGGGAGGTAGCCCTCGACGGGCGGACCGACCGGTATATTCTGCGCTTTTTTGCGCATAAGATCGCCATCGAAAGCGCCCTGCCGACCCACCAGTCGTCGAACCGGTTTGCGCTGATCGAATATGGTAACGGGGGCGGCAAAACCATGCGCTCCATTGCCGACGATCTGGGCGTCGATGAATTCGAACTGCGGAAATACAACCGCTGGGTGCTCGGCGAAGCCGTACCCACCGACAAAGCCTACGTTATGGCTATACCGGTGGCGTCGGATCAGATCAACGACGTTCGGCAGAAGATCGTAAGCGTCGGGGCCAAAAAAACGCCCGAGTTCGTACAGAATGACGTTGGGTTTCCGGTGCTGCGCCGGGTAACGACGGGTGTCAGCAGCAAAAATGAACCGATTCTGTACGAAATTAACGGATTGCCCGGTATCCAGGCCCAGGCTGGCGACAATGCCACCACGCTGGCGCGGAAGGCGAAAATCAGCGTGTCGAGCTTTCTGCGGTACAACGACATGAGCGATCGGGACCCGGTTATTGTCAACGATGTGTATTACCTGGCCAAGAAGCGGAAGAAAGCGCTGGTGCCTTTTCATACGGTTCGGGATGGCGAAACGTCGCGCAGCATCTCGCAGCGGTACGGCCTGCGGCTGAAGAAGCTGATGCGCTACAATCGGCTCGACCGGGTACAGAAGCTGGCCGTAGGGCGGGTCATGTGGCTGCGCGAACGCCGACCCAACAACAAACCGGTCGAAATTATCAACTCGCCTACGCCACCGGTATACGATCAGACGCCAACCCCGGCAGCCCGTCAGGCCGAGGTAGCCAGCAACAGCGGTCCGCGGAGGCCCGTCAGCGGGATGAGCGATGTGCCCCGCACGGCGTCGGAACGTAAAGTATATCAGCCCAAGCTGGTAGGCGGGGGGGTAACGCCCAACGACGGTAGCTCCGAACCGGCCACCCGGCCTGATCCGGCACCCGCCCCGGCCCAGCCCACCACGAGCCGCTCGTCTGATACGGGTTCGCAACGGGTCGTGATTGTCCGGTCGCCGGAAACCGGAACTCCTGAAAAAACGGTACCGGTCGCTACCCGGCCCGAACGGGCAACGACCCCGGCCAAATCCGCGCCGGAGTCGGACCGCTACGAAGGCCCCCGCGAACAGCAGGCCGACGGATCACTTACGGTACCCGCTACCAAAGCGCCCCCGCGCCCGGCTGCGCCTGCCGTCGTGAAAGCTGACCGCACGCCCGCCCCCAGTGCGCCCGAGCGTACGGTCGAACCGGCTCCGCGTCCGGCTGCCCCGACCCCGGTCGTGAACCGGTCGGCTGCCAGTCATACGGTTGAAGCCGGGCAGACTTATTACAGCATTTCCCGTCTGTATGGCTTAACGGTCGATGAACTCCTGGCGCTCAACAGCCGGACGGCCAGCGATGTGCTGGAAGTGGGTCAGCAGCTGGTCGTGAAAGCAACGCCCGGTCGGGCTGTGCAGCCGTCCAAACCCGAGGCTGCGTCGGCGGGTGGGGAGGTTGTTTACCATACCGTTGCCAAAGGAGAGACCATGTTCCGCATCTCGAAAAGCTACGGGGTCACCATCGAACAGATTCAGCAATGGAATAATCTGACCGATGTTGCTGTTAAAGAAGGACAAAAGATCAAAATAGTGAAGTAAGGTGGGCTTACCCCCGCTTATTGACATAAATCAGCGGGGGTAGGGCCCCTGTCAACCGGCATGATTCTACTGGATAATACCTGCATCAGCGATGATGTGGCCGAAAAATTCTTTGTCTGCAACCTGGACAAATGCAAAGGCGCCTGCTGCGTCGAAGGCGATATGGGGGCTCCCCTTGAGGACGAAGAGCATCTGATTCTGGACCGGATCTATGAAGACATCAAGCCTTATTTATCGCCCGAAGGCATCCAGGTTATTGAACAACGGGGCGGATATGAGCCCGACGGAGAGGGTGGCTACGTGACGAATACGGTAGGCGGGCGCGAGTGCGTCTACGCAACCTGGGATGATAAAGGCATCCTGAAGTGCGGCATCGAAGAAGCGTACAACGACGGAAAAGTCGACTGGAAAAAACCGATCTCGTGTCATCTGTATCCCATCCGCGTCACCAAATACGAGCATTTTCACGCGCTTAACTACGACCGCTGGCCCATCTGCAGCCCGGCCTGCGGACTGGGCGAACAGCTCAACGTGCCTATTTATAAGTTTGTTCGCGAGGCTCTTATCCGGGCCTACGGCGAAGAATGGTACGGAAGGCTGGTGGCCGAAATCGAAACACCCCGGTCGTCATGATCCGGTAGCGTAGCAGACGGTTCGGCAGTATGCTTGAGGATAAAGATTATTTCGCGGAAGTATACCGGGTCGTGCGGGAGGTGCCGGTCGGCCGGGTCACCACCTACGGAGCCATTGCCCGCTATCTGAGTTTGCGGGCCGGAGCGCGTATGGTAGGCTGGGCTATGGTAGCCTCGCACGGCCACGACGTACCCGCCCACCGGGTGGTCAACCGAATCGGGGTACTGTCGGGCAAACACTTTTTTGGTAGCCCCACCGCCATGCAGGAACTCCTCGAAGCCGAAGGCGTACAGGTGGAAGATGATCGGGTGGTCGATTTCCAGACCCGCCTGTGGGACCCGTCTGTCGAACTGGCGCTGTAAGGGGTGTCGTCAGTTATGAATCCGGTCGATGATCCGCTGAATCACAGGTTTTTGATGAAGGCTTCGAGAGCATTGAGGTGGTCCTGAAAAGCCTGGCGGCCCGTGTCGGTGGCTGCGTAGGTGGTGTTTGGCTTCCGACCCACGAACTGCTTGGATACGGCAATATACCCCGACTCTTCCAGCGCCCGCAAATGCGTTGCCAGGTTGCCGTCGGTTAGACTGAGCAATTCCTTCAGCGCGTTGAAACTCATGGAGTCGTTTACCATCAGTACTGACATGATATTCAGACGCGCTTTGCTCTCAAAGGCTTTGTTAAATTGAGCGAGCAGATCGATCATGCCGTATTTCGTTCATATTTATAATACATGGTGAGGCCGTAGACAATGTGCAGCACACCAAACCCGATGGCCCACGCCAGCAGGTTATAGCCGGGCCAGACTAACGCCAGTAACCCCAGTCCGATTTCGCAATAGCCCAGCGACTCTACATCCCGGACGGTGTACCGACTGCCGTTCAGCAGGGCCAGTCCGTAAAAGATCAGCGTAGCCGGAAAGGCCAGCCAGATGAGCTTGTGCATCAGCAGAACGAGGCAAAATAAGCCCCCCGTAGCCAGTGGAATCAGCATGGCCCAGAGTAACCGCCGTGAGCTGGCATTCCAGACCCGTTGCTCCTGCCGTCGGGCTTTCCGAACGGTAAAGTAGGTGCCCGACAGCAAGGCCAGCACCAGCACCGCTACCGCTACCTGCACCAGAAACGGCACGAGGGCTGCGTGGGTCGTATCGGTATACGAACCGGCGGGCAGATAGCCCAACGCACTGACCCAGTCGGCGCGAAGTCGTGTGTAGACAACGGCTGCTCCGGCCAGCGCCACCACCCCCGCCGACACGCCCGACAGACCGCTCAGGGACAGGAATTTGGACGACCGCTCCATCAGGCTGCGGATCTCCGTCAGCGTCTGCAGATGTTCGTGAGATTCGTACATAAGATCGTATTCAGTTTAAAGGAGTCAACCGGGCCTCTACGGCCGGGTTGGCTGGTCAACGGTTTAGTTACTCATAAAACGCTCGAGCAGGTGTCCGCCCAGAATCAGGGCGCCAACTACCACCGCCGTGATGGCCAGGATCAGGACCGCACCCGACGAAAGATCCTTGACGGCTTTGATCTGCGGATGATAGCCGGGCGATACCAGATCGCATAACTTCTCGATGGCGGTATTGACGGCTTCGGCGGCCCAGACCAGACCAATCTGCGTTACGATAATGGCCCACTCCGCCCGACTCAGCTGTAGCCACAAGCCCGCGCCGACTACCATCCCCGCCAGGAGCAGATGGACCCGGGCGTTGTTTTCGAAACGGAACAGATCCACGATGCCCTGCCCTGCAAATCGAAAGCTGCGTACTACCTTCTGCCAGTCGATCATTTGGCAAACATACAGTTGAAACAGGGTAGATAACTACCGGGCGGGACGGAAACTGCAGCCCTATGGGCACGAGACGGACCCTTTACCGCCGGTTGTCTTCTACATACCAGTAAAATGCAAGATAGACGACCACCAGCACAAACCCGTACGATAACGTCAGTTTGAGGCTCAGATGGTCCTGATACACCCTGGTCAGCGCCCGCGTCAGGGCAACGGGGTTGGTTAGAACGTCCCAGCTGTTCCAGCGGCCAAACCGACCCAGGTATATGCCCAGTCCCGACAACACCTGACTGCCCAGCATGAGTCCCCAGGTTGGCCAGGTGCCCGCCAGGGGGCGCACGATCCGATGAACAATCAGGGTCGAGTAAAGGCCGGCCAGCAGCCCGGTCTGGGCAAAAAGAAACAGGGTGATCGTATCGAACCAGAGCAGGGGCGGCTCAATATGCTGGATATGAAAGAGGTCGGTAATGATGTAGGGTGCATTGGGCAGAAACGCCAGCCATACGGCCAGGCTGCCCAGTAACAACCACCGGTTCAGGAACCCCGCCGTGCGCAGATCGCGGAGGACCAGCACCACGCCCAGCGGGAAAAAGGCCAGAAACAGGTTCCAGGTGAGCATGACAAAAAACCACCAGTTGCCTGTCAGAAGCCCCCGCATCGTAACCAGGCTCAACCCCGCCAGGGTTAAACCGGCCAGGGCCATTAGCCCTTTCCCGGGTCTGGTCTGTCCTGGCTGGCTGACCAGCGCCTGAGCAAATGGAGTAAGTGAATGTTGCATGAAATGTAAAGTACTTTGTTTGTCAAAGTAACGGTGCCACTTTTTGATTTCCAACGATTTTTCAGGAAATCATTTGAACGGCCCTGACTGTACCGTAGTCGCTGGGAGGGAAGCAATCGGTACCACCGGGCCAGACGCCTGTCAGTATGATTATTTACCGATGAAATAAGTTGAAACAAAGCAGTTTGGCTATATTTAAGTGGCTGACTGTTAATTAATTAACTTATTCGTTGAGTCGTTAACTGGATAGTCGATTAAGTTTATATATTGTTTGCTGACATAACACTCGTATATCATGCAGGTTTGGAACGCCGACTCAGCCCGCCATCTGCTGGCCCGTTGTCTGTTCGGTTACACCCGGGCCGATCTGGCCAAAGCACTGTCGTACCCATCGGCGGCCGACTTTGTGAGCCAGGAGCTTCTGGCCGATCGGCCGCAGCCTGCTCCTCCCGCCAGCTGGGTAACCGAGCGCCCGGTAGCCAACGATACCATGCGGAGCGTACGGTATACCGAACTGACCAGCTGGTGGCTGAATCGGATGCTGACCGAAGGCACCAGCCTGCGCGAAAAAATGGTGCTGTTCTGGCATAATCATTTTGTGTCGGACCGGGCCAAGGTAGATTATCCGCAGTACATGTATCAGCAGAATGCTTTATTCCGGCAGCATGTGTTTGGCGATTTTCGCCAGTTTACGAAAGAGGTCAGCATCAACCCGGCCATGCTCATCTACCTGGATGGTCGGCAGAATAACAAAAACGCACCGAACGAAAACTACGCCCGCGAGCTGATGGAGCTGTTTACCATGGGCATCGGTAATTACACCGAAGCGGATGTGAGGCAGGCAGCCCTGGCCCTGACGGGGTGGCGGGTCGATGGATTGACGGCCGTGTTCAGCAAAGCCAATTTTGCCGACGTCAGCAAAACCCTGCTGGGCCGAACCGGTAACTTCACCTATGCCGATGTGGTCGATATCATCCTGAGCAAAGATGTCGTTGCCGAATTCATCTGCCGGAAGCTGTACCGGGAGTTTGTGTACTACAAGCCCAATGAGTTGTTCGTTGGGCAAATGGCCGATGTGTTCCGGAAGGCCAGCTACAGCATCCGGGCTGTTTTGCAGTTCCTCTTTACCGCCGATGAGTTCTACCGGCCCGAGTACCGGGGTGCCAAAATCAAGAGTCCGACCGAATTGATGATCGGCGCGCTGAAAGGCCTGGGCGTTGCCGCCCCGGATCTGGTTTATCTGGGCGACATGGGCCGGGTGCTGCAACAGTACCTGTTCTATCCGCCCGACGTAGCCGGATGGCCCGGTCAGCGCGACTGGATCAGTTCCAACACCTACCCGGCCCGGGGGGGCTATTCCGATTCGCTGATCAACGGCCGCAAGAGCAATGGACAAACCCTGCCGTTCAGGGTGAACCCGCTTGATTTTGCCCGTTCGTTCAGCAGCTCCGAGAATGCGCCCCTGTTTGTTAAAGACGTGCTTCGTGCGCTGCTGGCGGTCGACCCACCGGCCAGCCGGGAGAAACTACTGCTCGATACGCTGCTCGACGGTACGGTGGTTACCAACTGGTCGACCAACACGCCCAATGCCGACGCCCGCATTCAAAAATTTCTGAAAGCGCTGATGCGTCTTCCTGAATTTCAACTAACCTGATCGAGATACGCGCTTGACAAACGGATCTGGTATCACACCCAACTACTCTCTATGCTGATGAACCGTCATGATTTTCTTCGCCAGATGAGCCTGCTGATGGGCGGTGTCGCCGTTGGCGTACAGGGCATTCCGGTGCGGGCTTCGGCCTACAATCCGTGGCTGATCAACGGCTCCGCGCCCGCCGATACCATTCTGGTGCTGGTTCAGTTGCAGGGAGGAAACGACGGGCTTAACACGGTGGTACCGTTCGAAAACGATATCTATTACCAGAAACGGCCTGCCATTGCCATTGCAAAAAACAGTGTGCTGAAACTGACTGACCAGCTAGGCCTGAATCCGGCGCTGGCCGGTTTTCGGGAGCTGTACCATAATGCCCAGCTGACCATTGTTCAGAACGTAGGCTATGAGTCGCCCAATCGGTCCCATTTTCGATCGACGGATATCTGGTTGTCGGGGTCCGACGCCAATGTACAGGAAGAGGAGGGATGGGTAGGCCGCTATCTCCAGAAAAAGTTTCCGGCCTATCCGGTTACCCTGCCCCAGCAGCCAATGGCCATACAGCTCGGTTCCGTTGAGTCGATGCTGCTGCAAAGTAACGTTGGGTCAATGGGTACCGTTTTCGACAATCCGGATGCGTTTTATCAGCTCGTGAAGGGGACCAGCAACGATGCCGGTGCGCTTCAGAATACGCTGGCGGGCGACGAGCTCCGGTTTCTGAACCAGGTCGCTGCCCAGTCGATCCGGTATTCGGACGTGATCAAGCAAAAAGCCGATGCGGGAAAAAACACCGTCACCTATCCCAATACGAATCTGGGTAAGCAGCTCGCTATTGTGGCCGATCTGATTTCGGGCGGGCTGACGACCCCCGTTTACCTGACCACGCTGAACGGGTTCGATACGCACGCCAACCAGGTTACGGCCGGTAACACAACCGCAGGCCTGCACGCCACCCTACTTCAAACCGTATCCGAAGCCATAACCGCGTTCCAGAAAGACCTGACCCGTCAGAATCTGGCCGATCGGGTTACCATTATGACGTTTTCGGAGTTTGGCCGCCGGTTAAACCAGAACGGTACTACCGGCACGGACCACGGTACCGCAGCTCCGTTGTTCGTGATCGGAAAAACCGTACGCGGAGGTATTATCGGAAGCGCGCCCAACCTGGGCGACCTGGACCCGAGTGGCGATATCCGGTTCAAAAACGATTTCAGGCAGGTGTATGCCAGCGTGTTGCAGGACCATTTGGGCGTCAGTGCCGATACCTCCCAACAGCTGCTGGGACGCTCGTTTGAGACGCTCCCGATCTTCCGTCAGACATCGGCCCTAGAGGTGACCACGGGTTCGTTTGCACTCGGACAAAATGCGCCGAACCCGTTTGTCGACACGACAGAAATTCAGTTTACGCTCAAAAAAGCCCAGTATGCCCGCCTGACGGTAGTTGACCTCCAGGGCCGCCCCCTCCAGGTTCTGCGCGACGGTTTTCACGATGCCGGCAATTACGTCGTGCCGCTGAATGGCACCGGGCTGGTAGCGGGATACTACCTCTACAGCCTGCACACCGACTCGGGTCAGGCCGTGATGCGCATGGTTAAGACATGAGCCGGGACTAAGTCAGCCGATCTGCTCGTATCTTTGTTGTTTGTCATGGCATTCGGGCGGGCCCGGTAACAGGGAGTCAGGATCGGGTGTCGGTTCATATACAACATGAAGCCATTTCACGAATTACCCCCGCGTCGTCAGGAGCAGCTGATGGCCTTCGATCGGTTGCTGACCATCATGGACGAGCTGCGGGAGCAGTGCCCCTGGGACCGGAAACAGACGCTCGAAAGCCTGCGCCACCTAACCATCGAAGAAACCTACGAACTGTCAGACGCTATCCTGGAGAACGACCTCCCCGAGATACAGAAAGAACTGGGCGACATTCAGCTTCACCTGGTTTTCTACGCCCGAATTGCCTCCGAGCTGGGCCGGTTCGACATGGCCGACGTGCTGAACGGCATCTGCGAAAAACTCATTCGCCGGCATCCGCATATCTACCCCGATGCCGCTGGTGGTACAGTGGTGGCCGAAACCGAAGAGCAGGTAAAAGCCAACTGGGAGCAGCTTAAGCTCAAAGAGGGCAACAAATCGGTCCTGGGTGGCGTACCGGGGTCGCTGCCTGCGCTGGTAAAAGCCATGCGTATTCAGGAGAAAGCCCGCGGAGCCGGCTTTGACTGGGAAGAACGGCAGCAGGTCTGGGAAAAGGTAGAAGAAGAAATGCAGGAGTTTAAAGCCGAATTCAACGGCGATACCGGCGAGGCTATCGACAGCCAGCGGGCCGAAGGTGAATTTGGTGATCTGCTGTTTTCGCTGGTCAACTACGCCCGCTTTATCGACATAAATCCGGAGACCGCGCTGGAGCGTACAAACAAAAAATTCATTAAACGATTTCAGTACCTGGAAGAGCGCGCCCGCGCCAACGGTAAGGCGCTGGCCGACATGACCCTGGCCGAAATGGATGTTTACTGGAACGAAGCAAAAACCGTCTGATGCGTATTGCCTTTATTACTGACCCGCATATTGGTGCCGAGGGCGAAAAACCGATGGGTGTCGACGTTCGGCAGAACTTCTTGCAGGCCCTGGCTCATCTGGAACACATACGTCCAAACGGGCTGGTTATCGGAGGAGATATCTGCTACCAAGCCGGTGATCGGGAAACCTACACCTGGGTGAAAGAACTGCTCAGCGGCTTACCGTTTCCGCATTACGTCATTTCGGGTAACCATGACGACTCGGTGCTGATGGCGGAGGTATTTGGCCGGTCCAATTTTCTGACCGGATCTGAACTCTACTACGCGCTGCCGCTGGAAGGGCACCCGGCCCTGTTTCTGGATTCATCGAAAGGCCAGTTTTCGGCTAAGCAGTGGGCCTGGCTGCGGGAGTACCTGCTGGCCCTGCGCGATAACAACGTGCTGGTGTTCATGCACCACCCGCCCCTGCCCGCCGACGTGGCGTTCATGGACTCGCATCACCCGTTTTTACAGACTGAGCAGTTTCTGTCGCTGGTGCGTGAACTTCCCTGCCACGTTACGGTTGTTTGCGGCCATTATCATGTCGACAAAGTCGTACAGCGGGGTAACCTGCTGACGCTCCTATCGCCGTCTACCTATTACCAGATGAAGCAGGATAGCGACGATTTCGCCGTCGATCATTACCGCGTGGGCATTCGCGAGATCAACCTCGATAACCACGGCACCACCAGCACCGTACATTATATCGGCTAAAAAACCGGCCGCTGACGGGGCCGCGTCGTGCTTTTGCACAAAACGGTTCCGCCAGCGGCCGGGTAAAACAGGCGATTACCGCGACGAATAGTTCGGCGCTTCTTTCTGAATCTGGATATCGTGCGGATGGCTTTCGCGCGATCCTGCGGTTGTAATCTTCACGAATTTAGCCTGCTGGAGCGCCGGAATATCCTTGGCTCCGCAGTAGCCCATACCGGCTTTCAGGCCACCCACCATCTGGTAGATGATCTCGGCTACCTTGCCTTTGAACGGTACGCGGCCTACAATGCCTTCGGGTACGAGTTTCTTGATGTCGTCTTCGGCATCCTGGAAGTAGCGGTCCTTCGAGCCATCTTCCATGGCCTCTACCGACCCCATGCCCCGGTAGGTTTTGAACCGGCGTCCTTCGTAAAGTACTACCTCGCCGGGAGCCTCTTCGGTACCGGCCAGCAGCGAGCCGATCATAACCGTGCTGGCACCACCTGCCAGTGCCTTGGTGATGTCGCCCGAGAAACGGATACCCCCATCGGCAATGACCGGAACGCCCGTGCCCTGCAACGCCTTGGCCGATTCATAAACGGCCGTCAGCTGGGGCATACCAATACCGGCAATGATGCGGGTGGTGCAGATACTACCGGGCCCTACACCTACTTTAACGGCATCGGCCCCCGCGTCGGCCAGGGCTTTTGCCCCTTCGCCGGTTGCTACGTTGCCGGCAATGACTTCCAGGTTGGGGAACTGCAGCTTGATATTGCGTACGGCATCGAGCACACCTTTCGAGTGACCGTGGGCCGTATCGACGCTGATCACGTCGACGCCCGCCTTCACGAGCGCTTCGATGCGCCGGGTCAGGTCGGGGGTTACGCCAACGGCAGCGCCGACGCGCAGGCGTCCCAGACTGTCTTTGCAGGCGTTGGGGTGGCTTTTGCGCTTCAGTATGTCCTTGTAGGTAATGAGGCCAACGAGTTTGTAGTCTTCGTTGACGATGGGCAGTTTTTCGATTTTGTATTCCTGTAGAATACTCTCGGCATCTTCGAGCGAGAGTCCGGCTTTGGCCGTGATCAGGTTTTGCCGCGTCATGATTTCGGTAACGGGCCGGGCCAGGTTACGCTGAAACCGCAGATCGCGGTTGGTCAGAATACCGACCAGTTTGCCCGCTTCGTCCACAACCGGTATGCCACCGATTTTGAACTCGCGCATGATCTTGTGGGCATCGGCCAGGGTGGCGCTTTCGGGCAGGGTGATCGGGTCGATGATCATACCGCTCTCGGAACGTTTTACCTTCCGAACCTGGTCGGCCTGGGCCTCCACGCTCATGTTTTTGTGGATGATGCCAATGCCGCCTTCCTGGGCCATTGCAATCGCCAGCGACGATTCAGTAACCGTGTCCATAGCCGCCGATATGAGCGGAATGTTGAGCTGGATGTTGCGGGTAAGCTGGGTGACGGTCGTCGTATCGCGCGGTAGAACCTCCGAATAGGCAGGTAAAAGCAGAACGTCGTCGTAGGTGAGAGCCTCGTAAAGAAACTTACTGGAGTCTAAGCTCATGGCAAATAAGCAGGTGGTGTTATTTGCCAGACAAAACTACGGATTTTTTCAATGTCCAGAGCCGTTTCGGGAAAAATTTGCAAAAATAGAACCAATAACCGGCTTTCGCGGGCTGTACGACACAACGCTACAAACGGATTGGGTTACTCCAGGCGGATGCTGATGGCCTTGCCGCTCTCGTTAACGCTGAAGCGGCAGTCGCTGAATTTTGGGGCCGACATCACCGGCCGGAAATTATTACTGAAGCCATACGGTTCTTTGGGAATGCCGAATACCCGTTTGTCCATTTTGCCGTTGCCGTTCTCGTCGTGGTATACCGCCACCGCATAGTCGCCGGGCTCTACCGAAAAAGTGGCTTTTACGCTGTTGCCGGTCACGTCTAGTTTCCGGCCTTCCCTTGGATTACCTTCGGGAAATGTTTTGCCGGGCTCGAACAGGGCTATGTACACAGCGCCCTGCTTCTTGCGAATATTCTGAACATCAATCGTTAGACCTACTTTGGCGGGCGGGGATGCAGACTGGAAACCGGTAAAAAACAGGTTGATGAACGACAGCAAAAGAAGCATAGACACGAAGTTTCTCTAAAAACGGATTTATTTTGCATTTATGATAGCCCAGTCGACACCACCCGCCAAACGATGGATCCGGAAACCCTTTCCCGATGCTGTTCCACAACAGACTGCTATTGAGTCATTGACGGCGTCGTTGGGGGTTAGTCCGTTTCTGGCGGCTTTACTGGTGCAACGGGGTGTGCATACCTACGAGGAGGCCCGGGCCTTTTTCAGGCCTGAAATTAATCACTTACACGATCCTTTTCTAATGCGCGATATGGATCGGGCCATCAGTCGTCTGGATCGGGCTATGAACCCGGGACAGCCGGAGAAAATTCTGGTCTATGGCGATTATGACGTAGATGGTACCACCTCGGTTGCGCTGGTCTACGGCTTTCTGAAACAGTACCATTCGGCCATCGACTACTACATTCCGGATCGCTACAAGGAAGGCTATGGCATTTCGCAGCAGGGCGTCGAATGGGCGGCCGAGAACGGATTTACGCTGATCATTGCGCTCGACTGTGGCATTAAATCGGTTGATCGGGTGGCTCAGGCTACGGCGCTGGGCGTCGATTTTATCATCTGTGATCACCACCGGCCGGGTAGCGAGATTCCCGCTGCGGCTGCCGTGCTCGATCCGAAACGCGACGACTGCGCCTATCCCTACAAAGAACTGAGCGGCTGTGGCGTTGGCTTCAAACTGCTGCAGGCGTTTTGCCAGTGTCGCCAGATCCCGCTCACCGACCTGTTTCCGCATCTCGATCTGGTTGCTGTCAGCATCGCGTCAGATATCGTTCCCATTACGGGCGAGAACCGGGTGATGGCCTATTATGGGTTAAAATATCTTAACGCAACACCCCGAACCGGGCTGAAAGCGTTAATCAATATAGCGGGCTTCCGGGGCGAGCTGGATATTACGAACGTGGTGTTCGGCATTGGTCCGCGGATCAATGCCGCCGGACGTATCCAGCACGCCAAAGCGGCCGTACAGTTGCTACTGGCCGAAGATGACGAGGAAGCGGATGCGTTTGCGATGGCCATTAACAAACACAACAACGACCGAAGGCAGTTTGACAGCAGCATGACCGAGCAGGCACTGGATATGATCCGGCGCAGCGAAGCGCTGACCAACGCCAAGAGTACCGTCCTGTTCGATGCCAACTGGCATAAAGGCGTAATTGGTATTGTGGCGTCGCGGTGTATCGAGCATTTTCACCGCCCCACCATTATCCTGACGCGCTCCAACGATAAGGCGGCCGGTTCGGCCCGCTCGGTGCCGGGGTTCGATGTGTACGAAGCCATTGAAGAGTGCGCTGACCTGCTCGAGCAGTTTGGGGGCCATACGTTTGCCGCCGGGATGACCATAGCCGAAGACAAAATTGACGCGTTTCGGCAGAAGTTTGAAGAAGTGGTGGCGCGTAAGATCAAAGAAGAGCATCTGACGCCCCTGATCGACATCGATCTGCCCATGGACTTCAGCGAAATCGACGCCAAGTTTGTGCGGATACTGAGGCAGATGGGGCCGTTTGGGCCGCACAATATGCAGCCAACGTTCATGACCGAGGAGGTGTATCTGGCCAGCGAGCCGACGATCATGAAAGAGAAACACCTGAAAATTCAGGTGCGGCAGCGTACCACTCACCGGCCGAGCCCAACGCTGACAGCCGTCGGTTTCGGTATGGCCCATATGGCTGGGTACCTGCGGGCGGGTAGTCCGTTTTCGATCTGCTACCATGTTGAGCAGAACGTATATAACGGCAACATATCGACCCAGCTGATGCTGAAAGATATTCGGTGTTCGTGAGCTATGCCAGCATTACGACCGCCGGCAAGACAGAATGAAGTTGAACCACACTGGTTTCCCCCGAGGTGCCAGCCCACTTTAGGGAGCAAGCTACAGGCCGGCGTACTCCATACCGATTAAGTCAATGATTCTCAGAACCGAAAATTTAGTTAAAAAATACGGGGCGCGGTTTGTAAACAACAACGTGTCGTACCAGGTGGCCCAGGGTGAGATCGTCGGGCTGCTGGGACCCAACGGAGCCGGTAAAACAACGTCGTTCTACATGGCGGTGGGGCTGGTCAAACCTAACAGCGGCAAAGTCTTTATCGATGACATCGACGTAACGGACCTGCCTATGTACAAACGCGCCCGGCTCGGCCTGGGCTATCTGGCGCAGGAGGCTTCGGTATTCCGCGATCTGTCGGTCGAGGAAAACGTGCTGGCGGTGCTCGAAATGACCGACCTGCCTAAAAAACAGCAGCGCGACAAGGTAGAAGAGCTGCTGGACGAGTTCAGCCTGACGCACGTTCGGAAGAGTAAGGGCAAGGTGCTGTCGGGTGGTGAGCGCCGGCGCACCGAAATTGCCCGCGCGCTGGCCGTTGACCCTAAGTTTATCCTGCTCGATGAGCCGTTTGCGGGCGTTGACCCCATTGCCGTCGAAGATATCCAGAGCATTGTGGCCAAGCTCAAGCACCGCAACATTGGCATTCTGATTACCGACCACAACGTAAACGAAACCCTGTCGATCACCGACCGGGCGTATCTGCTGTTCGAAGGAAAAATCCTGAAACAAGGCTCGGCCGAAGAGCTGGCCAGCGATGAGCAGGTACGGCGGCTTTACCTGGGTCAGCACTTCGAGCTGAAGCGGAAGATATAGCCGCCGTCTGGGGGTTTATTCGTTACGCAGCGAGTTTACGGGGTTCTGCAGGGCGGCCCGGATCGTTTGAAAGCTGGCGGTCAGCAGGGCAATACCCAGGGCCAGGGTACCCGTTGCGGCAAACAACCACCAGGGAATGCTGGCCTGATAGGCAAAATGCTGGAGCCAGCGGTTCATAGCGAACCAGGCCATCGGGCAGGCGATCAGGAACGCAGCACCCATCCAGCGGATATAATCGCGGTTCAGCGTCAGCAGCACATCGGCCAAACTCGCTCCGATGACTTTTCGGATGCCGATTTCCTTGGTTCGGCGCTGCACCATCAGCAGGGTTAGCCCGAAGAGGCCCACCGCGGCTACCAGAATGGTAAGACCGGTCAGTATAGCCAGCACCTGGCTCAGGCTGCGTTCGGTTTTGTAGAGCGTATCCAGCTGAGAATCCAGAAACGAATACTCAAACGGGACACCGGGCAGCCGTTTCTCCCATACCTGCCGGATAGCGGCCAGGTGCTGATCCGGATTGCCCGGTTTAACCCGGATGGACACGTACGAGCCGTTCTGATCGAGAAAAATAGCCATCGGCAGAATGGCTTTGTGCAGCGACTCGAAGTTGAAGTCTTTTACCACTCCGATGACCTCGTAGGTTTGCTCTTCCAGTTTAAGTACGTTCAGGTTTTTGGTGACGATCTGGGCATGAATGGGCGTTTTCAGCCCCAGCATCCGGACCGCCGTTTCGTTAAGAATCACCCGTTTGGGGCTGGCATCGTCGAACGTCTTGGCAAAGTCGCGCCCCTCCAGCAGGTTGATCGAAAAGGTCTTCAGGAAATCGTATCCTGCGGTGAAGTTATACAGGAGCTGATCGGCCGATTCGCCCTTGCGCCGGGCCGCGATGGGAAACGAGTAGCTGCCGCTGCCCGGATAGTCGGAGCAGACGCTGGCACTGCTGATACCCGGAAAACGGGACAGTTCCTGAATGAACACCTCCGACTGATCGCGTAGCTTGACTGACGGGTCGGCCACCATGATCACATTGTCTTTCTGGAAACCAGCTGACTGCGAGCGCAGCAGATCCAGCTGCCGATAAACCACCAGAGCACAGATGGCCAGGGTGATGGAAATAGCAAACTGGGCGGTTACCAAAACCCCCTGAAAACTTACCGTGCCCGAGCGGGGGCTAACCTTCCCCTTCAGGGCCAGCGTGGTCGTAAACGTAGACAGGTAGTAAGCCGGATAAGCGCCACCCAACAGGGTTACCAGGCCAAAAATACCTCCCAGCAGGAGCCATGTGGTACCCTCACGCAGTGGGTTGGTTGGTAAAGACGCGCCCAGCATCTCGGTAAACGGGTTCAGCAGCAGCACGATCAGCAGGGTGGCCAGCACCAGCGCTAACCCGCTCATCAAGGCCGACTCCGTAAAAAACTGGGCGCGCAGCTGCCCGACCGTCGATCCCAGTACCTTGCGCACACCGACCTCCCGCGAGCGCTCGATAGCCCCCGCCATGGTCAGGTTGGTGTAATTGATGCAGGCAATGAGCAGCATGAAAAAAGCGACCGCCATCAGCAACGTAACATTGTTCCGGTTCCCATTGGGCTCCAGCTCCCGCGCAAAATTAGAGCCCAGGTGGATGTCGGTTAGCGGCTGTAGTTTGTAGTCCCAGTATTCGCCCCGCTTCCGGAGAGCATCGTAACTGACCCCGAAATTCACCTGTAGCTGCGGGTTCAGGTGGGTGCGGATGAGCGAAGGCAGCTTGGCCTCCAGCGCTTTGGGATCGCTGCCGGGGCGTAGCAATACGTAGGTGTAATAGGTGTTGTCGACCCAGACGTTGGAGTTGCACCAGGGGTCGGTGACGTTAGACAGGATGAGGTCATAGTGGAAATGCGAGTTGGCCGGCACGTTTTCGGTGATGCCCGTTACTTCGCAGTCGTATTTTTTGCCGAAGAAAGTAATGGACAGACTTTTACCCAGCGCTTTGCCCGAGCGGTAAACGGCTTCGCCAAAATACCGAATGGCCGTTTCTTCGGTGATGACCATTTTGAAGGGTACCGTCAGGGCTTTTCTGGCATCGCCCTGGAGCATCCGGATGTTGAACAGATCGAAGAATGTGGAGTCGGCCTGATACAGTCGTTTCTCGTTGAAAGCCTTTGTTTCGTGGCCTGCCTGCTCGTAGCTAACCAGTTTGTTCGGGTAACTCCAGATGCGCGTGCTGGCCATAACCTCCGGAAAGTCGCGGGAGAGAACGCGCATCAGTGGGGGCGGAGCCATGGCATTGCTGAAATCCTTACCATTGACGCTGATTTCCGGATAAACGCGGTAGATCTGGTCGGCGTTGCTGAAATGCCGGTCGAAGCTGGTTTCGTGGTTGACCCACAAAAAAATAAGGGTCGTGGCCGCAATGGCTACCGACAGTCCGAACAGATTGATAAAAAAATGGCTCTTTCGCTGAGCGGTTCGTCGCCAGAAGAGTTTGAGAGACTGCCCATTCATGGGATGTACGGTTAGCGTTGGTCGGTCGGTTGTATCGCCCGTAAAAGGAGTATTAGTCAGTATTTCTAACCTTTTTATGACCAATCCTTATCTCTGTATTCATGCAATCGATTAACGCTGCGCACACGGCCTTTCTGCTGCTGATCAGTCTGCTTGTACGAACCGGGTCGCCCGTTCATGCCCAACCCTACCAACCCAACTGGGCGTCGCTCGACCAGCGGCCTATTCCCGACTGGTTCCGGAAAGCTAAGTTTGGCATCTTCATCCACTGGGGTACGTATTCCGTCCCGGCTTATGCGCCCGTTCGGCCTGACGGGTATTCCGAATGGTACTGGAGTAATCTGATGGAGACCGACCGGCACAGCCACAAGGAGGTGAAAGCGTTCCACACGAAGAATTACGGAGCCAGCTTCGACTACAAGGAGTTTGCTTCCCAGTTTCGGGCGGAGCTGTTCGAGCCGGATCACTGGGCCGAGGTGTTCAGGAAATCGGGCGCGCGGTACGTGGTGCTGACCAGCAAACACCACGAGGGCTTTACCCTCTGGCCCAGCGCCGAAGCCGATCGGTCGTGGGGGCGGCCCTGGAATGCGGTTTCGGTCGGGCCTAAGCGTGACTTGCTCGGCGATCTGAGCAATTCGGTTCGGAAGGCCGGGCTAAAAATGGGCATTTATTATTCGCTGTACGAATGGTACAACCCGGTATGGTTACAGGCCGACAAAAGCCGGTTTGTCAACGAACACTTGTTTCCGCAGTTTAAGGACGTGGTAACCCGCTACAAGCCGTCTATTATCTTCTCGGATGGCGAGTGGGACCTGACCGATACGCAGTGGCGAAGCCCCGACCTGCTGGCCTGGCTCTATAACGAATCGCCGGTGAAGGACGAAGTGGTGGTCAACGACCGCTGGGGCAAGAACACCCGGAAGGTGCATCGGAGCACGTACTTCACCTCCGAATACGGGTCAGGTATGGACGCCAGTGTGGTGTGGGAAGAGAACCGGGGTATGGGGCAGTCGTTCGGGTACAACCGGATGGAAACCGTTACCGATTACAAAAGCGGAGCCGACCTGGTGCTGATTCTGGCTGATATTGTATCGCGGGGCGGTAACCTGCTGCTCGACATCGGCCCTACCGCCGACGGGCGCATTCCTGACCTGATGGAAGACCGGCTGAGGCAGCTGGGGGCCTGGCTGGACCGGAACGGCGAAGCCATATTCGATGCAGAAGCCTGGACAGTGCCGCGTCAGTGGAGCGCCGGCAAGCGGCCCGACGTCAAGGAAGGGGGGTACCAGACCAGCTACGACGTAAGCGAGCTGACCAAACCGCAGCCGGGCGGGAAAGCGCACATCAACGCTTTCTTTACCCGAAAAGCCAATACCCTCTATGCGATCGTGCCCCGCTACGTACCGCAGCTAACCCTTCTGGGGGTAACCCTGACCGAAACGTCGACCGTTACGCTGCTGGGCTCGGCCAAAAAACTGCCCTGGAAACGGGTGGGGGCCGACTTGAGCATCGACCTGTCGGGCCTGCAGCCGGGCGATGTGCTGGACGGAGCCGGTGTCGTAAAAATTACGGCTGTAAAACCCTGATCGCTAGCCAAGCACCTCGCGCAGAACGGGTAGCGATTTTACTTCGCCAACGGTGTCGATGTGAATCTGATAGTAGGCAACCAGCGCGTTGGCCAGCTCGTTTCGGGCCGTGCGGGTCAGCGAGATAGGCGTGCCGAAGGGTTTCCGAAGCATGGTGTTCAGCGCTTCCTCAACAGCCGCATCGGGTAAGAAGGGGTAGGAGTTCTCGCGCAGCTGGTCTTCGAACTCGCGCGCGCCTTCGGGACCGAAACCCAGGAAAAACGACAGTTTGAGCAGAAAGATCAGGTGGAAATTTTCGTAGTTGGACCGGGCTTCTTCCAGAAACAGGACCGAGTCGAGCAGAAACCGGAACAGCACTGGACTGCCGGCCTCTTCTTTCAGGACCTTGTTGAGCATTTCCGTAACGAAGAGCGCAATGGTCGATTTGGTCACCTCGAACGGCAGACTCTGAAACGGATGCAGCGTTTTCACCTCCGAAAGCCGATGCAGGTCGCGGTCGTTCTTGTAATACACGACCATATCCAGTAACGTGAGCGGCTGAAAGAGAGCAATGCGGTTATTTTTGCTCTTGGCCGATCGAACGCCGTTCACAATGTAGCTCTGCAAACCGAACTCTTCGGTATAAACGCGGGCGATGATCGACGTTTCGCGGTAGCGGATGTAGCTAAGGGCAATGCCCCGGGTTTTCTGCAGCATCAGGACTCAAGGAAAGGGAACCGTATACGTACTTAACAACGAATGCGGCAAAAAAAGCGGCCAACGTCAGTAATTCTACGCCCGCCTGGCATTTATTCACTGTACTACTTTCACGATCTAGTTTTAGCGTTCCTATGCATCTGTATAAAACCCGCTCCGGCATCGTACTGAGCGATCAGCAGCAGTATTATCACCTCCCCGTTACGGACTGGGACGAACTCGTCAACCAGGATGACCTCTATACCGTACTGCGTCAGTATACTACCCAGAACACGCCATCGGACGAGTACCGGCAGTGGGCCGAAACCGACCTGCTGGCTCCCATCGGACGGCAGGAGGTATGGGCTTCGGGCGTAACCTACCTGCGGAGCCGCGATGCCCGGATGGAAGAGTCGAAAAAGTCGGGGGGCGATAATTTCTACGACCGGGTCTACGATGCTGAGCGGCCCGAACTGTTTTTTAAATCTACCGCCGAGCGTGTTGTGGGGCCGGGCGACGCCGTCCGGATCCGGGCCGATTCGACCTGGAATGTGCCGGAGCCCGAACTAACCCTGTTCATGACCTCCTCGGGTGCGATTGTTGGCTATACCTGCGGTAACGACATGAGCTCGCGCAGCATCGAGGGCGAAAATCCGCTTTACCTGCCGCAGGCCAAAACCTACGACGGCAGCGCGGCTCTCGGACCCTGTCTGTACGTGCCGGAATCGCCCATCGCGCCCGATTCGCAGATACAGCTGGACATTCTCCGGGCGGGTCAGCCTGTGTTCAGCAACCGCATTGCCATCAGCCAGATGAAGCGTCAGCATAACGAACTGGTTTCGTTTCTGTTTCGGGAGTGCTCGTTTCCGAACGGCTGCTACCTCATGACCGGCACCGGTATCGTTCCGCCCGACGATTTTACCCTGGCCAGCCAGGATGAGGTTCGCATTACCATTGACGGAATCGGAACGCTGACCAACCGGGTAGCCTAGGTCACTACCCGGATTCCCGTTTTCACCGCCGATACTTTCTGGCGAAGGGTGTCCATGTCGGCGTCCATAACCGTGACGTGGCCCATCTTCCGGAACGGCTTGGTAATGGCTTTGCCGTAAAAGAAGGGGAACACCCCCGGCATGGTCAGCAGCGTTTCGAGTCCTTCGTAGCGCGCCGGGCCGGTATGCCCGTCTTCGCCCAGCAGGTTGAGCATGGCGGCTGGCTGGTAGGCGTCGGTGTTACCCAGGGGGTAGTTCAGAACGGCCCGCCAGTGTTGTTCAAACTGCGAGGTTACGTTGGCCCGGATGGTATGATGACCGCTGTTGTGGGGCCGGGGCGCTACTTCGTTGATGAGTACGTTACCAGCTTTGTCGAGAAACAGCTCAACCGCCAGCAGCCCAACAATGCCAAACGCATCGGCCGTCTGGCGGGCTATGGCCTGCGCCTGCCGGTCTATATCGGTGGTAATTTCGGCGGGGGCGAAGAGGTACTCGACCAGGTTCAGCTCTGGATGAAAGACCATCTCTACCGTTGGGAACGTCTGCACGTCACCCCGTTCATTACGGGCCACGATAACGGCCAGCTCTTTCTCGAAGTCGACCGCTTTTTCGAGTACGCCCGGCGCGTCGAAGGCTTTGTCGGCGTCGGCTGCGGCAGCAATCCGCTGAACGCCCCGCCCGTCGTACCCGTCGCGGCCGAGTTTATGAAAGGCGGGTAGTAAGGCCGGGTTCTGGTTGATCTGCCGGATGGCGTCAGCGCGGTTGTCGGTCAGGGTAAAATCGGCCGTGGGCAGGTTATTGTCGCGGTAGAACTGCTTCTGGAGTCGTTTATCCTGAATGACGCGGATGACGGCGGGCTGCGGGTATACGCGCTTTCCTTCGCGTTCGAGGGCTTCGAGGGCGTCTACATTAACGCGTTCAATCTCAATCGTCAGCACATCGACTCCCTGGCCGAACTGATACACGGTATCGTAGTCGGTCAGGGAGCCGGTGTTGAATTGAGTACATAAATGGCGGCAGGGTGCGTCGGCGTCGGGGTCGAGCACGTGCACACGCAGGTTCCAGTCAATGGCGGCTTGCAGGAGCATAAGGCCCAGCTGCCCTCCGCCCAGAATTCCGAGAGTCGGTGTCAAGAGCGTGAACGGATGAATGAGTGGGCAAAATTACCCGATTCGATCCATTAACCAGCGTTCTCCCTGCGTATACTTGGCGGCCTGCACTTCGGCCATCGACTGTTTGAAGTTGAGCAATACCCCCCAGACGTCCATGAAGAAGCGGTTTTCGTGCTGCATGGTCCTGAAAAACTCGACCGCTTCGGTAGCCGACAGGCCGCCATACGTGCGGGCCACATTCAGCAGAACGGCAAATACATCATCGGCCATCTTGGCGTCTCCGCAGACATAGTAGTGGCAATCGGGCTGCGATAGCACCTCCCATATAGCGGCTCCCTGCCGTCCCATCAAATCCTGTACGTAGATGCGGTCTTCGCCCAGTCGGGAAAAGGCAACGTCGAGGTGGGTCAGGATGCCTTCTTCGTGCCAGGTTTCCAGTTCCTGCTGGTAGAGGTAGTCGTTCAGGTTGCGGCAGCCGAAAAACAGGCGGGTTTCGCCCGGCCGGGCCGAGCTCCAGCCGGTTTTAGGCCGACCGTTCCGGGCTTTCAGCAGCGGGCTGCCGGGGTAGTTGAGCGTAGCCGACGGCGCATCGGACAGGGTATGACCGCTGGCCGACTGCTGCGCCTGCCGGAGCATGCGGAGCTGTACTTCGCGGTGCTGCAGAAAACCAACCAGGGGCGACAGGCCCGTACCAGGTCCGACCATGAGCATCGGCGCCTGCGGATCGCGCGGGGGGCGGAAGTTGGAGGTGCGTACCGATAGTCTGACATGATCACCCGTGGTTAGTCGGGCCAGGTAGTTGGAACACAAACCCGGTCGGGTATAGCCTTCGTCGGTGGTGATCTGCACAACCCCAACCGTAACGTGGATCTCGGTCGGGTACACCAGTGAGCAGGACGAAATCGAGTACAGGCGGGGGCGCTGGCGGGGTAGCAGCTCAATGAGCTGACCAAACGTGAGCGGTGCCGACGGAAACGCATCCAGCAAATCGCAGACGCTCATAAACGCGTCTGCCATGTGTTTTTTGAGGGCCTGCCCATCGGCGTCATACTCGTCGCGGTTCAGCAGTTCACTCCAGCTCGCCAGCATGGCGCGTTCGGCCGGGTCCTGGGCAGCCGCCAGCAGGGCATCAACAAGCTCGTCGTAGGGTTCGCGAAGCGACAGATCGAGGTCTTTGATCAGCACGTCGCCTACCCGCACCGGAGCCGGGTACGTATGATCGCCCAGGACGTCGGCTCCTTCCGGGGTTGTCAGGGAGGTGTAAAAATAGGCGTCGGCGTCTACGTTGATCTGGCGGCAAATCCGCTCCACCAGTTCGGGTGGGTTGTGCGGGTAAATGACAACGTGGTCGCCGGTTTCGTAGGTAAGGCCGGTCTCTGAAATATCGAAGGCAATGAAACGGGTAGACCGGCTGCCTACAATCACCTCCTTAAGCAGTTCGCGGTTGGTGATGACGGGCACGTCGACGCCGGGGTGGCGATGGAGCCGCTTATCCGTCTCGGCGCTATCGACATGCTCCGCGTCAACGAACGACACCTGAAGTTTCCAGTCGGCCCGGCTAGTCTGCTCCTCGGTCGATCGGCTCGGATCTTCGCCCAGCAAGCGGGCTACCAGACCCAGCCATTGCCGGAAAGTAGCGGCCTGGCCGTTGATTTCATCGGCTTTGTGCAGGGCGGCTGCCCGGTTAGCACCCAGCCGGGCCAGCTGCTGGTCCAGCATGATGCCGGCAGCGCAGAAGTGCGGATAAACGGTATTGCCCAGAGCCAGTACCGCAAAATGAAGCTTGCTGAGGGCTCCATCGGGCAACTGTCTGATCTGGGTATAAAAGCGCTGGGCGTTGGCCGGTAGCTCTCCTTTTCGGAACGTGGATGAAATAATCAGCAGCCACTGTTCCTGAGGGAGTTGAGTCAGATCGTATTCGTCGAGCGCCATAACCCGCGGATGGTATCGACTCAGCCGGCGGGCGGTCTGGTGGGCATAGCTTTCAGACGTGCCGGTTTCCGATCCGTACAGAATGAGCAGCCGCTGCGCTACGGGTGTCGAGGCCATGACGTGATCATCAGCCATGACGTACTGATCGTCAATGACCGACCAGCGGTCGGCCGCGTAGTGGAAGCTGGGGTTCAGGTAGAAATCCCGCATTTCGTGGTGCCAGACGGGCGTAGTACTGCCGCCGGCCGACGGCACCACCCACGACCACTGGGCCGGGCACTCGCGCCCGGCTCGTTTTTCGCGCTGATCGTGGGTCATAAACTGGCGGGCGGCCGTCTGGTGATCGACCAGCGTAACCCGGGCTTTGGTGAAGGAATGCAGTACGGCTGCGTTCAGCTCCAGAAAGGCGCGGTCGTGCCAGAGCGCGCTGGAGGTGTCCAGGTTGAAGCTGCGGGCAATGGGTTCGGCCAGGTTGTAGCGGCCTTCTTCCCAGAGGTTGCGGGCAATTTCGGTTTCCATAAACCAGCCGTTGAACGGCACACAACCGTACTGTACGCCCCCGATGTCGAGCCGGAAATTGGTAATGGCCGGAACCGCACACCATTGCAGGTTGAGGGCATCAAACGCCGGGTACTGCGGGTGTTCGAGCGTTACCCGCAGCACATCGTCGGGTTGAAACGAATACAGACGCGGCTGCTGACCGGGTACGTCGATGACCAGCGGCAGATAATCGAAGGCTGTTTTGTCGGCCGGGGGAGTCCAGCCCTGCCGGACAATGGCCTGGGTGAGTTTCAGGTTGGCGGGGTCGCCCAGTATCGAGCCGTCGGGTTGCTCGTAAGCCGCAAACCGGACGTACTGGCTGTTCCAGATGCGCGGCCCCCAGCGTTCGGCGGGTTTTTTGGGGCGGAAAACGGTCATCACGGTCTGAATAATGCCGCCGTTGGTAGCCAGACGCATGTGTTCGACGCACTCGCGGAACATCGCGTCGGGGTCGTTCACGTGCCGCATATCCCGAACCAGCATGTTCCGCCACGAGATGCGCCCGATGCATTTGGTGGCGTTTCGCCAGGCCAGCTGCGCCCCGTACGACAGTTCGTCGTAGGTCTGCGTGTAGGTACCCGTTGCCCTGATTTCCCGTTCCACTTCGCCCCACCGCCGAATCCGGTCGGCCTGGGTCCACTCCAGCTCGGCGGCCAGCTGGTCAATAAATTCCCGGGCCGAGGCCAGTAGCCGCTGTACGCTGATCATGGGCTGCTGCAGCACATGGCTCACCCGGATGAGGAGCATCGACCAGGCCTGCTCCTGTTCGGCGGAGAAGTTGGGCAGATGCCGTTTCATAACCGCCAGCATGGGGGCCACCAGTTTAGGATAGGCCTCCGGCGGAATGCCGGCCCGCAGGTGGGTACGGCCCAGGTCGCGGAGCTCCGTCGCTACATCCCGGCCTGCTTCGAGCGAGCGCGTCAGAAACACCAGCGTATGCATCAGGTGTTCGGCCAGCCCGTCTACGTCGGTACGGCCGAAATAGGGCAGCAGATCGGGCTGGGTCTGAAACAGCTCCTGGTAAAACTCCGTACCGGTGGACAGTGCGTTGGCCGCCATAATCTCGCAGCTTTTCCGCATGACCTGTACCATGTCTGGCGTCAGCATGCTGGCATAGGCCCGATCGACGTCGAAAGCCGTGGGAAGTAAATGAAGCGAGAAAAAGCGGTAAAAAGCCGATTCGTTGCCCCGCGCTATGTTATCCCGGTCATAGTCTTCGAGGTGTGGTACCTGAGCAATGGTCCACATCCACACCCGGCGGGCGGAAATCCAGTGAACGGGGCGCATACCCAGGTCGGTCAGGAGCGCTATCTGCTGATCGATCGGCTGATGATGAGCCGGTTGAGACGGGTATACACCCCGGTAACTCTCGCGCAGGATACGCTCCGTTTGCGGGATCAGCTGCCGCACGCTCTGGTCGAACAGCTGCGCAAAATAACCCGGAACCAGATCGACCGAATCGCCCAGCCGATCGGCCAGGTCGGGGTTCTCGTGCAGGAGCCGTTCGAAGAACAGCTCGACAAGCATGTCCTGAAAAGCCAGGAATTTATTCCATACATCCTTAACAAGTACCTTTTCGGGAGCAGTCAGGAGCGGCATGGCCGCCAGCTCATCCTGAATGGCAGAGACCGTTGCCGGGGCAAGGTCAGGACCACGGGAGTGAGCCGGATCATGAACGGAGAAAGTATTCATCGTAAGTATATTGAGTTTAATGGAGTCGGCAGGCGTCGTTGATCAGTCATAACAGGTTCAGCCGGTTCATCAGTTCGGACTTGTTGGCCCGACTGATTGGAATTACCTTGTTTTGAATAACCAGCGTATTCTCTTCGATATCCACGATCTTGTCGAGGTGAACGATATACGATCGATGAACCCGCAGAAACTGTGGGCCCAGCTTCTCCTCGATATACTTCATGGTAGCGTACACAATATAGGTTTGTGTCGTGGTGAAGATCTTGACGTAGTCGCCCATATTCTCAATATAAGCGATGGTTTCGAACGGGAGCCGGATATAGCGCCCGTCGGTTTTGATGTAAATTTCCTGCCGATCCTGCGATACCGTTGGCCGATTACGCACACCCAGTTCCAGCGCCCGCTCCACGGCAATTTTAAACCGGGGCAGGGTAATTGGCTTCTTCAGGTAGTCGGTTACCTGATACTGGTACGCATCGTAGGCATACTCGGTCTTGCTGGTGGTGAGCACCACCAGCGGAATAGACGACAGCTGTTCGAGCAGTCCGAAGCCTGACAAATCCGGCATTTCAACATCGAGCCAGATCAGGTCAACGCTGTGTTCGGCCAGGTAATCCAGCGCTGGTGCTGCGCCGGCAAAGGTACCGACCACGCTCAGGGCCTCGTGCTGTTCGCACATGCGCTGCAACGCGTTCCGCGCCATCAGCTCGTCATCTACAATGATACATGTCAAGCTCATCGATTAAGCTTTTGGAGAAAGCGTTTTTATCTCGTTCCGTAAGACCGGCAACAGGTCCGTAACCTCTTCGACCAGCGCCTGACAACGTTGCACCAGCGGCTCTTTATCAATGTTCTGGCCCAGGCCCCGTTCAATCTGACGGAGTTCATCTTCCAGTCTCGACAGGCCCACCATACCCAGCGTTGGCTTCAGCTTATGGGCCATAGAAGCCAGCATTGACCAGTTCTGGTCGGTACAAAGGTCAGGTAACTGGAGTAATTCAGGTACCACATCGTCCAGAAACGTGGCGAACATTTCGGCGGCATGCTCTTTATCCGAACCGTATAGTTCGAACAAGCGCTGCCGGTCCAGGACATCATCGGCCGGTAAGGTGGGTTTCGGCTTAACCGAAGGGTCTGATTTACGGGGGGCGGCTTCCGACGCGGCCGTTGGGGCGTATCGCTCCAGTATGTTCAGCAGCTGACTCGGCTCAAAAGGCTTGGTCAGGAAGTCGTTCATGCCTACTTCCATCGCCAGGCTTTTGTGATCGAGCATGGCGGAGGCTGTCAGGGCGATGATGGGTACGTGCTGGTTGGGGTTGTGGGTACTCCGGATGGCCACGGTGGCTTCGTAGCCGTCCATAATCGGCATCTGAATATCCATCAGGATCATGTCGAACCGCTGCTGTTTGGCTTCCTCAACGGCTTTTTTACCGTCCGATGCCAGCGTGAACGGAATTTTCCACTTGGTGAGCAGACTGCCGATATAGGTCTGGTTCATCAGGTTGTCTTCAACGACCATAACGTGGCTGACGGGCAGTTTACCCACCGTCTTCAGAACGGGGTTGCCAGCATCCCGGTTGTCGGTCGTGGCCGTGGCGCGGACGTAGGGTAACTTGAACGTAAAAGTACTTCCCTGTCCGTTCTGGCTTCTGACGCTGATGGTTCCTTCCTGAATCTCGACCAGCTCTTTGGTGATGGCCAGGCCGAGCCCCGTTCCCTTGTACTTGTGACCCTGCGGATTTACCTGTCTAAACTTCTTGAAAATCAGACCCTGCTTGTCTTCCGGGATGCCGACGCCCGTATCGGTCACGCTGAACTCGATCCAGCAGCGGTTGTCGTCTTCCTGTACAATCCGGGCGGTGATCTGAATACTGCCTTCTTCCGTGAATTTTTCGGCGTTGCCGATCAGGTTCATCAGAATCTGGTTCAGCATGACATCGTCGCCGATAAAATCGCCCGAAATACGAGCGTCGTGCATCACGTCGATGGTAACGGGCCGGTTGTGCAGCTTGATTTCGAATACCTTCTGGGTAGCCCGCAGCAGCCCCGCCAGATCGAAGGGGCGCGGACTCACTTCAATGCGGCCTGCTTCGATTTTGGTCATGTCGAGCAGGTCAGAAATCAGGCTGTGCAGAAAGTCGGCCGACGTCTTCAGGATATCGATGTATTCGCGTTGCTGGCGGGTTGGCTGCGTATCGAACAGCAGGTGCGACATCCCGATGATGGCGTTGAGGGGCGTTCTGATCTCATGGCTCATGTTGGTCAGAAACTGTTTTTCGGCCCGTTGGGCTTCTTCGGCTACCTGACGGGCCTTGGCCAGCTCCTGTTCGGCCAGTTTGCGGTCCGATACGTCACGAGCCACGGCTACCAGTTCTACGATCTGACCATCGACCGTAATCGGCCGCACGGTCTGACCAATCCAGACGTGGCGACCGTCTTTTGACCGAATCGGAAACTCGTTGTAGGTACTATCCTGGCCTTCGGTCATCATGGCCAGGTAAAAATCGGTCAGGGGTTTGCGGTAGTCGTCATCGACGAAGCGCGTAAAATGCGTACCGACAAATTCCGCTTCGGTATAGCCGAGCGATTTCTCAACCACCGGGCTGACGAATGTGAAATACCCCCTGGGCGAAATTTTATAGATGATGTCCTGTACCGATTCGATCAGTTGCCGATAGCGTTGTTCGCTCTGCTCCAGCTCGCCCAGCTTGTCGCGCACCTGCTGTTCGAGGTGGTCGTTGAGGTGCTGGAGCTGGTTGTTGGCATTATAGAGGGCCAGCGCTTTTTTTTCAAGTATGGCCTCTGCCTGCAAACGGGCTGCTTTTTCCCGCGCCAACCGCCTTTTGATCAGGTCTATGTCGTTGTCGGGCATACGCTTAGTCTTTCACGATGTCGAACAAAACCTGACTGCCATCGGGGGTCAGCTCCGTTTTCCGGATGGTGGCGGTTTCTCCATAATGAGCCAGACACCCTTCGATCAGACCATAGGCGAAATCTGATAGTTTCCGCTCCGACTGGTAATACATCTTCAGGTGGTTTTCTGAAGGCTGCTCCATGGCGAAGTGGGGCAACTCCGCATCCGGATATAGTTTTCTCACTTCAACATGAATGTAATGCTGAATGGAGTTTAGTAAACTAAAGGCAGAGGTAGATCGCTCGATAAACTGGTAATAATTGCGGGTGAAGGAGCCAAACATGTACCGGCCATACGCGCGCAGGAGCTCTGGAACAGGGGTAGTGGTATGCTGGCTAAGACTGTGCAGCAAAGTAACCATCTCGCCATGATCATACGTGCCAATGGCCGTATAAATGCCTCCGGAAGGAAGATTACTTTGGTCTAATATGGTGTCTACCAGCGCGTAACCATACTGGTCCTCAACCATTTCTAAAAGTTCCGTAAATACAATTCCTTTCATGTACAAGCAGTGAGATTAAAACCTTAGCAATATACCAATATGGGTAACAAATTATAAAATTATTAGATGAAATAATTACAAATTAGAATGGAATATCGACTTAGGTTTTCCAAAAATCGGCAAAACGGTACAGTTCATCGAATAATTGGCCACAAACTATAACAGTAAGATCAAATTTGGGTCATCAAAGAACAAGAAAGTACTTAAGTCAACTACCCCAAAACTTCTACCACTTCCAAACGTATGAAACCAGCATTGAATGACGAAGAAGTTATTCGTCAGTACCGTAATACTAACCCTAACGAGTGTTTTGAGCTGTTGTATAACCGATATGTACGCAAGGTATACAACAGATGTTATTCCATGACAAAAAATTCGGAGCAGGCCCAGGATTATACTCATGATATTTTCCTGCGCATGTTTGCTCACCTGGATCGTTTTCAAGAGCGGTCGTCGTTTTCAACCTGGCTTTATTCGATCTCCTACAACTACTGCATCGATCAGATCAAGCGGTCGAACCGGCTGGCCACAACCGGTCTGGATCAGGAAACCGAATACGCCGTAGCGCAGTCGGCTGACGGTGAGAGTGCTGAAAATAACCTGCAGCAGCTGGCCAAAGCCATGGAGTCTATTGCTCCGCAGGAAGCGCTGATTCTGCGGATGAAGTATCAGGAAGGGCTGGATGTGCTTCAGATTGCCAAAAAGCTGAACTTGAAAGAGAGTGCCGTGAAAATGCGCCTGAAACGGTCGCGCGATAAAGTTCGTACCCTTTGCGAAGCATCACTATGGGCGTCCTGAACCATGATTTCTGCGTTACCGGGCTGCTGGCAACGTCGCCGGCGCCCCGCTATATCGCGTGTCAGCATACCGAAAAACGTACCCATCTGACGGGCTTCGATAGTTATGACGACGCCCGGACTTACCTCTCTACCCACACCAGAGCGGGTCGGCCCACTACGCTGGCCATCGTACAAACGCAATACGACCGGGTCGTTTATTACAAACGCCCGGTCGCATCGTGGTCAGCTGGTCGGCTGTTTAGTTTCTTTTTGTAATATCGGACCCGCCCGACTCGCTCTTGCCCAGAACCCGGGCCGAACCGTAGTAATAAATATCAGAGCCGCCCGAGGCTTTCAAACTTAACTCGCGGGTGGCGTTGATATACACGTCAGACCCGCCCGAGGAGACCGCGTTGCCAACTTCGACAACCAGCTTGCGGGCGTCGAGATCGGCTCCGCCCGAGCCGCTGGCGTTGAGTACCCGGGCCGACCCTTCGATCAGCAGATCAGCTCCGCCCGAGGCCGACGCGTTCAGGTCGTTTGCTTTCAGGGTCAGCTTAATATCAGCCCCACCCGATGCATCGACGTTCAGGTCATTGAACGAGAGCGTTCCCTGGCCCAGCACATCGGCTCCCCCCGACGCCTGCAGATCGGTCAGCTGTTTGAACGTCAGGTAGGCCTTGACGTAGCGGTCACGCCCGAAGTTGAACCCCCAGTTTCCTCCTTTGCGCTCGATATAGAGCCGGAGGGTGCCGTTGCGAACTTCCGACTTCACGTCTTCTTCATCAACCCCTTTGGATTCGATCGTCAGCCTTTCGCTGTTGCCCTGCGTCAGGTAAACGTCAATGCCACTCGAAACGCTTAGTTTCGTAAAGCTCGATATAGGCCGGTCTTTTTTCCAGTCACGGCTGGTCGTGTTCAGACTCGCCGTAAAGAGAACCAGCAGCACAGTAAGTATTTTCATGGCTGAAACAAGTTAATGATTTGATACAAGATGCGAGTTAATGGCTTATTGTTGCATGAACCTCAAAAAAAAGTGTCCGGTTTCAGAGGAATTCCTGTCCGCTATCGGACGCTGTAGTGGTTTTATTTTAGGTAATCAACTGACAGACAGCTCAAAAAGGAAGCTGGCACGGCGCTTGAACAGGGTGTCGGGGTCAGGGCGCCGGGCTGCAGCCGCGGCCCGCAAATTACGGAATACCAGTGCCACTGAAGTAACTCAAAATAAATCAATTATGATTCAACTTCGCAACGTGTCGAAATACTACCCGGCCGGATTTGGTCGGGTTTATGTACTACGGACTATCAATCTTAGCATCGCGCAGGGCGAGTTTGTGTCAATCATGGGGCCAAGCGGATCGGGTAAAAGTACCCTGCTTCACATTCTGGGCCTGCTCGAAGAGCCGTCGGAAGGGGAGTATCTGTTTGCCGATCAGCCCGTTCAGAAACTGAGTGAAAAACGCCGGACCGAACTCCACCGGACGCAGATCGGCTTTGTGTTTCAGGCCTACCACCTGATTGACGAACTGACGGTGTATGAAAACATCGAGACTCCGCTACTGTACAAAGGCGTAGGCAGCTCGGAGCGTAAAAGCCGGGTGGCTGAGCTGCTCGACCGGTTCAATATGGTGGCCAAAAAAGATTTGTTCCCGGCTCAACTGTCGGGTGGGCAGCAGCAGCTGGTCGGTATTGCGCGGGCGCTGGCGGCCCAGCCGAGCGTCATCTTTGCCGACGAGCCTACCGGCAACCTGCATTCCGATCAGGCCCGTGATATTATGGAACTGTTTCGGGAGTTGAACCAGAAAGACGGGGTTACCATCGTGCAGGTGACACACTCCGAGCTAAACGCCGAATACGGGTCCCGCATCGTGCGGCTGAAAGACGGATGGCTCGAAGAGAGTGGCCAGCCTGCGGTTGGTACGGTCCTGTAAGCGGCTGGTGGTCAGGCCGGGCTGAACAGGGTCAGGAGCCTGGCCTGAAGCGTTTCGCTCAGCCGCCCTTTGTACACCTGAATACCCATGACGTTGGCGGTAAACACCAACTCTGCTTCGGCCAGGCTGGCAGGCAGGAAAAGCCCCTCCCGAACCATGGGAAAGGCCCGCAGCAGCTGGCGCCGGGCAATACCGTTGATGCAGCCGGTCTGTAACGACGGGGTATGCAGCACATCCTGCCGAAACCAGAACAGGTTCGACGCTACGCACTCCGCCAGATGACCCTGCTGGTCGAGCAGAATAGCATCCTGATAGCCTTGTTCTTGCTTAAATAACCCCGCCAGTACATACGGTAACGCATTGGAGGTTTTGTAGCCTGAAATGGGAGAATACGCTAATTGTATATCTGGATAAATACCTATTTTTGCCTGATTGGTTATAGCAAATGGCTGACCGGGCCGGGCTGTTATCAGCAGGTTAAGCTGGTTGGTCGTGGGCGTATAGAGGCCTCCGGTCTGCCGCCAGACCTGAATTCTGACCCGGGCGCTGGCCTGCGTCAGCCCGTTGGCCGCCAGCAGGGCCAGAACACGCTGCTGCAGCGTCTCTGACCAGGCTGCAGCCGGTGCCAACAGGTGGAGCGCAGCCATGCCTGCTGTTAGTCGGCTGAGGTGATCATCCCAGAACCACAGTTGCCCAGCTTCGTAACGAATGGTCTCAAAAAGACCGTCACCATATTGAAATGCCCGGTCGTTGGCCGTCAGTAGAAAGGCATCTTCAGCGAGTAAATCCGAATTATAAACCAGAAACATGCTTGGTTTGCGCCGTTTATCCTAAAACGATAGCTGCGCCGAAGGTAAGTTTGTAACATTGAATCATCAAACACAATGAATACAAGACGCATGCGCTTTCTACGAATCGGAGTAATGGGGTGTTGTTTTGGCTGGAGCGCGCTGACCAGTCTGGCTCAGTCGACCACCAATCCACCAGCGGCCGTTTCGCCCGCAACGGGCGACGCAGTCATCGCTCCGTCGCAGCAGCTCAGCCTGCAGCAGTGCATCGAAATTGCGCTGAAAAATAACATCACTGTTCGGCAAAGCCAGCTTCAGGTGAACAACAGCAACGTTCAGCTGCAACAGTCCAAGCTCAACCGGCTGCCCAACCTGAACGGATTTGCAACCCAGAACTTCAGCTCGGGTTTTAACGTAAACCCCGTAACCAACCAGTTTGTTGAGCGCTCCATTCTGTCGAACAACTTTCAGCTGACATCGTCGGTAACGGTCTACAACGGAGGCATTCTGCAAAATACCATCCGGCAGAATGCGCTGCTGGTTCAATCGAATGAACAGAACCTGCTGGCCACTCAGAACAACGTCATCCTGCTGGTGGTACAGAACTACCTGAACGTACTGACGGGGCAGGAGCAGCTGGCCATTGCCCAGCGGCAGGCCGACGTGAGCCGGTCGCAGTACGAGCGGACGCAGAAACTGGTCAACGCCGGTGCTGCGGCCGAGTCGGCGTTGTTCGATTTGCAGGCTCAGCGGGCTACTGACGAGCTGGCCATCGTGAACGCGCAGAACAACATCGATCTGGCCAAGGTAGCCCTGCTTCAGGCCATGAACCTGTTTGGCAATCAGGCCATCAGTGTGCAGCCCGTGTCGCTGCCCGATCCGAACGTAGCCGATTACGATGCGTCGCCCCAGCAGGTCTACGAAATTGCGACCAATAACATGCCCGATGTGCGGGCCGCCGACCTGCGGGTGCGGAGCGATGAGGTAGGGGTTCGGGTAGCCCGGGGTAACTACATGCCGCTGCTGACCTTAAATGGTGGTGTAACGACCCTGTACTCCAACTTCGGTGCCCAACGCCGGATCGAGAATGGCGTCACGCAGATTCCGCAAACGATCACCATTAACGGCATACAACAAACGATTCTCATCGATCAGCCGAATTACTCGTTCGAGAATTTTAACTTCGCCGAGCAGTTCAAGAATAACCAGAACCGGTCGCTGGGGCTTACGCTTCAGGTGCCGATCTTTAACCGGTATCAGGCCCGCACCCGGGTGCAGCTGGCTACGATCAACCGGCAGAACTCCGAGTTGCAGGCCGACAACACCCGGCTGGCGCTGCGGCAAAATATTGAAAACGCTTACGCTAATTTAGTGGCATCGGGCAACCGATACCGGGCTACCCTGACGCAGGTAACCGCCTTTGAGCAGGCCTTCCGGGCATCAGAAAACCGGTTCAACGCCGGGGCCATCAATGCCGTAGATTATAACATTGCGAAGAGTAACCTCGACCGGGCGCGCGCCAGCCTGGTGCAGGCCAAGTACGATTACGTGTTCCGGACCAAGATATTAGACTTTTATCAGAATAAACCGCTTACGTTTTAATAGGTAATTGGGTGAATCTGTGATGGAGCGGCCGGCTCAGAAGGCGCCGAATCACGCATCGCTCGATCACTCAATAATGAACTATGAAGAAGAAATCGAACCGCATCTGGTGGATATTGGGTGGACTCGTTGTGCTACTCGTGGGAGGTCTGGTAGCCGCTAAGCAGGCTGGCATGATCGGGAAGCCCAAGATGACCGAAGTAGACTTTGCAACGGTTAAGCGAACCAATATTACCGAGCGCGTCAGTGCGTCGGGCCGGGTTCAGCCCCAGGTAGAGGTAAAAATCAGCCCCGACGTATCAGGCGAAATTATTGGCCTGTACGTAAACGAAGGTGATCCGGTTAAGGCGGGTCAGCTGCTGGTTCGTATCCGGCCCGACAACTACGAGTCGCTGCTGGCGCGGGCGCGGGCTACGGTGAACCAGAGCCGGGCGCAGTTGGAACAGTCGAAAGCGTCGGTATCGCAATCGAGTGCGCGGCTGATCCGGGCCAAGGCCGATTATGACCGTAACCGGAAACTGTTTGCGGATAAAGTGATTTCTTCGGCCGATCTGGAAACCAGCGAGGCCAACTACAACGTAGCCCAGCAGGAAGTTGAAGCGGCAAAAGCAAACGTACGGGCCGCTCAGTTCAGCATTCAAAGTGCCGAAGCGAGCCTGCGGGATGCTACCGAAAACCTGCGCAAAACAACCATCTACGCCCCCGTAAACGGCACGGTTTCCAAACTGAACGTTGAGCTGGGCGAGCGCGTGGTCGGTACATCCCAGATGGCCGGTACCGAAATTATGCGTATCGCAAACCTCCAGAACATGGAAGTGCGCGTAAACGTTAACGAAAACGACATCGTTCGGGTGAACCTGGGCGATACGGCCGACATTGAGGTGGATTCGTACACCACGGCGGGTCGTAAGTTCAAAGGGGTTGTCTACGAAATTGCCAATACGGCCAACGGACTTACGAGTTCGTCGGGGGCTACAGCCGCAGCGCTGTCGTCGGATGCCGTAACGGAGTTTGAAGTCAAAATCAAGATTCTCAACAGCTCGTATGCCGACCTGCTGGCCCAGAAAGACAAGAAAGGATATCCCTTCAAACCAGGTATGACGGCTTCGGTGGAGGTGATTACCGACCGGAAATCGGGCGTGCTGGCGGTGCCGATTGCCGCGGTAACGACGCGCGGTGCGGAGGTAGAGACGCCGGAACAGACTGATCGGCCCAGCGGCACAGTCGATGAGAAGCCAGCCGGTCAGGTCGAGAAAAAGGAAGCGGTGAAGGAGCTGGTGTTTGTAAACGTCGGCGGTAAGGCCGTGCAGCGCGAGGTGAAAACCGGGATCAGCGACTTCGAGAATATCGAAGTGATATCGGGGCTGAAGCCGGGCGAGCAGATCATTTCCGGTCCGTTCATTGCGGTATCCAAAAAGCTGAAAGACGGCGAGCTGGTGACGAAACGTGATCCGAATAAAGCCAAGAAAAAGACAGAAGAAAAAGAAGAGTAATCGGTTTCTGACTGCCTGATGCCAAAACGCCCGACGCTGTTCCGTCGGGCGTTTTGGCGTTTATGACCAGCCCGGATACCGGGGTCAGCTGCTGCCACTTATGGACAAAATGAGCCATTTGTCCAGATAGGCGCAATGTTTGGTTTGCTGCGTGTCTTTATCTCGCGACTAAGCACAAAACAACTAACCTCTTACTACTATGAACAGACTCGCAACAACACTGCTTCTGACCTTTCTTGTCAACCTGACTATGGCCGCCCCGCTGCCCCGGCGCGACCGACCAACCAAACTAGCCCATTATCAGGTGGGGGCCTACGTGTCTATACGTGGTAAACTGGTGGTGAACATCGATAAAGAACTGGGGGGCGAGGTATCGATTCAGCTGCTGGATCAGCAAGGAAATGCCTGCTTCAACCGGACTATGCTCCAGACCGAAACTAAAACCCGCCTGCAACTGGATCTGAGCGAACTAGCCTCGGGAACCTATACCCTCAAACTATCAAACGGACTCGACGTGGTTATTCGCGAAATCAGTGTGTCGACCCCCGTCGAAACACCGGTATACCGATCGGTTACGGTTATTCCATAAAGGCGCTGGTGGGCGGGTTCAGGAAACGGGGCGTTGCATCTCCTTGATCAGTCGGTACGATTGAATCGCCATGATCAGCAGGGCCAGACCGAGCGCCGGCCAGATGAACCACCTGGTATCGATCGAACCTGCATCGCTGATCGGGTCGGTATTCATCGGTCTGAGTGGAGCCAGGTTGATAATCGGTAACGCGTCGGGCAATAGGGTGCTGAACGTTGTCAAATCGTACCGGGGCGCTGACAGCTGCTCGCTGCCGAGGAGCAACGCGTAGGGCGTACCGGCGCTTAGATCGGCCGTGAGCCAGGTCGTGCGCTGGTATGCCCGAATACGCCCAGGCTGCAAAGGGGGGCTGTCTCCGTTGTGAATGATCAGATGCAGACTGGGCGTACGCAGACCCGAAAGCAGCACTACCGCACTGTCGCCGGAGCGGAGAGTGAATGACCGAATCACTTCAAATTCCGTCTCGACCCGCCGGCGACGGCCCCTCCGCCGGCTGATCAGGCCGAGTTCGGCCCGGCGCTCATACCGGGCGGGCCTATTGATCGGAATAACGAGCCTGTCAATCCGGGCCGGGGCCGAAAAAGTTAGCCGTATATCGGTATGGGTGGTCGTTTTGGTGGCTAGCTGTTGCTGCTGCAGGCCGTTGATCGGCGTATACGAAGGCGTTACGACTACCGGCTGATACCCACCAATCTGGAGAATGTTCAACGGCGCCGTCAGCGAGTCGGCCAGGTCGAGCCGGTAGAACCGGTAGTCGCTCAGCGGAAAGTCCAGCTGCAGGCGACCGGATGTATGGTCTTTGCTATCAGGCGATTCGAGCACGACGTCTTCGCGTATGCCGAACCACTGCCGGTTGTCGTTACTGCCGCTGAGCCGGGCCTGTTTCTGAAGACGCGCATTTTTGACCAGCAGGGTCAGCGATTGGATCGGTTTCTGGTCGGGTGGCTGAACAACCAGCGTCGTATACCGGTCCGGTACGCTGCTCCGGCTGACGATCGAGTAAGCCACGAACCGGCTGGTCGGGCCTGCTCCCGATTGGCGGAGCTGGTATGGGACTTCCCGGTCTTGATTGTCGACCAGCCGGATGTCGCCCAGTGTGTTGTTAAGCTGGCCCACTACGGATGATGGGAGCATGATCCGGTGAAAACCCGACTGCCGCACCGGTTCCAGGTCGGCCCGGTACCGGTACGACTGCGCCACGCTGAGTCGCATGGGTAAACACAGCACAGCGCCCATACAAATCAATCTTCTCATAGGACGGGCGAATCGGGCTGGTCGGCACTGAGCAGTTTTTTGATGCGCTGGTACATGAACGAGATCACGAGCAGCAGCACACCCAGAATGATAAATGCAGCTACCCGGCCTCCTTCCGAAATGTCGCGCATGTCGTACAGAAACAGCTTGAGCAGGGTCAGCGCGAACAAGGCCAGCGACAGAACCCGGAAGCTCCGGTTTTTGCGCGACAGCCCCAGCCACATGAACACGAAGGCGCAAATGCCCCACAGAATGGGCAGCCCAACCGTAGTCACCTGTTGGAGAACGGCGTCGAACTGGTCGTAGGAAAGGGCTTTCTGCCCGCTGGTTTGTGCGATAGCTACCCCCGGGAAACGGCTGAACACAACATGGTTGAACAGCTCCCAGCTGGCCGCATACACCACCACGAACCCCAGCACCCACGGCCAGTATCGGGCAACAGCGGCCGGCAACGGGTCGAGCCGGGCAATAATTCGCTGAAGCAGGATCAATATGCCGGCCAGCGAGGCCAGACTGAGGTAATGCCAGCCAAAACCCGCCAGCGATGGGCTTGTTCCGTAATAATGGTCAGCCAGTACGCCCAGCGGGGCCGTTGCGAACACAAAGACGTACAGAAGCAGGAACAATAGCCCCAGGCCAGCGGCCTGGCGTAGCCAGCTCTGGATACCCGATCGGTAGGCCAGCGCTAGCATAACACCCGCAAACAGCATGTTGTAGGCACCAAGGACTGCTAGCCGGTTAGGGCCGAAGCCATACTGGTTAATAGCCTGATAGTTCGTTTCCAGGGCACCGGCCAGGTAGATCGTAATCAGCAGGACATAGCTCAGAAACTGGCGGTACCGGCTGATGACCAGATTGGCGGGCCAGAAAGGAATAGGGGCTTCCTGCCGACCCAGTAACTGGCGGGAGCCGACCAGACCGCCAATGGCCACCAGGCTGGTAATAACGGCTTTGTTGAGGATGACAGGCAGCAACTGAACGGCCCCGTCACCGTACATCGATTCCCAATCCATCCAGAGGCTGATGAGCATTAGTCCGGTAACCAGTACGGCACTGGTAGCCATGAGCCGAAGACCGGATTTCTGCGATAACCACAGGAGTAGAACGGCTTCCAGCGCCCAGAACATGGTAATGTAGTTGCCCTCTAACTGAACCGGTATCGCCAGACTGCCGAAGGTCACCACCAGGCCGATCAGCAAATAGAGCAGGGTGCGATCAACGCCAGCCCGGCGGAAGAGAAACCGGGCCAGCGCCAGGTTGACAACCGCCAGTCCGGCTGTAAAGGCCCCCTGCCAGCGTCCACCGTCGATATGAGCCATGGTGATCATGCCCGCGCTGTAGTACAGCCCCGTATTACTCAGCAGCAGGCCGATGTCGACGCGGCTAAACAGCGCTTTCTCTTTCAGATTGTGCAGCAGATTCATGGTCAGAAACAGCCCGTAGAACAAACTGGCAAACACCCAGGCGCCGGTATAAGGCGCGTTGGGCTGGTCTACCACGCTAACCGACAGCCAGAAGCCATACAGTAGAACCGTACAGACATACGACAGCAGGTGAACCTGCGGCCATTTTCTGAAGTAAGACAGAACCAGCATCCCTACGTCCAGAATCAGGATGTAGGTAAACAGTACGATATAGTTTCCCTCGCCCGAGCTGACCATGAACGGGGTCGCAAAACCGCCAAGCAGCGTCATTATGGCCAGCTCGACCCGGTTGTAGGCCAGCGTCAGCAGCACCCCGAAACCCGTTATAACGACCATGATTACGAAGGCGCTGGTCTGGCTAAACAGGCTGTAATAATGAAAGGCAATGGCAATCGTAAAATAAAGAACCGTCAGACCACCACCCACCAGTACCGAACTGAAGGCTGTAAACGTCTTCCGAAGCCGGTGGGCCATGCCAAGCAGTACAGCGCCCGCCGTTATGCCGATCGCTACCCGTCCGGCTTCGCTGAGCCACTGCTGATCGATGGCGTACTTCACGAAATAGCCAATTCCCAAAACTAGAATGGCAATGCCGATTTTGTTGATGAGGTTTTCGCCAATGAATTTTTCCAGGTCCGGATTGTCGGTCAGAAACCGGCGGATGAACGACGGGCGGGGTGGGGCCGGTTGCCGAACCGCGGGCGGTACTGCCAAACGGCCTGGGGCTGGCTGCGGAGCGGATTCCGTAACGGGCTGCGACACCGGTTCGGGAGCCGGTACTGGTTGAGGTATAACCACTGGCAGCACCGGCTCCCGAACCGGTGTCGCAGCAAGGGGGGGCGCTACGGGGGGCGTTGGGCGGGCCGGGGTGATCAGTGCCGGACCTGTCTCGCCGGTAGTGCCCCGTATCTCATCGCGCAGCCGAAGTAACTCCGCGCGTAGCTGGCCCATATCGGTACGCTGCTGCTCGAGCAGTTGTTTTACGGAGCCAAAGCGACTGTATAAAAGGAAAGCGGTAAGCGTAAGGATGAGCAGTAAGAACAGTTCCATGGTACGGCAAAAGGCTTGAGAGGAAACAAAGCTAGAATAAAGGTGAGTAATTGTGCTGTATGCCAGTTAGTTAGCGGTAAGCCTTTGAGTTGCCGGTAAACAGGAGCGAGGAATGATAACCCGAATCTGTGATATTTACCGCTCTGTTCTGACCTAACCCCGAGTCCTTATTCCTATGCCCGCTTTTCGTGTAGCCATTATTGGCGGAGGCAGTATTGCCGATACGAACCACATTCCCGCCCTGAAAGCCTGTTCAGATCAAGTCGAGATCGTAGCCGTCTGCAGCCGCGACCAGACCAAAGCCCGTGCGCTGGCCGACAAACACGCTATTCCGCACGCGTTTGCCGATGCCGACGCTATGTACCGGGCGTGCCAGCCGAACCTGGTGGTGATCTGTACACCCAACAAATTTCATTACCCGTATACCAGGCAGGCCTTATCGTGGGGATGTCACGTTTTCTGCGAAAAACCACCGGCGCTTACGGCGCAGGAAGCCCGCGACATGGCCGAACTGGCTACGGAAAAAGGGCTGGTGCTGGGCTACAACTTCCAGCTCCGGCAAACGCCCGAGTGGCAACTGCTGATGCGCTGCAAGGCGGAGGGGCGGCTGGGGGCTATTTATCACATCAAAGCCAACTTCCTGCGTCGGCGGGGAATTCCGGGCTGGGGCTACTTCACTAACAGAGAGATGCAGGGGGGCGGGGCGCTGATGGACCTGGGGGTTCACGTGCTCGACCTGGCCCTGATGGCTTTCGACTACGAACTGCCCGACCGGGTGGTTGGCAATACCTACGATTTCATCGGCAAAGCGGGTGGCAAGGGGCTGAAGGGGGCCTGGAACCCCGACACGTTCGAGGTAGAAGATGCCGGCATGGCATACCTGTCTTTCCCAAATAAGGCCTCAATTATGCTGTCGGCCACGTTTGCGCTCAACAACCAGGTCGATGTAGACCGGAATCTGGAGGTGTTCGGGAGCCAGGGAGGAGTGCAGCTGTTCCCGTTTGTGCTGCATACCGAGGTGGCCGGCGAACTGGCCGACATCACGTTTCCCTACCTGGATGAGGTCGACATCCAGCTGAAAAATACCGTTGCTTTTCTGGATGCCTGCGCCGGCAAACCATCTACCATCTGCACCGGCGAACAGGGGGCCCGGCTGATGACGGTTATCGACGCCATTTACGCATCGGCACAGGGAGGGACGGGGCTGTAAACGCCGTTTTATTGAACCAGACAAGCTTTTTCCTAGCTTTACCCCATGAAATCTCAACAACCAACCCGTTTAACGATGGTGGGTGGGGGAAGCTGGGCTACGGCGCTCATCAAGATCCTCTCCGAAAATAATGTACTTATCAAATGGTGGCTCCGGAGCAAAGCCGACGCCGACCACATCAGGCAGTTTCATCACAACAAGAGCTACCTCAGCGATGTCCAGATCAACCCGCGCAAGGTAAAGATCTGCACCAAAATACGAGACGCGTTTAAAGACAGCGATTATATCATCCTGGCCGTACCAGCGGCATTCGTGGGCGATGCGCTGGGCGGGCTGGAAGCTCGTGATTTCGCCGGGAAATGCGTTATTTCGGCGATCAAGGGTATGATTCCCGAAAAAAATCAGCTCGTAACCGACTGGATCAGCGATCAGTATGGCGTACCAACCAGCCGGATGGCGGTCATTGCCGGACCGTGTCATGCCGAAGAAGTAGCCCTCGAAAAGCAGTCCTACCTGACGATCGGCTCTACCGACCTCGACTGCGCCGATGAAGTAGCCCAACTGCTGACCTGCCGCTTCGTTCAGGCATCGCCCCTGGCCGACATCTACGGCATCGAATACAGTGCTGTCATGAAAAATATTATCGCGCTGGCATCGGGTATTACGCGTGGGATCGGCTACGGCGATAACTTTCAGGCCGTACTGGTCTCTAACGCCATGCAGGAAATCAAGCGGTTTGTCGATGCCGTATACCCGCAGCACCGCGACCTCAGCGGCTCGGCCTACCTGGGCGATCTGCTCGTTACGGCCTATTCGCCCTTCAGCCGCAACCGCACCTTCGGTACACTCATTGGCCGGGGATACACCATTCAGTCGGCCCAGGCCGAAATGAATATGATTGCCGAAGGGTACTATGCCGTAAAAAGCATCCACGCCATCAACCGGCAATATAAGGTCGACATGCCCATAGTAGAGGCTGTTTACAACGTTCTGTACGAACGAGCCTCGCCCGTTACGGAGATGAAAGCGCTGCAGCAGAAGCTGAAATAAGCCCTGCGCCATCTGGACTGACCGTATATCTGCACCGTCAATTTATTGGTAATTCAGTAGATTAAATAGTTCTATGAAACTATGCGGATGGGGAAGCAGCCACGAAATTTGCTCCTGTAAACGAGCCTACGAATACTAAATGGCACGAGGTATTGGCATAAAGGGTGGAGCCTGCTGGCTGTTCGTTCTGGCAATCGTTGCCAGTCAGAACCTGGCCGTTGCTCAACCCAGATCGCTGCATCCCTACGTAACTGTCGATACGTATATGTTCCTGTCGAGGGCGGGGGTTCGGCTGGTACAGGATCCGGTTTCGCGTACATTGTTCTATGCCGATACCGAGGGGAATGTGTTTCAGCTCAGACCGACCCCTACCGGAGGGCTGCCTGAGGAGGTGTCTGTGGCCGGTGTAGCGCAGCATGGCATCGATTATCTGCAGGGCCTGGCTTTTGCCGATAGTACGCTGATTCTGGTTGGAATTCGCCGGTTTCCGTACGAAGGGGTGGGCCGCGTGGCAAAGGGGCGTCTTAAGGCCGATGGTTCCCGGCAGTGGTCGACCTTACTCGAAACGGCGCCCTACGCTAATTCGAACACCGCCTTCGATCATGCGTTCAATGGTGTTTGTGTGTCGCCTGATCAGGATTCGGTCTACATTGCCAGTGGCTCCCGAACGGACCATGGCGAAGTACAGGATGCCGGTGGTCGTTTCCCCAACCTGCGTGAGACTGCGCTGACAGCCCGTATTTTTCGGTTGCCACTGGCGGCAGAAAATCTGTTTCTGCCCAACAATGATGAAGCCGTCCGGCAGTCGGGGCTCCTGTTCTGCGAAGGTGTTCGTAACACGTTTGACATGGCCTTCAATAGCGAAGGTCGTTTGTTCGGGGCCGAGAACGCCGGCAATCGGTCTGATCCTGAAGAGCTGAACTGGCTGCGGCCCGGTCGGCATTATGGTTTTCCCTGGCTTATTGGCGGCAACGAAACGCCACAGCAGTTTCCTGACTACAACCCGGATGCGGACCCGCTGCTTTCGGCCGGGTACCGAACCGAGGGCTTTCGTACAGACCCTGCCTATCCGCCCCGACCTGCCATCCCATTCGCGTCAGCTATTGTCAATACCGGACCCGACGCCTGGTTTGTGATTGATCCGGCAACCCGCCAGGCTGTACCATCCAGCGAAATCACCAGCTTTACGCCCCATGCGTCGCCCCTGGGTCTGGTATTTGATACGGATAGTAGTCTGGCCGATTTTACCGGTTCAGGATTTGTGCTGGGCTATACCAACGGGCGCGGGCTGGATCTGAGTTCGATTCGGCTTCAGTACAACCCGACTATGGATAATTACCGGATGCAGGTTAGCCGGGTAGCCGAAGGCTTCAACCTGCCGGTCGATGCCGCTTTGGCCGGAACAACACTCTACGTACTCGAACGGGGCAGACAGGCTATTAGCCGGGTACGTTTCCGTAGGCGTGATTATCCGCAGGCCGACCTGAGCCTGGCCATGACCGTTCAGCAACGGACCCCGGCCGTAGGGGAGGAGGTTCAGTTCACCGTTGCCGTAGAGAACCAGGGACCGGCCGACGCTCAATCGGTTGTGGTAGATAACCGCTTACCTGCCGGACTGGTATTTAGTCGGAGTGCTGATTTTCGGCAGATACCCGGGAGCATCCAGGCTACCGTTCAGTCGCTTGCGGCCCATTCCATTCGGTCGCTTTCCTACTGGGCGCGGGTGGCGCGGCCGGGCCAGTACCGAAATGCTGCGCAGATCCTGAAAGCCGCGGTAACCGACCCGGATAGTGAGCCAGACACCGGAACGGCCGATGGAGAGGATGACAACGCCACCGTCGACTTTCGGACCTATCCTGACAACGGGGCTCTCTATGCATCGGACAATCCGGTTGCGCAGCCGTTACCAGCCGTTTTACCAAATCAACCCTTGCCCGATCCTGCCCGGCCTGATTTAAGCGTACATATGGCGCTGGACAAACAAGTACTCGAACGGAATCAGGTGTTGCAGGTCAAAATGACTATTCGTAACGATGGCGGGGCAGGTGCTGAAGCCGTACAGGTGCGCTGCCAGTTGCCGGCAAATGTTCAGTTTATACCGACGCCGGGATGGATATTGACAGGCACAGAACTGATTTCTGACCCTGTAAGTCTGGCGCCGGGCCAAAGCCTGGGCCGAACCGTTCCGTTGCGGGCCGTCGCCCCCGGCCTTCTGGTGATAAAAGCCACACTGACAGGGCCGGCCGATGCTGACTCGACGCCCAATAACGGGTATGAGAATGGCGAAGATGACGAAGCCCACGTTGCGGGTCGGGTACTTCCCTGAACCAGTGGCTGTGTCTACAACGACAGATGCTGACGGATGAGGGCGGCCGTTTCGGACAGTTCTTCCTGGCTCGGCTTCATCTTGTTACTGAAGTTCATGTCGGCCATGGAATTCAGCGGAATCAGATGAACGTGCGCGTGAGGTACCTCCAGTCCAATTACCGCAACGCCAATGCGCTTGCAGAGAATGGCTTTCTCAATGGCGGGGGCTATGCGTTTGGCAAAGGCCATCAGGCCCATATATAACTCATCTTCCAGATCGAACAGATAGTCGACCTCTTTTTTGGGGATAACCAGCGTGTGGCCCGTTGTGGTCGGAAACGCATCCAGAAACGCCAGGTAATCGTCGGTTTCGGCAATCTTGTGGGCGGGAATCTCGCCAGCCACAATCCGCGAGAAGATAGTCATATCAATATGAATTTAGTGTCCGGTATACGGTTTCCAGGTGTGCGCCGTACAGCTAGTCGCCTGCCTGAAAACCGTATATCGAAAAACCAGATTATCGGGCTATTTCAACAACTTCAAATTCCATCACGCCGGCTGGTACTTTAATTTCGGCTATATCGCCGACGCGCTTGCCGAGCAGTCCTTTGCCGATGGGTGAACCTACCGAAATCCGGCCCGCTTTCAGGTCGGCCTCTTCTTCCGAAACCAGCGTATACAACATCTCGGCTCCGTTTTTCTTGTTCTTGATCTTTACTTTCGACAACACCGATACCTGCGATGCATCGATAGTCGACTCATCGAGAATGCGGGCGTTCGACAGCACTTCTTCAAGTTTCGATATTTTCAGCTCATGAAGACCCTGCGCATCTTTGGCTGCGTCATACTCCGCGTTTTCGCTGAGGTCGCCTTTGTCGCGGGCTTCGGCAATCTGACGGGCAATTTCGGCCCGGCCTTTGGTCTTCAGGTCATTCAGCTCAGCCTTGAGCCGGTTGAGCCCTTCTTCGGTGTAATATGAAATCTTTCCCATAATAGTACGATACGCGTTACTCGAGTTTCACAATGGTTTGGGGCCGCTACTAAAAACAAAAAGAACGGTACGCCGACCGTTCTGCATCCAAATTGGTTTTCTTTGCAGCCGCGTCAGTGTCGCCGTCGGGAGTCCGAAGCGAGCGGTTCGAATATGTGTTTATCTGTTCGTCGCATGGGTAGGGCCGCTGTCGGCCGATCACGTTCTGACGCGATGCCTGCCAGGAGCAGGACATCTGTTTCACAAAATTAAGAATACTTCCGGGCTATATCAACAGCATACCGGCCCGCCTGCTAAAAACTGACTGACCATTCATGACGCAACCGCTTCGTATTGTTTTCATGGGTACGCCCGACTTTGCCGTTACCAGTCTGCAGCGGCTGTTAGGCGCGGGTTGTACCGTAGTCGCTGTTGTAACCGCCCCCGACCGCCCCTCGGGCCGCGGGCTGCAACTGTCGCCGTCGCCCGTTAAAAAAGCGGCTGAAGCGGCCAGTTTACCTGTCCTTCAGCCCGAAAAACTGCGTGACCCCGCTTTCCTGGCTGCCCTGCAGGCTTATAACGCCGATTTGTTCGTTGTCGTTGCTTTTCGGATGCTGCCCGAGGTGGTCTGGTCGATGCCAACGATCGGTACGTTCAATCTGCACGGGTCGCTATTGCCGCAGTATCGGGGTGCGGCACCTATCAACTGGGCCATCATCAACGGCGACGCCGAAACGGGGGTGACTACGTTTTTCATCGAAAAAGAAATCGATACCGGCCAGATGATTTTTCAGGATCGGGAACCGATCTATCCAGACGATACGGCTGGTTCGCTGCACGACCGACTCATGGAACGGGGGGCGAGCCTGGTCGTACAGACGGTGCGGGCTATCGAAGCTGGTGACTACCCGCGCCATCCGCAACCCGCAGCCGACGATCTGAAACCGGCCCCTAAACTCAGTCGCGAAACCACCGAAATCAACTGGAATCAACCCGCCCGGGACATCCGTAATTTCGTAAGAGGCCTGTCGCCTTACCCAGCCGCCTGGACAACGATCAACGAGAAGTTCTTCAAAATCTATGCCGTCTCCATTGCCAACGAGTCGCCCTTCGCTGCCGAGCCGGGTCAGGCGTATACCGACCATAAAAAACAGATTCTGGTGCGGGCGGCCGATCAGTGGCTCTCTGTTGATTTGTTACAGGCCGAGGGCAAACGGCGCATGACCACCGAAGAGTTCTTACGCGGAAATCGCCTTTTATGAGTACCGGACCGATACGTACGTGCGCCTTTTGCATATATAGGAGCCCAGTGGCCGGATGCCATTGGGCCAGCGGTCAGCCAGCAACAAACGTTAGAAACCAGGGAGTATGAAGATTAGTCTTATTGCCGCCGTGGCACAAAATGGTGTCATCGGTCTCAACAACAGCCAGGGCCAGCCCGATATGCCCTGGCACCTGCCCGATGACTTCGCGTTTTTCAAGCGAAAAACGAGCCATCACCCCATCATCATGGGTCGAAAAACCCTCGAAGCCCTGGGGAAACCGCTACCCAACCGGACCAATATCATACTTACCCGCAATACCGACTTTCAGGCCGCCGGCACAACGGTGGTACACACACTCGACGATGCGCTGGCTATAGCGAAATCGTTGAACGACAACGAGATATTTGTTATTGGCGGGGCCGAAATATACACTATGGCGCTGCCGGTGGCTACTACGCTTTATCTGACCGAAATTCACAAGGAGTTCGACGGAGATGCCCACTTTCCGACGTTCGATCGGCGTGACTGGACCGAAGTGAGCCGGGTGCCGCATCAGGCCGACGATCGACACGAAGCGGCTTTTGATTTCGTCGAATACGAACGGAAAGGATGAAAGACGTTACCAGGTCTGCTTCAATGGCCATTCTACAGACGCCTGATCATTGAAGCAGGACCGGTACAGCAGACAGGCTACCCTTTCATAAACCGAACCAGACCAACCTCAATCAGCAGGAAGCCCAGAGCGGCCAGCAGAAAGTACTTCCAGAGGCTTTTGCCGAGGTTTTCCTGCTCCAGCACCTGCACAAAGTCGCCATCCTGTATGCTGTCGAATACCTCAACATTGGGCTGGCTGGCGAATACCCGACGCAGCTCATCGGCCGAGTAGAAGTCCATGGCCGACTCGGCGTTTCCGTGGTTGAAGGCCAGCAGCCGCTCGGTCTTGCCCGCGCTGTTCTGCAATTCATAATACCCGGCTTCAACCTCCTGGCCGGTTGCCAGCTCATTGCTCTTGGGCATCTCGAGCAGCAGCTGATTCCCCACAACGCGCTGAATCGGAATGATCTCCAGCTTGTCGCGCTTCAGTTTGTAGACGGCCCGCTCCGCTGGGTTGCTGATCGGTACCGCCAGCAAATTTTCGTCGAACGAATAGGCCGTTCGCTGGGAGCGGACGCTTAGAGCTGCCATCTTATACATGATCGGAACGAACAGCGCATGCTCGGCCAGGTTGCCGTAGTCAGCTGCCAGGGGCGTGCCCAGGACGTATACGCTGCCCTGCCCGGACCGGGTCTGGGTGAGCATCGGGCTTCCGTCGCGGAGGGTAAGCAAACGCTCGCCGGCACTCCAGCGCCAGACCGGAGCGGCCGAGGGCATGTTCAGCGGCTCGGACTGGTAGCTTTGCTGAAAGACGTCCTGGAAAAACGGATTGCGCCGGTCGGGGTCAGCAACGGGGCGCGACGCCTGCTCTGCCGGCAGGGTACTTACGCCATTTACACCCAGGCTGCTTAGGAACGGCCCATAGCTCGACGCATCGGGGGTGGCGGGCGGAATGATAGCCAGGCTGCCTCCCTGCCTGACAAATCGCTCCAGCTCGGACCGAAGCGTACCCGAGACCTGCGATACGCCTTCCAGCACAACCAGATCCGTTTCGCGCAGTTGCCCCACGTCGAAGTTCAGCGCACTGAAGCTGCGCCGTACAAACAGGCTATCGTCTGAATAAACCGCGTCTACGTAGTCTTTCGGGCTTTTTTGCTCGAACAGATGCAGTACCCGAACGGCGGGTGAAGCTTCTATGACGAAAAAATACTGGTTGTCGAATGTAATGGGGAAATCTTCGAATACGATCCGGCCGCGGTGGTAGCCTTTCGTCGTTACGTTAAAGTTGAGAGACACCGTAGCCGAGCCACCGGGGGGCAGCACGGCCGTAGCCGTTGAGGTCTGCGTATCGTCGAGGTACAGCCGAACCGGCAGGTTCTTCACGTTCTCACGGCCGCCGTTGGTCAGCTTCACATTCAGGCTGTTGTTCTGCATTTCGCGAATGAATGGCGTGCTGAGCCATACCGAATCAACGTATACGTTTCGGGTAGGCTGCGCGTCGAGCGGCACAATGAAGAGCCGGTCCGTAGTGTCCAGTTTCAGCCGGGTCAGATCGCCTACCGTACTTTTCTGGAAATCGGAAAACCAGAAGAGCTGGTTACGGCCGCCCGGGTTCAGGCTGCTGAGCAGGTTACGCTGCCGCCGGTATACGGTTTCGAGGGTTCGGGGCGTGTGGGCAAAGCGAACCGACGTAACCCGGTCGCGAATGGCTTCGGCAGAGCCTGCCTGCTGTTCGGCGGCCGAAAAGTCGTTGGTCAGCAGCTGCAGCGACGTTGCGTTGCGAAACAGAGTCAGGAGTTCATCCAGTCGGCCAATGGCTATATCCAGATACCGCTTTTCGTTCCGCTCGTTCTGCATGCTGTACGAGTTATCAACGTACAGGCTCGTGACGCCCTGTCGCGACAAGCCCAGCTGATTTTTGCTCGGGATGAATGGCTGCGCAAAGGCCAGCACCAGACAGGCCAGAAACAGGCAGCGAGCTGCCAGAATAAGCCAGTGCTTCAACCGCCGAAACGATTTGGTCTCGGTCTGGACTGTCCGTAGCAAAGCAACATTGGTGAAAAACACCCGGCGTGTCCGACGGAAGTTAAACAGGTGTATGGCAATGGGAACCGACACGGCCAGCAGGCCGAACAGGAACGAGGGATACAGGAAATTCATCTAGTAAATAACGACCTGGCGCGGGACTTTGGTTTGTAGGTGCTCTAAGATAGTCAGGGATTATGACTTGGTAAAACCCGAACCCGCCCGGTGCGACAGCTATCTATCGTACACAGATTGTACCAGTTTATCATCCGCGCAGGGGCTCACCTCAAAAAGCCGCTGATTCCTGTACTTTCTGCCACGTATAATGGGCTTGCTGGTCGGGCGGAAGCACAAAAAAGCCCCGATTGTGCTACAATCGGGGCTCAGGATTACTATATGGGATGCACGATTAACGCGTACCGCCCGACAGCGCCGGTTAGAGCGTCCGTTTTACTTCTTTCAGTTCGAAGCTTTCGATGATATCACCAACTTCAATGTCGTTGAAGTTTTTGATGCTCAAGCCGCATTCATAGCCGAATTTCACATCGTTGACGTCATCTTTGAAACGCTTGAGGGCGCTGATTTCGCCCGTGTGTACCACGATGAAGTCGCGGATAAGCCGGATCTTGTTGTTCCGTTTGATGTTGCCTTCGGTCACGTAACAACCGGCTACCGTACCGATCTTACTGATCTTGAACACCTCGCGTACTTCGATATTACCGACAATTACTTCTTCAACGGTTGGTGCCAGCAGGCCTTCCATGGCGTCTTTCACCTCGTTGATGGCGTCGTAAATAATCGAGTACAGACGAATTTCGATCTGCTCCTGTTCGGCCAGTTTCCGGGCCGGGGCCGATGGCCGCACCTGGAAACCAACGATGACCGCATCCGAGGCCGAAGCCAGCAGAATGTCCGATTCAGAAATCTGACCGACTGCTTTGTGGATGATGTTCACCTGGACCTCTTCCGTCGACAGTTGAAGCAGCGAATCCGACAGGGCTTCTACCGAACCATCTACGTCACCTTTCACAATCACGTTCAGCTCTTTGAAAGTACCGATCGCTTTACGACGGCCAATTTCTTCGAGGGTGATGTGCTTGCGGGTCCGGAGCGTTTGTTCGCGGAGCAGCTGTTCGCGTTTGTTCGCAATTTCACGGGCTTCGCGCTCCGTTTCCATCACGTTGAACTTATCGCCAGCCTGCGGAGCACCCGGCAGACCCAGAATCTGAACCGGTTGGGCAGGACCTGCTTCTTTGATCCGTTCGCCCCGGTCGTTCGTCATGGCCCGGATGCGCCCGTAATGGGCGCCTACCAGCATGATGTCTCCCTGGCGGAGCGTTCCGTTTTCGACCAGTACCGTTGAGATGTAGCCACGACCTTTGTCGAGCGAGGCTTCAATAACGGTACCGAGGGCCCGGCGGTCGGGGTTCGCTTTGAGTTCGAGCAATTCGGCTTCGAGCAGTACTTTCTCAAGCAGCTCATCGACGCCCATACCCGACTTAGACGAAATTTCCTGGGCCTGGTACTTACCACCCCATTCTTCGACGAGGAGGTTCATAGACGCCAGTTCAGAACGAATCTTCTCGGCGTCGGCACCTGGTTTATCTACTTTCGAGAACGCAAAGACAATCGGTACGCCAGCCACCTGCGCGTGGTTGATAGCCTCACGGGTTTGGGGCATCACGCTATCGTCGGCTGCGATTACGATAATAACAACGTCGGTTACTTTCGCACCGCGGGCCCGCATGGCCGTAAAGGCTTCGTGACCCGGGGTATCGAGGAACGTAATGGCCCGGTCGTCGTTGGTACGTACGCTGTAGGCACCAATGTGCTGCGTAATACCACCGGCTTCGCCAGCCGCTACCTTGGCCCGGCGGATGTAGTCGAGCAGCGATGTTTTACCATGGTCGACGTGTCCCATGATCGTAACGATCGGTGCCCGGGGCTGTAGATCATCCGGCTCGTCGCCTTCAACATCGATACCCGCTTCGGTTTCATCTTCGGCCGACACGAACTGTACGTCATAACCAAATTCATCGGCGATAACCGTGATGGCTTCCGCATCGAGTCGCTGGTTGATCGAGACGAACATACCGAGGTTCAGACAGACCGAGATCACCTCGTTGATCGAGACGTTCATCAGCGAAGCCAGGTCGTTGGCCGACACAAACTCGGTTACCTTCAGGATTTTTGCTTCGAGCTCTTCCTGTTCGTTCAGCAGGCGACGATCTTCTTCGCGCTGGTTCCGACGGTCGCGCCGACGATCTGCACCCCGGTTGGGCTGGTTGCCCTGCATACGGGCGTTGGTCTGCTGGATCGACTTCCGTACGTCGGCTTGTGAAGGGGCCTCACGACGGTTGTTACCACCCCGGTTGGCGTTGTTACCGCCCCGGTTAGAATTATTACCACCCCGGTTGGCGTTGTTACCGCCCCGGTTGGCGTTGTTGCCGGTGTTAGCCTGGTTGCCGCCAGCCGGTGCCGGGCTGTTAGTTGCCGTCCGATCGCCCTGGGCCGGTGTACGATTTCCATCGCGCGGCTGGTTCCGATCGCCTGGTGGCCGGTCGCCCTGCGCCCGGTTTGCCGGACCGCGGTCGCCCTGCGGACGATTGGTATTTCCTTGACCCTGCGGTTGGCCGTTGCCGCCCTGAGCCTGCTGGTTTGTTCCACCAACGGCGCCTTCGCGACCACCCCGAATCCGCTTGCGTTTCTTTTTATCGGCGTTGCTGCCGCCACCACCCTGACGGGGGTTATTGACCGGCAGTTCGATTTTACCCAGAATTTTCAGGCCACCCAACTGGTGACTACCGGCTGCCCGGATCGTCTCGGTCGGTGCCGGCTCACTCTCAGCCGGGGCTGGAGCGGGCGGTGGCGTGGCTGGTTTGGCTGGTGCCTGAGCAACGGCCGGCCGTTCTTCAGCGCGGGGCTGTGCGGGCGCTGGAGCTGCTGCAGGAGCAGGCTTGGGTGCTTCCACTTTGGGTGGTTCTGGTTGCGCTACTGGCGCAGCCGGAACGGGTGCCGCCTGTACTGGTTTGGGCGCTTCGGGTTTAGGCTCTACAGGAGCAGGTGCCGGAGCGGGTTCTTCTTTAGCCACTACCGGAGCGGGAGCCGGTTTCGGTGCTTCGACCGGAGCCTTCACCGGTTCTGGCTGAACCGGCTTCTCAACCGGCGCTTCCACTTTGGGTGGTGTTACCGGAGCAGGAGCGGGAGCCGGTTTCGGTGCTTCGACAGGCTTCTCTTCCACCGGAGCTTTGGCTTCGGGGGCAGGTGTGGCAGCCGGTCTGGCATTTAGATCAATCTTGCCAACGACTTTCAGGCCCGGCAAACCCGTCTGAGCGGTCTGGGGGGCTGGTTTGGGCTCGGCCGGGGCGGGTTTAGGCGCTTCGGGCTTGGCTTCGGCAAGGGGGCGACCTGCGTCATCACGACGGTAGGCCGGTAGGAAATCTTCCTCCCGACGACGCGGTGGCTCGGCGACCGCAACCGACGGTTCGGTCCGGCGAGCTCCGTTCAGGAGTTCCGTTGATTTATACTCCTTCGCTAACACCTCCAACTGTTCCATGTTGATTTTGGTGTTAGGATTAATTTCGACCTTAAACCCTTTGGCAGACAGACTATTCGCAACAGAGGAAAGCCCTTTGTTGAGAATTTTTGCCACTTGGCTCAGGCGCATTGACTTTTCTTCTGCCATACGTTCGGTCTATATTCGGCAAATTTAATGGTTGTTGATATGGTATGAACAACAGTTACAGCAATTAAAATCCCTTCTTTCAATAATGCCGCGTGAAAAGTGAAGAATGAACACCTGGTCAGGTCGTTAATTGTCCATTCTTCCTCCGTTACGATACCGGCCGGTCTTACTCAAACTCCTGCTTGAGGATATTGAGGATTTCTTCAACGGTATCTTCTTCCAGATCGGTCCGCCGAACGAGCTCTTCGCGGCTGAGGGCCAGCACGCTCTTGGCGGTATCGAGACCCACCTTACGCAGCTCATCGATCATCCACTCGTCGATTTCGTCGGAGAATTCCATCAGGTCAACGTCTTCGTCATCCTCCTGGCCTTCGTTGTCGCGGAACACGTCGATCTCCATGTCGACCAGTCGGCCGGCCAGCTTGATGTTCTGCCCGCCTTTACCGATTGCCAGGGATACCTGATCGGGTTTGAGGAATACCGACACCCGTTTGGTTTCGCGATCGATCTGCATCGAGCTGATTTTGGCCGGGCTTAGGGCGCGGCTGATGAGCAACTCGAGGTTTTCGGTATAGTTGATAACGTCAATGTTTTCGTTACCCAGCTCACGAACGATGCCGTGAATCCGGGAGCCTTTCATACCTACGCAGGCACCCACCGGATCGATGCGATCGTCGTACGATTCAACGGCTACTTTGGCCCGCTCGCCCGGTTCGCGAACGATTTTGCGGATGGAGATCAGGCCATCGTAAATTTCGGGAACCTCGATTTCGAACAGGCGCTCCAGGAAGACCGGCGACGTGCGCGACAGCATGATTTTGGGCGTGCCGTTCAGCATCTCAACGCTCTTGATCACAGCTTTAACGGCTTCGCCTTTCCGGTACCGATCTTTGGGAATCTGTTCGGTACGGGGCAGGCTCAGTTCGTTATTCTCCGAGTCGACCAGGATAATTTCGTGTTTCAGCAGCTGATACACTTCAGCGCTGACCAGATCGCCCACCTGATCTTTGTATTTCTGATACAGGAGTTCTTTCTCCATATCCTTGATACGCTGAATCAGGGTCTGACGGGCTGTCTGAACAACCCGACGGCCGAAGTCTTCCAGTTTTACCTCTTCGGCAACCTGTTCGCCTACTTCGAAGTCGTCCTGGATTTTGCGGGCTTCGGCGAGGGGGATTTTGTCGTAATCCCAGATGTCTTCAGAGTCATCGTCGACAATCTCGCGGGTGCGCCACATCTCCAGATCGCCACTTTCGGCGTTGATGATAACGTCGAAGTTTTCGTCGGTGCCGTATTTCTTACGAATCATTGTCCGGAAGACTTCTTCCAGAATAGCGATCATGGTGGGCCGGTCAATGTTCTTCGACCGGGCGAAATCGGCAAACGATTCGATTAATAATCCACTGGTCATTTTCTTCGTGTGCAGTTTTTCTGTTTCAGTTTCTGTATGGGTGGTCTACCCGGGCAGGCAGTCAGCGAGTAAAGTCAGAACGGACTTGTCGTTCCCTGAAGGCAGCAGTCTGTAACTTAATTGAACGATATTTCTACGGTTGCTTTTTTAATCTGGTCGTAGGGGAGGGAGGTTGGGCCACTCAACACAACGATACCAGCTTCAGCGTCTTTCTTCTGTTTGGTTTTTGACCGTTTCTCGGGTACGATATTCAGCACAATCTGCTGCTCATCGGCGGCCTCGAGTTTACCGCGGTGCAGGCTGCCATCGGTTAGCACCACCGCTAGTTGCCGACCGATGTTACGAACATACTGACGCGGAAACGCCAGCGGGAAATCGACCCCTGGCGACGAAACTTCGAGCGTAAAGGGCGAATCGCCGAAGAAGTTGGCTTCGTCCATCTCGCCACCCAGCCGACGACTGATGTCAGCACACTGATCTATGGTAATCCCCTCGTCGCTATCGAGTAAAATGGTTACCTTAATCCGGCCCCCCTGGCGGCCAACTACCTGAAGGTCAACAGGGTAAAACTGGCCGTTATTCAGGTAAGGCTGCAGTAATTCGGTTAGTCGTGTTTTGTCGTCCATACTGTAGGGCTAACAAAAAAGGGAGTGCGACTCCCTTTTTTCATTAACACTAAATATCATTTCTGGTGCAAAGATAGTATTTTTTTGTGGGCTTCGCAAGTGCTGACCAGGCTAGGTTTGTGGGCGTTTCGGCCATTATACCGTACTTTTGGGCTTTTGAGGAGCATCGTCCAGCTCAATGATCAGACACCATGACGGTTCGAACACAGGTTAGCCGATTTATTGCCTTTTTTTTTCGCTCGCTGTTGTGGTCGCTCAACTTACTGCTGGTTCTCTACACCGCCCTTGCGTACTGGCTGCTGCAGTCCATGCCAACTGAACACTGGTTATCGGGCATGATCATGATCTCAATACCGTTTGCGTGGGGGCTGAATCTGCTGTTCGTTTTTTTCTGGCTGACAAGTCGTCCCTGGCGGAGCTGGTTGTCGGGGCTGGTACTTGTCATTGGCATGATCCTGTTCGGGCCGCGCACCTTTGTCTGGAACAGCCCCGTTGAGCCTACGGGCAATGCTGTTCCGTTTCGGGTTTTCAGTTATAACGTGCAGGGATTTGGGTATACCGATGATCAGGTAAACTACCCGGAAAGTTCGCCGAAGGTACGCCGGGTGGCTAATTACGTGCTCCGCTACGAGGCCCCCATCAAGTGTTTGCAGGAGTTTTACAATTCCGTGGCCCTGAAGGATTACGATCTGATTACCCGGTTTCGGCAGAGCGGCTATGTATACTCCGTATTGCTGCATCCTGAACTGGCCACCGCGCGGAATGGGCCGATCGGTGCGGCTATTTTCTCGACCTATCCTATTGTATCCTCGGGGCGCGAACCGTTCAGCGGCTTCAACGGCATCGTATGGGCCAATATCAAGATCGGTACGGATACCATATGCGTCATCAACGTACATCTTAAGTCGATGGGAATCCGGGTAGGCAAGGTATTGCGGCAGGACGAACTGACTGGCGTGAAGCACGAAACGCGGGGGGTGCTGAGCGCGCTGCGGTCCGGATTTATCAGCCGGCGGGAGCAGGTTCGGCGGGTGGAAGAATACATCAGGAGCAGTCGCTATCCGGTTGTGGTGACCGGCGATCATAATGACACGCCCTACAGCGTTGTCTACGAGCGCATGCGGCAGGCATTACCCAACAGTTTCGAAACCAGCGGGCGTGGTTTTGGTTTTACCTACAACCGGCTACCGGGCTTTATTCGAATCGATCACCAATTTTATGATCCTGAGCTGCACATCCTTAACTTTGAGACGCTCAACTACGTTAGCTATTCGGATCATTACCCCATTGTGGGTACATACCAGCTAAAGTGATACGGGGTACCCTACAATTTTAATATAGTAAGTTAGGAACTTACTGCGTCGTAAGTCAGTTTCGTACAGTATAGTGATTGTGGTGCTACAATCTCTTTTCTTTTCCCTCCCCTCATTCGGTCTTTGGGTGTTTCAGTAGCAGCGTGATCGACTTTCTCCCATACGCTGTCGGTATATTGACGTTAGTAGTCAGGTACGTGCCCCAACCGATGCGTTCCCGTTTGTTCTGATAGTCTGTTTCGTAAGCGTGTGTATGCAGGCTGTATAGTCTGCCAACCTAAACCAGTTATGTCAAGCGACCGCTCTGAGCTGCCGCCGGAGCCGGACCTGCTCCTGATTACCAATGCGTTGTCAGTTATATGTGGCAAATGGCGCCTGTATATCATTTTGCTGCTCAACGAGCAAACGCTTCGCTACAGTCAACTAAGTGATTTGTTGCCCGAGGTAAGCGAGAAAGTACTGGCCAGTGAGTTGAAAGCTCTGGTATCGCTGGGTATTATGAAACGCGAAGCATATGCCGAGATTCCGCCACGAGTAGAGTATTCGCTAACCCCACAAGGACGGATGGCGCTGCCCATATTGAGGCAGATTCAGCTAATCGGTCAACTCATCCAATAAGCATCCAACTATGTCTGCCCAATTGAAATTCGTTAATAAAAACAAGTCAGCTTTTTTCCCCACGGTCCGAAAACGGGTCGACGCTTACTTCGCCGAACAGGCTTTGTCGCCCCACGCCAACGGAGCCATGTGGGCTAAAGCCAGCTTCTTCCTGATTGGGTATATGAGCCTATATGGCCTTATCCTGTCGAATCAGTTTGGCCTGTGGGCCATGCTGGGGCTGGCTATGCTATTGGGGATGTTTGCTGCCTTTATTGGGTTCAACGTATCGCATGATGCGCTGCACGGGGCTTTTTCGTCACGCCGGTGGGTAAACAGGATGCTGGGTAACAGCTTTTATCTGCTGGGGGCCAATCCCTACGTCTGGACCATAACCCACAATGTGGTTCACCATACCTACACTAATATTCCGGGTCATGACGAAGATATTGAGGTAGCTCCGGGACTCGTTCGGCTCGATGCTCAGGAAGCGTTGCATCCGTGGCATCGGTATCAGCATTGGTATACGTTCCCGCTTTATGCACTGGCGTCGCTGTCGTGGGTATTCCGGAAAGATTACGTCAAGTTCTTCAAGAAGCAGATTGGTCAACATGACAACTCGACGCATCCGCGCCGGGAGTATGTCCGGCTGTTCTTTTCAAAGGCCTGTTATTATTTCTTCTTCCTGGTGCTGCCCATGCTGGTGCTTGACATCACCTGGTGGCAGCTGCTGATCGGTTTTGTGGTCATGCACCTGGTCGAAGGGCTGGTACTGGGGCTTGTTTTTCAGCTGGCTCATGCGGTAGAAGGTACTACCTTTCCGCAGCCCGACGAGAGCGGTACGGTACAAAATGCCTGGGCTATACACCAGTTGGAGACGACGGCCAATTTTGCGCCCCGCAGCCGGACCGCGGCTTTCTTCTGTGGTGGCCTGAACCGGCAGATCGAGCATCATTTGTTTCCGAAGGTGTGCCATATTCACTACCCGGCTATTACGGCCATTGTAAAAAATACGGCGCAGGAGTTCGGATTGCCCTACCTGGAGAACCACAGCTTTGGTTCGGCGCTGGTATCCCATTTCCGGCTGCTTCAGAAACTGGGCCGGCCGGTATAAGCCATAACCAGCCGGCACCCATCTGACCGGGTGCTGGCTCTATTTCTTTAACGCAATTACCTTCTCGAAAGCGGGTTTAGGCTGGTTGTTGCGGTCGAACAAGAGCGGGTAGTTGGTCCGGCCACGGATGGGCCAGCCGTTCAGCCAGCTATCGCCGTCGTTGACGCCCCAGAACGTGACGCGGGGGACTTTGTCTTTGTGCTTCAGAAAGAGCTTGAACAGGGTTTCGTAATCGGTAGCCAGTTGGTTCTGAACACTGGCGGGTGATGTGGCTATCAGTAGTCACAATCGTTTTTGCCATCGTTAGTCGGTAAAGCATGCTGACCAGAATTATCCGACTCCCACTCAACAAAAATCTTATTTTTACACCTCTTAGGTGGCTGCCCGAAAAAATCTCCGGCATACTATGGCAAGTCTATCCCTAAAAATGGACGGATAGATTTGGTCAATCCATTCTGGCTTCCTTGGTTTGTTTGCTCAACGGTAGTGTGCCAATCAACCATGGATCACGAAACAAACCGCCTTACCCGACTGGTCACCCTGTTGACCCTCTTGCAAACCAAACGGCTTTTGTCAGCGACTGAATTAGCCCAGCGCTTTTCGGTCAGCACCCGTACTATCTACCGCGACATCCGAACCCTCGAACAGGCTGGTGTTCCGATCGTGACGCAGGACGGGAAAGGCTACACGCTCGTAGATGGCTATCGGTTACCCCCTATCATGTTTACCCGTGAGGAAGCTATGGCCCTGCTCACAGCCGAAAAGCTGGCGATTGGGTTAACCGATACGTCTACGGCGCAACTCACGGGCTCGGCGATGGACAAGGTGCGGGCTGCCCTACGACGCACTGACCGCGATCACCTGGAAACGTTCGCTCCCCACATTCAGGTGGTTGGACCGGGCGAATTGCACAGCCGCCCAAATGCTTATCAGCAATTGGTTACCGCCATTACCCAGCAACGAGTCGTCAAGCTCAGCTACAGGGCAGCCGTTTCTGCCGAGGTCACCACACGGGATGTGGAGCCCATCGGTTTGTACCTAAGCCAGCAATGGCACCTAGTGGGTTTTTGCCGACTACGGCAAGCGTTTCGTAATTTTCGATTAGACCGCATCCAGGACTTGTCCATCCGAGCCGAAGCTTTTGTGGCTCGGTCTGAGACCCTGGCCTACTACTGGGCACAGGAGGCTACCCGGCGAGGAAGGGAGAAGGTCGTTATTCGCCTGCAGCCGACTGCGGTGCCAGCCGAATCGGTTCAGCGGCTGTACGATACAAAACACCAATTTGGCTGGGCGTACGAGCAGCTACTGCCGGATGGCCAAATAGAGATGACTTTTTTTATCGGATCAATGCCCTACATAGCGGCCTGGTTGTTACCCTACGCAGGAGCCGTTACGGTGCTCGAACCAGCCGAGTTACTCCAGGAGTTGAGCGAACTGGCCAGGCGGTCGTATCAGTTTTTTGCGCCTGCCACTGGGGTATGACATAAGGCTGTCGCTAGAGGCCATGACCTTTGTCTTGTTCAATGAGCGATCGCTTTATTGAAGTAACCGCAAACAAACAGGATAATGGAAAAACGAACAATCGATCCCTGGAAGTGGGGTGAGTACACCAATTCGGCGCAAGCTGTGGAGGTTAAGCAGGTCGAAGGGACGCTTTACTGCTCGGGACAGGTAGCCATCGATGCCAACGGGCAGCTCAGCTCGGGCGATATGAGAACTCAGTTTCTTCAGACGATTCAGAATGTGGAACAACTCATCAGCGAGGCCGGCTACGAATGCAAACATATTGTCCGCATGAATGTATTTACGACCTCAACGGCCGAGTTTTTCACCACCTGTGTGGATCTCTATCAGGGATTTACGGCCAGGCATGGCCTCAAGCAGGCGACTACGCTGATTGAAGTGAAAGGGCTTTACCAGACAGCATCCATTGAACTCGAAGCGACCGTCGTGAAGTAATTCGCTCGCTAGCAGGACAAAGGGCCGGACTAGTCCGGCCCTTTTGGCGATGAACAGTTATCTCTCCGGCAGGCTATTTTTTCAGCGCAATTACCTTCTCGAAAGCGGGTTTAGGCTGGTTGTTGCGGTCGAACAGGAGCGGGTAGTTGGTCCGGCCACGGATGGGCCAGCCGTTCAGCCAGCTATCGCCGTCGTTGACGCCCCAGAACGTGACGCGGGTGACTTTGTCTTTGTGCTTCAGAAAGAGCTTGAACAGATTCTCGTAATCGGCGGCTAGCTGTTGCTGCACCGCGTCGGGGAGTCCGTTCACGTAGGGATTGGATTGCTCGTTAGCGGTCATGCGCGCGCCGACGTCGGCTCCCTGGAAGTTGCGTGGCAACACCTCGATATCCAGCTCCGTAAACATCACTTTTACGCCCAAAGCTGCGTATTGGAGGATGCTTTCTTCGATGTCGGCGAAGGGTACCTTGCCGACATGCCAGTGCCCCTGTATGCCCACGCCATCGATGCGCACCCCGGCGGCTTTTATCTTTTTGACGATGTCGATACAGCCCGCGCGCTTCTTAGGTTGCTCGTTGTTGTAATCGTTGTAGTACAGTTCCGTTTTGGGAGCTGCCTGCTGCGCCAGCCGGAACGCTTCCGTGATGTAATCGTCGCCGAGGTGCTGCAGGAAGACCGATTTTCGCAGGGTTCCGTCTTCGTTCAGGGCTTCGTTGACGACATCCCACGAAAAGACTTTACCCTCGTAACGCCCGGCCACCGTTTTGATATGGTCGGTAAAGAACGTCCGGATCGAATCCGGGCTTTTAATGCCTCTGATGAACGGGGGTAACTGACTGTGCCAGACCAGCGTGTGACCATTGATTTTGATGTTATGCTTTTTGCCAAACGCCACCAGCTTGTCGGCCATCTCGAAGTTGTAGGTATCCCACTTTGGATGAAGCAGCGCCGACTTCATGATGTTCTCGGGTGTGGCCATGTTAAACTGACGTACTATAAATTCCGTCGTTTTGGGGTCCCGTTCGTCGATCTGGGCATTGTTGAGGCAGGTGCCGATGCCGAAATCTTTCCTGAAGGCGTCTTTCAGCGAGGGAATGGTTTGGGCAGATGCCGATTCAAAGGGCAGGATAACGGTTGCCAGCAAGAGTGCGGCCGTGCTGGTGGCAAAGACGTGTCTGTTGAGATACATGAGGTTTATACCGTTTAAAGTTGTATGCGTTGTTAAGGGTTTCTTACCAGTTATTGAGAGTCAGTTGTTACCTATGCCGTAGCTGATGTTCGATAGGTAGCAGGCGTCATACCTGTTTTTGCTTTGAACAACTTGCTGAAATACTGCGGATACTCAAACCCTAATTGATAAGCAATTTCGCTCACACTGGCTCGTGAGCCGAGCAGGTTCGTTTTGGCTTCTTCAATCAGGTACGCGTGAATATGATCCTGTGCATTTTGGCCGGTTTCTTTCTTAAGCAGATCGCTCAGGTAGTGGGCGGAGAGTGCCAGTTGGTCTGCCAGATAGCCTACCGTGGGCAACCCTTTTGTCCGAAGCTGCTTATCGTCGAAATACGCCTTTAATACCTGATCGAACCGGATCAGCAAATCGCTGTTCGCCGACTTTCGGGTGATGAACTGACGGTCGTAATACCGTGAACAGTAGTTCAACAGCAGTTCGATGGTCGAGACAATCAGCGTCTGACTGTGCCGGTCAATGTTTTCGCCCAGTTCCTGGTCGATGGTCTGAATGCAGGTACGTAACGTCTGTTGCTCTTTGTCGGAGAGGTGTAGCGCTTCGCTGGCTTCGTACGAAAAAAAGGTATAGTCTTTCATCTTACCGGCCAGCGAAGTGCCCCGGATCAGGTCGGGGTGGAAGAACAACCCCCAGCCAATCCGCTCCTCCTGTTTATTTCGATCATCCTCAATGGTGATGGCCTGCCGGGGCGCAATGCAGAACAAGGTTGCTTCCTGAAAATCGATCTGCTTTCTGCCATATTTTACGTCGCCCACACAGTAATTTTTGAACATGACGGAGTAGAACCCCGAGGTCATCAGCACCCCGTCCTGTGCATTGATGTCGGCGCGGGTAAAGTCAATAATCGATACCAGCGGATGCCGGGGCTTATCCTGGCTGAACAGTTGATTCAGCTCGCTGATGGTTTCAAGGTGATGAACGGCTGCCATACGACCTGCTTAGTTTACCTGACTCATAATGATTTTATCGAACAGCCGGTCGCCCAGATTGACCCGCATCCAGACCATCGGCTTGGCCAGATTACCCACCCGATAGCGCGTTTTGGGCTTGCGACTCCTGACAATTGCTGACACCGTTTTTGCAATCACCGAGGCTGGCGACATGGCCATCGAGGCTGCACTGGCAACCCCTTTCACAATGTTGGCGTAGGGGCCACTGCCAGACCGAGCCACCATCGGACCACTCATCACGTCACCAAACTCAGTGGCAATCAGACCGGGTTCCAGAATGACGACCTGGATGTTAAACTGGCTCAACTCCAGACGCAGGCAATCACTCCAGCCCTCAATGGCGTGCTTGGACGCATGATACCAGGCACCCATCGGGGTGTACATTTTGCCCCCCATCGAGGAGGTGTTGATAATGGTGCCAGACCGGGCTTCGCGCATAAACGGGATAACTTTCTGGGTTAAACTGGCCAGGCCAAACACATTCACCTCAAACTGCCGCCGGGCCTCCTGAATCGGAATTTCCTCGACCGATCCGTAAATGGCGTATCCGGCATTGTTGAACAGCACGTCGATTTTCCCCTCCCGCTCGATGATGGTGTCGACTACCTGCTGGATGTTTTCCTCGTTGGTAACATCCAGTTGCAGGGCAAAGCCGCCTGCCCGTTGCAGATCCTGCATCTGATCAATTCGCCGGGCAGCCACATATACTTTGTGCCCTTCGGCGATCAACGTTTTAGCGGTTTCTTTACCCATACCCGACGACGCGCCTGTGATTAAAATTACCTTGCTCATGGTTCAATTTGGTTTGGTTGATTGATGAGACAAAGGTCAGCCGCAGGTGCAGGCAGGAGGTACATCGAATTCCTGAATGTTGTATACGAATTCCAGTTCGCGTCGGGTTGCTCCACGGTCAAGCAACCCGATGCAGATCCGAGTTCGGCTATTTAAACAGCACCTGGCTAAACATCATCAAATCGTGCCGCCAGACCGGCCAGGTGTGGCCACCGGCGTATTCGCTGTAGCTGTATTTGACGCCCATCTCGTCGAACTTCTTCATCATGATCTGGCAGTTCTGGTAGGCGATGTCTTCTTTACCGCCCATTGAAATCCACAGGTTCTTTAGGTTTGAGTTAATGGTCGACGCGTTATCTTTCATGAACGCATACTGCGGGTCGGTCAGCTTGGGGTTATTGGCAAACCAGCCTGAACTGAACACGCCCAGGCTCGAGAACATCGGCGTGTTTTTAATGCCCGCGTACAGCGTCTGCAACCCACCCATCGACAGGCCCGCCAGCGCCCGGCTTTTGGCGTCGGCCTCGACCCGGAAGTTGCTTTCCACAAAGGGAATGGCGCCCAGCTTCAGTTCGTTTTCAAACGCCTTCAGCACGTTCTCGTTGAAACCGGCCAGGCCACTGGCGCTCACGTTGCCGTCGAGCATGGCGATGATCATCGGTTTGGCTTTGCCTTCGGCGATCAGGTTGTCGAGAATCAGGTCCGTTTTGCCCTGGGTAGCCCAGCCGCGCTGATCTTCGCCCCCGCCATGCAACAGGTACAGTACCGGGTATTTGTCGGTCGATTTGTCGTAGCCGGGCGGGGTATACACGTACATTTCACGCCAGCTATTAGTGGCCTTCGAGAGGTAGCGTTTGATGCGGATGTCGCCGTGGGGTACGTCTTTCATGGCGTAAAAGGCTCCATCTTTGTCGGGTATCTCAATGCCGCTGGCCATGCGGCTCATGCCATAGAAACTTTCGCTGGCCGGGTCGGCAATCGCTACCCCGTCGATCAGCAGCGAGTAATAATGGAAGCCCCGGCTGATGGAATCGGTTGTAGCGGTCCAGAAACCGGCTGTGTCTTTCACCATGTCGTACTTCTTACCCAGGTCGACCTGTACTTTCTGGGCGTCGGGGGCTTTGACGCGGAAGACTACGCGGTTGTCGGGCAGAATCTGCGGGTATTTGACGTTACGGATGTTGGTCGAAGCGGGTGTTCCCAGCACCGTATATTTGGTCAGCGAGGCATTATCGACAGGTTTGAACAGAAACTGCGAGAACATGTACAGTCCGTTTTTCCAGACTTTAAAATCGTGCCCACCCGGCTCCACGTAGTAGATATGCGGCACGCTGTGCTGGTACAGATAGTCGTGGGTACGTTTGCTAAACGAGATCAGCCCGTCGGCGTCTCCGCACGAAAGCCACAGCAGTTTCAGTTGTTTTTTAGCGGCTTCGGGATCGGGAACCAGTTCTTCGGGGCGTTTGGTGTTGGGAGCCGACGAAAAACCGCCGACCCAGGCGAACCTGTTCAGATTGCCCAGCCCGAAATTCAGCGACTGCCCACCGCCCATCGAGAGGCCGGCAATGGCGCGGTGTTCCCGGTCGGTCAGGGTAGGGTACTTCTTTTCGACAAACGGAATGAGGTCGTTCAGCAGGTCTTTCTCGAACGTAGCGAACGCTTCTACCTTGTCTTTGTCGAAGATATTCCCTACCGCCCGGTCGTCTTTCATGGCGCGGCCGTTGGGCATCACCACGATCATGGGCTGGAGTTTATTTTCGGCGTACAGATTGTCCAGAATAACCTGCGGATTGCCCCCCTTCAACCATTCTTTTTCATCGCCACCGATACCGTGGAGTAGATACAGCACCGGGTATTTTGTCTTCTTCGAGAAACCCGGCGGGGTGTACACCAGCGCCTTACGCGTTGTCCCCACGGTTTTCGACGGATAGCTGATCGAATCCAGTTTACCCGTGGCAATTCCCGAACGGACCTGATCGAAGCCTTTCGGCATTTCTTTCTCAATTTTTTGGGCGTGACTACCGAAGCTCAGCAGGCTCAGGGTAGCCATTATGTACATGAATCGTTTCATTGATAGCATATTAAGTGATTGCAATTGGTTTTTTTGTCATCCCGGCGACAGGAGGGATGACAAAAAAGCGTTACTTCTTAAATATCAGACTGGCATACTGCCGCAGCGACCGGCGCCAGGTTTGCCACTCGTGCAACGTACCCGGCGACTCATAATACACGTGCCTGATACCCGCTTTGTCGAGCGCTTCATGAAAGCCTTTCACGCCCGCATACATGCGCTCCGGTTCTTTGGTGCCGATGCTTACGTACACCAGCTTCATCTTCTTGTTGAACGCATCGGCATCGGCCAAAGCCCCGTCGTAAAGCTGTTGGCCGTCGGCGCCCGGCTGTAACCGACCCGCTCCGCTGAACCCGCCGATATAGGCAAACTTGTCGAGATTAGTCATCGTGGTCTGGAACGTCTGGAAACCGCCCATCGACAGGCCCGCCATGGCCCGGCTATCCCGGTCGGTCAGCGTCCTGAACGACTTGTCGATCATCGGGATTACCTCTTTTACCAATAGCTCAGGAAATACGTTGGGGGCCATGCCATTGGTTGTGCTGACGGGCCTGGTGGGGTCAGTGGCATAGCCGCGTTCCATCACCACGATCATGGGCGTGGCTTTTCCTTCGGCGATCAGGTTGTCGAGAATAAAGTCCATTTTACCCTGCGTGGGCCAGCCGGTTTCGTCTTCGCCCGAGCCGTGCTGGAGGTACAGCACGGGGTAGCGCTTCTTCGGGTTTTCGTCGTAGCCGGGGGGCGTGTATACATTAGCCCGGCGCCAGGCTCTGGTCATGTCGGAGTAGTAATTGACCGAACGTACCTGGCCATGTGGCACATTTTTGGGCTGATAGTAGTCCATGTCCTTGTCGGGAATATCGATGCCGCTGGCCATTCGCCCCATGCCGTAAAACGTCTGGCTCGCCGGATCGCAGATGGCGATACCGTCGGCGATGAGCGAGTAGTAGTGAAACCCTTCACCAACAGGCTCCGTCGTTACGGTCCAGAAGCCGCTGGTGTCTTTCACCATGTCGTACTTCTTCATCAGGTCGATTTGCAGCTTGCGGGCATCGGGTGCTTTCACGCGGAACACCACCCGATTGTCGGGCAGTATTTGCGGGTACTTCTGCCCCGGAATATTGGTCGAAGCCGGTACGCCCCCGGTCTGAGCCAGAGCCGGTCCCATCAGGGTCATTGCCCCGATGAGTAAGGTGAATAATGTCTTCATGTTATTTCATGGTAAAGGGTTGGTAATTAGAGGTTTAAGATTAGGCCCCGTTAGGGGCTTAACAGCGCAGCGTCGGTAGAAAGAAAACCGATATCGTCCCGTTCATTTACAGCGTGCCGTAGGTACGCAACCCGCTCGGATGTCGCGTACCTACGGCACGCTGGTGATTTGGGTGCGTCTTTTTTTCTACCGACGCTGCGCTGTTGAATCCCTACGGGATTGGTAGCTCGCTTTATGGGGAATATGGGTTGTTTTAAACAGCTGGTTAGCAATGCCGTGACTTGCCTAACGGGCCTGTGGCGTGATCATTTGATATTTTCCGCTCAAATGCATGAGGCTGAACAGATACAGCAGCCCATCATAATACGGGTCGAAATAGCCATCCTCGAAGGGCTCTAGTTTGGCGTTCCAGAGGGCATCCACAAAATCGCGGCTGTTCTTTTCTTTGTTAATCAGCGAGAGCGTCGCGGCCGTCGATACCAGCCCGAGCGAGTGGCGGAGTTTCTTCACCGGTCCGGCCTGCAAAATGAATTCGGGCCGCGAACCGTCCAGGTTGAACTGATCCTCGTAGGTATCCATGCCTTTTGAGCGCAGGAAGCCCTGAAACCGTTTGGCGTAATCCTCCTGCCAGGCTTTGTCCTTACCCGACCAGGTATAGTCCATCGCAATGTTCATGGGCACCCGCCACGAATCGTACCGAAACGCCGAGGGCGACCAGCGGGTATCGTGCGGCTTGCCGCTGAACTCGGTATAATCGGCGTTAAGCCCCGTTACCGGATGGCAAGCCCGGTGCAGAAATACCCGTGATGTGTCGGCGCATTCCTTGTAAAAGGCTTCGTGCCCGTCTTTAGCGTACAGTACCCAGGCGTCGTAGAACGCGGGCAGGTGATACGACGGGTCGGTCCATTTGTAGTTGTTGCCTTCGGGTACGAACGAAATCTGTTTGGCGTCGGTGTTGATCAGGTTGTAGATGTTGCCGGTACCGTCTTTCTTCCACATGGCATCCAAAATCCGCCGGGCTTCGCCGTAGTAGTTGATGCCGGTGTTGTTGCCCCATTTGTTGGCCGCAAAGAGCAGACTGGTGATGTAGTACAACTCGCCATCGGAGGCCGACCCTTCCGAGTTTTTCTTCATCGTCTGCGGGTTGATGCTCCACGCAAAATAGGCTTCGCGTGGGCCGCTCTGGTGCTGCAGGTACTTTTTCGACCACCGCCAGATCCGGTCGAAGACGTCTTTTTTATCCAGCTGAACGGCTACCATCATGCCGTACGACAGGCCTTCGGTTCGGGCGTCTTTGTTCTTCACGTCCGACACATAGGCCATCGTATCCCCAACTTCAAAGTATACCTTGTTCGGTCCTTCAAAGATGTCGTGATACGCCTTCGCCAGTTTCGCGTCGATGTCGGCCTGTTTGTAGCCCGCTTCGCGAAACAGATTGCGGTAGTTGCCTACCTGAACCGCTGCTTTAGGTTTGTCCGTTTTCTTTTTTTGAGCCACCACCATGGGTGCCGTTATCAAAAAGACACCGGTCAAAACTGGGAGCAACCAGCGATTTCCCGTCCTGTATACTAATTTCTTTCTCATAGATTTTCGGGTCTTGTATAGGCGTTTAAACACATGGCGGTCCACCGTTGCAGAGTTTACCCCAACCTCCTGGAGGCTAATGCTCATGCAAGTGTACCCCGGCAGCGCATTAGCCCCCTTCAGGGGGTTGGGGGTAACTTACTTAAACAGCATTGGGGCCATCTCGTGCAGGCTTCGGCGCCAGGTCTGAAACTCGTGGGCGGTTTTGTCGGATACGTACGAAACGGCGTTGTACCCGGCGGCTTTCAGGTCCTCGGCGGCTTTCTTCACGCCATCGGGCCGCTCTTTGCTGCCGCAGCTGATAAACACCAGCTTTGGTTTGGCTTTGTCCTTAAGGTCATCCGGCGCATAGACACCACCGCTGAGCAGGCCGTAATAACCGAACACCTCGGGCTTGTTGAGGGTGATCGTTTTGGTTTCCATACCGCCCATCGACAGGCCCGCCATCGCCCGGTTATCCCGGTTCGCCATCGTGCGGAAGTTGGCATCGACGTACGGAATCAACTCTTCAGTTAATACCGTCTGGAAACCATCGATCTTGAAATCGCGCATCCGTCCCCACTTCACTTCGTTGGTCATGCCGTAGGTCATTACGATGATGAACGGCTTGGTTTTTCCTTCGGCGATCAGGTTATCCATGATTAGGTTAGCGTGTCCCTGATTGCTCCAGGCAGTTTCGTCTTCGCCCCAGCCGTGCTGCAAGTACAGCACCGGATACTTTTTCGACTTCTCTTTCTCGTAGCCCGGTGGCGTGTATACAAACGCCCGACGGGGGGTGCCCGTACTTTTTGACGGGAACAGAATCTGCTGAACGTTGCCGTGGGGTACGTCTTTCAGCGCATAAAAATCCTGATCGTGGGCCGGTATTTCGATGCCACTTTCCCACCGAACGGAGCCGTAGTAGTTCTTGGCGCCGGGGTCGTTGAACTTCCCGCCGTCGATGGTGACGTTGTAGTAATGGAATCCCTCATCCATAGGGCCTGCGGTGGTTCCGGTCCAGTATCCGTCAGCTCCTTTAGTCAGGATGGTGCCGCCCCGGCCACCCAATCCCAGGCTCACCCGGACGCTATCGGCGTTGGGAGCATGGATCCGGAATCGGGCGTAGCCCTGCGAGTTCACCTGCGGGTACTCCTGCCCCGGTTGATTGAGTGAGGAGGGTTTGAAATCTTCCTGGATTGTCTGCGCGAAGCAGCTGACGCTCATCATCGTGGCTACCACGAATGCAGCAATTGGTTTGATGGTCATTGGGGTATAGGTTTATGTTAGGGGAATTGAACGGATTGTCTTACCCCCAACCCCCTGAAGGGGGCTTTGCCCGCAAGTAGAAAAAGCCCCCTTCAGGGGGTTGGGGTAAGATCGTAATAATTCAAAATCGGTGTGTCATCCCGTCACAGTTCTATTTAAACAGCCGCGGTAACGTATTCGCCAAATACAGTTTGCAGTTCATCCAGGTATGGCCGCCCGGCACAATCAGCGGCTCTACCTTGATTTTCTTTTCCTGAAACATGGCGATGTTCTTCTTCACCGGCTCATACAGAAAATCCTCCGTGCCGACGCTGACAGTGAACAGCTTCAGTTGGCTGTTGAGCTTTCCGGCGTCCGGCGACCAGTTCGAAAAGTTCTTCTGAAATTCTTCGGTAGCCGTGTAGGGCGCATACGAACACACATAGGCGAACGTATCGGGATTGTTCAGGCCGATGTTCAGCGTTTGCCCACCCCCGACCGAGAAACCGGCCACGGCCCTGCCTTTGCTTTCCTTGATGACGGGGTAATTGGCCTCCACGAACGGGACAATGTCGTTCACCATGTCTTTGGTAAAATCAGCCATCGGGGCGGGGCGAACATTGCCGTAGGGCATCACGATCAGCATCGGTTTGGCTTTCCCCTGTGCAATCAGGTTATCGGCAATCAGGTTGGCCCGGCCCACTTTGGTCCAGGTTTCTTCGGTGTCAGAACCGCCGTGAATGAGGTACAGCACCGGATATTTGGTCTTGCCGTTGGGGTTGAAACCGGGCGGGGTGTATACCAGCAACTGACGGGTGGTGCCCAGCGTACCTGACTTGTAGTAGCGGTAGCTGATTTTGCCGTGGGGTACGTTCTGCAACGAATGCACCAGCGGCTGATCGCCGGGTACGTCCACGATGCTGCGTTTGAATCGCTCGTTGGCAAAGATGTAGGTGTTGCTGGGGTCGGCGATTTGTACACTGTCGACCGTGAAGCTATACGGGTAGATGTCCGGCTTCACCGGCGGCACCGTCACGCTCCAGATGCCCGAGGTGTCTTTGGTCATGGCGACGGGTTCTTTCAAAAACTCGCCGGACACCATCACCTTTTTCGCGTTTCGGGAAAAGAACCGGAACGTGATGCTGTGGTCTTTATGCACATCGGGCGAACTGATGGCGGGTGGGCGTTGCTGCGCTATGGCCGAAACTCCCAAAACGGCAACCAGCAGAATAGATAAAATACAGTTCATGGTTCGGTAGGGTTTATGGTTGGAACAGCAGTGGCGTGGTGGCGGCAACGTACGTTTTTACATTCATCCAGGTGTGGCCGCCGTCGGTGATCAGGCTTTTGTAGTTCACCTTTTTTGCCTTCAGGTAATCCATAAATTCCACGGTGCCTTTGTACAGAAAATCATCGCTGCCGACGCTCACCCACAGCAGCTTGAGTTGCTTGTTGGTCTGCTCAGGTTTGGCCACGATCTGGCTGAAATTACCGTCCATTTCCTGGGGCGACAGGTACGAACTGTAGGCGCACACATACGCAAACTTGTCCATGTTGCTGAAAGCGGCCCGGAGCGTTTGCCCACCCCCGCGCGAGAAGCCACCAATGGCCCGGTTCTCGCGGTTGGGAATAGCCCGGTAGCTTTTCTCGACGTACGGAATGACATTGCTCACCAGATCGGTCGTGAAATCATTGGCCCGTTTCACCGCATCGGCCCCATCGCGAACGGTTGGATCGGCGGGTTTTGAACCCCCTTTCTGTTCAGCAACCCGTGCGGCAATGTTGCCGTAGGGCATCACAATGATCATCGGCTTCACCTTGCCCTCGGCCAGCAGGTTGTCCAGAATCAGATTGGTTTTGCCTACTTTGAAGAAAGTTTCTTCCGTATCCGTCGTACCGCTGATGAGGTAATAGACCGGATACTTCTTCGACGGATTCTGGTCATATCCCGGTGGCGTATAGACTACCAGTGAGCCCGTTGTCCCTTCCATCGACGGGTAATATTCGTAGTTGATCGACCCGTGCGGCACATCGCGCATAGCATGAATCAACGGTTGATCGCCTGGTACGTCGACCAGGCTGGCTTTGAACCGCTCGTTGGGGAAGAACGCAACGTTGGCGGGGTCCATCACGGAGACGCCATCTACCCGAAAGTTGTAGGGGTAAATGTCGGGTTTGACGGGGCCGACCGTCACGCTCCAGATACCCTGCGCATCTTTGGTCATGGCCACCGGACCTTTTTCAAATTGCGCGCTCAGTTCCACCACTTTGGCCTGCGGGGCCTGATAGCGGAAGGTAACGGTCTTGTCGGCGTTCACCTGGGGCGACACCACCAGTGGACCACGGGGCGGTTGGGCCAGGGCCCCGGTGCACAGGCCAATCAGGGCTAGTAGAAGCCATAACTGACGGGTTAATTGTTGATTCATGGTTGGTTTAGGGTTTTCTATTTTTCACCCCCAACCCCCTAAAGGGGGCTTTCTCTTGCGTCAGCAAAGCCCCCTTTAGGGGGTTGGGGGCATGGTTCACTGTGTAATGACATCTACTTCCGCGTAGCCCGACGCCGAGCCCTCCTGCGTATTTTTCAAGGCGCGTAGTTTGATGTATCGGGCTTTGGTAGGCTCAAACGATTTGGTTTGCCAGACCGGACTGTTTTTGATGTTCGAGAACTCGCCTTCACTCACCCGCTTCCAGGTCACGTTATCAGTGGATACTTCGAACTGATAATGGGTGATGATGCTGGCCTCTTCCCACCAGTTTTGGGCGGGCAGGTACCGGAAACCGACCAGACTTTCTTCCTTTCCCAAGTCAATGACCAGCTCCGCAGGCATCGTTTGGCTCTTGGGCTGCTGCCAGGAAGTGCCGGGGTTGCCATCCAGCGCCTGATAAGCCGACTTTGCATCGGTGCTCACAACCTTCCAGGTCGAGCGGGCGATGTCGAATTTTTCCTCGCTGACGACGCTGCTTTGCTTCGTGAAGGGGTTGTAAGCAATGGCCTTTAATTCAACTTTACCGCCACTGGTTTTCACCAGAGTCGTGTATTTATTCGTTTTTGCTGTTGGTGTGCTCCCGTTAAGCGTGTAATACAATTCTGATTCGTTATCTCCGGGCTTGATTTCAATGTCGCCCGCCTGATTGCGGGTGATGACCGGGGGCGATAGAATCAGGGGGGCATTGTACACAGCCAGATTCGAGATCAACGGACTGCCTTTGGTGTCCAGAATGGTCAGGCGCAGTTGCGTGGCTTCGACAGTAGGGAAACGGAGTATGCGTTTATAGCCAATGGTCGTTTGTTTGGCAATCTCTTTCCAGTTACCATTAATCAGGGCCTCAACTTTGAACGCTTTGACCCGTTGCCCCAGTCGGATGGGCTCCTGCACCAGAAACCGGTTGAACGTGGTGGGTTTGTTGAAGTTCAGCGTCAGCGATGCACTGCGCACGTTATCATCCGTGCCCCAATAGCTCTCCAGATCGGCATCGATGGCTTTGCTGGCGTCGTAGGCCACACTTTTTCCGCGAACCTCAGAGGCCGTTACTTTCGCGTTTTTCGCCAGATTTACGGCAAAGGCTTCTTTTCGGGCGTTAGCGAAGGCCTGCACCGCTTTCTCGTCCAGCTCGTGAATCAGGCCGTTGGGCATGATCGGGAAGTTGAGCAGCAGTGTCCCGTTTCGGCCGATGGAATTGTAATACGTATCCATCAGTTGGGGCAGCGTTTTTACCTTCCGGTCTTCGCGTTCATGGTAAAACCATTCGGGCCGGATCGACGTGTTCACTTCGCCCGGTACCCAGGCATTGCCGTTCTCGACACCATGCCGTAACATCTCTTCTGGTACGTCTCCGGTCGCATTCAACAGGCTCCAGTTGGTTTCGCCCACGTACCCGGCTTCGGTGCCTACCCAGCGCAGATCGGCCCGGTCGCCCCCGTCGTTCCAGATCACGATGTTGGGCTGTAGCTTCCGCACGAGTTTGTAGGTATTGGGCCAGTCGTAATACGTTTTCGCGTCGATCTTGCGCGTCTCGTTGGCCCCGCCGTAGTAGCCCGACCCGCCTTTTGGATGCTATACTTACCGGCGCCAGTCTGTTCGGCCCAGATCAATGCCTGTTTACAGTGGGCTTCTTTTCGGGCGTTAGCGAAGGCCTGCACCGCTTTCTCGTCCAGCTCGTGAATCAGGCCGTTGGGCATGATCGGGAAGTTGAGCAGCAGTGTCCCGTTTCGGCCGATGGAATTGTAATACGTATCCATCAGTTGGGGCAGCGTTTTTACCTTCCGGTCTTCGCGTTCATGGTAAAACCATTCGGGCCGGATCGACGTGTTCACTTCGCCCGGTACCCAGGCATTGCCGTTCTCGACACCATGCCGTAACATCTCTTCTGGTACGTCTCCGGTCGCATTCAACAGGCTCCAGTTGGTTTCGCCCACGTACCCGGCTTCGGTGCCTACCCAGCGCAGATCGGCCCGGTCGCCCCCGTCGTTCCAGATCACGATGTTGGGCTGTAGCTTCCGCACGAGTTTGTAGGTATTGGGCCAGTCGTAATACGTTTTCGCGTCGATCTTGCGCGTCTCGTTGGCCCCGCCGTAGTAGCCCGACCCGCCGTTGGCCCCGTCGTACCAGACTTCAAAAATGTCGCCGTAGTTGGTCAGCAGTTCGGTCAGCTGGTTGCGGAAATAGGTGATGTATTCGGGTTTGCCATAATCGGCATGGTTCCGGTCCCAGGGCGACAGGTACACGCCGAACTTCAGGCCGTATTCTTTGCAGGCATCGGCCAGTTCGCGCACCACATCGCCTTTTCCGTTGCGCCAGGGTGCATTCTTGACGGAATACTCGGTGTATTTCGACGGCCAGAGGCAGAAGCCACTGTGGTGCTTGGCCGTGAAAATAATACCCGTCATCCCGGCCTCTTTGCAGATCCTGGCCCACTGCCGACAATCCAGCTTTGTTGGGTTGAACAGCTTCGGGTCTTCGTTGCCGAGGCCCCAGGCCATGTCGGTATAGGTGTTGATCGAAAAATGGATGAAGGCATAATACTCCATTTTCTGCCAGCGCAACTGGTTCTCGCTGGGCAGCGGACCAACGGGTTTCGGCGGAGCAGGCTGGGCCAATCCGGCCAGGCTCGTCAGCAAACAGAGCGCCAGTTGTACGAAAATGGATGTAGGCATCGGTTTCATGGGTTATACGTTACCAAGTCAATTGAACGAAGGATACACCCTGCCGGGGCAGGTCGAAGGTTAAGGTCGTTTTTCCATTAGCGACGGCTTTCGAGGTCGGGGGCGTCAGTTCCTGTAGCTGTCCGGCTTTTTCCAGCGCCCTGTACTGATCGGCTGACACCTGTTGCGGACTACCCATCGACTTCCAGGCTTCAAACGAGTTGCTATGTCGGTCATCGACCCGGTAATGGCGAACCTGCACCTTGTTTTTGCCGAGGCCACTCACGGTCAGCTCTACCGGAGCCGTTGGGCCGGTCAGGTTGTCATCGTGGTAATTCCAGACCATCACGCAAACCGAGTTGGCACCTTTACTGGCGATGGCGTTTACGTCGTTTGCGGCCCGCACGCCGTTAGCGATGATGTTGGTCGCCTTCAATCCGTTGCCGGTTTGTACCGAAAGCCGCTGACCGTTCATCTTCCCGAACATCCGGAACACGTTCAGCACCGGCTTGTCGACGCCGTGCGTGGCCAGGTCGCGGAAACCGGCAAACCACGGCTGGTCTTCAAACTCGAACGACCAGCTTACGGCCCCGCGCAGGTTTACCTTGTACTGGTCCATCAGCTCGTAGATGCGGGCAAACGAAGCCGCCGTGTAACTCGAATACATCGTCCCGTTGCGATACCCGTATTTCGGATCACGCGTGGCAGAACAGGCGGCACAGCCTTCAGGGTCGCATTCGCCGATGATGATGGGTATGTTTTTTAATTCGGGAAACGAGTTGACCGCTTCAAAGGCACGCTGCACGTCCTTCAGCTGCACGCCCATGTTCATGCGGATGTGCCCGTCTACGATCTCTGGGTTCCCCTTGGCGTGAAAGCCAATGTATTGCAGTGGCGTACCAATTTTGCCGGTTGCGTAGTTCTTGCCCCGCAGGCAATGTTCGATGAACCGGGTCAGGTACGAGTACGCTTTGTCGCTGCGCGGACTGGTCGTATGCGGCCCGCCGATGGTGCATTCGGGACAGGCCCGTTTCAGGCCGTCGGCGGCATAGTCGTAGGTTTTGCAGTACTCGTCGAACGTACCGGACCAGTAGCCAATGTCCGGCTCGTTCCAGACTTCCCAGAGCCACGAAGCCACCTCCTTTTTTCCGTAACGGTCGATGGAATGCTTCGCCCACTGGTACACCAGTTCGCGCCATTTGTCGTAGTCGTTGGGTGGGTACGTCCAGCCCGTCCAGATGGTGCCGTTTTTGCTCCAAGTGTGGGCGTAGGGTTCGGGTTTCGACGACAGATCTTTCGGCATGAACCCGATTTCCATCAGCGGCTTCATACCCCGTTTCACGTAGGTATCCACAATGCTGTCCACGGTCACCCAGTTGTAGATCGGCTTGCCGTTGGCGTCTTCTTTATAGGCATCGGTGAATCCCCATTTGAGATCAGGGTCGGGGCTTTCTCCTTTGGAGGTTAGCAGGTTATGCGCTCTGACGTAGACCGGCACTGGGCTCAACTGTTGCAGTTCGCTCAGCAGTTTTCGGCCATCTTTCCGGGTCGTATAATTGGGTTCGTCGTAGCCGAAAAACGCCCAGAACGGCTTCATCTCGCCCACAGGTTTGTTCGCATCCACCTGAATGGAAACCGGCGACTGTTGCGCGGACGCAACCCGACAACATATCAACACTAGAAAAAGTAAGGCGAATCGGTTCATGTGGTCAAATAGCTTGGCTTAACGAATCGGCCATTAATTATTAATCCAGTTATTTACTTTCATCCAGGCGAACAGGGGGTCCATCCAGCCGGGGTGCCGAAAAACAAAACCGTGGTCGCCCTTGGGGTAGACGTGCATTTCGACGGGCACTTTCTGGCGTCGCAGGGTTTCGAAATACATGATGCTATTGTCTACATCGACCAGCTTGTCGTCGGCCGCGTGGGTCAGGTACGTTGGGGGCGTGTTGGCGCGAACCTGTAGCTCGTTGGAGAACAGCTCAACATCCTGTCGTGACGCGTTTTTGCCCAGCAGGGCGTCGCGTGAACCGCCGTGCGTCAGGCTGTCGCGCATGCTGATAACAGGATAAACCAGGATCTGGAAATCGGGGCGCAGGCTGGTGTTGCTGGTGTTGTCGACATACGCTTTCTCGAAATGCGTGGCGGCCGTCGAAGCCAGATGGCCACCCGCCGAGAAGCCCATGATACCTACTTTTGCGGGGTCGATTCCCCATTTGGTCGCATTCTCCCGAACCAGTTTAATGGCCTGTTGCGCATCCTGCAACGGTCCGATTTTTTTGTCGGTCATGATGGCATCGCTGGGTAAACGGTACTTCAGCACAAATGCAGCTATGCCTTTTTCGGCCAGCGCTTTTGCTGTACCTACGCCCTCGCCGTTGTACACCACCACGCTATAACCACCACCCGGAATGATGATGACAGCAGTGCCAGACGCCTTGTCAGCCGCAGGTTTAAAGTATTCCAGCGTGGGCTTGGTAACCCCTCTAAACATACCCCTCTCCGCCGATTCCTGCACGTCCGACGCTTTGGAATTGGGTACGGCTCCCGTATATAACGGGATAATTTCCTGCGCGTTTGCGGTCAGCGACGCCAAAAGTAGCCCGCTTGCCAGCGCTGCTACAGTGCATGTATAGTTTAAACGAAAGCGTTTCATAATAGTAGATATTCGCCCTAACCCCCAACCCCCTGAAGGGGGCTTAATCCAAGCATGAGCAAAGTCCCCTTCAGGGGGTTGGGGGTTAGGGCAAACCATTGAGAAAGTTTAACCAGTCTCCTCTTATTTATCAGTTCGTTGCCGTCGGTTTATAGCCGAGTAACGATAGCATTTGCGTCGCGTAGCGTTTCCCTAACTCCCTATAGCCAGCGGCATTGAAGTGCAGGTCGTCAGCCGAATCCGTACAGCCTGCTGACGAGATCACGTGCGAATTTTTGATCGTTTGCGGCAGCGTGGCAATGATCTTGTTCATGCTCGCACATTTGCCATTCTGATCAGCGCCTACTGTTTCACCGGCCAGCAGTGGTACCTTTTTAGGCTTCAGATCCAGGTCATTCATCAGGTTATCGTACACCACCTTCACCTTTTTGGTCCATAGCGTATCGCCCGTGTTCGACTCACCCTGATGCAGCAGAATACCTTTGATTACCCCGTCTTTCTGCGCCAGCTTCGCCATCTCGACCAGCCGGCCGTATGGATTACCGTCGTACTCCCTGATCATGTTCTTCATCCAGCCGGGTACGTTGGTGGTGTATGACGTATACTGATCCTTGTCGAACAACTCGATCTTACAGCCACCTACGGCGACATTGATTACGCCAATGCGGACTGTTGAGGGCAGATTGGCTACCAACTCCCGACCAAAATAATCGGCGGGTGTAAGCCCTGTACGGCAGCGGCAAAGGGGCGGTTTGGCGGTGTACCAGTTGCCTTTCGTCCGGTTGATGGCCGGGCAGTCTACCGCTTCCATCACCTGAAAACGGGGGTCCACATTGACGGTATCCTGCGCTTCGATTCGGGCGTTACCCTCCATGTTCGATTGCCCGAAACAGAGGAAAATGTAGAAGTTCTTGTCCTGCGCCACGGCGTTCAGGCTCAGCAGAAAGAGCCCGATCAACAGGAAACTACCAGTTCGCTTTTGCATGGATTTAGTCGGTTTAGGAGGTGTCGTATCGGTAGAGACCCTGCTATTTTTGAAATTGAATAGTTTTAATTGTTGCGACCTTGGCCTGTCCCGACGGAAATTTCACAAACACATCGTGATGGCCTGCAATGCCTTTGATGGATTGGCTTACCGATTTCCAGTTTGCCTTTCCCCCGGTTGATTTGAACGGAATGCTGGCTATCTTTTTCCCCGTGGTCAGATCGTCGAGCCACACTTCCAGCGTACCTGACGCAGCGGCCGATAGCTGGATCTGAATCTGTTTGGCCGCATCTTTTCCATTGCCAAGATCAACGCCCGACAGCATGAACCAGCCACCCTGGTCGGAGTCGTTGGTGACGCCAGCCTCGGCCGTTTCGCCCACTTTTTCGACGCCATAGTAATTGCTGTACCCCACGGCCGGGAGAGGGGAGAAGCTGTCTTTGCAGACGAAGAAGTCAAAGTCGGCAGGTTTGCCCTCGGCAAACAGGCCTACGCTGGTGCCCACCCATGAATTGTAGTTGGGCTGGACCTTATCCAGACTCACCGCACTAATAGGCGCGCCTATGGCTGTCCATTTCTTACCGTCCCCGCTGTAGTAGCCGGTCAACTGGTGTTCATTCCGCTCTACTTTCAGCCAAACCTCGTTACCGACCGAATTAGGAACCGTGCGGATGGCGGTATCGAGTTTGAAGACAAGTTTTTTGCCATTGTCGAAGCCGCTGTAGAGCTGCACAAAGACCCGCTGGTTCCCGTTGGTCAGGTATAGGCCGGCTTTTGTAGTGGCATCTTCGGCATTGAGGTCAACGCGGGTAACGGCGGAATAATAGTGGTCCGTCTCCTTTTGCATCAGGTGTACGCGGGCCGTATCGGGCGAGAGACGTACCCAGCCTTTCCGGTCTGACAACGAATAGCGGTTGGCCGCCCGTTTGTTCAGGAAATGCCAGTTCATAGACAGCGTTTCGTTATCGAACTGGTCAGATTGTGCGCTACGCCACAAGATGCCGGATTTGGGCAGGTTGGGCTTTATCACCGGCTTCGTCGTAGGGGCCATACCCCACGGCCGGTCACCTTCCCAGATCACCTGATACAGGCTCGTCTGCCGACCCATGCCCGACCAGTCGGCTCCCTGGAGCGGCTTTTCGTAACTCTGTCCAATGGTCCACCAGGTACCATCGGCCAGCTGAATGGGGGCCGAAATGTGGTTCGGGCGACGGAAGCCCGTTTTGGGATCGGTGATGGGTTTGAAGAACTCTCCCAGGCGTTCCCATTGGGTCGAGTCGGCGGTGAGAGCTTTACCGCGCATGGCGTACTGCCCGCCCGACACGTCGCCCGCCGGAAAATAATAGTAGTAGCCGTTGCGCTTGCACATCACCGGCCCCTCGGCCCAGCTGTACTGGAGTTTAGCGTTGACCCAGTCGAGATCAATGACCGAGGATGTTAACTGCCCATCCCGGCCCAACTCCTGAATTCGGTTGGTTTTCTGGCCGTTCTTGATGACCATGTAGGGCTTGCCGTCATCATCGACAAAAATGGAATTGTCGTAACCCAACGGTCCCGTTTTCGGGTCGCCCTTTACCCGCACCGGCTCCGACCACGGTCCTTTGGGGTCGCTGGCTTTGGAGAACCATTGTCCGTTGGCCGAGAAGTAAATCCAGTACGAGCCGTAGAAATAGGTGATAGCTCCCTGCCAGATACCCGCTGAGGGCCGGTCGGTGACGAAACTGGCCGTTGGCGGCACCACGCGGCTGATCACCTCCCAATGCACCATGTCTTTAGAATGGTAGATGGGCAGGTATGGCGTGAAATGGAAGCTGGACCCGCAATGGTAAAAATCGTCGCCCACGCGCAACATCGTCGGGTCCGGGTGATCACCGGGCAAAACGGGATTGACGTACGTTTTTACTTCGTTATAGAATGATTTATCGCCTGTGTTGCTCTGGGCAAACAGGGAACCACAGGTTAGGGAAAGTGCCAGGATGGCTAGCCGTGTATATGTTTTTTTTGGGTTCATTCAACTACCAGGTTTCGGTATCCTTTTCATATTGGCTCTCGGGAAAAGTAGCCGTACTCGCTTTCCCTCAATTCACTAGCAGGGCGGCCCCGTTTGTTGGGATCACCCAGTCTACTTCCCCATTTTTCGGCAGTTTGGCCGTGGTCACCCTGCTGGTCAATTGCGCATCGTCGCTGTAGAGCGTGTACTCGGCACCGGCGGCAATCATGGGTAGTTTGATCTTCAGCTTGAGAGACTCTTTCTGGGCATTTACCCCGGCTACGTACCATTTCGTACCCTGCCGACGAGCCAGGACAACGTACCTGCCCGGATAGCCGTCGATGTAGCGCACTTCGTCCCAGGTGGTGGGCACGGTTTTCATGAAGTCCATGGTCCGGGCAAAACCGACCATCGCTTTGCTTTGCGCCGACAGAAACGTGGTGGTACCAGCTGGAAACGTAAAGCCTGTTTTTTCTTCGTTGATCACGCAGGAACGGGACGCCTTTTGCGGATACACTTTGTACCGGAACGCCACATCGTTGTTGCTCACCCGGAACGTAATGTCGATGGCGGGTCTGTTTTCCTTCGAGTAGGAAATGACGCCTTCATTGGCCACGTAATGCACCTTACTTTGCTTGATGTTCGGCAACTCGTAGGTGTTGTCAAGTTTGCTGATGGCCAGCGCTTTTCCCACGGATAGTCCTTCCGTGAAATCATCCACATTCGTTTTTAAACCGAGGGGCGATTTCACGACAAATGGTTTGCCATTTAGCGACACACTGTAGGTCGGATTCCCACCATCCAGCGATAGCGTCACCTGCAATTTGCCGTCGGGGCTGCTCACGATAGAATTCGGCGTTTGCGCAGGGCCTGCATACGCGTAAACCCAGAGTGGCAACAGGGAAATAAGGTATTTCATAACGGGTTACGTTACTTTTTGACTAATTCATTAGCCGCGCCGGCCAGCAGGATGTAGGCCGAGCAGATGTCGATGATCACCTCGTTTTCGCCCCACAGAAACGGCCAGTCCTCGCGGTTCTCTGGAAAGTCGGGCTTCAGCATCATAATGCCGGGAACTACCCCACCAGCGATGTAGCTGAAATCGGCGCGGTTGCTGCCGTAGGTAATCTTCTTGGATCGCGTACCCACCGCCGACACGAACGAGAGGTTGTGGTACGGGTGGCAGCCGAAAATGTAGTTCAGTCCTTTGAAGACATATTCCGGGCTGATGATGTCCGGAAAATGCCGGTTGGCGTGGTAGTTGGTAATGGCCCAGCTGATTACCTGCTGGTTGCTGCCCCAGCCGCCCCGCGTACCCGCCGGAACGCCGTATGGATTCTGTTTGGTAAGCTCATCGTTTGCCGCTTTGAACTTGACCACATAGTCTTTCAGCTTTATCTGATAGGCCTTGTCCATAAACGGATACGCTTGCAGAGCCGCCGTCAGGCCCTGCCCAACGTTCCGGTCGAGGGCAGGCCAAATGGCGTCGTTGAATTTTTTGGCGTAGCGGTCGTCTTTGGTGGTCATGAAGAGCTGCAGTGCCGCGGCCATTTCGGTATTCCGGCGGAACATGGCAAAGCGGGAGGTGTCGGTGTTGACTTTGCCGTCGTTTTCGTCCCACAGCTTCTTCGCGTATGTCAGTGCCTGCGTCGATAAGGTATCGTTGAAACCTTTTAGCGCCCGGCTGGCTGCGGCAAGGGCTGCGGCCGTATTGTAGTCGAGGAACGCGGAGCGGGTGGTGAAGGCCCAGCGGTCGTCCATAGTACCGCTCGATTTTCCGTCCGACTCGTAGGGTTTCAGGTTCGGGTTGTAGGGCAGATTATCGGTTTCGGTATTCGCGTCGCCGAGGTGGTGGTACTGGTGCAGGTTCGGCACAATAATGCCCCGAACGGGATGCCCGATGTTTTTGACCTGCGCCACCAGGTTCAGCGTGCCGTGTTCGATCTGCTGGAGAAGATCGGGTTTGCCGTCGGGTCGGTGTATATCGACATACTGCCCGGCCTGATCGATGCGGGTTTCGTCGCGGGTCAGTTTCAGCTTTTCCCAGGCATCCACGAAGTTCAGGATCGTGGTGTTGTGGGAGCCGGTCTGAATATCGAAATCACCCGCGTCGAACCAGCCGCCCACGCCCAGCCCCGGAATACGCTCCAGCGGTTTATACTTCGTATCGGTTTTGTCGCCCATCGAGTAGCCGTCGAAGTGCTGCTGGTTGAGTGGCGCCTGCAACGCATCGTCCTTGAACGGTGCTCCGTGCCATACGCGATACGCTTCGTTCACCGTCATGTGATCCATTTGCACCGGAAACCAGACGTCCAGCGTTGGGTGCCAGGTCTTTTCGTATACGTCGGTCGCGATGGGGAAGATATTGGTCTTCTGATCGCCGTACCGGATGTAGTATACGCCCGGCTCTTTGACCGACGTAAAATCGAATTTGGCGTAGTTGTAGCGCAGAAATTTGCCCCAGTTTGTGACGGCTCCCTTCAATTTCTCCACCTGTTTGCCATCGGCCATCACCTGAACCAGCGACGCCGTTTTCAGCGCCTGATCCGCCTGATCCAACTCGATCACCGCCACTTTTTCCTGCCCCGGGTTGTAGCCTACCTGCGAGAATTCAATCACGGGGGCGCGTTTCCAGTTGGGGATCACATTGGGTTCCAGATACCAGGTCAGTACCTTGCCGGTTTTTCCGGCGGGCAGCAGACTGCGTACAATGAACCAGCCGTTCTGAGCCAGATTCCGCCCGTCGAACAGCATCAACTCCGTCTCCGACTGGATACTGACCATGTGTTCGGGATCATCGGGGGCCAGCACCATGGTTTTGCCCGTCGTCAGGGGGGCCGGTACGATGAATTCGGGCTTGCCCCGCTCCTCGAATGTATTGTGGATGCCAAACTGCTGAATCTTCTCGGAGAGTGGCTCTGTTTTGGTGTTGCTGGCCGGATACAGCGGGAACGTACCTGGCCTACCGTCGGCCATATACGACTTCTCGAAATAAGCAGACGGCACAAACTCCAGGTTAAAGCCAGCTTTGCCAACCACTTTCGCGGGTAGTGGTTTGTCGAGGTACACGCTGATGTCGAACCCATTGCCTTTGGCGCTGACCACCACCCGCGAGTCGAAATCAACTTCCTGATAGCGCAACCCGACCTCGATGCTGTTGGTTGCCTTGTCTACTTTGCGCGACGTCATTTTGGGCACCAGATCCCACTGTTCGGGTGTGTGCTGCAGGCGCACCGCTCCGCCCGTCGAGGTACGTACGCCGTGGTGAATCATCTCGATACCGGCCGTTTTCTCGTCGAAAAACATCCCGTTATACTGGCTGCTGAAAACCAATACGTTGAGTCCCGGCGTTTCGAAATATTCCGCATTGTTCAGTTTGGTTCTCTGACAAAAGGCGGCTGTCGTAACCAGAAGCAACAGGAGCAGGCCCGTTGCCCGAAGGCCTGAATAGGTCAGTGTTTTTTTCATGGCAAGGGTAAGGGTTTAGGTAGGCAGGAGCGGGGAGTGGGTTATTGCTTTTGGACCAGTTTGTCGCTGATCCGGAAGTAATCGAAGTCGGCGAAACCGCCCGTTTGTGGTCGGACCCCCGAAGCGGTGGCGTAATTGAACAGGCCGAATCGATAGCCCATAAAGTGCGGAATGGTGTACGGCATTTTCAACGGGTCGCCAATGGCCGTCCACGTCTTGCCGTCGAGGCTATAGAAGAAGTGAGCGGTGTCTTTGCGGTCGCGGAAATCACATTCGGCTTTCAGATAGACCGTGTTCTGGCCCAGCGGCACGCGCTGCACCTCCACCGGCTTACCCGAACTGGCGCTGACCATCACAATGGCTTTCGCACCGTTCTCCATTTTCACGCCCACCAGCCCGTAGTTCTTTTGCAGCAGACTCAAGCCGGCAAAATCACCATCGTTCAGGTTCGACACATCCAGCATTGTCGACCCGGTCGATTCGGGGCCAATGGTCCGCTGGGTCAGCGTGTTGCGGGCCATCACGAAGGAGGTATCAGTGCGGCCGGTTTTCAGGCGCAGAAACCCTTTCCGTTCCGATACCGACCAGAGGCTGTTGTCGGGGTTATGGTTCCACTGCCACACCAGCGGCAGGGCGGGGTCGCCTTTTTTGCGGGTGAACTCGTCGGAGTTTACGATGCCGGGGATCAGGCCTTTGCTGGCGGGTAGGTTGAGCGTTTGGGGCACTTTGCCGGTTTCGCCCAGTACGGGCCAGCCGTCTTTCCACTCGACGGGCACCAGATACGGAATGCGACCTACTCCGCCGAAGTCGCGAAACAGGTACGAAAACCACTTCCCATCGGGCGTGTCGATCAATCCGCCCTGCGCCACGCCCAGATCCTGCAAGGCCACACGCCCTTCCCACGGACCGGTGATCTTGTCGGCGCGGTGGATGATGACTGTCCGCATGCCGCCACGTGGCCACGAAATATTGAAGAGGTAGTATTTGCCTTTCACCTTGAAGAGTTGCGACCCTTCCGCTGGTAGGCCACCACCCGTACCGGAGGGTGCACTGGCGTTTTCAATGATGACCTGCTCGGTGGTGCCGGGTTTTACCCCAGTAGCATCGGCGGTAAGTTCAACCAGTCGGAGTTTACCCGCGCCGTAGATCAGGTACGTTCGGCCGTCATCATCGAAAAACAGGCTGTGGTCGTGGTACGACGGCTTGAACGACACTTCTTTCCACGGGCCTTTTTCGATATTTTTCGTGGTGTAGATGTGAGTTCGGCCGCTGGTCTGCGCGAAGGTCGTTGCGTAGTAAAGTCCGTTGTGGTAACGCAGGCTGCTGGCCCACGACCCGCGCCCGTAGGTGCTTTTGCCGTTGTTCAGGCTCATCGCGTCTACTGTCGTCAGCGTATCGTACGCGTAGCTGACCAGCTGCCAGTTGATCAGGTCGTTCGACTTCATGATGGGCAAGCCCGGACTCAGGTGCATGGTGGTGCTGCTCATGTAGTAGGTGTTGCCTACCCGGATCATGGCCATGTCGGGCACGTCGGCAAAAATGACCGGGTTTTGGGCCGTTTGGGCAATTGCCATAGCCTGGGTTAGCAACAACGCAATCGTCAAAGACAGGAGTAGCAGTTGCTGGTGCAGTCGGTTGATAATGAGCATTCTAATGATAGTTTTCGCTACTATATTTTTTCGTTCAGGTCCTGACGTCGGAATGACAAAAAATGGCTACTGAAGCGGCCCGATCAACTCGATGAAATTACCATCGGGGTCCTGCACGAAAACGAAGTGTGCTTTGGCGTTCAGGGGTGTGGGCGTGCTACCCAGAAACTTCACCTTCATCTGCGTCAGCCGGTCGATGATGGGTTGAAGGGCTTTTACCTGAATGGTGATATACTGCATACCCGTATCGTCCTGGATGTAGGTGGGTTTCGGGTGCGACGCTTTTTTACCGAAGCTCATCAGTTTCCAGTCGGTGGCTTCGGGGCTGTTTTCGAGTTTCAGGATGGTTACGTTCGTGGCTACACCATTGGTCAGGCCGGAGCGCTTGCCGAAGTCTTCGTTGATGGTGAAGCTGCCGGTTTTGACCATGCCGATGCCATTGACATAGAAGTCCACCGAGCGGTCAATATCAGCGACGACAACTCCTACGCCGATGGTTTTGCTGGTGAAGTTGGATTGCCCAAAGGATGGTAAAGCACATCCAATGATGAATAGTGTTATTTTGACACATTTACGGGCAAGCATTGTTGTTTTGTTCTTTTTGACAAGAAACATGGTTAGTTCGTTATGAGTCTGATTTGGTGAAAGCGCGGAGTATTTGTTCCGGTGGTAGCTATAATTTTTATCGTAATCGCTTCAGTATCATCTGCGTTTAATCGGATCGTTTTCCCGTCGGCAGAAAGAATCTGGGCCGTTTTTTCGTTGATCAGAAAGCGTACTGTCTCCGGCTTTATAGTATCTAAAGCACGAATGTCGATGTACTTACCCGCCCGGTTTTTGTTTTGCAACTGGTAGCTGATAGAGGATCGGGTACGTCGCCAGAACTGCTCGTCGTCGTAGCCCGAATCGCTCTTTTCACCTTTATACTGGTGATCGACTTCGGGCTGCTGTTCCCCGCAATTCACCTTGTCAATGGTTAGTGCTTCAAGGGCAAGCGCTTCGGCTTCCTGTTGTTTCAACCTGGCTCTCTGCTCATCATAGGCCGCCTGGGTAAACGTCTGAAAATACATCTGGTATCGGGCGTCGTGCACCTCGTAGAACGGTTGCAGCGTCAGCGAGTCCAGGCTAAAATGTAGGTTCTTACCCGGTTTCAGGCGCTTCAGGTACGTTGTTGGCTCACCTACCAGCGCGTAGGCGTTGGTGATCGGGTACAATTTGCCTTTTGTTTCGTGGCCCATCCGGCTATCGTCGGCAAAAAGACCCGTCAGGTCGGCGGTAGAGGTTTTAGCGGCCAGCACAATGGGACCGTTTACGAAGGCCGCCCAGTTCGAGCCATCGGGCAAATATTCCAGCCGTGTCGAGGTATTGAAACGGACCGTCACTTTATCGCCCGACTTCCATTTCCGACGAACGGCCACGTAGCTGGCCGGTTTCGCATCGACCGGCTGTTCTTTGCCGTTCACCAGAACGACCAGGTTTTCGGCCCATTTTGGGTAACGGATGTTCAATGAAAACTCCTGTGGTTTTGTTGTCTCGATGAGTAATTCAGCCCCGTTTTCGTATGGGAAATCGGTGCGCTGGGTCAGCTTGACGGATTTGTCGGTCCAGTTCACCGTTGATGGAATGAACAGGTTCACGAACAGGTCATTAGCCGAGTGGCTGTAGATCAGCTCGCCGTACTTGGTGTGGTTCTCAATGCCCGATCCCACGCAGCACCACATGCTGGTTTCGGGCTGCGAATACACCCGGTAATGGTTGGGCCGAATGGGGGTGAAATATACGAACCCACCTGTTGAGGGGTGCTGACTCGACAGAATGTGGTTGTAGAGCGTCCGTTCGTAGAAATCAACGTAGCTGACGTCATTTTTGTCCAGAAACAGGGCTTTACTCAGCCGCAGCATGTTGAACGAGTTGCAGGTTTCCGGCCCCTGATTCGACTTCAACACCTGGCTGAAATCCGTGGTCGGGTTGAAATGCTCCCGTACGCTGTTTCCGCCGAAAGCCACACTGCGCGTCTGCGATACGTTTTGCCAGAAGTATTGGGCCGCTTCCGACCAGTCGTTTTTACCCGTCAGCGTAGCGATCTTCTCGAACCCGATCACTTTCGGAATCTGGGTGTTGGCGTGTAATCCGGTTAGTTTATCCTGCTTCGCCATCAGCGGTTCCAGAATGGCCCGATGCGAAATCCGCTGCGCCGTTTCGAGGTATTTCTGGTCTTTCGTCAGGATATAGAGATCCGCGAACGTTTCGTTGATGCCGCCGTGTTCGGTGCGCAACACTTGCTGAATCTGCTCGTCGGACAGGGGTTTGATCAGCTCAACAAACCAGTCGCCCAAGCCGATTAGTACCTGTTTGGCTTGTTTGTTTCCGGCGTACTCATAGGCATCGCGCAGGCCCGCAAACAGCTTGTGAATGTTGTAGAGCGGTACCCAGGTGTTATTAAGTCCGAAGCTGCTGCCGTCGATGTCGCCTTTGTGAATCCGCTCCCAGAACACCTTGCCCTGCGGAATACCGCCCACGTAGCCGTTACCATTTTTGGCCTGACACTGTGCCAGTTGATCGACCATGTAATCGAGTCGTTTTTTCAGCTCGGCATCCCCGGTCGAGGCATACAGCATGGCCAGCGCCGACAGGTAGTGCCCACCAATGTGCCCGTCCAGCCCCGAGCTTTCCCAGTTACCATATCGTGGCGCTTTTACCGGCAAGCCAGCGTCGATCAGGTACGGTGTCAGCAGTTTATCCGGGTTCAGGGCCAGGATATACCGCTGGTCAACATCCTGCGCATTTTTGAATGGTCCGCCCGTCAGCCTAACGTTCTGCAAGGCGAACGGTTGCATCTGCGCCAGTGCTGAAACGCTGGTCAGCAGGAGGAGGGCGATATGGAGTAGGGTCGTTTTCAATAGTAACGTTGTTTTTCTTTTGTCATCCCGGCGGCCCGGTCCTGACGTCGGGATGACAAATTACTTCTTATACATCGGGTCGTCGCCTTTGTAGGCCAGGTACTTGAACGATGCCGAATTTTCGGATTTTTCGCCTGATGATGTGGCATATAGACCGTATACGCAGCCAATGAAGCTGTTGGCCGCTTTCGTGCTCAAAAACTTGCCGTCAACCTGGTCTTTCAACAGGTTCCAGTTTTTTCCATCAGTCGAGTAGTAAAAACTGTACAAGGCCCCTTCCGACTGTATTTTGACATTTAGTTTCGCAGCAGATGAATTCAGAGGGGCTTCAGTTACCAGTTCCAGCGTTTTGTCTTTGCTCTTGAACAATTGAATCACGTCTTTGCCTTCCTTTTTTGATTTGGCCGCGAAGTAAAAATGACGTTCATCCTGAAAGATCACCAAACCTGCTTTCTCATTGTCTGACTTGGGCGAGAAGCTCAGTTCTGTCTCGGCGGTGCTGTACAAGTGTTGCTGACGCTTGCCCACAAACGAAGGATTTCCTGCTTCTGAAATTGTTTCGGGTTTGAGGGTAAGTGTCAGTCCATTGGCCTTCGACGTTTTAAACGAACTGCTATCAACCGTTCTCAAAAAAAGCATCGACAGATCGAGCCCTTTGTCGAACGTCATCGTATACGCGAAGTTGCCGCTTTGCGGCAAAGCCCCTTTCTGCTTTACCTCCTTAATGTTGGTTTTGTATTGGTATTCAATGGCCTTTTCGCCGTGTTCGATCATCGGCCAGTCGTTTACCCACGTCAGCGGAGCGATGAACATTTCACGGCCTGTATTGTAATAATCGCCTTCGTAGGGGCGTACCGCCAGGAAAATCGAATACCAGTTGCCATCGGGACCTTCGATAAATTGAGCGTGCCCCGCCGACGTAATCGGGTTGGGTCGGTCGGCCGGTAAGCCTCGTTGCGTCAGCACCGGATTGCCTTCGAATGGTACGTAAGGCCCCCAAACATCCCGGCTGCGCAAGGCCACCTGCGAGTGATTCACGGAGGTTCCGCCCTCGGCCGCATACAGAATGTACCAGCCGTTACGCTTAAAAATGTGGGGTCCTTCGATCCAAACGGGTTTTTTCGAGAGGTCTACACCACCATTTACCAACTGTTTTTCTTCGCCGACAACGGTCAAATTCTTATAATCGAACTCGTACATCCGGATGGTGCGGTGGCCCGAGTACAGGGGTTTGCGGTCGGGCGCATCGCTGTTGTAAATGATGTAGGCTTTGTCGGTTTCTTCATCGAAATAAATGGACGGGTCAATCCCGCGTACCTGCGGAATTTTCACCGGATTGCTGTAGGGACCCGCCGGGTTTTTGGACGTCACGACAAAATTTCCATCATGGTCGATATCCGTACACGTCACATAGTAGGTCCCTTTGTAATACGCGATGGCTGGGGCAAATAACCCGCGGGTCATCCGCTCGCCCATGAACTCCATTTGCGAAGGCCGGTTGATCACATTGCCGATTTGCTTCCAGTTTTTCAGGTCGCGGCTGTGCATGATGGGCAAACCCGGGAAATACGAAAACGTAGAATGCACCGAATAATAATCAGGCCCCACCCGAACAATGCTCGGATCGGGGTAAAAACCGGTCAGGACGGGGTTGGTCAGGGTGGTCTGCGCCGATGCGATGTGGCTGGACATAAAACAGCACAGAATCAGGGCAAAAGAGGCAATATATCTTTCCATCAATGATTTGATTTTCACGTTTTTAATGACTGTTTTGTCGTTCGCTTTTTTTGTCATCCCGACCGGTCCGCCGGTGCGGCAGGAGTAATGACAAAAAACAAAAAGTTTACTGCCCCACCAGTGAATACACTTTCCCCGGCTGAGTGGCTATGTCATACAGCCTGGTTTCTTTCAGTACGGGTGCTGTCAGGCTAGCGTTGGCGGCAATGATGGGTGTAGGCGTGGTCTCAACCGCGTAAAATGGGTTGCTATTCGGACCGGATGCCTGTTTTAACGTTACGTCTTTGCCCGCTTTCAGCGCGTTGGGCGTACGTACGCGCAGGTTACCGCCCAGGTTAGACTTTATATCGAGCTTCGTCAGCTTGCCTTCTTTCCACTCCATATTAACCACCTCGAAGCCACCGATTGCCCGTATTCCTTTGATGCTACCGGTCGGCCATACGTCGGGCAGGGCGGGCAGGAGGTGAACGGCTCCGTCGGCGCTTTGCATGAGCATTTCGGTGATGCCCGACGTACAGCCAAAGTTGCCATCGATCTGAAAGGGTGGATGCGCGTCGAACAGGTTGTTGTACGTGCCTCCACCCCCGGCTTCCTTGTTAGCGCCAAGTGGCGTCAGTTGATTCTGAATCAGCGTGTAGGCATGGTTACCGTCCTGCAAACGTGCCCACCAGTTCACTTTCCAGCCCATACTCCAGCCCGTCGACACATCGCCCCGATGAATCAGGGTTGTTTTGGCCGCATTGTACAGGCCGGGCGTGCGGGAAGCCGAGATCTGATTGGATGGAAACAGGCCGTACAGATGTGAAATATGGCGGTGTTTGTCGTTGGGGTCGTCAATATCTTCCAGCCACTCCTGCAATTGCCCATGCTGGCCGATGTGCATGGGTGGCAGTTTGCTGCGCATCAGCTTCAGCGTATCGACAAAAGCGGCATCCTGTTTCAGCAGTTCGGCCGCCCGGATGGTGGTCGTGAAAACGTCGAATGCAATCTGGTTATCCATGGTCGTACCCGCATCGAGCGATGAGCCACCATGGGCCTGCGGTGCGTTTTCGGGCGAACTGCCGGGATTTACGACCAGCCAGTGGTATTTCGGATGCTCCACCAGAAAGTCCACATAAAATGTGGCGGCTCCTTTCAGGATCGGGTAAACCGTGGCCAGATAAGCTTTGTCGCCATTGTAGAGGTAATGCTCCCAGAGGTGTTGACTCGTCCAGCCGCCACCGGCCACCCACATGCCCCAGAAGGCCCCGTCGATAGCGCCCGTTGCCCGCCAGATGTCGGTGTTGTGGTGAGCCATCCAGCCGCGGGCGCCGTACATGACCCGCGCCGTTTCCTGACCGGTCTCCGACAGGTCGCGTACCATCCGTAAAAACGGCTCGTGCAACTCGGCCAGGTTGGTTTTCTCGGCGGGCCAGTAGTTCATCTGGGCGTTGATGTTGATGGTGTACTTGCTGTCCCAGGGGGGGCGCATCCTGTTGTTCCAGATGCCTTGCAGGTTAGCGGGCTGACCCGTAGGCTGCGACGACGAAATCAGCAGGTAACGGCCGTACTGGTAATAGAGCGTGACGAGTTGGGGGTCATTGACTGATCGGAAATTCGTTAGTCGTTCGTCGGTTGGCAGGTTGGCGGCTTCGGTTAAGCCAAGGTCCAGCCCCACGCGGTTGAAGTATTTTTGGTACGCGGCTACGTGTGATGTCAGAATAGCCGCGTAGGGTTTGGGATAGGCTTTGTTGAGGTACGTTTCTGCCCGGGCGTTTTCGTCGCCACTGAGGTCTTTGTAGTTGTTGAAGTTGGTGGCTACTGACAGATAAATGGTGGCAGCACTGGCGCCCTGCACCGTGAGGGAGGTGTCGGTGGTTGCGAGCGAGCCGCCTTCGGTTTTTATCCGGGCAATGCCTTTGAACCTGACCATACCTTTGACCCCATCGTGATCCGATGTGACGCCGGCAATGGTCAGGTCGCGGGCTGCGTTAACGGTAATCTTCGCGTTAACTTGAGGAGTGGAGTAAGAAGCGGAAAACGACAGCCGGCCCGGTTGGCTGGCGGTCAGCCGCATAACAAGTACCTGATCGGGGAACGAAGCCAGCACTTCGCGGGTGTAGGTTACCCCATTTACCGTATACGATGTGCTGGCAACGGCTCGGGCTATATCCAGATCCCGGTAATAATTAGTAAAGTTTTCGTGTCCGTTGAAGGTAAGGTGCAGATTACCAACCGGCTGAAACATTTGTCCGTGCGACTTTTTGGTAATCATCGCCTTGTTAGCCAGTTGTTCCGCTTCTTTCTGTTTCCCTTCGAAGATCAACCGACGAACCTCTGGCAGAGCCGTCAGCGCATCCGGATTGTCGTTGCGGTTGGGGCTTCCGCTCCAGACCGTGTGCTCATTGAGTTGTATGGTTTCCCGGACTACGTTACCATATACCATTGCTCCCAGACGGCCATTACCGACTGGTAAGGCATTTTCCCAGGTCTGGCCCGACGGCTTGTTGTACCAGAGTTTGAGCGCTGAACTGGTCTGCGAAAAGACCTGGATCGGTAGGGCCAGCAGAAGCAAGCAAAGAAAGTGTCTCATCTAAAACGCACTAAAAGGGGTAGATTCGATGGCCTCGATGGCGAACGGATGGTATGCGGCCTGCCAAAGTTACCAGCAAAAACGACAGACCAACTACCCAAAAACAAGATGAAAGAGGACTAAAATAGCCTCTTCCATCTGATACTACTGCTACTTGTAAAAATTTAGTAGCCAGGGTTTTGCGGGAATTTAGGTCCTTCAACAACCCGGTCTATCTGTGTCTGGGGAATTGGCCGAAGCATATGGTAGTCCTTGATGTTGGCAGCCGCTTCGGGGTTCCAGGCCTGCACCCGGCGTACCAGCGAACGTGTCCGGACCAGATCATGCCACCGTTGCCATTCGCCGAAGAACTCCCGGCTGCGTTCGTCCAGGATGAAATCGACCGTAACGTCAGCGGGGGTGATGGTCAGGGCCGTAGCTGCGGCTGCGTTCTGGGCGGCTGTGTTGGTCTTTTTAAAGGCCGCCCGCTGCCGTACTACATTGATCAGTGCCGCTGCCCGGGTAGGGTCATTGGCTTTGAGGTAGGCTTCGGCTCCCGTCAGGTACACATCCGAAAAGCGGTATAAAACAACAGGACGGGTCGAGGGATCGTTGAAGTTAGCCCCGCGACTGGGGTCCATAAACTTCTTCAGCGCCGGGAAGATACCATTGTTCCACAGGCTGGGCGGTACAACAATGCCTTTGAAGGGTCTGGTGCCGACAAACTGGGGAGCACCCGCCACTTCAAAATCGGGCAGCCACACGGCCGTATCGGCGCCAACCACGGTTGTATACCCAATACCCCGTCTGTTGTTGGCGGCTGTAGGGGTGTTGGTAACCGACGTGTTGGCGATGTAGACCGTCGTGAACGAATTGGCAAAGCGGGTATCGATGTTCCGGTTCGTGAAGGCCTGATCGAGAAAATAGCTCTTACCCGTGTTGGGCCCCGTTTTCAGCCTGTCGGTGTTGGGCCGCATCCGAACGTAGGGACGGCCGTACTGGGAGTCGCGGATCATACCGGAGGTGCCGCTGTTGACCAGCGTACCGGCGGCATTGACGAACGAGTTGACACCGCTGTTGTTGGGGTAGTTCCAGGTCGTGAACCAGGGCGTCAGGTTTTGGGCGGCACCGCCACTGGCACCCGCGCCGACCTGATAGTACCCAAACTTCGGGTCGAGCACGTGATCGCTCACAAACATGGTTTCTTTGCCGTAGTCGTTGGCCGGCACGAAGGCATCGCCATAATCGGCCCACAGGTCGAGCCCGTAGGTGGCTTTGTTGGCAATGATATCGGCGCAGATGGTAGCCGCCTGGGTGAAGTCGGCCGCCGTATTGTTGAGCCATCCACGGGTCAGGTACACTTTGGCCAGCAGCAGCTGCGCTACGGGTTTGGTGGCGGCTTTACCCAGGAACGGCGCCGTTGGTGTGTTGGGCAGGTCGGCAGCAGCCTCGGTCAGGTCTTTGATGATCTGAGCGTACACGTCGGCGGCTGGCTGACGGGAAGCGGCCTGCGAAGGCACCGTAATAAAGGTGGTGCTGAGCGGCACATCGCCCCAGGTCTGTACCAGATAGAAATACCAGAATCCGCGTAGAAACTTGGCCTGGGCCAGATACTGACGGCGGGTGGCTTCCGGCAAATCGATGGTAGCACCGTACTGCAATACGCCGTTCAGCGTGTTGATATCCTGAAAAGCCACGCCCCAGGCCGAGCCAAAATTACTCCCGTTCAGACCGTTGTAGGTGTAGGCAGGTCCCCCGCCCGAGCTGGCGCCCTGCAAAAAATCATCGGTACCGGCCTGCATCTCAACGGTAAACCCTTCGGTACCCCACTGTCCCCGAATGTCGTTGTAGACACCGGCAATACCACCCAGCACCCCCGAAGGGCTGTTGAAGTAAGAAGGAACAATTTGCGACTGCGGATTCTCTTCCAGAATCTCTTCGCACCCTGTACTTAATAAAGCCATAAGGCCAAGCAGGGCCCCAACTTTTATCGATTTCATAGGAGTGTCAATGATTAGAATTTAAGGTTTACTCCGGCCGTAAATTGGCGAACCGGCGGGTTGTTGAGGTTTACCGAAATCTGGCGCTCCGGCGTTGCCCGGTTTCCCGCCTGGTCATTCAGCGTTGTCTGACCGCTAGCGTAGCCGTTCCCTTCCGGATCGATAGCCAGATTATCACGAACCAGGGGCGAATACAGGATAAGCGGGTTGGTGGCGTTTATGTAAAGCCGGGCCGAACTGGCACCCACCTTTTTGAGCAACTGGCTGGTGAAGGTGTAGCCCAGGTTGATACTTCTGATTTTAACGAACGACCCGTCGTAATAGCCCAGCGTTGATCCAAACCATTGCACAGCACCACCGGCATCCGGCGCCGGGAAGGCGTTGGTCGGGTTGGTATCCGTCCAGTAATCGGTTTTAACCTGGTTTACCCGGCCCTGGTTGAAGAAGGCGAACCCGCCCGAACCCGTCGAGTTACCCGTCAGATACGGCACCACTACTTTCATGCCCATCCGGGCGAAGGTCACAATAGATGCGTCGAAGTTCTTGAAGCTAAACCGGTTCGTAATGCCGCCTTCCCACTTGGGCTGGAAATTGCCCAGAATCTGCCGGTCGGCCGGGTCGATGCGGTTATCACCGTTTACGTCTTCAACCCTGATTTGACCGGGACGCTGGACGGGTACGGTTTGTCTGGCCAACAGGCCGCTTTCCTGATCGGCGGTCTGCCAGATGCCAATCTTCTTGTAATCATAAATGACCGAAAGGGGTTGGCCCACAAACCAGCCGGCGCCAATATTGGACAGTTCGGTTGGTGTGGTGAGCTGGGTGATTTTCTCCCGGTTGAAGAAGTAAATCACGTCGGCACTCCAGTTGAACCCGCCGGGATTTCTGAAAATCTCGAAGGTCAGCGATGTTTCTAAACCCCGGCCTTCTGTGCGGCCCAGGTTTTGCAGGGTCGAGCCGGCACCGTTGCTCGGCGGCAGCGGCACAGAGAGTAGAATATCTTTGGTTTTCTGGAGATACCAGTCAACCGTACCGGTGATCCGGTTGTTGAGGAAGCCAAAGTCAATCCCGATATCGACCTGCGATGTCGACTGCCAGCCCAGGTTGGTAGCAGGCAGGCTGGTAACGGTATAGGCCAGTTGCTGACCGGCCGTACCCAGGCCGAAGTTGTAATAACCCGCCGACAGGGCACCCAGCGTGGCGTAAGCGCCTACGTTCCGGTTGCCGGAGATACCCCAGCCGCCCCGTAGCTTCAGGTTCGAGATAGCCGGAATGGATTTCATAAACCCTTCTTCGATCACGTTCCAGCCCGCGCCAATGGCCGGGTAGTTGAAGTACCGGTTAGCAGGCGACAGGGTCGACGAGCCATCGCGACGCAGGGTAAGGGTTAACAGGTAGCGGTCGTTGTAGCTGTAGTTGGCCCGACCCATGTAGGAAAGCAAACCGGTTTCGGTGAAGTTGTTACCAAAGTCTGAGTTAGCCACCGGCTGGCCCGATGCCAGCGAGAAGTTCGACGTTTTGATGTAATCGGCCGGTACCCCCGTTACCGTAAACCGGCTTCCCAGCGAGTGGTTTTTGGTGATCTCGTACAGACCCGTAACACCCAGTTTGTGCTTCCCAAATGTTTTGTCGTAGTACAGCAGGTGCTGGAGGTTGATATCCCAGAACTCGGTATTGCTGATCTCGGCGTTGGACGACGACTGAACCTGAGCCTGGTTAAAATAGGTAAGCGGGCCATTGTAGCCATTATAGTTGGACTGGCTAAAGTTCAGACCGGCATTGAACCGGTACCGCAGACCGGGCAGGATGTTTACCTCGCCATACAGACTGTTGAACGTTCTCAACGACCGGGTACGCCCCAGATAGGCATCTCGTTTCGTGATGATCGTCAGCGGATTTATGTTAGCCGCATCGATGGACCCTTCCGAAGGAAACAGGTTTACGGTGCCATCCGCATTATAGGGAGAGGCCAGCGGGGTTAACCGAACCAAGCCACCCGGCACGCCACCCCCACCCGGTGTGTTGGTGTAGGTAAGCGTATTGAGGGTATTCAAACCGATCTTGATGCTTTTTCCAAGCCGCTGATCGATGGTGGCCCGGATGGTATAGCGTTCGAATTTCTGGCTGGGAATAATACCCGTCTCGTTGAAATAACCCAGGCCCAGTGAGTACTGGGTGTTGTCAGTACCGCCCTGCATACCCAGCTGGTGGTTGGTGTTGAAGCCGGGCTTATAAATCAAATCCTGCCAGTCGGTCGAAACGCCGGCCGCCAATGCTTCCTGCTCCTTAATCGTCAGCGGGTAGGCTGTGGTGCCCGGAGCCGTGCGGTTGTATTTGGTTGCATCCTGTTTAAACTGGGCGTACTCCTGCCCGTTCATGACGTTGTACTTGTCCATGATGGTCGTTACGCCGTGGTAGCCATCGTAGCTGAAAACCGGTTTCCCGATTTTACCCCGCTTGGTGGTAACCAGAATAACGCCACCCGCACCCCGTGATCCATAAATAGCCGTGGCAGAGGCATCTTTCAGGATTTCCAGATTGGCAATGTCATCGGGGTTGATGTCGTTCAGACCGCCGAACGGTATACCGTCTACCACCACCAGCGGGCCGTCGGCGCCATCACTTGCCGATGCCTGACCGCTGGTTAGCGTGCGGTTACCACGGATACGAATAGATCCCTGGCTACCGGGCGTGGAGCCGTTGCTGACGATGGTTACCCCGGCAGCACGGCCTTTCAGCTGGTTGATCAGGTTGGGAGCCGGTACTTCTTTCAGCGTCGCTTCATTGACCGAAACAACGGAGCCCGTCACGTCGCGTTTGCGCTGCGTACCGTAGCCGACGACCACCACCTCATCCAGCGTTTTGTCATCAGGCGCCATCGTAACGTTGATGGCGTTCTGTGAGCCAACGGTAACCTCCCGGGCGGTGAAGCCCACCAGCGAGAATACCAGCACGGCGTTGGCATCCGGAACGGCCAGCCGGTAATTACCACGTTCGTCGGTGGTAGTACCGCGCGTTGTCGATTTGATCTGGATGTTGACGCCGGGCAGCCCTTCGCCTTTTTCGTCAATAACCCGGCCCGTGATCTGTATATCCTGACTGGTTTCCATCGAGGATTCGCGGGGGGCGTTCTGGGGAAGAACGGGTGCGGTCGCGATTCGCTTGATAACGATCTGCTGACCGGCAACCTCGTAACTTAAATTGAGCGGAGTCAGCAAGCGGTTCAGTACCTGCTGGAGCTGTTCATTCTTGGCCTGGTAGCTCAGTTTGCGTTTCGACTGAATCACTTCCCGGCTAAACAGAAACTGGATTTTTGTCTGTTCCTGGATTCGCCGGATTACCTCTTCCACATCCTGGTTCTGGATGCTCAGGGTAACGCGCCGGTTCAGAATTTCCTGTGCTTTGCCTTTGACCGCGAAGCTTATGTTGACAATAGTAAGCGCCAGCAGAATTTGCAGGCTCGAAACTTTCATTAGCCTGACCCAACCCTGGCGGCTGTTCAACCAGTTATGCATGTTTTTGTGCTTTTAAAGTTGTCGCATGAGATGAAAATGCCTTGGAAGGCGTTGAAATGTGTCTTTTTTACACATTTATCAACAGGGAGTGGAAGTATCTGAATACCACCACCCTGTGAGGTGATAGATAGATTTATTGCATTGGTTTCGGGCTAATTAAGGGTGAATGAATTAATCATTTACAACCGCGACTATGGATGATTACCAGGTTGTCCGTCACGTCGAAAGTAGATTCAGTGGCCAGGCACAGAAGTCGTATTTTTTCCAAAAAGGGTACGTCGTTGAGCTGCCCTGTAAACGTACAGTTGCTAAGCGCAGCCCGGTCGTACTGAATAGGCATGTTATAGCTTTCTTCGAGCCGGTTCAGGATCTCATGTACCGGGGTGTACTCAAAGGTGAATTGCTGTTTGAGGATGCGGTCTGTATTGTCGGCCGACAGCGTTTCGTGCTTTACAAAGTGCTCATGGCTGGTTTTGAGGTTAGCCTCTTCGTTGGCGGTGAGCAGAACCGTTTCGGTAGGCGAGGAGGTAGACGTAACGGTTACCCGGCCGGTTTTTACCTTTACGAAGGAAGCTGCCCCCGGCCTGAAAGCACGCACCTGAAAACTGGTTCCCAGTACTTTGGTGGTTAGGTTGGGCGCATAGACAATGAAGGGTTTTTCCGGATTTTTGGTAACCTCGAAGAAGCCCTCTCCCTGCAGATACACCTCCCGCACCGAACCGCTGTTCTGTTTGCGATAGCGCAGCTGACTACCGGTAGACAGCAGTACCGACGAGCTGTCGGGCAGAATCACGACCAGCGCCTGACCGGTCGAGTTCTTCACCAGTTTCCAGGCGTCCTGTTTTGTAGCCTGTTTGGGCGGGGTATTGGCAACCGACAGCGGATCGAATAGGGGGAAGCCCAGTTGCCACCAGCCGATCAGACCGGCTACGGTAGCCGCAGCTACCCACCGACCCCACTGCCAGTTGCTAAACGGCCGGATCGTAGCCGTTGCGGGAGGCAGCTGCTGAATCACCTGCTCCACGCGGTCTTTTACGGCTTTGTCGGAAATAGTATGCTGTGTGCCCTGCAAAACCAGAAAGGTAGCAACGGCCTGTTCGTAGACTTCCTGGCGATCAGGATGTTCGGCCAGCCAGGTTTTCCAGCGCAGCTGATCCTCGGGTCGTCTTTCCCGCATCCAGACGCGAAAGTCCTCGCTCTGCAAAAAGTCGTCTAAGGTTACCAGGTTCTGGGTTGGCAGGCTCATTGAACTATTCTACTATATTCCTTGATAGTACGAAGAGTCCGGCCGCTCATACCCTTCTCAAAGCAAATTTTTTTGAAAAAAAATCCAACTAATCAGCAGGGCGTGTACGAGCCAGCGTTTCCGGAGTTTGCCAAGCGCTTTCTGGAGAAGATTGGAAACCGACTGCCGGTTTACCTGCATGACCTCAGCAATTTCGGGTACCGATAAATTTTCGTAGAAGCGAAGGTAGAGCACCTCGCGCTCCCGCGCAGGGAGCAGGTCCAGCTGGTTCTGAACACGTTTGGTCAGCAGGCTCAGAGATTCCTGATGAATCAGCAAGGACTCCGAATCGGCCTCTTCTGCTACTGAAGTATCCCAGTCCAGTTCTTCGTACGACACCCGTTTCTGGGTTCTAATATGCTGGATAATGTGGTTGCGGAGTGCTTTGAGCAGATAATGTTTAACCGACTCGGTGTCGCCGATTTGCAGACGGTTTTGCCAGAGTTGTAAGAAAAGCTCCTGTATGCAGTCTTCAACAACGACCTCATCGACCATGAACTTCAGCCCATAGTGTCTCAACACGCGATAGTAGCGCTCGGCTAGTCCACCTAATGCCAGCCTATCGCCTTCACGATACAATTGCCACAAATCTTTGTCGTCGGTATGGGCTAGCATGAATGTTTGGAGATCCCTTACGCCAACTGAACGGGTAAATTTTCCGCTTTCAGTTGTATGGTGAAAATTGAGTTGTACTGTACAGGTTCAGTTCGTGCTTCCAGTGGGTCTATGTGCCTGCCTGTCCGTAGGTACCGGTCAGGTGAGCCGAGTTGGTTAATGGTCGGGTTTGGAGACGGAACCGGCTTTTCATATACCCTGTAGCGGTTATTTCGTAGAAACCGAGACAGATAAGTACCGTGACCTTAATCGGCTCTGTTTCCCTGGTTGTTGAGTATAGAGGCAGATTCCGCAACTACAAAGTAAAAGTATTTTTATATCATTATTAAGTATAAGATTATCTGGATAGTAAGGTTTTTTAACACAACGATATGGAATCCTGATAGCAACTTTCTTTCCTATGTCTGCTTGCATACCTGATGTCGATTCAGTACCGGGTTGGTAAACACTTCATTATGTTCGGGTTAACCACTATAGCAAGGTTATAGAAAGAGATCAGGGCTGTACGATCGGCCATACAAACGAAGGTACTATTTTCTATACCGTGCCCGGCCTATGTCAACCAACCGCTACGAAAGGGTATAACTACTGCCTGGCGGTCGGGCAACGCGCTGTAGAAAGACTTGTGGTTGCTTTAGGTACGTGATATGTACCTAGTCATTCCTACCGTAAAGAGAATTTGTCCAAATTTTTCTGGAAAAAATTAGAAATTAGCTACGTAGTTCTATCGGCTTTTTTGTCTTATAGATAGGTGGCCGAAAAACTAACTTAATCATAGCTAACTTATGGAGACAGTTGCTCCTTTGACGCTCTCAACCAGTGCTTTTCAAAGACCTTTCAATATAGTTAGTGACCCGACCGCCAACGAAACCCCGGATGAGTTAGTGAAGCTACCCGTCGATACGGAGCTGTTTATCCGGAAGGTATTCGAGACTGATCCGAAAAAGGGCTGCGAACTGCTTTTTCGGCATTATTACCGGCCCATGTGCACCCACGCCAGCCGGTTCGTTTATTCCAAAGAGGTAGCTGAGGATCTGGTTGCCGATGTATTTTATACGTTCTGGGACACCCGCGCTTACCTGTCGGTGCGTCAGTCGTACCGGGCGTACCTGTTTCGGTCTGTCCGGAATCGATCGTACAACTACCTGGCCAACGAGCATAAAAAACTTTGTTCGCTTGAGTCGGCCGAGAAGCAGGAGGCCCCCCTGGGCGATCTGCCCGAGTCCATCATGCGGTACGAGGAGCTGTACCACCGCATCGATAAGATGGTGGCCGAACTGCCTCCGCAGTGTCGTAAGGTGTTTATCATGTTCCGGTTCGAAAGCCGGAAAGCGAAAGATATTGCCCAGGAGCTGAAGCTATCGGTGCGTACCGTTGAGGTATACATTGCCAAGGCGCTGTCAACGCTGCGATCGGGGTTAAAAGACCAATGGCTGGTTATAGCCCTGACCACCTGGCTGGAAAGCTGGCTGTGCTGATAAATTTATTGGCAGGTACAGTACGTAGTTTTCCCAGGCAATTTGTCCACATATTCAGATAGAGATTCAACATATGCTTCCGGCTATAGACAAACAACTTCTTTTCGACCACTTCGCTGATAAGACGACGCCCTTGCAGAAACGGCAGATCGAAGAGTGGCTAGGCAGCGAAGCAAACAGGGAGCAATTCTATGCCTGGTTGTCAGAATGGGAACAGCACAATGCCTCGTATCTGCCAGCGCTTGAGGAACCGCTGCAACGGTTTGTCGACCACATGAACAGGGTGCCATCCGGGTTGGCCGATGTGGATGCCGACAAGCTGAGACCGCTCGAGGTCGTCACGCAACGGCGGGGGGTAAGGTCGCCCTGGGGGTGGCTGGCTGCCGCATCGGTACTGGTTGGCGGGCTTTTTTTAGGCTGGCAGTATCAGGAAACGATCTTATACAAAACATACCAGACGGTATACGGCGAAACGAAACCGGTGCTGCTGTCAGACGGGAGCCGGGTTTTCTTACAGGCTAATTCGCTGCTGCGCGTGCCCCGATTCGGGTTTAGCGAACGAAGCCGGGAGGTATGGCTGAAAGGCGAAGCTGGTTTTGTCGTCACCCATACCGACAATAACCTGAAGTTCCAGGTCAAGACCGATAAGAGCTTCGATGTGGTTGTTCACGGCACGGAGTTTACCGTAAATACCCGCTCGTACCGTGCCAATGTCATGCTGCGGAAAGGCAAAGTTCAGGTCAACTGCAATCTGGGCAAAACGCAGAATCAGATTTTTCTCAAACCCGGCGACCTCGTATCGCTGGAGCAGCCGAACCGACCGCAGATTCAGCACCAGATCAAACCGCAGGTGTACGAACAGTGGAAAGAGCGCCGGTTCGTTTTTGACAATATGAGTTTACAGGCGTTCGGGCAGCTATTGACCGAAAATTACGGACTGTCGGTAACCATATCTGACAGTGCGATTGCCCAGCGAACGCTGGTAGGCTCGTTCCGGGCCGATAATGTCGATGAATTGCTGGAGCTCGTTGCCGAAATCTTTGATCTTAAAGTCACCCGCGACGGGAATACAGTGCGTTTGAGTGAAGTCGATTAATTAATCCTTTCTAAGCCCTATTCATTCATGAAAAAATTCTCTCCACTCGCGAGGGCAGGATTGCTATTGCTTTCTGTTTCCTGTATGAGTCAGCCCGCCTGGTCTCAGACCTTTGCCTCCAGCCGCCAGGTTATTAATCCGAAGCTCACCACATCGGAAATGCGTAAACTGAAGGATATTCTTCAGGAACTCAAGTACCGCTACCAGGTCGACATCATTTTTGAGGGTGGGGTAGTCGAAAACGTGACTACGTCGGTCATCAGCATCAACTACAGCCTGCCGCTGGAGCAGAACCTCAACGCCATTCTGAAGCCGACGCATCTGCGTTACAAGAAGGTGAAAGAAGGCTCGTACCTGATTCTGGATGAGAAGCGGGATCGTAGGAAAAGCGTATCGAACAGCGCCCCGGCTACCCCCGGCCTGACCGATCATGTTACGGCTACGGCAATGGCCGGCCATCAGCTGGAGGCCGACGCCCAGTCAGGTAAAGCCGGCACACTGAGCCTGAAAGTGGCCGATCAGGTCGTTTCCGGGCGGGTTACCGACGAGAGCGGGGGCGCGCTGCCGGGGGTCAACATCCTGCTGAAAGGCACTCAGAAAGGAACCGCCACCGACGTGCAGGGCAATTATACCTTCCGAATCAGCGAGGGTAACTCGCCCAACAGCGCGGCCGTGCTTATCTTCTCGTTTGTCGGCTACCTGCCCCAGGAGATTGCGGTCAACAACCGCAGCATTGTCAATGTACAGCTCAAAACCGATCTCAAGCTGATCAACGAAGTGGTCGTTGTGGGCTATGGTACCCAGAAACGCAGTGACATCACGGGCGCCGTTGGGTCGATCAGTGCCAAAGAAATTCAGGATGAGCCGGTGGTCCAGATTGGTCAGGCATTGCAGGGCAAGGTGGCCGGTTTGCAGGTAACCCAAAATTCAGGGGCTCCCGGTTCCGGCCTGCTGATCCGCGTTCGGGGTACGGGTACCGTCAACAATTCGGACCCGCTCTACGTCGTGGACGGCAACCTGAACAGCAACCCGCTCGATCTGGTGCCGGACCAGATTGAGAGCATTCAGGTGCTGAAAAGTGCCAGCGCAGCCGCTATTTACGGGGCTCAGGGCGCCAACGGCGTGATTCTGATCACCACCAAGCAAGGCCGGGCGGGCAAATCCCAGCTGGATGTCAGCCTGTCGCAGGGGGTACAGCAAATCCGGAAATACTTCCCCGTTACCAACGCGTTTCAGTACGCAACGCTCTATAACGAAGGTCTGGTCAACGCGGGCCAGCAGCCGCTCTACCCGAATCCATCGGCCCTGGGCGAGGGTACCAACTGGCAGAAAGAAGTGTTTCAGGTAGCGCCCATGACCGACGTGAGCCTGTCGGCCAGCGGGGGTAACGAGAACAGCAAGTTCTTCTTTTCGGGGGGCTACATCAACCAGGAGGGTATCATAAAAGGATCGGGTTTCAACCGCGCCAACCTGCGGATCAACTCGTCGCACACGATTAACCGGTATCTCCGGGTCGGTCAGAACCTGTCGGGTAGTCTGGCGCAGTATAAGCAGATATCGGAGTTCAACTTCGGGTCGATACTGGGCAGTACGCTGACGGCCAACCCCGAAATTCCGGTCAGGATGCCCGATGGCAACTGGGGTTATTCGCCAACCTCGCTGAACTCCGGCAACCCCTTGGCCAGTATCAATTACACCAACAACAACACCCGGCGGCCCGTCATCAATGGCAATGTATACGCGGAGATCATTCCGCTGGAGGGGCTGACCTTCCGCTCTCAGTATAACTTCAACATTGGCTATTCGGAGAACTCGGTGTTCAACCCCGCGTATCGTATCTCTACCAGTAACTTCAACGACGTAGCCAACCTGACCGAAAGTACCAGCCGTTTTCGTGAATACAGCTGGGTAAACACGCTGACCTACCAGAAAAACATCGGTGATCATACGTTCGATATTCTGGGCGGGGTAACCGTTCAGGAATCCTACACGCAGGGTATACTGGCCTACGCGGCCGGACTGCCACTGAACGCGACCCAGAATCCGAATCTGCGTTACCTCAACCTGTCGACCCAAAGCAACCGGGTAGAGGGCGACGCCGGCGCCTGGGGCATCTTATCGTACCTCGGCCGGATTAACTACAACTACAAGAGCAAGTATTTCACGACGGTGAACTTCCGGGCCGACGGGTCGTCGCGCTTCGGGGAGAACAACAAATTCGGGTATTTTCCCTCGTTTTCGCTGGGTTGGAAACTGTCCGAAGAGCCTTTCCTGAAAGAGGTCACCTGGGTGAATAACCTGATGCTGCGGGGCGGATGGGGGTCTCTGGGCAACCAGAACTCGTTACCCAACTACGCCTTCACGGAGCTGGTTACGCCTAATATCAACTACACCTTCGGCAACCCGCAGACGGTGGTACGCGGCCAGGCCGTCACCAGCATGGGTAACCCGGACCTGCGGTGGGAGTCGACCAAAGAAACCAACATAGGGGTCGACTTTACCGGCTTCAACAACCGGGTTACGGCTTCGGTCGACGTGTACAACAAGAAAACGACCGACATGCTCCTGCAGGTGCCGGTTGTCAGCTACTCCGGTATTCAGAACGCCCCTTACGTAAACGGAGGCAGCGTGACCAACAAAGGGGTTGAACTGTCGCTGGGCTACGATCGGAACAACAGCATTCCCGGTGGTTTCAACTACGGTGTGTCGGGCAATATCGCCTTCAACCAGAACCGGGTAAATGCGCTGAGCAACTCCGGGACGGCCATCAACCAGTTCATCAGCTTTGTTGGTCTGGTAAACGTTACGCAGGTGGGCAGCCCCATCGCTTCATTCTGGGGCTGGCGGACCAATGGCCTCTTCCAGAGCCGCGAAGAAATTGCGGCCCACGCGTTCCAGAGCACCGGAACCGCGCCCGGCGATATCCGCTTCGTGGACCTGGACGGCAACGGCGTCATTAACGCCAATGACCAGACCGTGATCGGCAACCCCTGGCCCAAGTTCACCTACGGGCTAACGTCCTACGCGTCGTTCAAGAACCTCGACTTCCGGATGCAGCTGCAGGGCACCTACGGCAACGACATATTCATGGGTCTGAAATTCAGAATGGAAGGCGCCAACTTCTTCAACTATACCATGAACGTCTGGGAAAACCGCTGGACCGGCCCGAACACCAGCAATACGGTGCCCCGCCTGAATACCAACGACCCGAATAACAACATGCGCTCGTCGGAATACTACGTAGAAGACGGATCGTATCTGCGGCTGCGGAATATCCAGATCGGCTACCGCATTCCGAAGAGCGTGGTCAATCTGCGGAGTCTGCGGGTATACGCGTCGGTTCAGAACGCGCTGACCTTCACCAAATATCCCGGATTCGATCCTGAGCTGGGTAGCAACCGCGGCAACAGCCCCCTCTACATCGGTATCGACGAGACAAACTACCCGCTGCCCCGGATCTATACCCTGGGCGTCAACATTGGCCTTTGATATTGTCCAAAGCGCTTTCCGGCGCTACCGTGAACACGCTGCCACAAAAGCGCTCCTTAAACCCAAGACCCATTAGCCATGAAGCTACTATCATACGTCTTATTAACCTGTTTTTGCTGGTTCACCTCGCAGGGCTGCAAGAGCGTACTGGATAAAGAACCCCTGGCGCAGATCAGTGCCTCCAGCGCCTACATCACCGCCGATGATGCCCGCCGGGCCGTAACCGCTACTTATACCCCGCTGGCCGGTAATAACTGGTGCTGCACCTACGTAGGAACCGGCTATATGCACTGGGTACTAGCCAACGTAGCGTCTGACGATACCGAAAAAGGGGGCGAATCGGGGTCCGATCAGCTGTATGCGCAGCAGATTTCCCTCTTCAACATTCAGTCGGACAACGATGCGGCCCGCTTCGCCTGGTCGACGGAGTACATCGGCATACGGCGGGCCAACCTGGTGCTTGACAACGTACCCAACATCCAGATGGACGCGGCCCTCAAAAACCAGTACCTGGCCGAAGCCAAGTTTCTGCGGGCCTGGTACTACATCAATCTGGTCAAAACCTTCGGGGATGTGCCGCTGGTGCTGACTGCTTCGCAGAATACCTACGACATGGAGCGCACGCCCAAACAGCAGGTCTACGCCCAGATCATCAAAGACCTGGAAGAAGCCGCCGAGGTACTCCCGCTGGCCAGTAAGTACCCGGCTGCCGACCGGGGCCGGGCCACCAAAGGGGCCGCTCAGGCTTATCTGGGTAAGGTCTACCTGTATATGAATAATTTCGCCAAGGCCGAAGAATGGTTCGACAAAGTGATCAAGTCGGGTGAGTACGCGTTGCATGCCGATTACATGGGCATGTTTCTGCGGGCCGGTGAAACCAGCCGGGAGCATATCTTCCAGGTGCAGTTCCTGAACGATCAGGGTGCGCAGCCAGCCAATAATCAGATCAACATCGTGATGGCCAGCCGCGCCCGCAATGGCTGGGGCTTCAATAACCCTACCCCCGATTTTGTCAGCGCTTTCGAGCCCGGCGACCCCCGCCTGGAACAGTCGGTCTACAAAACGGGCGATGTCATGCCCGACGGGCTCGTGGCCAACGTAGGCAACAGCAGCACCGGCTACCTGAACAAGAAAGTGTACGTGCCCGAATATGAGCGCATTGCCGGGTCGCTGCAGGCGGGTCGAGACGATATCTACATGCGGCTGGGGAAAGTACTGCTGTGGTACGCCGAAGCAGCCAACGAAAACGGAAACACAACCGCTGCCCTGAACGCCCTGAATCAGGTTCGGGCCCGCGCCCGGCAGGGAAAAACGGGAGTACTACCCGACGTAACGGTGACCGATAAAGTGGCGCTTCGCGAACGAATCTGGCAGGAGCAGCGGGTCGAGTTCGGGCAGGAGTATGAGCGCTTCTTCGAGCTGGTTCGCCAGGGCCGGGCCGGGAAAGTGCTGCGGGCTTACGGCGAAAAATACAAAACCGCCAAAGGCGCCGGCTTCCGCGACGGCATCAACGAAATATTCCCGATTCCGCAGCTCGAAATCAATTTGAGTGGCGGCAAAATCAAGCAGAATCCGGGCTACTAAACGCAGGACATGTCATCGTACCAGACGGGCGTGGGTTGGGCGAACTATGCCTTCCTCAAACCATACCAGTTGTCCGAAGTCAGTCACCCGGCTCCCGAAAACCGGCTGCGGGTGACTGACCCCCGCCTGTCTCTCTGCTTCTTATTCTCCCACAGTCCGGCGCTCCGGCCTGGTTTAAACTACCTCTTCCATGCGGCTGTTTGTAAGTGTATTTGCTTTAATGGTGTTGTCTGCCAGCTTGTTTGGTCAGGATATGACGGCGTCTGAAAAGCCGGCGTTCGGTCAGACGTTTGTGCCAGACCAGGTAGTCAGGGCCTCCGATATCAACTCGTTCCAGGTGGTTGGGCAGGCCGACTGGCAGGCGCAGAACGGAGAGATCGTTGCGCGGCTAGCGCCTGATTCCCGGGGGAGCTGGCTCGTGCTGGATCGTTCATATCAGGATGTCGGTCTTCATGCGCTGTTCAAGTGCAGCCCCTCGGCCGAAACGGGGGTGCTGTTGCGGATGCAGAAAACCGATCGGGGCATGAAGGGTATTTTCCTGACCCTCAACAAAGACGAAGTGGCTCCTTATGCGGTATCCATCGATGCGCAGGGGAAAATAACCGAGCGCGAAAAGTTGCGGTATGCGGGCGGTATCTACTACCGGCTGGCCCCCCCGAAGAACGACGCCCAGGCCAACGCCCGCCGGGCTATGCCACCCCGCCCCGCTACCCCCGCCAACCTGCCGCTGGCCCGACCCAATACGGACTTCCGCGCCGACGACTGGAATATGGTCGAAACGTTTGTCGAGCTGAACGTCATCCGCAATTTTCTGAACGATGGCGCCGAGATCGGTGGGGCCGTGGATGGCGATTCGGCTACATACGAATACGGTCCTATTGCGCTCTACGCAGGCGGGTCGGGTGAGGTTCGCTTCAAAGACATCATGGTCAAGGACATTGCGATGCGCGTGAACCCGGCCGAAAAGTCGTCTCCCCGGTTCAACGTGCAGTGTATCAGTGATATGTACTATTCGTGGGGTGCCGATGCCGCCGATTTCAATAAAGACGGCATCATGGACGTAGTTGCGGGTCCCTACATCTATTACGGGCCTGACTACACGAAGCATCGGGAAATTTTTCCGGCCATTGCGGTGAGTCCATCGAAGGAGTTCACCCGCACCCACGTGCAGTTTACGCACGACTTCAACGGCGACGGCTGGCCCGATGTGCTCATCAGCCCGTCGGGGGCCAGTGTGCTGATCAACCCGAAAGGGGAGTCCCGGCGCTGGAAAAGCTACGATATTCTGCCGGCTGTGCAGAGCGAAATCACCGATCTGGTGGATATCGACAAAGACGGCCAGCCCGAACTGGTGTATGCGGCCAGCGGCTCCCTGCGGTATGCGAAGCCCGACAGAGCCGACCCGACCAAACCCTGGAAAGAATTCATTATTTCGGACAAAGGCTACGCGCTGGCCCACGGCATCGGAACCGGCGATATCAACGGCGACGGCCGGCTCGACATCCTGAACGCCTACGGCTGGTGGGAGCAGCCCGACCAAAAGACGCCCGAAACCCTCTGGGCGTACCATCCGTATGCGTTTGGTCGCTACGGCAACCGCGGTAGTAACATCGGCGGCACGCTGATGGCCGTATTCGACGCCAACGGCGACGGGCTGAACGATGTGATCACCAACCTCAACGTACATGGCTTTGGCCTGGCCTGGTTCGAGCAGGTGCGCGACAGGGCCGGTGCGATCTCGTTTACCCGCCACATGATCAGCGACGACTACTCGACAAAGAGCGCCGGTAACGTGACCTTCTCGCAACCCCACGGCGCCACCTATGCCGACGTAGACGGCGACGGTATTCGCGATTTCATCGTTGGCAAACGCTACTTCACCCACCTCGACAACATGTACGATCCCGACTCGTACGGCGCGCCGGTGCTGTACTGGTACCGAACCGTCCGGAATCCGAAAGCGCCCGGCGGGGCCGAGTTTGTGCCCGAACTGATTCATAACCGCTCGGGGGCGGGCTCCGAAGTAACCGCGGTCGATATCAACAAAGACGGCGCCATCGACATCGTTACCTCAACCAACCGGGGCACCTTCATTTTCTGGAATACCCCCGCTGGCAGCAAACCTAAAAAACAGCCGTCCCGGTCAGAATAAGTCTCACCGCCAGACTGTTGTGCTGGCTTTCAATCCGATAAATCCTCATTCCAAACCCCTTAGCCATAACTCATGAAAATGTATTTGATCGTACTGATGCTCTTCATCGGGGTCATCCTGTCCCTGCACCTGACCATGAACGCCCAGGTGGGCGCCATTATCCGGAATCCCAAAGTAGGCAATGCTATCTTCTGGGGTATTGGTGCCCTTACCGCCCTGGCGATCGGCTTTTCTTCCGGCGATACCGAAGCGTTTTCCCGGCTGCGCGAGGTGCCGGTCTGGCTGCTTACGGCGGGCGTTATGGGGGCCGCACTGGTGTTCGGCATTGCCTGGACGGTTCCTAAAGTCGGGGCCGCTACCGCCTTCGTCCTGATGATTGCCGGTCAGGTGGTGACCGGCCTGGTCCTGTCTCACTTTGGCGCGCTGGGGTCGCCAGTGGAGCCCATTTCTGCCATGAAAGTGGTGGGGGCACTGCTGCTGGTTGCCGGGGCCGCCGTCTGCACATTTTCCAAATAACAGCCTGAAATCTATGCATACGCCATTGACCCGAAGGGATTTTATCAAAGTGGCCGGTATGGCCGGCGCGGCCTCGCTGGCCCTGCCCACCCTGGCCCTGGAACAACTCGCCAGAAAAAACGAAATCGGTGCCACCTTCATCCTGTGGGGATACGGCGCCGACAACCTCGAAGCCTCGCTCAGCGACATGGCCAAACTAGGCTACCATTCGTTCGAGACCTTCGGACAGGTTATTCAGGAATGGGAAGAAAAGCGGGGCGGATTCGGTAAGGTCGTTCAGAAATACGGCGTTCCCATCATCTCGGCCTTCTGCATGACCGACGTCCTGGACCCCGCCAAACGGCCGGCCGAGCGGAAGAAGCTGGAACGCTGGGCGCAGCTGCTAAAAGAAAACGGCGGCAAAGTCGTCGAATACTGCCCCACCGGTATCAAACGCGACGGCTACGACTACAAGGAGCATAAGAAGAACCTGGTCGACTCCATGAACGAGTACGCCAAAGTCGTCACCGATATGGGGCTGGTCTGCGCGCTCCATCCGCATACGGGTACGCCCATCGAAACCCGCGAAGAGGTATACTTCATCATGGAGAATCTGGACACGAACTACATGAAGTTCGGGCCGGATGTGGGGCAGCTGGCCAAAGGCGGCAGCGACCCGGTCAAGATCGTACAGGATTTTCTGCCACTCGTTCAGCACGTTCACCTGAAAGATTTTTCGGGCGGCAACGACAACGGCTACCTCGGCTACGCGCCCCTGGGCGCCGGTAAAGTAGACCTGAAAAAAATCCTCGATATGCTCGAACCCCGCAAGAAAGACATGGCCGGCATGATCATGTTCGAACTCGATTCGGACCGGAAAAACAAGATGCCGATGACAGAATTCGAGTCGGCTAAAGTATCCCGGGATTACCTTAAAAAGCTGGGATACAAGTTCGTAGCCTAGCCGACATACGCCAGCGTCTGGCAGTCAAAAACGCGTTAATCAAGATTTGTTTTCCCCTGGTTTATGGAAGTTCTAGCGAATTATATCGGCGGTACGTGGACAAAAAGTAAGGAAGAAAATACGGTGGCTGTGATCAACCCGGCCTCGCAGGAAGTGATCGGTACTGTTCCGCTGGGGAGCCATACGTCCGCCGATGTGGCCAGTGCGGTAGCGGCAGCCGCCGGAGCGTTTGCGGCCTGGCGCGACGTGCCCGTCATGAAGCGGGTACAGCCGCTCTACAAACTGAAGCAGCTACTCGAAGCCAACGCCGAGGAGATTGCCCGGACCATTACGCTCGAATGCGGCAAAACCCTGGCCGAGTCGAGGGGAGAAATTCAGCGGGCCATCGAGAACGTGGAGGTAGCCTGCGGCATGCCGGTGCTGATGCAGAGCGAGTTCTCGGAAAATATCGCGCCGGGCATCGATGAGTTCATGATTCGTCAGCCGCTGGGCGTCTGCGCCTGCATTGCGCCGTTCAACTTCCCGGGCATGATTCCGTTCTGGTTTCTGCCCTACGCCATCGCCTGCGGCAACACCTTCATCATAAAGCCATCGGAAAAAGTGCCGCTGACCATGCTGAAGGTGTTCGAGCTCATCGATCAGCTGGATCTGCCCGAGGGGGTTATCAATCTGGTCCACGGTGGTAAGGAAACGGTAGACGCCCTGCTGGAACACCCCGACGTTAAGGCCATCAGTTTTGTGGGGTCTACGCAGATTGCCAGATACATCTACGCCAAAGGAGCCGCCAACGGAAAACGGGTTCAGGCCCAGGGAGGAGCCAAAAATCCGGTGGTGGTACTGCCCGATGCCGATCTGGACATATCCGTGAAGATCATCACCGACAGCGTATTCGGCTGCGCGGGTCAGCGCTGCCTGGCCGCGTCCAACATCATCACCGTGGGCGATCAGGGGGCCATCAAAGATGCCTTGTACGAGTCGGCCAAATCCCGAACGACCGGCTTCGGCCTGGACGAATCGGTCGAGATGGGGCCAGTCATTACCCCAGACAGCCGGTCCCGGATCGAACACCTGATCGATAAAGGCATTCAGGAGGGGGGGCGGGTGCTGCTGGATGGCCGCAAGCCGGCCATCAGCGGTTTCGAGCAGGGCAACTTCATCAGGCCCACCATTCTGGAAGGCCTGCCGCTCGATGGCGAGGTGATTCGCACCGAGATTTTTGGCCCTGTTATGAGCCTTATCGAACTCGGTACGGTAGACGAGGCCCTGACCTTCATCAACAGCGGCCGATATGGCAATATGGCCTGTCTGTTTACCAGCAGCGGAGCCAACGCCCGCAAGTTCCGGAGTCAGGCCATGGCCGGCAACATCGGCATCAACATCGGGGTGGCGGCTCCCATGGCGCAGTTTCCCTTCAGCGGCTGGAACGAAAGCTTCTTCGGTGATCTGCACGGGCAGGGTCGGCACGCGGTCGAGTTTTTCACCCAAACCAAAGTCGTTGTGGAGCGGTGGCCCAAAGAATGGTCGCGTAAGTTCTAGCGGTACAGGTCGGTTCTGAGCGGTTCTGCTCCTCATCCTTAGCGAATCAAAACGTATGTCAACCTTGCAAAAAGCCTTCTGCCCGCCTTTCAGCCTCCAGACCCGGATCAACTTCCTGGGCATCGACTGTGTCGTAACGGACCTCAGTCATACCATCAGCACCGAAGACCCTACCTTCATCGGCCACCAGCGCACCCTGATCTGGAATCACCTGTCGCACGAAGAAACCCAGAAGATGGGGCTCACCAAACCGCCCTATTCGTACAAGGTAGTCGGGTTCACCCTCTGCGACCATTCCAATACCCACGTCGATGCCATCAACCACGTGGTCAACGAGCCCGACGCCCGCTCTGTCGATCAGTTGCCGCTGGAGTGGTTTATGGCCCCCGGCGTCTGGTTTGACTTTTCGCATAAGGAGCCGGCCAGCTACATCACCCGGGCTGATATCGAGGAGGCTCTGGACAAAACGGGAGTTACGATCAAACCCCAGTCGGTGGTGCTCTACCATACGGGCTGGTACAAAAAGTGGAAACAGCCGTTCGACTACATCCGGGGCTATCCCGGCCTGGATCGTAGCGCCATCGAATACCTCAACGACCTGGGTGCCATCAGCGTAGGGGCCGACGCGCCTAGTATCGACAGCCATCATGAAGTGGCCGTTGTCAGGGAGCAGCCGGCCCATATCGTATGCCGCGAGCGCGAAATCCTGAACATCGAAAACCTGGCCCAGGTCGACCTAATTCCCGCCCACGCGTTCTGGTTCGTGGGCCTGCCGCTCAAAATTAAAGGGGGCTCCGGCTCGCCGTTCCGGGGCGTCGCTATCGTGCCCGAATCTCAATTATAATAAGCTAATCGACTGATTATGAGTTTGCCTCAACACATGGATGCGCTGGTTCTCAACGGTGTTCGCGATTTTGCTATAGAGACCGTGCCGGTGCCGGTACCGGATACCGACGAAGTGATCTGCAAAGTTGACACCACCTTTATCTGCGGTACCGATCCGCATATCGTAGCGGGCGACTTCCCTAATTTCTGGCCGACCCGGTTTCCGTTCATACCGGGTCACGAATGGTCAGGAACCGTGGTGCAAACCGGCCCCCGGGCGGCCAGTCTGGGCTGGCGCGAGGGCGACCGGGTGTGTGGTATTTCGCACTGCGGCTGCGGCTACTGTGAGATGTGCCTGAAAGGTCGCTACAACATCTGCCTCAACTACGGCCACGAAGAGCGGGGACACCGGCAATATGGTCATTATACGCCGGGGGCCTACGCGCAGTACATGCGTACGTCCGTGAAAAGCATCTTCAAAATTCCGGATGCCATGTCGCTGGAGTATGCGGCCTGCGTAGATCCGCTCAGCATTGCGCTGTATACCGTGAAGCGGTCGCGCATGCAGCCCGGCGACGACATCCTGATCATCGGTACCGGCCCGCAGGGGCTCATGGCCGTTCTCTGTGCGAAGGCGCTGGGGGCGGCCCGTATATACGCGGCCGGTAGCGGTGAGCGGCTCGCCAAAGCGCAGGAGCTGGGCGCCATACCGATCGATTACAAAGAGGGCGACGTCGTCACGACCGTACGCGAGCTGACCAGCGGGCGGGGCGTTCCGGCGGTGCTGGAGTGCGCGGGTACGGCCCAGTCGCTGACCCAGGCCTGCCTGGCCGCTGCCAAAGGGGGCGTAGTGTCGGTGATCGGGATTCCGCACTCGGACCCGTCGATCCCCATCAAGCGGATGGTGCTGGATGAAGTCGAACTGGTGGGCAACCGCGCCAACCCGAATACGGCCCAGCCAACGATCGAACTGCTGATCAACAACCGGATCGACCTGAGTCCGCTGATGACCCACCGCTACGCACTGACCGATTTCAGAACCGCGCTGGATACCTACGAAAACCGGAAAGACGGTGCTATCAAGGTGGCGACGAAGCCCAATGGAATGAATTAACACAGAGGATTTTAACAACGATCTATATGAGTAGGAAAGTCATGGTTGTTAGTGGGGGCGCGTCTGGACTGGGGCTGGCCGCAGGCGTTAAGTTCGCCAGCAACGGGTACAACATCGTACTGATCGACATCGACGCCCAGAAGGGCGAACAGGCTGAACAACAGATCCGTGAGATGGGCGTCGAGGCCCTGTTTTGCCAGTGCGACATATCCGATAACGGGCAGGTGAAGCAGGCGGCCCAGCAAACCCGCGAGCGGTTTGGCCGGGCCGATGTGCTGATCAACAATGCCGGGCTTGAAATCCGGGGTAGTATTCTGCAGTGCAGCGAGGCCGACTGGAGCCGCACCTACGACATCAACCTCAAGGGCATTTATTACATGAGCAACGCCTTTGTGCCGATGATGATCGAGCAGGGTGGGGGTAATGTGATCAATACCGGCTCTATCCTGGGCTACAGGGCCGTAGGCGAGCGGGCAGCCTATTCATCATCAAAAGGGGCCATCGATACCCTGACGCGGAGTATGGCCTACGACCTGGCCAGCGAGCAGATCCGGGTCAACTGCGTAGCGCCGGGGGCTATCGACACCCCGCTGCTGCGCGGCTCGATCAACGACTCGCCCGACCCGGCGGGTACCGAACAGTTTCTGAACGCGAAGAGCGTGCTGAACCGCATGGGCCAACCCGCCGAGGTAGCCAACGTCATGTATTTTCTGGCGTCGGACGAGGCTTCGTTCGTGACGGGGGCCACCTACTTTGTCGATGGCGGCTGGTCTATTTTGTAGCGGGCGAACCCCGCGTCTGCGATGGCAGGTGACAATACCTTGTAAACCGTTTTAAGGACTTACTAACCAACTTATTACCTTGATTTATCTGGAAGACAAGAAAGCCCTGGCCGACCGGGGCATTGTCCAGCTATTGGCCATTAAGGACGCGGATATCCGGTTGCTGAGCCTGTATCAGTGTGCCCATGCGGTGGATAAGGCCATCCATATCGGGGGCGCCTTTTCGGCTACGATCCCCATGGTCAGCCTGTTCTACGGGGGTATTATCGACCTGAATATCGAAGAACCCACGGCCACGGATCAGGATATGTTTGTGCTCAGCAAGGGGCATGCCGTAGCCACCCTGGCGTCGATCTATGCCGACCTGGGCTACATCGATCCGGCCATGCTGGATAATTCGCGCTCGATCACCAGCCTGCTCAACGGCCACCCTGGTCCGCTGCTGCCGGGTGTTCACGTGGCTACCGGTCCTATGGGGCAGGGAATGGGCGTGGCGCAGGGCTTTGCCATCGCCGGCCAGCGATCGCCCCGGTTCGACGTGTATGCCGTAACCGGCGACGGCGAGCTGCAGGAAGGGTCGATCTGGGAAAGCGTGATGTATGCCGGGTTCAAGCGACTGGATAACCTCTGCGTACTGGTCGATAACAACGGCGGTCAGCTGGATACGGTCAATGTGCTTCATTTTCCGTACCAGGGGCTGGCCGGTAGTTTCGCTTCCTTTGGCTGGCGGGTGCTGGAGGTCGACGCCACCAAGTACCATACCGTTTATGCCGCTCTGCAGACGTTCAAGTACGGCCCGCGCGATGGTCGGCCCACGGTCATTATCTGCAAATCAACGAAGGGCTACGGCGGCTTCTCGGAGTACATGACCAACCACAAGGTGTCCATTGCTGATGAGCTGCTGCGGCAGGAGTCGGGGATGCAGACCCAGCGACGGGCGGCTGCCGAGCGGGAGTTCTGTCAGTTCGTCGACCAGCTCACGGCCGATGAGTCCTCGGCCGATATCGTCTCCCTGCTCGGGAAGCAGGCCCGGGCCATGGGGTTTACGCTGACCCAGGCAGAAGGCCGGGTGGTGGGCGTAGCTACGGTACCGGCCTCGGTGAAGCCCCGAAAAGCGCCGGTCCGCGACAAACGGGTGCAGTACGATCCGCAACGGCTGCCCAGGCTCGAAAAAGGGAAAGCCTACGGGGCGCACAAGGTGATCGAGCAGGCCATGAACGCCTTCGCCCAGGACGAGCGGGTCGTATCGGTCGACTCGGATCTGGCGTCGACCAGCGGGTTGCAGGCCGGGGTGGGCTTTGTCGATAAAGGCCGGGCGCTGAACGTGGGCGTGGCCGAGGCCAACATGATGCTGATTGGCGAAGCCTTTGCCATACTGGGTGCCAACGCCTGGATCAGCACGTTCTGCCCGTTCTACGACTGGAAAGTACTCCGCCGGATTGCCGTAGGGCATCAGGAACGGCTGGAGGTGATTGCGGCCGGTGGTTGGCTATCCGAAGGCCACGGCATCGACCTGACCATGGTAGCTACGGCGGCCGATCTGGAAACCCAGTCGAACGGAGCCACGCACATGGGGAACGACGACGCGCTGCTGCTCAACGAAGCCGCCCATGTCAGGATTATCAACGTGTCGTGTCCGCAGCAACTGCTTGGTGTGCTGACATGGATTGCCGAAGGCAACAAAGGAATTGTGTACATGCGGACGCTGCGGGCCCCGGCTCCGGCCCTGTACGACGCGGATTTCCGGTTCGAGTTTGGCCGGGCCTATCCGGTGAGGCAGACCGATGCGGCCCGGGCAACCATCGTTACGAGCGGCCGTGGCGTTTACGAAGCCCTCGACGCGGCCGATGCGCTGGCCGCCAAAGGGCTGGCTGTCAACGTGGTCGATATGCCGTCGATCGATCCCGACACCATCGTAGCCCTGTACCGCGCCGGAACCCCTGTCTTTATTGCCGAGCAGAACAACGGCTACCTCTGGACCAACTTCAGAAAGGTGCTCTTCGAGCGCGAGTCCGAGCTGAACACCCGGCGCCTGTACCCCATCAACACGGCTAGCCACGAAGGGCTCCACTACATCCACTCGGGCACGTATACCGAGCTGGCGGCCCATTACGGGCTGGATGCCGAACACCTCAGCCACCGAATTGCAGACATCCTAAACCAGGTACCCCAATGACCATACTTCACGAAGACGACGTACCGGAAAAAGAACATCCGGGACGATTCATGCGCTGGCTGGCCAGCGACGACTCCCTGCCCGCCCAGAACCTGTCGGTATGCGTCATTCGGGTGCTGCCGGGCGAAGCCGTACGACCCGCCCACTCGCATCCCAACAGCGAAGAGCTGATCTACATCATCAGCGGCTCGGGAAAAGTAATGATCGAGAACGAGGTAGGCAGCGTGCGGGCGGGGTCGGCCATACTCTTCGAGCAGGGCAACGTACACATGCTCAAAAACACCGGCGATGTAGAGATGAAGGTGATCTGCTTCTTCGCCCCCGCTACCAGTATAGACAACTACCGGATGTTCGAGGCTGTCGATTTTCCGGACTGACCACGCCCCCAAACGACCCGGTTCCGCTGCTTCCCTACCGCGTGCCCCTTATTCCGAAAGGTACCTAACTGCCCCTAACTCATGAAAACGTTTTCATCGAAACTACGAGTTTCCGAACCATACCAGCCGGTGATCTGGTGTGGGTTGTTACTGATTGCCTGGGTGGCCTGTAGCGCGTTGCTGACCCGGCAGGACTTACCCTTTGCCGCGGCCGACGAGCCGGATGACCAGCACACAACCTGGAAAGACTATGGCGGTGGCCCCGACCAGTCGAAGTTTGTGGCGCTGACCGGCATCACCAAAGCTAACGTCAGCCAGCTTAAAGTCGCCTGGTTTTATCCGACAAACGATAAGAACGTTTACCAGTTCAACCCCCTCATTGTTGGCAATACCATGTACGTGCTGGCCAAGGATAATTCGCTGGTGGCGCTGGATGCAACAACGGGTAAGGAAATCTGGATTCATGCCCACCTCCAGGGTATGGCCATCCGGGGCATCAACTACTGGCAGAGCAAAGATGGTAAGGACCGGCGGTTGCTGTTCCAGATGAACAATTACCTCCAGGCCATCGACGCCAGTACCGGCAAGTCGATCCTGAGTTTCGGCCAGAACGGGCTGGTCGATCTGCGCGAAGGACTCGGGCGCGATCCCAAAACGATTGTTCGGGTTCAGTCCGGTACGCCCGGCAAAATAGTGGACGATCTGATCCTGCTGGGGTCGGCTACGGGCGAAAACTACATTTCGTCGCCGGGGCACCTGCGGGCCTTTAATGTCGTTACGGGCAAACGCGCCTGGACGTTCCATACCATTCCGCATCCGGGCGAGTATGGCTACGACACCTGGCCCAAAGACGCCTATACGTACATCGGGGGCGTCAATACCTGGGGCGAAATATCCGTCGATACCAAACGGCACATTGCCTATTTCCCGCTGGGTTCGCCCACCTACGACTACTACGGGGGCGACCGCATTGGCAGCAACCTGTACGGCAACTGCATCCTGGCTCTGGATACCCGCACCGGCAAACGGTTGTGGCATTTTCAGCTGGTTCACCATGACCTGTGGGACTATGACCTGTCAGCGGCTCCGCAGCTGATCACCGTAACCCACAAAGGCAAACGAATCGATGCGGTAGCCGTTGCCGGCAAAAACGGGTTTCTGTTTGCGTTCAACCGGGTTACCGGCGAACCGCTCTGGCCCATCGAAGAGCGCCCCGTGCCGGCCAGCACCATTCCCGGCGAGCAGTCGTGGCCTACGCAGCCTTACCCAACAGTGCTGCCCCCGTTTGGCCGGCAGAACATGACCTCCAAAGATATTAATCCCTACCTGCTCACCGACAAGGAACGCGCCGACTGGAAGCAGCGCATCGACAGCATGGGTACGGGCCTGTATACGCCCCTGTCCATGACCCGCGAAACCCTGTCGATACCGGGCGCCGTGGGCGGAGCCAGCTGGGGTAGTACGGCCGCCAACCCCGCCCGGGGACTGGTATACGTGCGTAGTATCGACTGGCCTTCGGTATACGGGAAGATAGAAAAACGCGACATACCCGGGCAGGATGAGTCGGCGTCGGTGGCGCTGACCGAGATGGGGCAGGAGCTGTACACCAAAAACTGCCAGGTCTGCCACGGCGCCGACCGGAAAGGACTGGTGGGGCCGCAGCTGCTGGATGTGGCGACGAGACTCAACTTTGAGAAGTTTCAGCAGGTCGTCGTGGCCGGTAAGGGGGAGATGCCCGCTTTTCCGCACCTCGACGAAAGCACCCTCCGGAAGCTGTACACGTTTCTGACCAGCCAGACCGGTGGCGATCCGCGTATGGCCCGGCCGGGCGGGAACCGCAAGCTCGAACCGCTCAGCGGACCAGTCGTGGCCTCGGGCGGAGCGCCGGGCGGGCAGCAGCTGCGCGACATTGCCGAATCGGCCCGGGCGGCCTCCCGGATGGGATTCAACTCGTACGGGGCACCCTACCCGGCGGGTGCCAGCGCTCCCAAAACCCGCTACTTCGTTCCGCCGGGCTGGGGCCTTGGCTCGCCCTATATCATCAGCCCGCCCTGGTCGTCGATCATTGCCTATGACCTCAACGAGGGCGTCATCAAATGGCGAATACCCATCGGGCGCGACAAGGAGGTGGCCGAACAGGGCGCTACAGAAAACACGGGTTTGCTGCGTTCCCAGCGCCATGGGATGATCGTTACCTCGACCGGACTGCTTTTCTGTACGGCCCGGGATGGAAAGATCTACGCGCTGGATGCTGATACCGGCAAGGAGCTATGGGCCGGACAGCTGCCCACCGGAACCGAAGGGCTGCCGTCGATGTACGCGGTAAACGGACGGCAGTATCTGGTGGTGCCCGCTACCACCCCGCTCCGATGGGGCCGGGCCGAAGGGCGCCCCGACAACGCCACATCGGCTCCCCAGGGCGGGTATGTCGTGTTTTCGCTGCCCTGAGGCCAACCCGGAGTCTAGTCCTGTTACGGGACTAGCTCATGTACCAGCCGCCATTGACGTTGATGGTTTGCCCGTTTATGTAGCCATTGGTAGCCAGCAGCAGCGCCACGTCCGCAATTTCTTCGGGCTGGCCGAAGCGCCCCAGCGGGATGATCGTGGGTTTGATAGCGGGGTTGTTTTTGATCATGTCGGTCTCGATCAGGGCGGGAGCTATGGCGTTGGCGGTGATGCCTCCGTACTGGGCGAGCATCCCTGCATAGGCATGTGTCAGGCCAAGCATACCGGCTTTGGCCGCTGCGTAATGGGGGCCCACCACGCCCCCCAGCTGAGCCGCCACCGAGGAGATGTTGATGATGCGGCCAAAGCGCTGCTCAATCATGGCCGGCAGGGCCGCCTGAGTCGTCAGGAAGGCCGAGGTGAGGTTTACCGTCAGCGACTGCTGAAAATCGGCCAGGGTCAGGTCCAGCAACGGCCTGGTCGGGTTGATGCCTGCGTTGTTGACCAGAATGGTTACGGGACCGGCCTGGTCGCTGATCTGGTCGAAAAGATTCCGCACGTCGGTCTCGTCCGATACGTCGGCCCGGAGAGCCAGCGCTTTGCCGCCGGTTGCTGTGATCCGCGAGGCAATCGACTCGGCTTCCTGCCGGCTGCTTTTGTAATTGACAACCACCGTGGCTCCCGCCGACGCCAGACGCAGGGCTATTTCCTGCCCGATGCCCCGGGATGCCCCCGTAACCAGGGCTATTTTATCAAGTAAGGGTTGGTCTTTCACGATAGATGTTCGGCTTGATAGCATGGCCTGCTTCCGAACGAAAATAAGGGTAGCAGGCCATACAGATTGATGATGAATCCCTATAGCAGAAACCGAACGTTACGACTAATCGGCTGGATATTGATCGGGATAGGCGTCCTTATTTATTTTCTGGCCGATCGGATATAAGCTTCTCTGACGACCACGGAGCCGGTGCCCGTCAGAGAAGTGTCTGTGGCGCCTGACCGGGTCGATGTCTTATTTAAACCCAAAGAGCAGCGGGAACAGGAAGGTCACGATGCCGGTCCACAGGCTGTAGATCGGCAGAAACAGGGTCATCGACTGGCCCACCAGCGAGAGGTCGGTTCGACGGGTTACGGCGCCCAGCAGCCTGAACGCTACATAAACCAGATGAGTGATCATTAGCAGGTTGGCGCCCAGTACGGCAATCCGGTTGGGCGTTACGCCCCATTCGGCAATCCGGAACAGGACCGCCGACAGCGCGATGCCGTTTACGAGGATGGTCACCGCCGAAAGCAGAAAAAGGATAAGAAGCTGAACCGGGCTCTTGCTGGCGGGTGTGGCCTCGGCCACCGAAAAGAAAATCAGCGCCATAACGCCGATCAGCAGCGCGTTGAAGAGAAGAAGAAACTCCCGATCGTGATACGGATCTTTGCCCGAGACAACCGTAGCCACCAGATAAACCACCAGCATAACCAGCGCAACGGGGCTGAACAGGTTCGCAATCACGGGCGAAACCCGGCCGACCAGAGCCGGCTGAGACTGGGTGATAAACGTAGCCACCATCGGTACGGCAGCCAGTCCGCAAACGACCACGTACTCGAAGTATGTCTGCTCAATGTTCCACCCAATCAGCTTGAACAGCCCAATGGTGAGCCCCGTGGTTAGGCCGCCGGTAATCAGCAGCAGGGCGATCATCACGGCCAGCTCCCCGTTATACCGCAGAAAACCCAGCCAGTTGATTCCGCTTCTTAACCGCCCCCCGCCAAAGGTGAACCCCAGCAGCGACCAGAGCCATAAGGGCAGATGGATACAGGCCAGAATCAGGGTGTCGCTGGTGTTGGTTTGAGGCAGTGCATTGATGAACCCGATGGCAATCAGGATGAGCCCGGCCAGCCACAGTCCGGTCAGGCGGGAGAGGTTGTTTTTCCAGCCAAAATAGGCCATCAGGATAGGGAAAACGATGAAGCCTATGTTCCGGGTGTAAAAGAACTCCTTATCCAGCGACAGCAGGGTTGGCAGTTTGGCCAGCAGGGCCGCCAGTAGCGATGCCCCAACCACAACGATTCGGTCGTTGCGGGTGCCCCAGACAGATTCGTCCTGGCCGTAGTTGAGTCGATGGTACCAGCTCTCGGCCACAGGGTTGTTCTGCAACTGAGGATACAGGCTGTTAAAGACCGTTTTGAAGGTCGGTTTGTTGGCCCGGTACAACTTCTCGAGCTGGCCGGGATTCTGCAGGTTCAACAGGATTTCGTCACGCATGGCGGTAATGTATGAGATAGTAAAGTACTTTGTTATTCAAAGTGAAGAGATGAAAAAAATTAGTTGCTTTTCGTGTTCAGAACCAGTTGCTCCAGCGCGTTCAAGTGGTTTCTGAAGGCCTCGGTTCCTGCCAGCGTGGCCTGGTAAACGGTATTCGGCTTCCGCCCCACAAACTGCTTCTCGACCCGCAGATACCCGGCTTCTTCCAGGGCTCGCAAATGGCTGGCGAGGTTGCCATCGGTCAGGTGCAGACTTTCTTTCAGAACGGTAAAGCTGACAGGATCTGACACCATCAGCACCGACATGATGCCCAGCCGGACCCGACTCTCGAAGTCTTTGTTGATATGGTTTATGTAATCATTCACATCTCGATAGTCAGGACGTTCGATGGCTTGATACAGTCTTTACCTGTCTTTTTCGTACTTGTCGTACATCAGCGTACCGTAGAGGATATTTAGCCCTCCAAAGCCAGCTCCCCAGGCCAGCAGACCATACTCGACCTGAAAGCTGGCCAGCAACCCGAGGGCGATTTGCCCCAGACCCAGGTAGTGGATATCGATAAACGTGTACTTGCTGCTGTTGATCAGCGCGAGTCCGTAAAAGATAAGCATCGCCGGTGCTACCAGGTACGGGATCTGGTGGTAGAGCAAAACTCCGCAAAATACCCCGCCCGCGCTCAGCGGAATGAACAGGTTGCCGAAAACCCGCTGACCCGGCTCCTGCCAGATCGACTGCCCGGCTTTCTGCGCCTTCAGCCAGCTGAAAAAGACCACCGAGCCAAGGGCCAGTACCAGCGTCGCCAGCGCCGTCAGCATCAGGAGCTGGCCGGTTGCTGCCGGAAGCTGACCCTGACAGACAGCCGAGTAGGATACATGCTGCTGGTTCAGGATGCCGTATACGACGCCGAGCCCGACCAGGGCCAGCAGACCGACAACAATGCCGGAGAACCCACTCAGGGACGTGAAGCGGGAGGAGCGTTCCATCAGGCTGCGGATCTCCTGCAAGGCTTCGAGTTGCTCTTGATGCTGTGTCATATAAAGTACTTTGTGGTTCAAAGTTAATACTATTTTTTGTTGCGTAACATCGGCCCGAAAAAAAACAGTGAATACCGGCAGGTCAGTAGGGGCAGCACCGTCAGCACCTGCCCAACGCCAGTTGCACGCTGAGTTTTATCGGCGCGCTGCCTGAGGGTTCTCATACCGTCAGCCAGCGTTGGGGCAGACATTGCGGGGGAGTTAATCCGGGTAGGTTATGTATTCAATCGGACGTTTTTATCTGCTGGCGTGCGCTTTTTCGTGGGCCTGCTGGCTTCCTTACATTCAGCCGCTGTGGTTTCCGGGCTGGTCCCTGTCGGCGGTGCCTCATTACCTGGGTCTGGCGGGCCCCATGCTGGCAGGCCTGTATCTGACCTGGCGAGAGAGGGGCCAGGCGGGGCTGCAAAAGCTGGTGCAGCGCATGGTTATACCCCGCCGGCCGCTGTTTTACGGGCTGGTTGTTCCCCTGCTTCCGTTGGGGCTGGTGCTGGGCGTAGCCTGGGTCAGTGCCCGTTGGCAGGGGATCGCGGTAGACTGGATGGCCGTCTGGCGCACGTCCGAGCTGCCAGCCATCAGGCCTGTCCCGTACCTGCTGCTCACGCTGGGCTGGGTCGGCCTGGGTGAAGAAACGGGCTGGAGAGGCTACGCCCTGCCCCGGCTCCTGAATCAACATACCGCACTCGGCGCTTCGGGCTGGCTTACGCTGGGCTGGGCAGTCTGGCACTGGCCATTGTTTCTGTATGCCAGGTCCGGCTTTAGTCGCCTGGATGAGGCTGGCCTAGCGGGCTGGCTTGTTAGTCTGTGGTGTGGCTCGATCCTGTTTACGTTTCTTTTCAGCAGAAGCCGGGGCAGTATACTGGCCTGTGCGCTTTTTCACGGGCTGATGGATGTGGCCTTTATGGCTAACCTGCCAATACCCGGTCTGCAAACGGTCGTGGGCGCAACCGTAACTGTAGCCGGCCTGGTGGTAAGTGGTCTATACGCTGTTGGCAGGTTGCCAGTCCGCGGGTCAGAGTAACTGAAACGGGCTTCCGCTGGGTATGTGGGTAACCTGCAGACCCGCCAGTTTGGGCGTCAGCCAGGTAGCTGCGTAAGCCATGCCGGCTTCTTCGCTGACGGCGTGGCTAAGCACGACCAGCGATGTTTTCTGGCCCATCAGCAGGCCGTCTCTGACCCGCTCCACCGTTTCCCATTCTCTGGTTTCTCCACTCAGGATCACATCGGGCTTGTACGCCTGAATGGCGGCTATCTGACGCTTGCTGTCCATGTAGCCAAACGCCAGGTACAGACTGCGGCAGGGCTGTTGCAACCGGCCTACTACCCGTACGGAGGGAATATCCAGCTTTTGCTTCACCTGCTGAACGATCGACCGCAACGGCATGGCCTGGGGCAGGGTAATGATGCGGGGATTCGCGCTGTCGTAGAGTTTGTCCCAGCCGAGCCTGAGCAAGTTGCCGAACAGGATACCATCGGGCTTGTGGGTGTGCCAGTAGTCATGAAATCGCCACAGGGCAATCTTGTGCTTCGTCAGCAGGTCTACTTTGTACCGATAAGCATCGTCCTGCTGCAGCCAGTCGGTCTGATCTTCGTTGTTGTAAAACGGGGTTTCGTGGGCAATAATGAAGTTAGCTCCGGCTTTTACCGTCTTTTCGATGACCTCCAGGGTGGGAAACATGGTCGTAACGATACCCGTTACCGACTGGTCAGGACTACCGGCCCGCAGCTGATCGACCGTTTTGGCGAAGGGCGCGCCCGGAATCTCCCGCAGGATGAGATCGATAACCTGCTGAACGGTATAAGCCGCGCTGGTTTGACCGGGATAATGAGCCGGGCCAACGCGTGGTAAAGCCGACAGGAGTGGCGTTGCTGCCAGCGCCGTAACGCTGGTCAGGAAGGTTCGTCGGTTCGGGAAACCCGGTTCGATGGGGAGATTCATGGGGTAGGGGTAAAGTAGACTAAAGTAGTATAGAAATTGAACACACTTTCCTATAAGGACAAAAATCCGTCTGTTATTACTAACCCATCTGGACTAGTAGTTTAGCTGATGTCGCTAACTTTAGCCAGTGAGCCACTGGCCAGACGCAGCTATGACCCCTAAAATTAGCCGCCTTATCGATTGCTCCGTTCACCCAGCGTTACGATTTCGGGGCGTGCTAACCGTTACGCGCGTAGCCTCGGTGCTGATCGGTTTGGGGAGCGCCGTCATGGGCGGATGCCAGTCAACATCGGAGTCGGCCACGAACGCTTCGCCCGGCCGCGCCAGCGAAAAACCTGCCGACCCTTCCACAATTCGTCAGGCGGCCGGTACGGGCCACCCCGACGGGATGGTCTGGATACCCGGTACTACGTTTCTGATGGGCGCCGACGAGTTTCCCGATGCCCGGCCCGTTCATAACGTGACCGTTGCTGGTTTCTGGATGGACGAGCACGAAGTGACCAATGCCGAGTTTGCCCGCTTCGTCAGCAAGACGGGCTATGTCACCGTAGCCGAACGACCGCTGAAGCCAGCCGATTTCCCGGACGTTCCCGTCGATCAGCTGGTGTCCGGCTCTGCGGTGTTTACGCCCCCCGCCCAGGCCGTATCCCTCACCGATCCGCTGCAGTGGTGGCGGTACGTAGGCGGTGCGAGCTGGCGGCATCCGAAGGGGCCGGGCAGTTCCCTACAGGGGCGCGACAACGAGCCGGTTGTGCATGTCAGCTACGAAGATGCGGCCGCCTACGCGCAGTGGGCGGGCAAACGACTACCTACCGAAGCCGAATGGGAACTGGCTGCACGGGGTGGCAAAAAGCCGTCTACCTACTACTGGGGTGACGAGCTGAAGCCGGCGGGCAAATGGATGGCCAACATTTACCAGGGCAATTTTCCGCAGAAAAACACGGAAGAAGACGGGTACGCCGAAGCCGCTCCGGTCAAAACGTTCCCACCTAACCCGTACGGGCTGTACGACATGGACGGTAATGTGTGGGAGTGGTGTCAGGACTTTTACCGCCCCGATTACTACGCTGCGTCGCCGGCTCAGAATCCGCAGGGACCCACTGATAGCTACGACCCCGACGAGCCTGGCGCCATAAAGCGGGTGCAGCGGGGCGGCTCGTTTCTGTGCAGTGATCAATATTGTATTCGATACAAAGCCGGGAGCCGGGGCAAAGGAGAAGTAACGAGTGGGAGTAACAACCTCGGCTTTCGGTGCGTAACATCCAGATAATCGTTTCGGCGGTGTTTGCGAGCTGGCTCAGGCCGGTATCGATAGCGCAGCCACAATCGTTGACCCTATGAACAGAAAGACGCTTTTTCGCTCCGTACCGGGAGCTGTTGCCCTGGCTGCGCTGCTGGCCATCCCCAGCTACATGTCCGTTCAGCTGGATAACCGCCTGCCGGACCAGGCCGGGCCGCAGCGCCCCAATGTCATTTTTATTATCTCGGACGACCATACCTCCCAGGCTATCAGCGCCTATGGCAGTAAACTGGCCAAAACGCCCCATATTGACCGGATTGCCCGGGAGGGAGCCATTCTGTACAACAACGTGGTAGCTAATTCCATCTGCGGACCCAGCCGGGCCACCTTACTGACCGGCCAGTATTCGCACCGGAATGGCTATAAGTTCAACGAGAAAGTCTTCGACATCACCCAGCCGGTATTTACGGAAGAGCTGCAGAAAAACGGCTATCAGACCGCCTGGATCGGCAAAATGCACCTCGGTAGCCTGCCCCACGGGTTCGACTACCTCAATATCCTGCCGGGGCATGGCAGTTATTACAATTCGGATTTTGTCAACTCCAACAACGAGACCAAACGCTACCCGGGCTACGTGACCGATGTCGTAACGACCTTGTCGACAGACTGGCTGGACCGGCGGGATACGAAGAGGCCTTTTTTCCTGGTGGTTGGTCATAAGGCAACCCACCGCGAGTGGATGCCCGCGTTGGAGGATCTGGGGGCTTATGACAAGGTCACGTTCCCGATACCGGCTACGTTTTATGACAACTACGAAGGCCGGCTGGCGGCTCAGAAACAGGAAATGAGCATCGACAAGACGATGAGTCTCATGGCCGACCTTAAAGTGAACGTCGCCTATGAGGTCAACGAGGCTACCGTCGATCAGGAAAAGGCCAAGTTCCGGAAAGCCCTGTACGGATCGAACCAACCAACGCCCGAGCAGGAAAAGCAGCTGGATACCTACGTTCGGGAGGGCGCCTACCGACGGCTCAGCCCGGAGCAGAAAAAGGCGTTCTCCGGCTATTATCAGAAAATCAGCCGCGAGTTTGAGGAGAAAAAGCTGACGGGTAAAGCCCTGGCCGAGTGGAAATACCAGCGATACCTGAAAGATTATCTGTCGACGGCCAACTCGCTCGACCGGAACATCGGCAAACTGCTCGATTACCTCGATAAAAGTGGCCTGGCCAAAAATACGGTGGTCGTTTACACCTCTGATCAGGGTTTTTATCTGGGAGAACACGGGTGGTTCGATAAGCGGTGGATCTACGAAGAATCACTGAAAACGCCTTTCGTGATTCGGTATCCGGGGGTTATCAAACCGGGCAGCCAGGTGCGGCAGATCGTATCGAACGTCGACTGGGCGCCCACGCTGCTCAGCCTGACCGGCACCCGCGTTCCGGCCTATATCCAGGGTGAATCGTTTATGCCGCTGTTGACCGGAGGTCAGAAAAACTGGCGAAACCAGGCGTATTACCACTACTACGAGTATCCGCAGCCGCACCGGGTATCGCCCCATTTCGGATTACGCACGAACCAGTACACCCTGGCCCGCTTCTACGGCCCGGATGATTTCTGGGAGCTATACGACATTCAGAAAGATCCCCAGAATCTTAAAAACCTCTACGGGCAGAAAGGCTACGAGAACGTGACGGCTAGGCTCAAAGCCCAGTTAAAAGAGCAGATTGTCAGGTACAAAGACGAAGAGGCCCTCAAACTGATGCAGGCCAGCCCGCAGTAATGACCCGTAGGGCCGGTCGTCCGGATCGGGCTCAGCATCGGCGCCTGATTGGGTCGTGCGGTCAGTTTTAGGGGCTTTATAGCTGATTATACGGCAAAAAAGCTATGTTTGTGAAGGACGGGGCCGCTCATACGGGGCGCTTTGACGAGGGGCTGTACCGGCTCAGAAGACGTATTTGCCACGCTATACCCCGGCTGCCGGCTAACCGGTGAGCCAAGTACAGTAAGGCAAGCCGGGGAGCTGACCCGACCGAAAAGCAGGCTTGTCAGCTTCTGCCAGTCTTCGTAAATCAACGCGTACACGCCTGTTGGGTTGACCAGCGTGGTCGGCCGTTTTCGTTCCGATTGTTTACAAGCAAAGCTCCCGGGCTCTACGCTGGATTATGGTACCCGAACAATCCGATAACGCTTCTTTCCCGTTTTTAGCCGGGGGCGGAGAGATGGGGCAGCTCACCCGTCACTACGACTGGTCGAACACATCGCTGGGGCACCCAGACCGCTGGCCGCTCAGCCTGCGTACGCTGGTCCACATGATGCTCTCGTCCCGCTTTCCCATGCTCATCTTCTGGGGACCCGACCTGATTACCTTCTATAACGACGCTTTTCGGCCCAGTTTGGGGAATGACGGCAAGCACCCCTCTTCGTTAGGGCAGCGGGGTGAAGAAAGCTGGGCCGAGTCGTGGCCGGTAATTGGCCCGATGATCAGGGGAATTATGGGCGGTGGTGACGCCGTTTGGTTCGAAGATCAGAAACTGCCCATTTACCGCGAGGGGCAGATGGGGTATGCCTACTGGACCTACAGTTTCAGTCCGCTGGCCGATGATGCCGGGGCGGTGAGCGGGGTGCTGGTCACCTGCACAGAAACAACCCAAGCCGTCGAAAGCCGACAGCAGCTGGCGGTAAGTGAAGAGCGGTTTAGCCGACTGATTGAACAGGCACCCGTAGCCATGGCTTTGTTCAGCGGTCCCCGGTTTGTCATCAGCCTCGCCAACGAACAGGTACTCGACTACTGGGGGCGTACGCGAGAAGAAGTCATCAACAAGCCCCTTTTCGACGCCCTACCCGAAGCCGCCGGCCAGGGCTTTGAAGAGCTGCTGACGGGCGTTTATACCACCGGCAAACGGTTTGTAGCCAACGAACTCAAGGTTATGCTGGAGCGTAATGGCCAGCTGGAGCCTACCTACATTGATTTTGTCTACGAACCCTTCTACGAGAGCGATGGCGTTATCTCGGGGGTACTGGTTATCTCTACCGAGATAACCGACCAGGTTTTAACCCGTCGGCAGGTAGAAGCCAACGAGCAGCTGCTCGATGCCATGATTCAGCGCAGCCCGCTCGGGGTGGCTGTTTTCCGGGGTGCCAATAACCTGATTGAGCGGGCTAACCCGGCCTTGTCTCAACTCTGGAACCACTCCGCTGAAGAGGTAACGGGTTGGCCCCTGCTCGAAGCTGCTCCTCAACTAGCCGGGCAGGGCTTCGATCGCCAGCTGGAAGCCGTACGGGAAACCGGGCAGCCCTTCATTGGCCGGGAGCAACCGGTCCGGCTGGTTCGTAACGGGCAACTGAAAGAACTCTTTTTTGACTACGTGTACGAGCCGCTGCCCAACCCGGACGGGAGCATCGATCGGGTTATGGTAGTGGCCAATGAAGTAACCGAGCAGCGGCTGGCCCGTCAGCAAATCGAGCAAAGCCAGCAGCGGCTTCTGGCTTCGTTTGAAGATGCCCCCGTCGGGATCGCCCTCATCAGCGGGAAAGAGCTGATTTTTCAGATGGCCAACCCCTTTTACGGACGGCTGGCAGGACGCCCCCCTCACGAACTGGTAGGGAAGCCCCTCCTGACGGCCCTCCCCGAACTGGCGGGGCAGGGTTTCGACGAGCTGCTCCGTCAGGTGATGAGTACCGGCGAGTCGTACCGCAACCATGAGGTGCCCGTCGTTGTACGGCATGGCGACCGGCTGGAAACGATCTATATCGATCACACCTACCATCCCCAGCGGGATTCGACCGGTCAGATTACCCACGTGCTGGTCGTTGTCGTCGATATGACCCAGCATGTGCATACCCGGCGGGCGGTTGAGGCCAGCGAAACCCGGCTTCGTTCGGTCATAGCCAGTGCACCTGCGGCCATGGGGCTGTTCATGGGGCGCGATCTGGTGGTCGAGCTACCCAACCAGGCCTTCATCGATATTGTCGGGAAAGGCCCCGACATCGTCGGGAAGCCGCTGCGGGAGGTAATGCCCGAACTGTTAACCGAAAACCAGCCTTTTCTGCAAATTCTGGATACGGTCTACACCTCGGGGCAGATGTTCCAGAGCTTCGGTTCGCAGGTGAAAATTGTCCGCAATGGGGTCATGACGGATAACTTCTACAACATCACCTACACCCCCCTGCGCGACGAGCAGGGCAGGGTGTTTGCCATCCTCGACATTGCCATCGACGTCACTGAGCAGATCAAAGCGCAGCAGGATCTTCAACAAAGCGAAGCCCGTTACCGGCAGCTATCGGCCGATCTGGAGCAGCAGGTACAGGCGCGTACCCAGCAGCTGCAGGCGCTGGTGGGTGATCTGCGCCGGTCTAACGAGAACCTGCAGCAGTTTGCCTACGTAGCCTCCCACGATCTGCAGGAACCGCTGCGCAAGATCCAATCGTTTGGCGATATCCTGAAACCGCAGTATGCCGACGGCCTGGGCGAGGGGGTGAACTTTCTGGAGCGGATGCAGGCAGCCGCCAGCCGGATGTCGACGCTCATTAAAGATCTGCTGAGCTTCTCCCGCATTTCTACCCAGCAGGAAGATCAGGCGCAGGTTTCCTTAACGGCGGTTGTGCAGGAGGTACTGCTGGACCTGGAGATGGTTATTGATGAAACCAAAGCCCAGGTAACGATTGACCCACTACCGACGGTAGCAGGCGATACATCGCAGCTGGGGCAGCTCTTCAGTAATCTGTTCTCCAACGCGCTGAAATTCCGCCGGCCAGACGCGACTCCGCAGATCCGGATCAGGTGCGAACGGGTGGTGGCTGCTGCCTTGCCGCCAGCCATTCAGCCCACCCGAACGGCCGACGTGTATTTTTGCATTGAGGTGGCCGATAACGGCATCGGGTTCGACGCCCGGTATGCCGATCGTATTTTCCAGGTGTTTCAGCGGCTACACAGTAAGGGCGAATTTGCGGGTACCGGCATTGGGCTGGCTATTTGTCAGAAAGTAGCGGCCAACCATGGCGGCACCATTACCGCCACCAGTCAGCCCGGCCAGGGAGCTACCTTCAGCTTGTATCTGCCGGCCTAAGGCCCGCTCGGTTGCCGGTACGAATAACTTCTTACTGGATTTGTTACAGCTGGTAAAAGAGGTTGAGCCGGCTCCGAAAGTATTTTTACAACTAACTGCTTATATCCGTCAGACCGTATCACCAAGTGACTCTCGCCATGTCAGCCAGTATGCCGATCGAAATTGACAGCGCCGTGACGACGATTATTCTCCAGCGGCCCATCAAACAGCAGATTCACGCTTATGAAAACTGGCTGAAGGAAATGGTGCCCCTGGCGCAACGGGCTGCGGGGCATCGGGGGGTGAATGTAATCCGACCCCATGGCGAGAACGACGAATACACCATTGTTCTTCATTTTTCTTCCGAAGCTGACCTGCATAACTGGCTGGAGTCGGACATCCGCCGGCAAATGATCGAGAAGGTGCGGCCTTTGCTGCACGCCGACGAACAGATAGATGTGAAAACAGGGCTTGAGTTCTGGTTCACCCCACCGGCTTCCCGAAAAGCGGCTCCGGCCTACAAGCAGTTTCTGCTGACATGGTCGGCTATTTTTCCCTTATCCATTCTTATTCCCTGGCTGCTATCGCCCTTTTTGTCGGCCCTTCCTGCTTGGTTAGCGCCCCTGGTTAAACCGCTGATGACGAGTATGGTACTGGTTGGATTGATGACGTTCGTTATCATGCCACGCTATGTACGATGGGTAGCCCGGTGGCTCTACCAGTAACTCAGCTTTACACGTATTACATCAGCCTTCCTATCCGTAGCGTGGGCGACGAGACGATGCTCAGTAGGAGCCCCTTTACAGGCAGCTGCTGTACAGGAGTATGGACCTGGAAAGTAACTCTACCGGCTGTGATCTGCAACAAACTGCGCCAAAACTAGTACTATATATAGTCATCAGGAACATTTGGTCCGGAGGCAGCGCTTGGCCAGACTCCCTGGTAGCGTCGTTGCTGTCGATCAACCAGAACCCGATATCGGTAGTCCGGTACGGAAAACGGCCGTTGCCTCACCGGACTGCTGCTGATTCAGGGGCTTTCTGATAATTAAGGAGTTGCCACTACAGAACCGAGTGACCGGATTCGATACAGATAGGCAATGCTGCCAAAGATCAATCCCTGTCGCGGCCATTCGAACGGACGGAGCGGTTTGTTATACACAATCAGATGAGTATACGGATACAGAAAAAGACGGTGGATGCCACCCCAGCTTCGGCCAAAGTAGCCCTTTGGGGCGGAATCGAATGCACCGTCAATCGGGTAGGGGATGTATATCAGGATCAGATCAGCCGCAGCGGTCACCACGACCGGCTTTCGGATCTGGATGCGGTAGCTGAGCTGGGCATTCGGACGCTGCGCTACCCTGTACTCTGGGAACGCACGGCCCCCGACCACCCCGACTCGCTGGATTGGCGCTGGCCCGACGAGCGGCTGAACCGACTGAGGGCGCTGGGGATACGGCCCATAGTGGGTCTGGTTCACCACGGCTGCGGACCGCGTTACGCCACGTTCGATACGCCCGCTTTCGACCGGGAGCTCCCCCGCTATGCCCGGCAGGTAGCTGAGCGGTACCCCTGGGTGCAAGCCTACACGCCCGTCAACGAACCACTTACCACGGCCCGCTTCTCGGGCTTATACGGCATATGGTATCCACACGGCCGGTCGGACAAACAGTTTGTCGCTATTCTGTTAAGGCAGTTACGCGCCACTGTGCTGGCTATGGCTCAGATTCGGGCTGTTCAACCCGCGGCCCAGCTCGTTCAGACCGATGATCTGGGCTACACCCATAGTACCCCGAAATTGCGCTATCAGGCTGATTTTGAGAACGAAAGGCGCTGGCTAACCTGGGATCTGCTCAGCGGTCGCGTCACGCCTGGCCATGCCTTATGGGGCTATCTGCGGAGATCGGGTGCGTCGGAACGCGACTTGTGGTTTCACGTCGAGAACCCCTGTCCGCCCTCGTTACTCGGTATCAATCATTACGTAACCAGCGAACGATACCTGGACGAGGATCTGACTCGTCACGGGGCCTGGACCCACGGCAGTAACGGACGTCATCGATACGCCGATACCGAGATTGTGCGCGCCAACCCGGCGCAGCGGCTGGGCATTGCTGCCCTGCTCTGTCAGGCCTGGGAACGGTACCGACTGCCGATGGCCATTACCGAAGCTCATCTGGGCTGTACCGTCGATGAGCAACAGCGCTGGCTGGGCGAAGTATGGCAACAGGCCGAGGCAGCCCGGCGGGCGGGGGCCGATATCCGGGCGGTTACGGCCTGGGCGCTACTGGGCCTTTATGACTGGCACAATCTGCTGACCCGGGTCGAAAACCGCCACGAACCCGGCGTCTTCGACCTGAGCAGCGGGCGCCCGGAGCCGACTGAGCTAACGGACATGGTGCGCCAGCTGGCTCTTGGCCGACCTGTCGATACGCTCGTTCCGCCAGGCTTGGGCTGGTGGCAGGCCAAACAGACCGTTAAGGAAGTGCTGGCGGTATAAAAGCCGGATACCTGCGCAGAGAAAACGTCAGGGCCGACCAGGGTTCGAAGCTTTATCGAATCGAAAGAAACAGTAGCTGCAAAAACTGCTCAGGGCCGTCAGGACGTGCCATAACGCGTGTCCCTGATAATACGAATAAGGGTCGCAGTTGATTTTTCGTACATCCATCGTCCGGATGTAAATAGCCAGCACAATCAGCACGAAGCTGAGCAGCACCAGCCCGATAGAACGCCGGGCCCTGAACTGAACATAGTTCACCAGCATACCCACGTTCAGGAGCAGAATCAGCGCTGGCACCAGTCGGGAACTGGGCACGAGGAGGGCCAGCGGAGCCCACAGGCCAATCAGCGCCAGCAACACCACAACCCAGAGTCGTTGCTGAGTTGGCGTCAGCTGTAGTTTATGGAAAACGTGATAGATCGTAATGCCCACCAGGGTGAGCAGGATGCTATAGGTAGCGTTCATGTCTACCCGTTGGCCAACGTAAGTCAGCGAGGCATGAAAAAAGGCGCTGCCCAGGCATAAATAAACAAAGCAGGCGCCCATCAGGCCCGAGAGCAGCGGAAAACCAGCCATCCGATTAGTGACCGGAAGCCCGTGGTTTTGCTGGTCCTGATAAGCAACGAGCAGAATAAAAACGCCAAAGAACAGGTAGGCTAAGTTCGAGTAGGTATTAATCGGCTGGTGGAAGACGCGATGCGGATGGTTAAACTCGCAATATTCTACCTGTACGGCCGACTGGCTAATGGTCATGCCGTCCCAGATCGTGGCCGTCAACGTAGAATCGAGGAGCAGCCACAGGCCTAACATGGCCAGGGTAGCCAGCGTAGCTATGTTCAGTCGTCTGGAAAAAGCGGGAGAGATCATCAGGTTACCGGGTTACACCAGGCCGTGATTGTGTAGCCTGTAACGGAGCGTCACATCGTAAGGATAATTAGAATGGCTTCTACTAAACCCATTCCGCGCATTACCTGATAGCTCGCGCAAAAAGAACGGTATCCTATGGGGGTAAACCGCAAGCTCCGTAGTTTTAAAGTGATACCAAAAAAGCCGGGTATCTGCTCTGAAAGCAGATACCCGGCCTGGCGTGTAGTGGGTAGGATAATTAGCGGACGGACCCCATTGGGCGATCCAGTGAACTCAGGTTGTATTTAGAGTCGGTGCCCATCTTAGCACCGTAGCCAGCCGCTACGACCCCGATCAACAGGCCGAGGAAGCCAAAAATAGCCGCTTTGGATGCCGCAGAAGCCGTGGCATCGGCGGCCTTGCGGGTGGTGGCTTCGGCTTCTTTCTGAGTTTGCTGTAGTTTGGCAACTGCCTGTTGGTAGGTACTGATCCAGTTGTCGACAATCTGTTCAGACTCGGCCCGGCTTTTTCCGGTACGCTTCATAACCACATTTACCGCGTCTTCCCGGTCAACGCTGTTTACCGTAGTCTGTCCTTGTTTGAACAGCCGGTCGAATAACCCCCCGGCAATATCGTCGGCGGCTGCCGGGTCCGTCGCGGCCCGATCGGCGGCCGTTTTTGCCTGCTGACCTGCCTGCTCTACTTTGCGCTCCAGCGTAGCTGGGTTCAGATTGGCATCGCCGGTTTGTCGCAACAGCCGGTTGGCTTCCTTTTTCAGATCGCCCAGATCCAGGTTTTTCAGATCGATTCCGTTATCCTTGAGCTCACCCTCTACGGCGTTACCGATGCTCGGGGCTGCTGCAGCAACCGCCGTTCCGGCTGTTCTTACCAGACTGCCTACCAACCGACTAGCCCCGCCAATGAGACTGCCGATGGTCGTTGTCAGGAAATAGATCGTGATCAGTGTGGCCAGACACCAGGTCAGTACGCCATGAACAATACCATCGAACAGACGGGGGGTACTGGCTAGCCGACCGGCAATCCAGCCTCCCATAAATAAAGAAAGCAGGCTGCTTATGATGTACCAGATGGCGCTTCCGGTTCCCAGTCCGGCAGTTGGGTTGCGTTCTGATACCGGGTCGATGGTGCTTAGGCCGATGCCGAGCCCCAATAGGGTCAGCAACATCTGGCTAACAATAGCTACCAGTACGCCGGCGAAGACAGCGCTCCAGGAGATTCGTTTCATAAAACTAGCCCGTCCGTAGACTGGATCTGTCGAGTAGGAAAATTCGCGTTCCATTGTTTTGCTAATTGACGTTGAGTATTAATGTGACTACAGAAGTAAAGACGGCCCGTCGGGGCCTAGCACAGCGCTGCATCGACTTATAAAGGCTGGGCGGTTAAAAACGAATCCCCGATTCAGTCTGAGTCGGGGATTCTTTCATACTTGTTGAGTAAATCAGAATAGCCGAACTGTATTAACCGATTCTGGCTGCATCTTTCAGATGATCGACACCCGAGCGAACATCGTCGGCCAGGTGTTCGGCTTTATTTTTTGCCTTATCGGCAACGTAGCCTGCGTTCGCCTTGATGGTATCTACGGTTTCCCGAGCTTGCTCCTTCGTTCTGTTCCATTGGCGCTGGGCATCCCAGCTCTGGTCACTCAGTGAGTTCGCAATCTGCTTGCGCAGCTTTTTGCCTGATCGTGGAGCGAACAGAAAGCCGATTGTCAGGCCAGTGACCAGTCCGGTCAGTACTCCAGTCAGAAAGGTTTGGTCTGTGAGGTAGTCCTGTGGATGCTTTCTTCTTTCAAACAACATAATAGTGATGTATTAAAGTTGACTGTGATAAACACGACATTCCATTTGGAAAAACTGTGCCAACAACTCTGGGGAGTAACCAATATATTGATTGATAGTTATTTAGGTAGCTGAGTATACTTAAGGATGGTGTAACAGTGTAGGTAATTTTACACAATATCGAGGTACACTCTTCCAAGTAAGATTTGCATACAAGTGTATATATTTGCTTATAGATTAAGCATTTTTACGGCTAAGGGTCCGTGGTGCCAGGTATGTAGAAAAGCGGGTGTACATGCAGAACCTAACCCAATTCGGATTGCCACAACGCCACATAGCACGCGTCAGGTGGGGACGCTGTCGGAGAAAAGTAGGCTGAATTTAGTTCGGGAAGCAGGAGAAAACTTCCTTTATCTGCGGAGCTTACGGCAGCAGCCAGGGCGGTTAAATAAATGAATAGCAGGAATTTTAAAGCATTTTGCCTACAAATTCGTTTACTACATATACAACCAGAACGAGTCGGTGTTACCACTGGTAATTTGGCGGCAAGCCAGGCCCGGGTGGTTGCATTTCTGGCTGATATACAACTTCTTACCAGTTAACTTGTTCCCCATATGTACAACGCACTCAAGCAGATTAGTCAATACATGCAAGTGGTCAACTGGAGCCATCTGGCTGACCGGATCTTTCGGCCGGTAATTATGCCGAACGCGCAGCAGCGTAATCTTGTACCCATTCGTGTACCGGTTGATCAGCCATTTCGCAGCAACAGGCGATAGAGTTTCGCCCGGTTCATTCCAATAAGCAAACGCCCATTTGTAAATCGCAGGCCTGTAGAGCCTATTGGTTTATGGATGGGCGTTTACCCATACCTCGCCATCGGTGAATATTTCTTTTTTCCAGATAGGCACGGTTTGCTTGATGGTGTCGATTATGTAGCGGCAGGCTTCGAAGGCGTCGGCCCGGTGGGCGGTGGTGATGCCGATGAGTACAGCTATCTCGCCGGTGAGCAGCGTGCCTTTCCGGTGAATAATGGTGTAGCGCAGGATCGACCAGCGCTGGTGGGCCTCGTCGGCTATCTTCTGCATCTCGCTGATTGCCATCCGGTCGTAGGCTTCGTATTCGAGCCGGTCAACGGGGCGGTCCTGCGTATTATCGCGGACAACGCCCAGAAAGAGATCAATGGCACCCGCCTGCGACGATTGCAGGTATTTCAAGGCCGAAGCCACATCAATGGGGTCGGTGGTCAGAGCAATCATAGTTTCTAGCCACCACTCACGGGTGGAATCAGCGCAATTTCGTCTTTACTGGTTAACGTCTGGTCTACTTCGGCATATTCGCCATTTACGGCAACCAGCAAGGAGCGCACACCCGCCAGGGCCGGGTATTGCTGCCGAACCTGGTCGAGCAGATCGCCAACACGGGTTTCGGTCTGGATAGGTATGGAGAGGGCCGACTGGCCAGTCAGGTCGCGGGTAATACCGAACAGCAGTACAGATACGGTTGAGTTCATGAGGTCAAAGTAAAGAGATATACGGGTAGCAGGCAACGGAGCGATCCGCAAAAAAGCAAAGGCGTCGGAGCTATGCCCCAACGCCTTTGTCTGTGCTAAGAGCGTATTATTTCGAATTATCCAGTTTGCGCTCGGCTTTTTTCAGCTTGCGCTCTGTTTTATCCATGGCTTTATTGGTGCCATCTTTCACGTCTTCTTTGGTGTTTTTGGCAGCTCTGTCAATTTTGCGACCAGCTTTGCGCGTTTCGCGGGCGGCTTTGCCGCCGGCTGCATCTACCGTACGGCCAGCCTGACGAGCCGTTTCTTTTGCGTTTTCCTTCGTGTCCTGCGCCGAAGCCGCAGCCATTGTGAGTACCAGCGCAAAGGCCAGCATAGTGAGCTTTTTCATAGTTGTCGAGTGTTTACACTACGTATACAACTACGTTAGCCGACTAATGTTTGAACACTTTTACCTGATAGACGTAATCCTGCATCCGTTTGATCTGCTGTTTGCGGGGCAGACGAACCAGCGTATTCTTCCGGTTTAGCCGCAGTGGCAGGCCCTTCAGCGAGTCGGCCGGAATGCTGCTGATGCTTTCGAGCAGATAGGACGTCTTCACAGCGAAGCTAACCCCCTCGGAGGTAGTCTGTTTGCCGCTGATGATGCCGATCACATTGCCTTTCTCGTCGAGTAAAGGGCCGCCCGAGTTACCGGGGTTCACACCGATAGCTACCTGATAGGCCGTTGAATCGCCCCGGAAGCCGGTTCCCGAACTTAAATAGCCTTCGCCATAAACAATCTCTTCGCGGGGATAGCCCAGGGTGAAAACGCGTTCGCCCAGATCGGACGTATGTGCCTCGAAACTATACGGAACCGGTGGCATGGTTCGGAAAGCCGTATCGTCGCACAGTTGCAGAATAGCCAGATCGTGGGCCTGGTCGGTATGAACGATCCGGGCTTTGTAGATCTCGCCTTTGGCACTCTGCACATAAACCGAGTCGGCATCCCGAACAATGTGATTGTTGGTGACGAAGTAGCCATCGGGGGTCAGCAGAAAACCTGACCCGGCAATCTGAGCCGGGTTGACGCTCAGCGAGCGACTCCGCCCCGTGAAATCATTGATGAGTTTCCGCTGCGACGACTTTACCGCCTGGATCTCCTTGCTCAACTGGCTGTACTGCTGCTCCTGCTGCTTGTGGCTCTGCTGATAGGCCCGATACAGGAAAATAGAGCCAAAGGTTGTAATGACGGCTACCGACGCGGCAACGGCCAGCGTAGTGCGATACGTACGCCACAACATGCGGATCTGGCCCGACTGGGTGGCGTCTGAACGGTACATACGAGCCTCTTCACGTACGTCGTCGAGGTTCATGTCGGCATGGATAGCCGCCAGTCTGCGCCGAAACCGGATGCGGTCGCCATAGGCCCGCAGCGCGTTTTCAATGTCATTGTGTTCGTTCATATCCATATTTGTTGTGCAGACTCGTTCGAGTCAGATGGGATGATCAGTTGACAGGGTGTCCGCAGGGGGGGACCCTATACTTTGTACTCCGAAAAAAACAGCCGTTTCAGCCGCATCAGACACTTGTACTTCTGCGTTTTGGCGTTGTCGGCGTTGGTATAGCCAAATTTTTCGGTGATGTCCTGCATACTCAGGTGCTGGATGTAAAAATCGTCCAGCAACGTTCGGCAGGGTTCACCGAGCCGGTCGAGCGAGTCGGCCATCAGATCGAACTGACGGTTTCGCTCTTCGTGATCAGTCAGATCATCATCTAACTGATTAACGGCCTGCTGGTCCGTTGCGGCTGCGTCAACATCGCGTACCATATAGCGGCTCTGCTGGGTCAACTGCTTCAGCCACAGTCGTCTACATACCGAATACAAATAGGTTTTCAGCTGGCAGTGCAACTCCAGCGAACCGGAGCGAACTTTCTCATACAGCACCACAAGCGCTTCCTGATAAATATCCTTGGCATCGTCGTCGGTACCGCTGTTGGTCGTAACCAGATGCAGCACCATCGGGAAATACCGTCGATATAACTGAGTCAGCGCATGATCGGACCCATTGGCCAGGCCCGTCAGCAGTTCATCATCAGTCAAGGCAGGCTGCCTGCTTTCCTTCATCGCGTTGGTTCATTACTTAATACGGGAAACGCCGGAGACGTAACCCAAAAAAAAATAAAAAAAAGTTGGGTTACCTTTTACCCGGTAGGGTATTAACGTTGACATTCATTCATTTTTCATCTGTAAACAAAAACATTCCAAAACTATGAAAGCAATCACGAAATCTGCCTTCTTTTTCATGGCTATGATCGCCCTCGCTACTTCTTGCAGCTCGAAAAAGACCGAAACCGAAACGACGACAACCGACAGCACGTCGACCATGATGTCTGATTCGTCATCTACGATGGCTACGGATTCGACCATGGCTACCGATTCTGCTTCGACCATGTCGTCGGATAGCGCGAAGTAATTTTACTAAGGCACAACTGCCGGTATTTATTACCGACAACGCTATAAACGTATTAGAGCCCCTCTGAGCAATCGGAGGGGCTTTTCTGTTACCCACCCGCCGTCGATTTACCCCAAGTTGTTTAGACTTGTTTTAAATTACTCGGACATTTGTTTGGACCGATTCTAAACAAGCCTTAGGTTTGCCGTATAATTAACCAATTGTCTATCGGATCAGCCCCCCGGACAACCGACGTCGTACTGAGGTCGCTCCGGGGATTCGTTGAGCAGTAATCCGCTTTTCGGGCGGTTTGCCCAACCTGCCTGCCGGTCGACACTGTTCGCTTCATGAGAAACGTATTCGTTCTTTTTTCTATTCTATTTCTGTCGTTTAACAGTACTGCACAGCCGGTTGCTACCGGTACCATTCGTGGTCGCGTCGTCAGCGCCGATGGTCAGCCAGCTGCTTTCGTGTCAATCAGTCTCAAAGGATATCCTCAGGGTACAACGGCTGACGAGACGGGTACGTTCCAGCTGGGTTCGCTGCCGGTAGGGCCGCAAACGCTGGTTGTATCGGCGGTAGGGTTCGATCCCATCGAGCAGGTGGTTCAGGTTGACGGGCAACCGGCATCGGACGTACTCATAACCCTGAAAGCAAACGCCCGCGCGCTGAATGAAGTAGTCGTAACGGCCAGTCGGCAGGCCGAGAGTCTGAGTAAGGTTCCGTCGGCGGTCAGCATCGTAACGCCCCGGCAGATCACCGAGCAACTGGCTATCAACACAAACATCACCAACGTACTGATGAATACGGTGCCCGGCTTCGGATATTTCACGAACCGGACCAGCAATACGGGGCAGACGCTGCGGGGCCGGCAGGTACTGGTGCTGATTGACGGGGTGCCGCAGTCGACGCCACTGCGTAACGGAGGGCGCGATATCCGCACCATCGATCCGTCGGCGCTGGAGCGGGTTGAAGTCATCAAGGGGGCAACGGCTATTTACGGGAACGGGGCCGACGGCGGCATTATCAACTACATCACGAAGAATCCGGCTGGCAACAAACCGTTCTCGGGGCAGACCTGGGTCGGCCTGACCAGCGGCCTCAGCAACGCTACCGATACGCAGGGCTGGCGGCTGAGTCAGCAGTTCTCCGGAAAAACAAACCGGATCGATTACGTGCTGAACGGAACCGTTGAGCGTACGGGCCTTTTCAAGGATGCCACGGGCGCGGTTATTTCGCCGTTTTACAACCTGGGCCAGATGAACAGCTACAACCTGCTGGCCAAAGCGGGCTACCGCCTGTCGGACCGGCAGCGGGTTGAGGTGATGTACAACTACTTCGGGAGTGAGTCGAAGCTGAACTACCGCGAGCAACTCGGCAAGTTTGGGGTTACACCTACCATTGGCGTCCCCACCGAATCGGTACCGGGCCGGCCGCAGGGAACCCCCTACAACCACAACGCCACCGTTCGGTACATGCACAACGACCTGGTTGGCAAGACGGGCCTGGAGGTCGTAGCCTATCTGCAGAGCTTCCGGACAGTATACGGGTACGAGGCTGAGTTCTTCGAAAACGGGGGGCAGTCCAACGTGGTGTCCAACAAGAACGGCGTCCGGCTGAATCTGTACACGCCGTACCGGCTGGGGCGTGCTGTAAGCGGTAATCTTGTTTACGGACTCGACGCGCTCAACGACCAGACGGCTCAAAAGCTGGAGGATGGCCGGTTCTGGACACCCGACATGCGCATGCGTAACCTGGCCCCCTACGCCCAGCTAAAAACAGATTTCTTCGATCAGCTGACGCTGAAAGCCGGTATTCGGTACGAAAATATAGCCGTTCGGGTGTCCGACTTTACCACCCTCAAAACCTACAACGCTACGACTAAAAAATACGACGGTGGCCTGGCCGTGCAGGGGGGCGACCTGACCTATAACGCGCTGGTGGGTAACGTAGGGTTGCGGTACTCGGGGCTGAAGGCGATACAGCCGTTCGTGAGTTTCTCGCAGGCATTCTCGATCAACGAACTGGGCCGTATTCTTCGAACGTCGCAGCGGTCGGTGGTGAGCCAGCTGGAAACGAAGCCGATTATTGTCAACAACTACGAAGCGGGGATTGCCGGGCAACTGGGGCGTTATGTCTCGTATGAGCTGAATGCGTACCAGAGCAGCTCAGAACTGGGCGCGTCGTACCGGCAGCTGCCCTCGGGGGTGTTCGAGATTATCCGGGCACCGGAGCGGGTGAGTGGCTACGAAGCCGCCCTGGACATTACGCCCCTGCGCTGGCTGGCCATTGGCGGCAGCTACGCCTACATTGAAGGAAAGTCGGACGGGAATGCCGACGGCGATTACGAAACCTACCTGGGTAACGACCGGATCGCATCGCCCAAAACAACGGCCTATCTTCGGCTGCAACCGAGCGCAGCGTGGATGCTCTCGATCAGTACGCTGACCGCCGGAAGCCGCGATCGGTTCCGGCCGAACGCCAGCGGGGTTTATGCCTATGCGCAGGCGCCGGTGCGGGCCTACACGCTTGTGAACCTGAGCGGGTCGTATCAGTTTACTCCCGCCTGGTCGCTGGCGCTGGGCGTCGAGAATCTGCTGAACCGGGATTACTTCCCCGCCATTTCGCAGTGGGCAGCCCGCGACGCTGACTACATCAAAGGCAACGGAGCGCGGGGCACCCTGACGGTGTCGTACCGGTATTGATTCGCTAGCGCAGGTGCTCCAGCCGGTCCAGCATTTCCAGGCAGGCCCGGCTGTTGTGATACGGACATTTCCACATGCTGATCTTGTCGTTGCCGAGCACCTTGTGGTTCGCGTCGACGCCCATGAACCATTCGCCGTTTTTGGTGTCGAGCAGGTATTTCTTGGTAAACTCCCAGCTGGCTATGGATTTGTCGAGAAAGGGTTTCTCATTGGTGAGCTGGTAAGCGTTCAGGAAGCCAACCATAGCTTCGGCCATCACCCACCACGAGCGTTCCTGATTGAGGTGTCGGGTGTCGGGCTCGTATTCGTAGTTCATACCTCCGTCGGCCGCGTAGCCATCGGCAGCCGCGCGGGCCATGTTTATACCCAGAGTCCGGATTTGCTTTTGAAGGGGTTTATCGGCGGGGTTTCTGGCGGCCAGCACGTCGGCGGCTTCGGGCAGGAGCCAGGAGGCTTCGATGTCGTGACCATACGAAACGGCGGTTCGGCGTACCTGCCAGTTGTCATCCATGAACAGGTTCATGCGGTACGTTTTGGGGTCAACGATATGGTTCGTGAAGACGGCCAGCATACCCCGTATCTGATCGGCTACGGTCTTGTCGGGCCAGACGCGGTACAGGGCCGTGAACGACTCCAGAATATGGAGGTGGGTGTTCATAGTCTTGGTTTCCTGCCTGTCGGACTTGCTGAGGATATAGTCGGTCGTAGCGGACCAGTCGCGGGCAAAGGCTTCGCGGAAACCGCCTTTCTTCGGGTCATGGGCGTGCCGGACCATGGTCTGGAAGATCTCTTTAGCCAGCGCCAGAGCAGGCGCGGAGCCGGTAGCGCGGGCGTACTCACTCAGCCCGTAGAGCGTAAAAGCCTGCCCGTAGAGCTGCTTGATCGGTTGTTTGGGCTGGCCTTTGGCGGTGACCGACCAATACACTCCGCCGTATTGCGGATCGACGAAATGCTGCCTGATGTACTGAAAGGCCTGGTCGGCAATGGGGCGGTAATCGTCGTGCTGCGTGTGGATCAGGGCGGCCGAAAACGTCCATAAAATCCGGCTGTTCAGCACAATGCCTTTCTCCGCATCAGGATCGGGGCGGTTCTGATAATCGACCCGGCCGTAGAAACCGCCGTTGACCGGATCGGGCGCGTGGCGCTGCCAGTAGGCCAGAATATCCTTGTGTTCCTGCCTGAGTTCGGCTCTGAGTCGGGAAAAGTCCATCGGTACCGATTGATGAGTCATGCATGATGAGCGCCCTCCACTCGATACGTGCTGGTCGCCCATCATGCATAACTCAATATCGCTTACTTTCTACTGCCATTGCGGCTGCTGCTGTGGCCAGAGTGCCCGTGGCCACCCCGTTCTTCGGCCAGTTCGGCTTTTGATTTGCCATGCAGCGCCGGGTCGTGCTCGTCTTCGGGCCCCTGCTTGCTTTTATTCGCGTTGGTCATTGTCTGCTCGGCGTTGGGGCGCAGGCCGCTCGTGTCGCGGGCTTCGTGGTTGCGCGTATGCTCGCCATGCGGCCGTTTGTCATTCGAGCCGGGCTGGTCGGTGGTTTTGTTGTTAGCCATGCTGTTAGTCGAGTTGTTTAGTAGGATAACAACTGAGGCCGGGCGGGTATTGTTTATACGAAGACGCCCCCGCTGACCATCAGCGGGGGCGTCTTCGTGGGTACGGATGCTCCGTTACTTAATAGTTCGGATTTTGTTTCAGCACGTCGCGGCCCTGGTAGTCGATCTGGGTCTGCGGAATCGGCATGTATTCATCTTTACCCGCCGTAAATCTGGCACCGGCATAGCCCGTCGGAAGCCGCTGGCTTTCGTAGGCGATGAAGGCATTCAGCACCGGAGCGGCATTACCCCAGCGAACGAGGTCGTAGAAACGGTGGCCTTCGCCCGACAGCTCCAGTTTGCGCTCAAACTGAACGGCCGTACGAGCGGCTTCTTTGCTGGCAAACGGGGTCGTATAGTTGCTGATCACGTAGTTGGCGGCATTGCTGCCATCCGGTGCTTTTACCCAGGCCGTACGATTGGCGGCCCGTGTCCGAACCCGGTTGATGTAGGTACGGGCAGTTTCCAGGCTTCCTACCTCAATTTCAACCTCGGCGGCCATCAGCAGTACGTCGGCAAAGCGGATGATGTTGTAGTTGATGGCCGAATAGCCGTTGGTCCAGGAGCTTACGTCGGTCAGGGTTTTATCCTGCGATTTGTAGAAGATAAACTTCTTGGGCGAGTAAGGACCGGCAAAGCTCTGATCGCGAATCCAGTCAAGACCGGGGTGGATCGACCAGTCGAGGTAGGGAATACCCCGGCGTCCGATCGACCAGTCGAGCCGCGGATCAACAGGGCCAGCGTCGGGGGTGAAAGGCGTTTTTGAGTCGATACCCTGGTCGTTCTTCAGCTGATTGGCACCGGTGTTGTACGAACCATCGAGCAGCGGCAGCCCGTTGGCGTTCACCCGGAACGAGTTCGCCAGTTCGAAGCTGGGCGCAAAGAACCCGCAGCAGCCCGCCGGACCGTTCGATCCCGTGTTGTAGGGGAAGTTGAGGTCCAGCTCCTGAGCCGAGTTACTCACCGAACCCGTGTTGGCGGCCGACTGGGTAGCGAAGATCGATTCCGCGTTGTTCTCCGTAGCTGCGTTGAACACATCGGTATAGTTAGCGGCCAGATCGTACTTGGTTCCTCTGGCCGTTACGCCCTCGGCAATAACCTGATCGAACAGGGGCTTGGCTTCGGTGTATTTTTTCTGGTACAGATAGGCTTTGGCCAGGTAGGCGGTAGCTGCCCACTTGTTAGCCCGGCCAGCCGCACTCTGGGTAGCGGGCAGGTTCGTCTGGGCGTACTTGAGGTCCTCTTCGATCTTGGGCCAGATATCGGTGTTGTTCGGTACTTTCTCGATACCCGATCCGTAATCGACGGTTTCGTCGATGTACGGTACCATGTTGAAGGAGCGCTTCAGCTCAAAATAGTAGTGGGCCCGCAGGAAGCGCGCTTCGGCCGAGATCCGCTTCTTATCGTCGTCCGACACATCGGCTGCGGCCTGCGGAATGGCGCGCAGTACGGCGTTGGCCCGGCTGATTCCTTCGTACATACCCCGCCATTTGTCGTTCACGTCGCCATTGGTGGGCAGCAGCTCGAACCGCTGGAAGGTGGTGAAGTTACTGTTACCGCCCGCATCGCCGGGGTTGGAGCCTTTGTTGGCATCGCCCCCCGATACGCTGCCGCGTACCCAGTTAAACGAGCTGGCTGCCCGCGAGAAACCGCGTCCATTCAGCTGGGCGTAGGTGGAAACGAGCGTACTTTCAATACCGGCTTTGCTGAAGAGCTGGCTGTCTCCCCCGCGCAACGTGCCGGTGGGGGACAGGTCCAGAAATTTGTCGCTACAGGCGAACGTGACCAGCGATAGCATGGCCGTTAGGGTTATTCCTTTTATAATCGGCTTTTTCATGATCAGATTTTACAGACGTTTATAGGCTGACAGGCGGGGTCTGGCGGGGCCAACTCCGCCTGTCATGACTCTGTTAGGGTTAGAAACCAAAGCTCAGTCCAACGTTGTAGCCGCGGGTAACCGGGTAGTTACCAACATCGATACCGAAGTTGGTATCAGCCGAGCCACCTACGGCCGGGTCGAGACCGCTGTATTTCGTGGCGGTGAACAGGTTGGTAGCCGACAGCGACAACCGCAGGCGGCTCAGGTTGATCCGGTCGAGCAGCGCGTTCGGGAACGTGTAGCCAACCGTCAGGTACTGCATCCGGGCGTACGATCCGTTCTCTACGTAGTAGGAGTTGATCTGCGTGTTGGTGCTGAAGTTGGAGGCCGACTCGAAAATGGGGATCGTGGTGTTCGTGTTCTGTGGTGTCCACGAATCTTTCACCCGCGCGCTAACGGCGGCTCCCGTAAACGACGGATAGAAATCGGTAAACCAGCGGGCGTTGTTGAAGATCTGGTTGCCCAGCGATGCGTACAGGTTGGTATTCAGGTCGAACCCTCTGTATTTCAGGGTCAGGGTAATACTACCGGTAAACTTCGGAATCGGGCTGCCCAGGAACTGCCGGTCGTTATCATCGATGGTTCCGTTGCCGTCGGTGTCGGCATATTTGAATCGACCCGGAGCCGCCCCACTCTGCGTGGGCGAACCCGACACGTCTTCGCGGCTCTGGAACAGGCCAACTACTTTATAACCGTAGAACGAAGACAGCGCGTGGCCAGGCTGGTTCCGCACTACCGCCGGCAGACGGGTACCACCACCGGTAAAGTAAGGAACCGATGGGTCGATGGCCGTAATTTTGTTGTCCAGAATGCTACCAATACCGGTAACCTCGTAGCTGAGATCGCCCGAAATAGTGCCGCGATTCGTGATCAGCAGGTCGATACCCTGGTTCCGCATACCGGCCAGGTTCAGGAACGGAGCGCTGGCCAGTGTACCCACAACGCCGGGCAGGGCCAGCTGATACAGCAGGTCTTTGGTATCTTTCCGCCATACGTCGAGCACAACCTCCAGCTTGTTGTTGAAGAACGCACCGTCGATACCGATGTTCGACGATACACTGGTTTCCCATTTGGCGTTCGGGTTACCGATCTGGCTCCGGTAGAAGCCGGGGGCAATGGCCGTGTTACCGCCGTTGATGTCGTAGCCGTTGCCAGGGTTCGACGCGTACAGGCTATACTGGTTGGTCGAGCTCAGGAAGTTGGAGTTCCCCATGAGCCCGTAACCACCCCGGATTTTCAGGTCCGAGATCCACGGCATGCTCTTCAGGAACTCTTCCGACGAAATACGCCAGGCGGCCGAGAAGGCCGGGAATACGCCGTAGCGGTTCGAGGCACCAAACTGCGAGGACCCGTCGCGACGAACAACGCCCGTCAGAATATACTTGTCGTTGTAGGTGTACCGAACCTGACCGAAGAGCGAGTAGAAGTTGTTACCCAGGCCGTAGTAGCTGTTCACCAATCGCGACGAACCCGGCGTTGTGGTGCTCAGGGTCACGTAGTTCGGATCCGTGGTTGACGGGTTGATACCGGTACCGTTGATGCCCCGGCCACTTCCTGTATTCAGGGCTTCGATGCCGGCCAGCGCGCTGATGTCGTGGATGCCGAACGTCTTCTTGTACTGAGCCGTATTGGTGAACGTCCAGGCCAGACCCGTATTGGCGCCTTCGCCGTAGGTGTAGTTGGTGTTGTTCTCCGAGTTTTCGTACTGGGCGCGGCTGTAGAAGTTGTTGTAGTTGGCAAAGTACGTACCACCCAGGCTACTGCGGAGCGTCAACGCCGGAATCACGTCGTACTCGAGGTAGGCGTTACCGAAGCCAAACAGCGTATAGTTCAGGTTGTCGGCTGAGCTCTGGCGATTGGCAACAGGGTTACGCGGGTTGTTGAAACCAGGAGCTTTGGTACCGGCATAGCCACCAAACGAGTTGTATACCGGAATGATGGGAGGCATCCGGAACGCCAGCAGTACGTCGTTTTCGTCTGACGCTACGCTGGAGTTGTTGTTGGTGTTGTTGCCCAGCGAGCTGCCGGTACCACCCTGCAGACCAGTCGCCGAAACGTAGGCAAACTGCAGGTTCTCGCCAAACCGGATTTTCTTGGTAACGTCAAATTCGGTATTGGCCCGGAAGGTGTAGCGCGAGAAGTTGTTGTTCGTAATGATACCCGCCTGATTCTGTACGCCCAGGCTCAGGTAGTACCGGCTGTATTCGGTTCCGCCCTGGAAACCCAGCGTATGCCGCTGCAGCGGAGCTACCCGGGTAATTTCCCGGTACCAGTCAGTGCCTGCTTTATTAGCCGGAATAACCAGGTAGGTGTTGTTGGGGTCGGTATTGTATCTGAGCCGTTCGGCTTCCAGATCAACCGAGCCAACCACGCCTACCGTATTGCCTACCAGGAGGTAGTCGGGAAGAACGGGGGTCTGGCCCGATCCGTACTGGCCGTTGGCAATACCCGTAAAGCTGTTGGGCCCTACCGTGCCGCCGGCCTGGAAAATGTCGTTCCGACGCGCCTGCCAGGTCCAGTCGGCCTGCTCCTGCGGGTTCAGGATAGGCAGGCTTTTACCGGGATCGGTAGCGCCGAACAACCCGTCATAGCTGACGCTCAGCTTCTGCGCACGGCGCTGTCCTTTCTTGGTGGTCAGGACGATAACGCCGGCAGCGGCCCGGGCTCCGTAGATCGAAGCCGAAGCCGCATCTTTCAGCACGGTTGTGGTTTCGATGTCGTCAGGAGCGATGAACTGCGCCGTCTGGGTAGGTACGCCATCCACTACGTAGAGCGGCTGGTTACCCCCGAACGAACCGAAGCCCCGCACCCGAATCTGGCTGCTCGTTCCCGGCTGCCCGTTGGTGATGACGGTTACCCCCGCCACTCGGCCCTGTAACTGCTGCTCGACGTTAGTCGACGGAACAACCCGCAACTGGGCCGGCTTTACCGTTGAAACGGCACCGGTTACGTCACGACGGTTTTCGGTCGAGTAACCCGTTACAACCACTTCCTGCAGAGCCGTGGCATCTTCGGACAGGGTGATATTGATGGTACTCTGATTGCCTACGGGGACTTCCTGGGTTTTGTACCCAATGGCCGAAACGACCAGTACTGGATTAGACCCCTGAACATTGATCGAGAACTTGCCTTCAGCGTCGGTAGCTGTACCGGTTTGCGTACCTTTCAGCACCACATTGACACCAGGTACAGCACCTTCTGCACTAGTGATTACGCCGGTAAGCCGACGGTCCTGAGCTTGCACGCTCAGAACGCAGAGCAGCATAAATGCGCTCAGGAGTGCAGGCTGTAAAAACCTGAGTAGCCTTGTCTTCATGAGGTTAACGGGATTGGATTATTTGTGTGATTAATTTGGTTGGGCTGTAAATCCCACAAATATTATATCTGTTAAATCATATTGCAAAGCCCTAAAAATAGAAATTTGACGCTATCTAACTTGTTAGAGTACAATTTCTAAGTATATATACCTATAAAAACTAGGTATTTAGTGTATAAATGTGATTAGCGATGAGAAATTAAAAAAAATTAATGTCAGCAGGAGTTGTCATCAGATAGCTTATTTGATTACAGAAGCTCTTTATTGGACTTTTTTGATACAATCAGCCAGGGGTGCCTGGCCGATGTATACGGGATGAGAAAATCAGATGCTTAAGCCGGTGATGCCCTGCGCATTAGGTATGTATCGATGAGCAACGTCTGGATGTATAGGTGTATATACGACAGCCCGCCGAAATAGCGATAAAATGATGGCAAACGGTTATGTATCGGATAGGCTTGCCCGCCAATCCTGTATCTTCACACAGTAATGCACACAAACTATTATTTTCTGCGTCAGCTGGCGCCTGCGCTCGAGCCGCACTTGGTGGGCCTGAAATTCATGGAATGCTTCAGCCAGGATCGGGATGAACTGGTGCTGGTGTTTGCGCAGGCGCGGGGTAAGATCAACTACTACAAGCCGTTCTTCATCAAGGCAACGCTCCGACCCGACTTTTCGGGACTGCTTTTCCCCGAAACAGTGCAGCGGGCCCGTACCAACAGCGTCAACCTGTTCGAGTCGCTGGTGGGTGAGGAAGGCGCCGGGCGGGCAGTAAAAGCCGTGACATCGTTTCTCAACGAACGCTGCCTGGCTATCCGACTCGAGGATGACTTTACCCTGTTGTTTAAGTTTTTTGGTAACCGCCCTAACCTGCTGGCTTTTCAGGGAAACGAGGTGGTGGATCTGTTTAACCAGAACCTGGCTACGGATAACCAGTTGCTGCTCAGCACTATGGATCGGCCTATTGATCAGTCGTACCAGGCGTTTGAGCGGGCTGGCTATACCTATCGCCCGTTGTTTCCTACGTTTGGCAAGGTGGTCAATGACTACATCGGTCAACAGCAGCAGCGATTGGGGATCGACAGCGCCACGGAGCCCGACCGCCTGTGGGCGCTGGTTCAGGAAACGGTACGGGAACTGAGCGAACCCCGTTACTACCTGACCCGGTTCAATTACAAGCCGGCCTTAAGTTTACTGCCTATCGATGGGCCGGAACCGGAGGTTCCCGTGCGGGTCTTCGACGATCCGATCGAAGCCGCCAATCGGTTTTTTATTGCCTATAATGGGCTTAACACCTTTGAGCGGGAGAAAGCCGAGCTGCTGCGGCTGCTGGACAAACGACGGCGCCGGGCCGCTGCGCAGATTGAGGCTACCATGCAGCGACTCATTGCGCGCGAGGAAGGGGTTTCGCACGAGGAAATGGGACATATCCTGATGGCCAATCTGCACGACATTCCGGAGGGGCAGGGCGGTCGATCACCTGAACGAATAACCTTATACGATTTTTACCGCGACCAGCCGGTTACGCTTAAACTCAAGCCCGACCTGAGCCCGCAGAAGAACGCCGAAAATTTCTACCGGAAGGCCAAAAACGAGAAAATAGAGGAGGAGCACCTGACGGGCCAGGTTGCCGACCGGGAGGCCGAACTGGTTCGGATCGATCAGTACAAACAGGCGCTGACCGACATCAGGACGCTGAAAGAATTACGTCGTTTTATCAAGCAGCACCACCTGATGGCTTCGGAAACGGGGGCCGTCGACGATGAAGCGGCTCCGCTTTTCAAGGAAGTTACGGTAGACGGGTTTCGAATCCTGATTGGCCGCAATGCCAGAAACAACGACCTGCTCACCCAGAAATTCTCGTATAAAGATGACCTGTGGCTCCACGCCCGGGATGTTTCGGGCTCGCATGTGCTGATTAAATACCGGGCCGGGAAACCCTTTCCGAAAACGGTCATTGAACGGGCGGCCGAGCTGGCAGCCTGGTATTCGAAACGCCGGACCGATAGCCTGTGCCCGGTTATTGTAACCCCTAAAAAGTACGTCAGAAAGCCCAAAGGACTGGCCGAAGGGCAGGTTGTTGTCGAGAAAGAAGACGTCGTGCTGGTTGAACCGAGGGGGTAAGCGTAGAGCAGCGGCTAGTTAACCGCTGCTCTACGACCCGACTTACTGTTCTACCGCTACGTTCATTTCGGCGACCATAAGCCGGTGCATATCGTTCCAGGTCCGGTTCCAGGAGTTCTCGATCAGGAAGGTGTCGATAGCCGACCAGTCGCCGGGATGTTTGCCCGCCAGGGCCAGCTCGATAGCCTGTTCGAAGGCGTCGGCCGACTCCGCAATCAGGACAAAATCTTCGGTGCCGTACGTCCGGACAACATCGCGGATGGGGGTAGACACTACCGGCAGGCCAGCCGCCAGGTATTCGGGCGTTTTCGTAGGGCTGATATACCGGGTCGAGTCATTCAGCGCGAAGGGCAGCATGGCTACGTCCCAGTTGCTCAAATAGGTCGGTAATTCTTTATACGCTTTCATACCCAGGTAGTGAACGTTGTCACTCTTGGGCAGCAGGGCCTGATCGATTTTTACGATCGGGCCGATCAGGACAAAATGCCAGTCGGGCCGACGACGGGCCACCTCACCGATCAGGTCATAGTCGAACCGTTCGTCAATGACCCCGCTAAATCCAATCCGGGGATGAGGAATCGCCTGCTGATCGGCCGGGTCGGTCTGATTCTGACGCGCCGTTGAAAAGTGAGAGAAGTCAATACTGCTCGGAAACGCAAACACCCTGGGGTGCCGATGCTGCTTGGCTTCGTACAGGCTGTAGCCGCCGGTAAAGACAACGCCCGCTCGCTGCAAAAGCCGCTTCTCCTGCTCAAGCAGCTGAGGGGGAGCGCCCCAGAAAGCCGACAGTTCATCCATGCAGTCGTATACGGTCAGCTGTGGCTGCAGGTGATCGCTGAACAGCAGGGCCATGGGGGTATAATACCAGGCAATGAAGTCGGCAATGCGTTCGTCGGCCAGAAACTGATCAACCAGCTGCCGTTGCAGACGAAGTGCATCGGCGGGTGTAGTTCCGTGGGGCAGGTGCGGCACCAGCACGTGGAGTTGGTCGTCCTGCCGGCATACGCTCATGCGCAAACCACTGTTATCATAAATTGGCTCTTCAATAAACCAAACCCGATAATGCTGGGTGGCCCGGCTGAGTAAATGCTGCGGGCGCTGGTATACGAAGTTCCACCGCAAATGTGAAAAGCAAACCAGATCACGAACATCGCCGGTTTCGGGCAGAACAGGCGACTGAAGTGAGTTAACTGGTCGGTTGTGCTTATTGCTTAGTTCACGTGATGAGGACGCTGAGTTAATTACTGCCATAAACGTTTGTAGAGGATTGGGGATATAGCCCGATAGGCGCACAAATGTGTTGTACGAGCGTATATTATGAACCCGGCTACACCCAAAATGTTGGGGCCACGCTATGAATAGTGATGGAATGGAGTGAAGGGGTTACTGCATAGGTAGATACAGCACAAACGTGGCTCCTTCACCCTCACGGCTTAAGGCGGTGATGGTGCCCCCGTGCAGATCGATAACTTTTTTGCAGATGGCCAGACCCACCCCCGTGCCACTAAAGTGCAGATTGCCGTGCAGGCGCTGAAAAATGGTAAAAATACGGTCGAGGTAGCGCTCGTCAAATCCGATACCATTATCGATCACTTCAACGATGGCGTACCGCCGACCCGACTGCGACACATCCGTAGCGGACAGTCCGGCGGGCAACTCGGTATCCGTGGCAACCCGACCCTGTACCCGTATGTGAGGCAACGGTCCGCTGAGATGCTGACCGGGCTTCTGAAACTTCAGCGCGTTACTCATCAGATTCTGAAACAACTGCCAGAGCAGGGCCGCATCGCCCCAAACCGCCGGCAGCATGCCGATGTCTACCCGGGTGTTTCGTTCCTGAATGGTTATTTCGAGGTCATCCATGACCGAAGCCAGCAACTGGTTGAGGTCAACCAGCCCGAACGTGTCGCGGCTTCCCGACAGGCGGGCATAGGTCAGCAGGTCCTGTACCAGCGAACGCATCCGGCCGGCCGAGCGCTGCATCCGCCGAATCAGATCGCTGGCTGGCTCGCTCAGCTGGCTGGCAAACTGGCTGTTGAGCACATCGCCAAACGCGACGATTTTGCGGAGGGGTTCCTGCAGGTCGTGGCTGGCGACGTAGGCAAACTGCTCCAGATTCCGGTTCGATCGGTGAAGCTCCTGAACGGTTTCTTCGAGCTGCTGCCGAACCTGCTTTTCAGTTGTAATATCCTGAACCGTAGCCACAAAGCCGTCGTTCAGCCGGGTCAGGGTGATGTTGAACCAGCGGCCGAGCGCCGGGATGAACTCATCGAAATGGATCGGCTGGCCGGTTTCCAGCAGCCGTTTCAACTGTTCGACCCGCCCCGGACCGATGGGGTATATGTCGTTGAGCGAAAGCCCGACAAAGTAACTGCTGGTACGGCCGGTCTGCAGCTCGAACATCTGATTGACCAGCGTAATCTGAAAACCCGTCAGCTGACCGAGGCCGTCGCGAACGGTTTCAAACACCACGATGCCATGGGGCGACGAGTTCAGCACGCCGTTGAGCAGGTTGGTCTGGCGGGACAGGCGACGGGCGGCCTGGTGAAGATCGCTGGTTTCGGAATACGACAGCATCACACCATCCTGCCCGAAGGGAGCTACCGACTGAATAACCCAGATGTCGCGGTGGTCTACGTTATAATGTTGCTCAACCCGTTGCGGTTTGCCGCTTTCGATGACATGAACGTAGGTATGAAAGAGAGCCGTATCACGGATGGAGGGGAAAAAATCGGTCAGTAGCCGCCCTGTAATATCGTGAAGCTGCTCGGGATGACGCCGGAACGTATCGCGCAGGGCAATCTGGTTGATGAATTTGTAGCGAAAGTTAACAATGGCTCCCTGATCTGAATCGCCACTCCGGACCGCTACCAGACCAACCAGTCCTTCTACAGAATGATTGAGCACCTGCTGCCAGATATCGGCTTTTTCGTCGGGGGTAGAGCGATCGAAGCCGCGGGCATCGGGCAGATCGGGCAGGGCCGTTTTAGAGGTAAAGATTGATTGAGTCATGAAGGTTACGGTTGGTTGTGAAGAGAGGTACGTATCAGTACAACTATCAGTTTTACTGATTTCGTATAATTTTCCTCTTAAAGATAAACAACCGCTACTGACCGTACAATCAACAAAGCCGTCCATTTGAGAAAACGGTCGCAGGGCGTGACAAATGGTTGTTGATGACGCTTTTTTTATTGAACGGAGGGTAAATAACCGTCTGGTAAATTAACCGAAAGGCGGCCGTAATTTACTACTATACAGTATTTTGCTTCTGTGTATATTAACCCGGGAGTCGCGGTGACTCACCCAGGAGTTCATTCTATCTACACCAAGCTTTTATGAAAAACCTATACCAACGTACACGACGTTGTCTGCTGCTCACAGCAGCTTCTATCTGGCTGGCTACCGCATGGGCCCACGCACAGCGGGTCGATTCGCTGATGACGAAAGCCGATGTCATTGTACCGTTTCAGGGCGCCGTATCCGTCAACGGGTTTATCTACTACCTGGCCGACGATGGCAAAACCGGCTACGAACTCTGGCGAACCAATGGGACTACCTCCGGTACCCAACTCGTGAAAGATATCCGGGCGGGTAAGTCGAGTGCGTTTATCTCGGACTCGACATTTTACTACTATGCGGATTACAACAGCTCGACAGGACGCTATGATATCAGTCTGACCAAGCTAAAAAACAGCCTGAGAGCCTTTCGGCCATTTGTGCTTAACAATATACTTTACTTCTGGGCCGACGACGGCGTGAGTGGGGTTGAACTCTGGCGGTCAGATGGTACCGAGGCTGGTACCCGCCTGGTCGCTGATCTGATCCCCGGACCCATCAGCACCGGCAGTCAGTATGATATTCTGGTTGGCAGCGGGGGGTATCTGGGGGGCGTTAACGGAGGAGCTACCAGCGGTGGTTACTTTAGCAGTCGATTTACGGCCAATCAGAACAAGCTGCTGTTTTCTTCCAACAGTGTCAATAATGTAGCCTGGGAAACAGACGGTACCGCAGCCGGCACCCGCGAAATAAACTATCAGGCTGTCAGGTACCGGGTCAATAGCCTGAATGAGATGCTGGTGCAGAACAACCAGATCTATACGCTGTCGTCCATCTATGACAAAGGCAGGTCTTACTACTCCCTGCTTCAGGATAACGGAACGGCGGCCCCTGTACCGTTGGTTGCCGGCAGTAATGATTATCCGACTTTCGTGTCGGCCAGCGCGCGGGGAGTTATCTACAGCACGTTTAAAAGCGACACGAAGCAGAGTACTTTTACCCTTTTCCGCACCAATGGGTCCGGTAACCCGAACGTACTGCGGCAAATAGTGCTGCCCCGGCCGGCTAGTGGGAGCCGCAGCCAGTATGCCTATAACATGAATACGGCTGATAGACAGGGTCTGTTCCTCGTTTATGACCTGCCCAGCTCGCCCGCCACCGGTAAAGGGTATTACGAGATCTGGCGGGCCGATCCGGCTACGGACAGCATCCGCCAGGTGAAGCGATATGAATTCAATCAGCTGTCTGCACAAGCCTTTACCAAAGGAGACGAACGGTTCTACACCCTCTATGACGGCCCGGCCAGTAAGCTTATTGTTACGCAGACGGCCGACTCAACCGGTGGTCCGTTCAACCGGTTTACGATTTCGGCGCTCGACAACCGTACCGGAGCGCTGCAGGTGCTGGACGATAACCTTTCGCAGTGGTCCATCCAGTCCCTCAGGCCCGATGGGAAGGGCGCTGGTACGGGTGGCAAGTGGATGATCGTAAGCCGTAAGGGGACCAGAGATCCTTATACGGTCTGGTTAACCGACGGACGTACCAAACAGGTTATCAAGTCGGTAGGGGCTTACGATTTTGGCCCGGCCATTTACCCGACCGACGCGGGTCTGTTCGGCGTCGGTTATATCTCGAATTACGATAAAGACCGCAAGCTGATCGGGTATAAAGTCGACGTCTGGCAGCTGGACAGTACCGCGGCAGGCACTGTGCGGGTTGGTCAGATCAATAACTACCCGGGTGGGGTAGGTACGGTAGTGTCGCGTAATGGGACGCTCTACGGGCTGAGTGGAACGATCCTGAAACTTACATCGGCGCCAGCCGATAGTATCCGGCGGCTGGCCGACGTTCGCAATTACGGAGAAATAACCTCCGTTCAGGTCAACAACGAGTCTGTGAACAGTTTGCTGGGTACGATCAACGGCATTCAGATCGGGAAGCGATACAATGGCGACAACCTGCTGGCCATTGATGCGGCTGCGTCACCCCGCCAATGCCTGATTACGGCTTTCCCGACGACCAGTAGCCGCGACCGGCTCAACAACTGGAACAGTCGGGTTATCGTTCTGGCGCCGGGTAAGGATAGTCTGATGACCCTGAAACGACAGGCCAGCACCAGTGGCTACCGGGGCGATATCAGCCAGATCTATTACCATACGCTCCAGTGGGTGCGCGATAGTACGGTCGTGCTTCAGTCGGGGTTAGTCGATTCGATACGGGTACGGCAGCCGGGCATCTACCAGCTCAGCCTGCGGGGCGTGGCCGACGGATGCTCTGCCAACAGCACCTTTCAGGTGTATAACGACCTACCCAAAGTACAGATACAGCGCCGGAGTTCTCCCTTCAGCGGAGGAGGAGCCTATCTGGTGGCTACCGTATCGGGTGGCTACCCGTTCAACGTCAACGGCACTACCCCGTACTACAACAGCGTATGGGAGTACACGGCTCCCGACGGCGCGGTGAAGCCAATCCCGGGCGGGCAGGTGTACGCGGCCGGTAAAGGTATCGAGCTGAGCAATGTCAGCATCAAAGACAGCGAGCTGGGAACCTACAGCCTGAAAGTAACCGACTATGCAACCAGCACGGCCGTATCTACGCTGACGGTCGATGCTGCTGCGGTGGGTTTCAACGCCGATGCCAGCTCGGCCTACGATCGAAAAGGAGCCTGTGCGGGTAGCCTGGTCTCTCTGTCTACTACGGTAACCGGTGGCAAAGCGCCCTATACGGTTCGGTGGCTGGTACGCGGGCAGGTGGTGTCGGGGCTGTCGGGGCTGAATCCGACCTATACTGCCGTTACCTCCCAAACGGCGGTGGTGAATCCGGACTACACATCCTACATCGCCGAGATTACCGATGCCGACGGGCGCAAGGTGCTTTCCGACGATGTGCTTATTCCGGTGTATCCGGCACCGATGGCCACCCTGGCGGCCAGCAGTTCGGCGATAACGGCGGGCCAGTCGGTGACGCTCACCGCGACCAGCGCCAATTACCAGTACCCGACCTATGCCTGGGCTAAAGACGGGGCTGTAGTAACCGGCGTAGCCGGACGCTCCCTGACAGCTACCCAGGCTGGCGTCTATTCGGTTACGGTTGGGTCGGGTACGCCGGAAAACTGCCGAACCACGCTGAGCACAACCCTACGGGCTGGGGCGGGTCGACTCCCGGCCCTGGAATTTGGCCAGCCTGACGCCGGTCTGTTCGTGATGCCCAACCCATCTGACGGGCCAACCCGGCTGACTCTGACACTACCCCGGCCGTCGTCGGTCAGCGGTGCTATTGTCTATCAGCAGGGCCGGACCATTCACCAATGGAACGACACCCGCCTGCTCTCGGCCGTTAACGCCGACATTGATCTGTCGGCCTGGCCAGCGGGGGTTTATATGATCCGGATCGAAGCCGGCGGCAGGGTCTATACCAGAAAGCTGGTGAAGAAGTAGGGTATCGAGAAGGGGTTGCTGATGAGTCAGCAACCCCTTGTTTGTATCAGTAGCCCGTTGCTGGTTTTTTGCCTTCGTTCAGTTCGAACAGGTAGCCGTCCGGGTCGGCGAAGTAAAGCTGAACCACGCCGTCGAAGCGGACCTGCCGGTGGTAGGTTATGTTTTTGGCCTTCAGAAAGGCTTCGGACTGACCAATGTTATCGACAAACAGGGCGAAGTGGCTACCGTTCCGATCGTGGGTGATGGTTTCGGTACGGCCGTCGAGCAGGTGAATCATCTGACCATTGCCCAAATCGAACCAAGCCCGGGTGGCTTTCAGGTTGTCCGGAACAGGCACCGGTTTCAGGCCCAGCACCTCCCGATAAAATGTGGCGCTTGCCGGAATGTCTTTCACATGCAGCGCCAGGTGATTGAACCGGCTGATACCAAGCTTATCCTGACCGAGTACGGTACCGGTCGTAACCAGAAAAATAAACAACAGCTTTTTCATAGTCAGGAAAGCGCCTAACGAATCAGAACTACCCGGCTCTGGCTACCCGCTTCGGTGTTGATGCGAATCGTATACGACCCCGCCGACAGGCCTCGTACACCGATGGCCCGGCTATGTACGCCCGGCGGTAACCGCTCGGTTGGCGTGGTTCGTACGAGCTGGCCGAGCAGGTTTGTCAGGGATAAAGTAACCGGCCCGGCAACCGGGGTGGCGAAATCGACGGTGAGCGATTCGGAGGTGGGGTTAGGGTAAACGCGCAGTTCCGAAGTAGTCGATTCCGGAAGGGCCGTAACCAGATTGGGAAGCACCGTGGCCTCTGTTGACTTTAGCAGCCAGTTGTCGGGGTCTATAACCACCCCCGTAACCGCCCCCCGGGTGGGCAGCGTATAGGTCTGGTCGGCCCGGTCGTTCAGCACCGTAACCGTAGTATCGCCTACGGCCGACTGAATGCGCATCTGTACCGGCATGGTAAACGAAGCGGGGTTGGTGGCGGTGGCGTTTCGCTGTTCCAGCCGTACGGTTATCGTGCTGGCCGAGGTGCCCGCACTGACCGTAGCGCGGTAGGTGGGGTAGCCTTCGCCACGAATCCACTGCCTGAAGAAATAATCCAGATTTTGCCCTGAAACCTGTTGGGCTATTGCTTGAAAATCTTCCGTTACGGCCGTGTTATACGCCAGGTTAGGGGCCTCTGCATACGCGCGGAGCGTGCGAAAAAAACGATCGTCGCCCAGGACCCACCGAAGCATATGCAGCACGGTAGCTCCTTTGGAGTACGTTCGGTTGCCGTCGAAAATATTGTCCACCGATGAAATATCCTGGACATAGAGGCTCCCCCGGGCGTTGCGGGCACCGCGCAGGAAGTTGTTCATAGCCGTGTTATACGAATTGCGCCCCCCGCTGGCTTCGGCATAAAGCGCTTCGGCGTAGGAGGCAAAGCCTTCGTTCAGCCAGATACTCTGCCAGTCGCGGCAGGTGATTTTGTCGCCAAACCACTGGTGAGCCAGTTCGTGGGCAATAATGCTGGTACTCCAGGCTCCCATCGACGAAAGGGTCTGATGCTCCATGCCGCCCCCCCAGCCAAACTGAGCATGTCCGTATTTCTCCCGGAGAAACGGGTAGGGGCCGAACAGCTCCGAGAATACCCGCAGCATATCGGTGGTCCGGTCGAGGTTGGTTCGGATGCTGGGCAGGGTTTCCGGATAGACGTAATGCGTAACGGGCATGCTTTGCCCCTGATAGGTAAAGGGTGTGTCGTAGCGCGTATAGTTGGTCATGGCCAGCGAAATCAGGTACTGGGCAATGGGGTAGCTGTTGCGCCAGCGGTAGGTGCGGGTGCTGTCGGGGTTGTCGGTGGTGCCGAGCAGGAGGCCGTTCGATACCGAAACAAATCGCTTGTCGGCGGTGATGCTGACGGCCGAAGAGTCTGCTTTATCGGCGGGCGTATCCTTGCAGGGGAACCAGTCGCTGGCGCCGTAGGGCTCGCTCAGAGTCCAGATAACGGGCGCGTTGTTGGGGCCGTGGGCCGAAAAGGCAAAGCTGCCGAACCCGCTCTGGCTGGCGGGGTTGCCCTGGTAGTATACGGTAAGGCTAAGCGCCTGCCCCAGGCTGAGCGGTTGCGGGCTCGTAATGGTGACCCGATCCGTTGATCGCGTAAAGCTGAGCCGACGGCCGGCGCTGGTTACCGAATCGACGGTGAGCTGGGGTTTTAGATCCAGGAAAAATTGATTCAGGCTGGCAGCGGTACTTTTGAGCCGGATGATAGCGGCTCCGCGCAGGTAATTGGGCGTATGGGTCAGGCGCAGGTCGAGGCCGTAATAAGTAATATCGATGGTGGCGTCGCCGGGGTAGGCGACCCGCGCCCGGGCGTTGGTGGCCAACCGCCCAAAGTAACGCACCTTACCCGATTGGCAGGAGGCCTCTTCGGGGGTCTGGCCCATTGCCAGAAAAGGAACTAGAATAAGCAGGTAGAGGACGCGCATAATACCGTTTGTTGAGCAGATACAGCACAACAACGACGGCAACGGCAGAAAGTTATGAGCCGCCGGGTAGTTGTTTGTGTGCGGGTGCGGGTTCTTCGGCACTGGCTTTCAGCGCGTCCAGCCGACGCTGATCGGCTTCGGGGAGCTGGAGCTGCCACCCCATCGATGAGGCCAGCTGGTACATCATATACTGAATCTGGTTGTTGGCAATCTTGGGCAGGTCGCTCTGCAAAGCCCGCTCGTTCATAGCCTGCTTGGCATCGTCGAGGATCTTGGTGTAATCGGCGCTGTTGAAGTGATTCAGATAACCGGCCTGAATGTCGTAAAACTTATAATCGGTATCGATAGAGAGGACCTCCGGCTCCGGGAAGGATTCGATGATGAGCTTTTTCTCGCCGGATTCGGGCAGGCGGAAGCGTACTTTCGCAAAATCGAACCCGACCAGTACCTTCGACTTGGCGATGATCATGGCTTTTTTGGGATCGTTCACCAGATACAGGATTTTCTTTTGATCCTGGTAATTGTAAATCTCCGAGAAATAACCCTCGGCCATAACGACCTTACATACTTTTTCGATGCGTTCCAGCAAGAGCACCGAATCACGCCGGATATCGGTAACGCCAGCGCGGGTACGAAGGGCGTTGGCCAGCGCTACCCCTCCGCCTGCTCCAACGAGCAGCAAAAGAACCGTTGTCAGAAAATCCATACGGCCTAAATGTAAACGGAAAAATGGATAATGAATAATGGACAGCAAATAATGAGGCTGGTGGCTCCCATTACTTACTGTCCATCAGACAGTATTCACGAAGGGTATCTTACTTGGCGTAGGCTACGGCCCGCATTTCGCGAATGACCGTTACTTTGATCTGGCCCGGGTACTGCATTTCCTTTTCGATCTTTTGCGAGATTTCGTAGCTCAGTACCCCCGCGCGCTCGTCCGATACGTGGTCGGCATCGACCATGATCCGCAACTCGCGCCCGGCCTGAATGGCGTAGCATTTGGTAACGCCGGGGAAGTTGCCGGCCAGCTCTTCCAGCTCCTTCAACCGTTTGATGTACGACTCCATCATCTCCCGGCGGGCGCCCGGGCGCGACCCCGAAACCGCATCGCACACCTGCACGATGGGGGAGATCATGCTCGTCATTTCGATCTCGTCGTGGTGAGCCCCGATGGCGTTGATTACCTCCGGGTTCTCCTTGTATTTCTTGGCCAGCTCCATGCCCAGGATCGCGTGGGGCAGTTCGGCTTCTTCGGGCCAGACTTTACCAATGTCGTGGAGCAGACCCGCCCGTTTGGCCAGTTTGGCGTTCAGGCCCAGTTCGGCGGCCATCGTAGCGCAGAGCTTGGCTACTTCGCGGCTGTGCTGAAGCAGGTTCTGGCCGTACGACGACCGGAAACGCATGCGCCCTACCATCTTGATCAGTTCGGGGTGCAGGCCATGAATGCCAAGGTCGATAACGGTTCGCTCGCCGATCTCCACAATTTCATCTTCGATGTTCTTGCGGGTTTTGGCCACGATCTCTTCGATACGGGCGGGGTGAATCCGGCCGTCCTGCACGAGCCGGTGGAGGCTCAGGCGGGCAATTTCGCGACGAACCGGGTCAAAGCCCGAGATGATAATAGCTTCGGGAGTGTCGTCTACGATGATTTCAACGCCGGTAGCGGCTTCGAGCGCGCGGATGTTACGGCCTTCCCGACCGATTACTTTACCTTTTACGTCGTCAGATTCGATGTTGAAGACCGATACACAGTTCTCGATGGCGTGTTCGGTAGCGGTGCGCTGAATGGTTTCGATGACTACCTTTTTGGCTTCTTTGGTAGCCGTCAGCTTGGCTTCTTCAACGATATTTTTGATGTAGGAGCTAGCGCGGGTTTCGGCTTCGGCCTTGAGGGTATCGATCAGTTGCTCCCGCGCCTGGTCGGCCGAGAGACCGGCTATTTTTTCGAGCTGGGCTACCTGGTCGGCCAGCATCCGGTCGGCTTCCTGCTGCCGGCGGTCTACCTCTTCCCGACGACGGTTGAGTGCATCGATTTGCTGCTGAAGGCTGTTCTTCTGCTGGTTTAACTCGTTACGCTGCTGGTTCAGCTCGCCATCGCGGGCGCGTTGCTGTTCGGCCTGCTGGTTGAGCTGCTGCTCGCGTTGCTTGAGTTTGTTCTCGTTCTGCTGAAGTATATTTCGTTTCTGATTGGTCGTCTCCTCAAATTCGGCTTTTAATTTCAGGTACTTTTCCTTGGCCTCCAGTATGCGGTCTTTCTTAATCGTTTCGGCCTGAGCTTCCGCATTTTTCAGGATAATGGCTGCCTGATCTTCTGCTTCTTTCTGACGCTTCGATGACACGCGGGACAAGAGCTTGCGGCCCACGTATATGCCAATGCCGATCATGACAATATTGTCAAGAAAGAGCATTAGCCAGTTTGTTGTGTTCATTGGACTGATATCGTTAGGGTTGAACAAATAACCATCAACCTGTCCCGATACGAGTGCCTTCAATCTTAACTCGGCGTTTGGGGTGGGGTAGCCCGCTGGTCTTCTTTATGTTGTTATGGCCGGTGTAACGACCTGATCTAATTGAGTTATTTTGTCAAATACCATTTGCTGTAAGCGTTGCATATGTCGTTCTCCTCTGAGCTTAGTCACTAAGCAGTCGAAGGCGATCCTAGCCAGGGCGTCCTGAGTTTCATTGATGCCCATTTCCCGGTATTGTTTCAGTTCTTCCTGAATCAGCTTGGCGGCTTCGCGCACGATAGCTTCCGACTCCGGCTCTACAAACAGCTTGTAGGTTCGGTCGGCTATTTTTACGCGAACTGGCAATTCTTCCATCGCTGCGGTCGGCTCAGGCGGGGCCAAAACCCCGGAGCTAATTTGGGTTTATGACAAACTACTCAAATGAGCAATACACCGTTCTAATTCCCGGATATACTCGTCGAGCTGCTTTTTTAACGCGGCATTCGTATCTGTTCCAGACAGATTGTTTTGTACAAGTTTACCAAAATCTTTTGACTTTGGCGTCTTTTTTTCAGAATTAACTTGTTTTTTCTGTAACTCTTTAACGAGCGATTGTTGTTCCTTAAGGCGCTCGTTCAGCGTTGCATTTTCCTGTTCCAGCCGCTTGATTTCCTGCTTGCCATTATCCAGTATACCCTTCAGTATCTGAACCTTATGAGTCAGTTGTTCAACGAGGGCGATGATCTGATGCTCACTGGCCACGGTCATAGCAGGGGTTAGGCGTGAAGGAAGCGACTACGTTGCTTTTATTTCCGGATAACGGCACCCAGATCCCGCTCAAAAGCGGTTATGAGCCGTTGCATCGTTTTATCAATGGCGCCGTCAGTTAAGGTCTGGGTAGCGTCCTGTAGAATAAAACTAACGGAGTACGATTTCTTGTCAGCCCCTAGGTTAGCCCCCTCGTAGGTGTCGAATACGTTGAGCGAACGCAGCAGCTTCCGCTCGGTCTGACTCGCCAGCCGACTGATCTGCTCGAACGTAACGGCTTTGTCGATCACCAGCGAGAGGTCACGTCGAACCTCCGGAAACCGGGATACCTCTTCGTAGCGGGTCTTGCTGCCCGCCAGTTTCAGCAGGGCGCTCCAGTCGAAGTCGGCGTAGAAAACCGGCTGCTTCAGGTCGACCAGCTTCGTAAGTTTAGGCTGTACCAGCCCCAGACTGACCAGTGGCTTTTTGTTCACCAGGTAAGTCAGCCCGTACTGGAACAAGGTCGGGTCGGCCGGCTGGGTATCGACCGATTTGACCCGAAACAGGTTGAGAACCCGCTGCACAGCCGTTGCCAGATCATGGTACTCGACGGGCTGGTTCTTCTGGCGCCAGCTCTCGGCCTGCTGGTTACCGACCAGCGCCAGGCTCAGCCGCATCCGTTCAACGTATTTCACGCTGCCGTCGTCGGCGGTGGCTTTATGATAGACCTTGCCAAACTCAAACGTTTTCAGATCGCGCTGCCGACGGTTGATGTTGTAGACGAGCGTTTCGAGGGCCGAGAACAGCAGCGTTTGCCGCATCACCGACAGATCATCGCTCAGGGGGTTGAGCAGGGTCACGTCAGCGCCGGGAAGTGTCTGGCGGATGGCGTCGTGGTAAGCAGGCCGGGTGAGCGACAGGGTCAGTATCTCATAAAAACCGTTGGCCGCCAGGAGCTGCCCAATCCGGTTCTGCCACTGGTCGGGGTCGGTTTTAGGAAACTCCGAAAGCGAGTCGGCGGCCAGCACCGGCGACAGCGGTACGTTATCCAGGCCGTAAATGCGCAGGATCTCTTCGATAACATCGGCTTCGCGCGTTACATCGACGCGGTAAGGGGGTACGACCGCTACGAAGCCCTCGCTGGTCTGCTCATCGGCCGTGATGTCGAGCGCGTCCAGAATCCGGTGAATCTCCGTGTGGTCGATGCGGATTCCGATGAGCCGGTCAATATTCCGGTAGCGAACCAGCACCCGGAAGGGGGCGATCGGCGACGGATAAAGATCGGTAATGGCCGACGTGACCCGGGCGTCCGGACCGGCTACTTCCAGAATCAGCAGCGCGGCCCGCTTCAGCGCGAATACCGGCATGTTGGGGTCGGTACCCCGCTCAAACCGGAACGAAGCATCCGTTTTCAGCCCGTGGTACTGGGCCGTTTTGCGCACCGACGTAGGGGCGAAATACGCCGATTCGAGGAAGATACGGGTAGTCTGGCTGGTCACGCCCGACTGTTGACCGCCAAACACCCCCGCAATGCACATGGGTTTCTCGGCATCGCAGATCATCAGGTCGGTGGCCGACAGCTTACGCTCAACCCCGTCGAGGGTAACGAAGGGTGTTCCTTCGGGTAACGTTTTGACCACCACCTGATTGCCCGCAATCTGGTCGGCATCGAAGGCATGCAGAGGCTGACCAAGATCATGGCAGACAAAATTGGTGATGTCGACAACGTTGTTGATCGGCTTCAGGCCAATAGCGATCAGCCGCTGCTTCAGCCACTGGGGCGACTCCCGAACGGTCAGACCGCTTATTGTCAGTCCCGTATAGCGCGGGCAGGCCTCGGTATCCTCTACCCGTACGTCGAGGGTGAAGTCGGTACTATGCACCGTAAAGGCATCGACAGACGGCAGGCGAAGCGGCCGGTTGAGGGCTGCTTTCAGGTCGCGCGCTACACCAAAATGGGAGGCTGCATCGATCCGGTTGGGCGTCAGGCCTATGGCAATCTGATAATCGGCTTCGAGGTTAAAATACCGGGCGGCTGGCGTACCGTTCGGCAGATCGGTGTCGAGCACCATGATGCCGGCATGCGACTGACCCAGCCCGATCTCATCTTCAGCGCAGATCATGCCTTCGGAGACGGCTCCCCGAATTTTGGCCTTCTTGATCTGGAAGGGTTCTGCCGGCCTGCCGTCTGCCGAGCGGGGGTACAGAGTGGCTCCCACCAGAGCCACCACCACTTTCTGACCCGCGGCTACGTTGGGCGCTCCGCATACGATCGGTAACGGCTCGGCCGCGCCCACATCGACCGTTGTGAGGTTGAGCTTATCGGCGTCGGGGTGTTTGTTGCAGGTCAGTACCTGGCCAATGACCACGCCGTTGAGGCCGCCCGGTACGGCATCGATGGTGTCGATTCCTTCTACTTCTAAACCCGTAGCCGTCAGTCGTTTGCCAACTTCTTCGGGCGATTCGGGCAAGTCAATGTACGCTTGCAGCCATTTATAGGAAACTTCCATGGAGGGACAAATTCAGGCTAAAAATGGTGCAAAGATAACTGCCTGTACGCAGTGGGCAGTAGGCAGTTGACAAAAAAAGCAGAAGAGTATGGCAGGGTTAGTCGTGTTCCTGATACCGCTCTCCGGCCTTCACGGCAACGGGTAATGTGTTCTCCGCAGGTGGAATAGGGCAGGCGTAGCTGGGGTTATAGGCGCAGTAGGGATTGTAGGCCGTATTGAAGTCGATTACGGTCTGGGTTCCGGTTAGGGCGTCGGCTTCGAGATCGAGGTAGCGCCCACCACCGTAGGTTTCCTTACTAGAGGTGGCATCGCGGAACAGGATCGAATACGTACCGTCGGTTGCCTGAACGATCAGGAGTCGGCAGGCTTCGTCCTGTAGGCTGAAGACCGCATGGGCGTACTTGCTGTAGACTTCCTCGCTGCCATCACTCATCCGTACGATAATTTTTTGGGTTTTATCGGCGAAGGGTTCGAGCCGGGCTTGCACGCGCTACGCCGGATCGGGCGGAAAATATAACAATCCCGTAAACTTTGTTTTGTCCGAAATAGGCGACTCCGCGTTGGTGCGCATGTAGTCGTTTTTCTTGGTTCTGTCAGATTCTACTTCCTTTTTGTACAAAACCGGATCAACTGCAGCCGATGAATGCGACGATTTTGCACCCGTGCCGTTGTCGGACAGAGCCAGATAGAGTAGTATTGCTCCCAACAAGCAGACTCCTATCCACAGCAACTGAGTAGTTTTCATGTATTAAAAATCTAATTTTCGTAAATGCTCAAATGTCAATATTACTAAACTAAGCACGAAGGCTGTACTGACTTCCCACTAACTTCATAGAGGATTTAATCCCTTTTTAATATATTTAACCTCTGAAAGTCAATATGGTGTTCTGGCCACGATTCAGCGTATCATGGCCCAATAAACTAAAACATTATAAAATGCCCCAACTGTACGAACTCAAAACCTTTGCGTCTGACAAAGGTAATCTAACCGTTTTTGAGGGAATTATACCTGGTACCATAGAACGGGTCTTTTACATTTATCAGGCTGGTCAGCATGCCCGGGCCGGACATCGGCATCACCTGGCCTGGAACGCTCTGATCTGTGTGAGTGGCAGTTGCCGGATCTATACCAACAACGGTCAGGAGGAACAGTACTTTATATTGAACGACCCCCGGCAGTGTCTGGTACTGCATCCGGAAGACTGGCACACTATGGACGAGTTCACCGACAATGCCATCCTGCTGGTCGTCTCCAACCAACGGTACGACAAAGATGACTATATCTACGAACCGTATACCAACAATCTGAACGTTACACAGTCGGTGCTGGCTGAGTCGGAATGATCCCGTTTCTGGATTTAGAACGCATCAACAAACCCTATCAACCAGCCCTGCGCGAAGCTACTGAACGAGTTTTGTTGTCGGGTTGGTACATTCTGGGCCGCGAAGTGGGTCGGTTCGAGCAGGCCTTTGCTGCTTACTGTGGTACCCGGCATTGCATTGGCGTAGCTAATGGACTGGATGCGCTCACGCTGGTGCTGAAAGCCTGGGATTTCCCGCCGGGCAGTGAAGTCATCGTACCATCCAACGCCTACATTGCATCGGTGCTGAGCGTGACGCTGGCTGGACTGGTGCCGGTTTGGGCAGAACCCGATCCGGCTACCTGCCTCCTCGATCCGGCGGCTGTGAAGCGGTTGATAACGCCCCGAACCCGGGCTATTCTCCCCGTTCATCTGTATGGCCGGTGCTGCGACATGTCGGCCCTTATGGCACTGGCGGCTCAGTATGGGCTGAAGGTACTGGAAGATGCCGCCCAGGCCCACGGGGCGATCGACAGGGGCCAACGAGCGGGTAATCTGGGCGATGCGGCCGGCTGGAGTTTCTACCCGAGCAAGAACCTGGGCGCTTTGGGCGATGCCGGCGCGATAACCACCAATGACGATGAACTGGCCGACCGGCTGCGGGCGCTGCGGAACTACGGCTCGGCGAAGAAGTATGTCAACGATCGGATCGGTCACAACAGTCGGCTCGACGAGTTGCAGGCGGCTGTGCTATCGGCCAAACTGCCGGGACTCGACGCCGATAATGACTACCGCCGGGCGCTGGCGCGGCTGTATCTGGCTGGCATCACCAACCCGGCCGTGACGCTGCCCCCGGCCGACCAGATCGATCAGGATGTCTGGCATCTGTTCGTGATCAGGCACCCCCGTCGCGATGACCTGCGGGCGTATCTGAACGCGCACGGCATAGGAACCGACGTGCATTACCCAATCCCACCGCATCAGCAGGGGGCGTATGCGTCGGAGTCGCATCGGTCGCTGCCGATCTCCGAGCGGTTGCATCGGGAGGTGGTAAGCCTGCCCCTGAACCCGGCCATGACCGAAGCCGACGTTTCCTATATTATCGACGTTATTAACAAACAGGAAGGGTAACAGGACCCCGTTTCCCTTGTACTTACTGGCTTATGCATCTTTCCGTTGTTATACCGGTCTACAACAGCGAGCGAACCATTGGACCGCTGATTGCCCGTCTGCACGACTGCCTGGCCGCCTGGTCCTACGAGGTGGTACTGGTCAACGACGGCAGTGTGGATCGGTCCGAAGCGGTTTGCCGGCAACTGACCGAAGCTCATCCTCAGGTGCAGTTTATTTCGCTGCGTCGAAACTTTGGGGAGTTCAACGCCGTGCTTTGTGGGCTCAACCATGCCCGGGGACAGTACGTAGCCATTATCGACGACGATTTTCAGAATCCGCCCGAAACGATCCTGACCCTGCTCGAGACGGCCGAAACCGGTCAGTACGATGTGGTGTATAGCCGATATGATCAGAAAAAACACCACTGGTTCCGAAACTGGGGGAGCTGGCTGGTGAACACACTGACCACCTACTCGCTCGGTAAACCCCGCGACCTGTATTTGTCGAGCTTTAAACTGATCCGTCGCGACGTGGTCGATGAAATTATCCGGTACCGTGGCCCGTACCCGTACATCGATGGGCTGATATTCCGGGTAACCCGACACGTAGGCAGTGTTATGGTGCCGCACAATGCCCGCGCGGAGGGCCGCTCCAACTACACGGTTCGCAAGCTGATCGGGTTGTTTCTGAACGTGTTCATAGGCTATTCGCTCTGGCCCATCCGGGGATTTACGATGCTGGGCGCTGCGCTGCTCGGGCTGGGGCTGCTGATCGGGGCCGGGAGCGGGCTGGGCTGGGCGCTGGGCCTGCTGCAGCTGCAGGGCTGGGGCGTAGTACTTTGGGCGGTTGGCACCGGTCTGGGCCTGCTTCTCTTGTGCCTGGGCGTACTGGGCGAGTACATCGGCAAGTTATTCATGGCTTATAGTGGCCTGCCGCCCTATGTCGAGAAAAAGACGCAGGCCGATGCCTCGCCCGCGTCGCGCTCATCCCTGCTGGCGCTGTTGCCTTTTCTCTTTTTCCACTGCCTGTTTTACCTATGATTGGTCGCTCAGAAGAGTATGAAAAGATGTTTCGGATCGAGCAGCAGTTGTGGTGGTACCGCATTCTGCACGAATCCGTTGGTCGCGCCCTGTGTCAGCAGTTCGGTAACCGTCGGGACATGGTTATTTTAGATGCTGGCTGCGGCACGGGCGGTATGCTCGATTTCCTGCGTCGGCAGGGGTATACCGATCTGCGGGGGGTCGACGGCTCGGCCGATGCGGTGGCGTTTTGCCACGAGCGCGGGCTAAACGCATCCCTGCTCGATCTGAACGATTTGGCGGGCTACGCGCCCGATCAGACCTATGACGCCATCGTTTGTAACGATGTATTCTGTTACTTCGACGATCCGGCGCTGGTTCGGCTGCTCACCGAGCTGCGTCGTCGGCTGCGGCCAGGCGGGGTGCTGATCAGCAATAATAATGCGTTCGACGTATTTCGGGGGCAGCACGACCTGGCCGTGGGCAGCACGCGCCGGTTTGTTCGGGCCGACCTGGAGCGGCTGTTCCCGATGGCTGGCCTGCGACTCCGTTATACAACCTACTGGAGCCTGCTGCTATCGCCCCTGATCCTGCTGGTCAGACAATGGCAGCGGCTACAGCTCCGACTGGGGTGGCGCAGTCCGGACGAACCCACCTCCGACGTGTATCTGCCCGGGAACCTGGTTAACGAGACACTTTATCGGATTGCGCATACCGAACAAAAACTGATTAGCCGAACCCCCTTTGGCAGTTCGCTGTTTTCAGTGAGCGATCCTACATAAGAATCATGTTCACTGGAATAGTTGAAACAACGGGCCTTGTTGCCGACCGTGTCTCCGAAGGCACCAATATTACCTTTCACATCGAGTCGTCACTGGCGTCAGAACTGACGATCGATCAGAGCGTTAGTCATAACGGCGTATGCCTGACGGTCACGAGCGTTGCCGACGGCCGATACAGCGTTACGGCGGTCGATGAAACGCTGCGCAAATCGAATCTGGGTGGGCTGGACGTGGGCAACCGCGTTAATCTGGAGCGGTGTATGCCCGCTAATGGCCGGTTCGACGGTCATATTGTACAGGGCCATGTCGACCAGACTGGCATTTGTACCAGCGTGCAGGACCTGAATGGCAGCTGGCTGTATGATTTTCAGTACGATCCCGGCGTGGCCGATAATGTAACGGTCGAAAAAGGATCGATATGTATCAACGGAGTCAGTTTAACCGTTTTCAATTCGGAAGCTGACCGATTTCGGGTAACCATCATCCCATACACCTACGAGCACACCACGTTCCGGGATCTGAAACCCGGCGATGTGGTCAACCTGGAGTTCGATATTGTGGGGAAGTACATTAAAAAAATGCTGACCGGTTACCGGCAGCCGGTCTGAGATTCTGTTACTTTTGCAGGCAGGCCTGTAGCCGTATACCTCACCCGCTGACGCCCTACTTTTACAAATGACAAAAATCAGCACCCGATCAGTAACCGACCTGCTGGTTCATGCTGGCATTATTCTGGCCCTGTTCGCTGCGCTTTTTCTGGGGTTTTTCTTTATTTATCTGCCCTTCACGACCAACCATGGCCAGACCATAACCGTACCCGACGTGACGCGGCTGAGTCTCGATGAGATGCAGAATATCCTGAACGACCGCGACCTGCGCTACGAAGTCAGTGACTGTACCTTCGTGGCTGGAGCCCAGCCGCTGACCGTTATCCAGCAGTATCCGCGCGCCAATGCCAAAGTAAAGGAAGGCCGGAAGATCTACGTCACCATCACCAAACGGGTAGCACCAATGGTACCCATGCCGAAACTGGTCGATATGATTGACCGGAGTGCCGTGCTGATGCTGAAATCGATGGGTCTCGAAGAAGGGGAGAAAACGTACCGGCCCGATGTGGCAAAAAATGCGGTACTGCGGCAGCTCTATAACGGCAAGGAAATAGTGCCCGGAACCCCCGTACCGAAAGGCGCGCGCATCGATCTGGAAATTGGCGATGGACTGGGTAATACGATGTTCGCAATTCCCGACGTTGTAGGATTGCCTCTCGACGAAGCCGAAGCGGCCATTGTTGGGTCAAACCTCAAAGTTGGCACGAAAATTTCCGTTGACGATCCCGAGAAGGAAGTTGGCACGGTAGTTCGGCAGCGACCCGAAGCCCGGTCGGGCGAACGAATCCGCGTCGGCGAAACAATGGACCTCTGGATTGTGGGGCCAATTGAGCCGGATCAATAAACCGTGTCCGGTACAGAGACTACATGGGAATTGCTTTACCAGATCAGCCAAACTACGCGCCCGGTCGACGTTTACGGTGTATCGTTCTGCTGATAGTCAGTAGCCTGATGGTCACGGCCACGTGGGCCCAGACCCCGCTGTCGCTGCCTTTTTTCGACGACTTTTCAACCGGCTCGGCTCAGGCCGGTCGTGACCGGCCCGACCCCGTCCGCTGGGAGCCCGGGAGTGGCGTCTATATCAACAATACCATGGCGATAAACCACCCCACGGTAGGGGTGGCTACATTTGATGGACTGCGGGCCAACAATCAGCAGTATATACCGAACAACCAGCTGGCGCAGGGTTATACAGATACCCTGCAGTCGCGACCCGTTACGCTGGCGGGCCTGTCGGCAGCCGACTCGGTTTACCTGAGTTTTTACTGGCAGATTCGGGGCCTGGGCGAGTCGCCCGATCCCGGAGATTCGCTGACGCTTCAGTTTCTGGACCGGACCGGCGCCTGGCAAACCGTCTGGCGGGTCGAGGGCGGATCGCCCAACAATAACTTTCCGCAGGTGTTTATCCCCGTTCGCGATACCCGCTACTTCCACGCGGGCTTTGCGTTCCGGTTCCGATCCTACGGCCGGGCATCGGGGCCTTTCGATACCTGGAACGTTGATTATGTGTACCTGAACCGGGGCCGCTCCCGCGCCGACCGGTTCGTGAAAGACGTGGCCATGCGGCAGGCGATCAGCCCGCTGCTGCGTCGGTATACGGCCATGCCGCTGGCGCAGTATGCCGTGAATCCAGCCGGCGAAATAGCCGACTCGGTCACGACCGATATCAACAACCTGTTCAATACCTTCAACTTTACCACCCTCCGCTTCAGCATTCGCGACGAGCTGACGGGGCAGGTGCTGCAGAACGACCCCTCAACCGCTTCTGAACTGATTCAGGCGCTGAGTTCGCAGCGGAAACGCGCCGTTCCCAGACTGACCGGTGGATTTGGCTCGGCTACGCGGGCTTCCCTGCGTTATACCTTCGATCTGCTCACGACCGATGACCAGAACCCATCTATACCGGGGGTTAACCTGCGCCGGAACGATACGCTCTCGGCCGTGGCTACGCTCGACGATTATTATGCCTACGATGACGGAAGCTGGGAGTTTGCCCGGCAGATCGGCCCCCGCGAGCAGGTAGCTGTTCGGTTTATTCTGAACAAACCCGATGTGATTGCCGGCGTTCGAATGTGTCTGGTGCCGATTCGGATCAACCAGAGCGGCCAGCCTTTTACTATCAACGTCTACAACAACCGCAACGGCCTGCCTGGCCAGGTAATCTACCGCAAGTCGTTTGCGACCCAGTATCCCACAACCCGCAACGGATTCATCACCTTTCCGTTCGACCGGGGCATATCGGTCACCGACACCTTCTACGTCGGGTATCAGCAGGTCACGACCAGCGATACCACCCAGCTCCGGATAGGTTTTGATAAAGGCAGTCTGTTCGGGAGTCAGATCTTTTACAACGGCGGAACCAGCTGGGCCCAGAATCAGCAGTCGTCGGCACTCGACGTACAGGGTGCCTTTATGATCCGGCCCGTTATGGGCGGTCGGCCTGATACGGTGGTAACGGCTTTGCCCGAGCCCATACCGGCTTCATCGCTGAGCGTATACCCCAACCCCACCACGGGTCTGATTCGCTGGAATCATACGCAGCTCAGGCGGCTCGAGATACTGAACCCGAGCGGTCGTTTGCTGGTTGTTGTTGAACCCGGCCGTGGCCAGCAAACGCTGGATATCGGCCACCTGCCTGCCGGACTGTACCTGATTCGATTGTCGGACGGGCAGCGAACCGTAGTGCAGAAGCTGATTGTGCAACAGTAAGACCACTAACCAGTATACCCATGGATATTACCGTACAGGAGCTGAAAGAACGGCTCGACAAAGGCGAAAAGCTGAATCTGTTCGATGTTCGGGAGCCGAACGAATACGAAGCCGATAATATTGGCGCTACCCTGATTCCGTTGGGTGAGTTGCCCTACCGGATCGATGAACTCGACGGGTTGCAGGATGAAGAAGTGATCGTTCACTGCCGGTCGGGCGCGCGGAGTGCCCGGGCGCAACAGTACTTGGAAGAAAACGGCTTCACCAACGTCCGCAACGTGACCGGAGGGATGCTCGCCTACCGGGCCCAGTAAAGAGCCGGTTAGTGCGGCTCGTTGAGTAGGTCAAGAATAGTAGCCAGCGCGTCGGTCGGTGATGCGCTGGCTACGGAAACCGGCTGGTAGTTCCCCTGATTCCTGAACCAGGTGAGTTGCCGCTTGGCGTACCGCCGGGAGTTGCGTTTCAGCAGTCGCACCATCTCATCGTAATCGTAGGTGCCGTCCAGATACGGAAAAACCTCCTGGTAGCCAACGGTATGCAGGGCGGGCAGATCGCGGTAGGGCAGCAGCGACTGCACCTCGTCGAGGAGGCTGTTAGCCAGCATGGCATCCATACGATCGTCGATCCGGGCATATAATTCATCGCGCGGTCGGTCGAGCGCAATCAGGACCGTACGAAACGGGCGATCGGCTACCTGCTGGCGCCGAAACGATGAATACGGTTGCCCGGTTGCCAGGCATACTTCCAGCGCCCGCGTTACCCGTACCGGATTTTGCAGGTCGGCCGTTTGGGCGTAAAGCGGGTCGAGGTCCCGGAGTTGGGTCTGTAGCGCGGCCAGGCCTTCGGTTTGCAGGCGGGTGAACAACTGTTCCCGCAGGGCCGGATCGACCGTGGGCATATCGTCAAGCCCGAAACAGACGGCGTTGATGTACAGACCCGTTCCGCCCGTTAAAATCACCACGTCCTTTTTCTGAAAAAGAGTAGTCAGCAGGGCCAGACATTCGCGTTCGTACCGACCGGCATTAACGGGATCGGTAATGGAGTGAGAGCTGATGAAGTGATGAGGAACGCCCTGCTGTTCGGCCGGTGTTGGTTTAGCCGTGCCGATGCTGAGTTCCCGATACAGCTGCCGCGAGTCGGCAGACACCACATCAGTAGCGAGCGCTTTGGCCAGCTGCACGCAAAGAGCCGTTTTACCAACCGCAGTGGGGCCTGCAATGACAAGTACTGTTTTTTGGGTAGCCATCTGACTGGCAAAAATACACCGCTGCGCTACGCCGTGGGCATCAATCCCAAATCCCGTAAAAAAAATGATACAGAGTGTCAGCAGGTAATTATAAAATGAGTAATTTTATAGAGTTTATAGAGTATTGATAAATAGCACTGGTTGACCAGAATACATCAGACGTATAGATAGGAGCGAGTAGGGCATCCGGAACGCTGTAGGTAGCAGAAATAAAAAATACGTTCGTAATCATTGCGCTATTTTGCCGAATAAAAAGCTTAAAAATCTTAACCTATAGAGTGTTTGTGTAATTCTTCTCAAACAAATATATATCTTTGCTCATATGGACGCAATTCCCTTTTAATCAGTACGTTACGAACCATTAGGTTAGTACAAACAGTCATTATGGACGACCAAAACCTCAAGCAGACTTTAACTCCCTCTACTCAATCAGCTCTAAAGAAAACACTGGATATCATTTGTGGGAAATGGCGACTCTTCATCATTTTTCAACTAGGCACGGAGACCCGGCGATACGGCGAACTCCGGCGAATGATTCCTGACATCAGTGAAAAAGTACTAATTCAGGAACTGAAAGCATTGATTGAACTTGGTGTTTTAGAGAAGAAATCATTTAATGAAGTACCACCTCGCGTTGAGTACAACCTGACCGCCAGAGGATTGAAAGTGCTTCCCACCCTTTATCAGTTAACCAGCGTAGGCGAGGTGTTCCTGGAACCTTAGTCAATCAACTAATTTGCGCTTCGATTCGTTATTGGTGGGAAACTACAAGCGAACGAAGTTGATGAGCGGTAAACTATGGGGACTTATTGGCGGTATTGTTAGTATAGCCTGCTGGGCTCTGCTGTCAGCTTCCGGTAAGTCTTCGCTCGCTTTGGGAACAGTCCGGCCGCCACTCCAGCCCGAACCAAGGACTTCGTTCAGCCAGTCACTTCGATTCAACGTGTACACCTTCACGGTCGACGCACCGGACAGTGGGGCTGTACGTGAGGTAGCCATCAAAGCATACCGCGGGCAGTTGCTGCTAACCAACTTTCGGATCCGCATAGACGGCGCCATTACGGGGGCCGAAGTAGCTGACCTGGATAATAACCGCTTTCCCGAACTGTATATTTATAGTAGCAGTAACGGGAGCGGTTCGTTTGGTCGGGTCTATGGCTGGCAGTTTTTACCCGAGCGTAAGGCAGACGTGACACTCGTGAACTGGCGTTTACCCGTAGCCGATGGCTACATGGGTCACGACAGTTTGTGGATTGAGCGGGGCATACTGTGCCGTAAATACCCGGTTTATCAGTTTGGCGACGCCAACGCTGAGCCTACCGGCGGTGTTCGTATGCTTCGGTACCGGCTTCGTCCCGTTGGTCAGGGCTTTGCCCTTGTCGAAGAGCGCCAGTAAGTCAGGCCTGTCCACACCGCGTGGACAGGCCTGTTTTGATTAAAATAGCCGCAGGCCGAGGCTTAGGGTCGCTATGCCCAGGTATCCTTTGATATTCTTGTCTTTATACACACCGCCAACCGGCAGGGCATAGCGCGCGTCTACGTCGAGTCGGTTGAGAAACGTATAGCCTACGCCGACCTCTGCCGCATAGGTAAACGATTTCACCTCCAGCGCGCGCTCCGAGGGGTTCTGCGGATTCGGATTTTTCAGGTCAGAAGTTGTTTCCGGTGCGTTGAACGTTAAGCCCGCTATGGTGGCCGTTGTGCTTCGTTTGGCTTCGGCTTTGCGGGTAAACAACAGGTTGGGGCCTACAAACGCCCGTATTTTTCCGTCGCTCCACCGTTTCCCGAACAGGATAGGTATGTTGAACGACTCCAGGGTCGATGTGGAGGTTATGTTGACCGTAGCGGGGGTCTGAGCCGGTACCGCCGGCGGCAGCGAGAGCCCCGATAACACAGCGGCCAGCCCGGCCGGAATCGTCAGGTTTGCTTTTTGCTTCAACATAAACTGGTTGTAATCGACCTCGACCTGGATGTAAAACCGGTCAAAATTCTGACGGCCCCAGATCCCGAACGAATAGCCGGTACCAATCCCGTTGCTTTTGTTGTCGAGTTGCGGAATAGCTACGTTAGCCGACAGCGGAATGGAGGGTATGGTCGTGTACCCATGCGTAAAGGTGGGGCCACCTTTTATCCCGCCTTCCAGTTTTTGCTGGCCCATAGCCAGGGTAGAGCCGATTAATAAAACCAGGGCAGTGAGTTGAACTTGCTTCATTGTGCGTTTACCGAAATGGGTTCTCTAATAGATGATAATATATTGGGTGTAAAACGATGATAGAACCCGATCAGGCGCCTGAAGTTTGCCTATAAGGTATAAATACTAGTATTATTTCGGGGGTATAAACTGAAACAAACATAAAACCAGCGGGTTGTTTGAATGATAAAGGTTCACTTACTTGCCAGCCGTTAAGTGTACATGTTTCATTAAACAACTACTAACTCATGGGTCTCTTATCATTTTTCAAGGGTGTTGGGGAAAAGATTTTTCACAAGGAGCAGGTAGCTGCCCCGGCCGATCCGGCACAGGCCGAAAAGGTTGAGCCACTACGGGCGCAGGCCCTGCTTGACCACGTCAAACAGCTGGGACTGGCCTATAACGCCCTTACCGTGAAGACCAAAGGCGATACGGTTATCCTGAGCGGTTCGGTGAAGTCGCAGGAGGATGCGGAGAAAATTGCGCTGGCCGTTGGTAACGTAGAAGGCGTATCGGCCGTTGACAACCAGCTGGACGTTGCCGAGCCAACACCGGCCGGTACGTTCTACACGGTGAAATCGGGCGACAGCCTGTCTAAAATCGCCAAGGAAGTCTACGGCGATGCCACGAAATATGGGATCATCTTCGAGGCTAACAAGCCTATGCTGAAAGATCCTGACCTGATCTATCCGGATCAGGTGCTGCGGATTCCGCAACTGTAAGCCTGATACAGGCAAAAGTCCGACGTTTCGGTAGGCGTGTAGGGTTGGCCGGCTGGCTGTGACCGTACACGCCTGCCGAAACGTTGTCATAAACATTACCCCCAATGGGCCGGTTTATCCGTTGTCAACCAACGTTATGAAACATGGCCGTTCATTTATTAGCGCTTCTCAACGAGCAGTTCACACCCGGTGTTATCGACCGGCTCGGTGCTGAACTGAACGAGTCGCCAGCCACCATACACAAAGCCGTTACCGGCGCACTGCCCACGCTGCTGGGCGGACTGACCCGGCGGGTACAGTCGACCGGCGGATCGTCGTCCATCCTTAGCTTTCTGGATAAGGGCGATTACGGCAAAACTCCTTTCGACGTCAGCCAGGCGCTCGACACTGAAGCCGAAACCCAGGCGGTTGCCGGGGCGGGAAACGGGTTTCTACAACAGATCTTCGACGATAAATTAGCCCGTTCTACGGAGTTACTGAGTGCCTACAGTGGGGCGAAACCGCAGTCGGTCAGCACCGTGCTGGGGCTCTCCGGCGCGGTACTAATGGGTGTCCTGGGCCGGCAGGAGCAGGAAAATGGCCTGACGGCCCACAGCCTGCAAACCCTGCTGCTGGGTCAGGCCAGCGAGTTCCGCAAAGCCATGCCCGACGGACTCGATGCGGTATCCAGCCTGCTCGGATTCGAGGAGTTACAAACCCCCGCCGGACCGCAAACCGAGGTGCAGGGAGCCGATAACTTCAGCGGCACCATTGTCAATCCCAACATTCCGAAAAGTGCGGAAGGCGATCGTCGGCGCGAAAACGTCCGGTGGTTGCGCTGGGCTATGGTCGCCATGGCTATTCTGGTCATTGCGCTCATTGTTCAGAAATTCAGCCAGAACCAGAACAGTGCCGACGGCATCAGTACCGATTCAACCGCGCAGGTCGAGTCAGACCGGTCCGAGGATGCGTCGGCGGCTACGCGACAGAGTATTCAGGATGCCAATGGGCAAACCGCTGATTCAACGGCCCCGGGTGCGCTCGGTATCCGCGATTCGACCATAAATAAGTAATAATTACTCAACAACCGAAAAGCAATGACAAACAACCTGAATCAACTGACCCGGCGATTTCTGCTGGTGGGCCTGCTGGCCGGTGCCAGCCTGAGCCTATGGAACTGCTCCGGCAGCAATAAGGAAACCAGCACCGAAAGCAGTACTGAAACTATGACGACAGATACGGCTTCCGGCTCGGACAGTTCCGTATTTGGTCGGCAGGGCGATACCCTTAATTCATCGGATCCGGGCGTTTCGCAGCAGGCGCCCCCCGATAGCGCCAGCGCCGGCGGGGCCGTAGTGCCTGCCGGAGTGAACGTAAAAGCGAAGCAGTAAGCAGGCCGGTCAGGTCGCTGAGTCGGCGGGTATTTAGTAACTTGCCCCCTGATTCGTTCGTCCGTATCGTCGTTGGAGAACGAATTGACCAACTCACCGACCTGACCGCCTGATTGTATGTTTGTTGACGCTATTGACCGCGTTGATCCGTTTACCCGCCCGCTGCATTCGATTGTGCGCCTGTATGGGCATGATGAAGTGATTCCGGGAACTGCCACCCTTTTTTTTGTGAACGAATACGGCTGTGCCATTACCTGTAAGCACGTCGCCGAGCTGGTTGCCAAAGCCGATACCATCTACCACAACTACCTGAACTTTCAGGGTGAGCGACGGTCGGTACTCCGCGAACGGGATGCGGCCCAGCGCATCAGCCAGCTCGAAGAAAAATTCAAATTACAGTCCGACACCATTATCCGGGTGCGCAACAGCTTCGTGGGATGCGTCGATCTGTTTTCCGAAGTGACCATCGAGATGCACCCGACGCAGGATCTGGCCCTGTTGCGGTTCAAGGGCTATAATCGACTGCTTTATCAATCCCACGCCACCTTCCTGCAAGACACCAGTCGGGTGAAACCTGGCCGCAGTTTATGCCGTCTGGGCTACCCGTTTCCAGAGTTTACCAACTACCGCTACAACGCCGGCAGTGACGATATCGAATGGACCGCCGAAGGAAAGGTTACGTCGCCCCGTTTTCCGATCGACGGGATCGTTACCCGCCTGCTGAGCGACAGCTCCGGTATTGTGGGGATTGAAATGAGTACCCCCGGCCTGCGCGGGCAAAGCGGGGGACCGCTCTTCGACACGAACGGGCTGATCTACGGGATGCAGTCGGCCACGCGGCACCTGCACCTGGGTTTCGACATCGAAGACCGCGAAGTTATGGTCAACGGCCGCCGGAGCCGCGTTTCCAATTATCCCTTTCTGAACGTGGGTCAGTGTGTGCACGTCGACGTTATCAAGGCGTTTCTGCGCGAGCGGGGCGTGCCGTTCTACGAGGCCTGACCAGTCGATCCGTTTCTGGTTATAAATGCTGTATCTCTTTCTTTTGTCAACGTTACTCTTTCTGTCATGCGTGTACTGATTCTGTCGTTTCTGCTTTCTGCCCTGCTCCCGGCCAGCCTGTTGGCCCAGAAAATGGACCCCATCCGCGTAGCTACCTACAATATTCGATACGACACCCCTAAAGATGGTCCCAACGCCTGGCCCAATCGCAGAGAAAACGTGAAGGGCCTGATTCGTTACCATGAGTTCGACATTATGGGCACGCAGGAGGGCTTGCTGAATCAGCTGAACGACCTGAGCCAGATGCCCGGGTTTGCCCGCATCGGTAAAGGCCGTGACGATGGCAAAGAAGGCGGAGAACATTCGGCTATCTTTTACCGGAAAGACCGCTTTTCTGTGCTGCAATCGGGCGATTTCTGGCTGAGCGAAACGCCGGATAAACCCTCGCTCGGCTGGGATGCTACCTGCTGCAACCGCATCTGCTCGTGGGCTAAACTCAGGGATCAGCGAAGCCGAAAAGAATTTTATGTGTTCAACGTCCATTTCGATCACCAGGGGGTCGAGGCCCGCCGGCAGTCGGGGAAGCTCCTGGTTCAGAAAATCAGCGAGATCGCCAAAAACGCCCCCGTCATCTGTACGGGCGATTTCAACTCGACTCCCGATACGGAGCAGATCCGGACCATGCAAACCCGGCTGAACGACGCCTACCGGGTAACGGCTACCCCACCTTACGGGCCGGTCGGTACGTTCAACGCCTTTGCCTTCGACGCGCCCATGAAAGACCGGATCGATTATATCTTCGTCAGTAAAGACATCGATGTGCTCAGCTATGCCGTTCTGACCGACGCCAATCAGCAGCGGTACCCGTCCGATCATCAGCCCGTTGTCATCAAGGCGGTTATCCGGTAAGGCGCTGGCTGGCCCGATATCGCCCGCTTTTCGGGGCTTTGGTCGTATCTTTGGGCCGTAAACGACCACGCATATGAACGTTCTCTCAGATACGACTCCGCTGCAAACCACCCTCACAGCCGACGCTCTCGCGCTGCTGAAACGCCTGATTGCTACCCCTTCGTTCAGTCGGGAGGAGCAGCAGACGGCTGCGCTGATCGAAGCCTTTTTTCGGGAAAAGCAGATCCCGTACGAGCGGCTGGAGAATAACATCTGGGCCAAAAACCGGTTCTTCGACCCGGCCAAACCAACGGTGCTGCTCAACTCACACCACGATACGGTGAAGCCCAACCCGTCCTGGACGCTCGACCCGTTTACGCCCGTCGAGCGCGACGATAAGCTGTTCGGGCTGGGAAGCAACGATGCCGGTGGTTGTCTGGTATCGCTGATAGCCGCGTTCGTCTACTTTTACGACCGGCCCGACCTGAGCCATAACGTCGTAATGGCGGCCAGCGCCGAAGAAGAGATTTCGGGGCGCAACGGGCTGGAGCTGCTGCTGCCGCACCTGCCACCGATCAGCTTCGCCATAGTGGGCGAGCCGACCGAGATGCAGCTGGCTATTGCCGAAAAAGGCCTGCTTGTGCTCGACTGTACCGCCCATGGCGTCAGCGGTCACGCGGCCCGGAACGAAGGGGAGAACGCCATCTACAAAGCCATACAGGACATCAACTGGCTCACAACCTACCAGTTTCCGAAAGAGTCGCCAACGCTGGGGCCCATCAAACTGTCGGTGACGATTATCCAGGCCGGAAGCCAGCATAACGTAGTGCCCGATGTCTGTACGTTTACGGTCGATGTGCGCGTTACGGAGCAGTATACCCTCGAGGAAGTCATCGATACCATCCGCACAAATATTCGGTCGGAGGTGAAGCCGCGCTCGATTCGGCTCAAACCGTCGAGCATCCCGGCCGATCATCCCATCGTGCGGGCCGGGCTGGCGCTGGGTCGACATACCTACGGCTCGCCCACCACGTCGGATCAGGCGGTGCTGAACTGCCCTTCGCTGAAGTGCGGCCCCGGCCATTCGGGACGGTCGCACTCGGCCGATGAGTTTATCTACCTGCGGGAAATCAGCGAAGGGGTAGATGGCTACATCCGTATGCTGGAACAGGTGCTGTAACCCCGGCCGCTCGGGCTGCATTAGGTAAGAATAGAGGGGGTAGACGCTTTTGAGGATACATACCCCCGAAACCAATGCCCGTTCGTCTACCCGTTTACCTGACCTGTTTATTGCTTATACCTGGCTGCTATGGGCTTATGGCCCAGCCCAAACCGATGTCTGAGCGCATGGCCGAAACGGTCATGACCCTCCATCGCGATTCCATCGTTACCAAAGAAGGCAACCCCGCCCGCTGGGATTACGAACAGGGACTCGTGCTGAAAGCCCTCGAACGGGTCTGGCAACGCACCGGCGACGGTCGCTATTATGCCTATATCCTGCGCGACATGAACCGGTTCATCAGTGCCGATGGCCGCATCCGTACGTTCCGGATGGACGAGTACAATCTCGACAATATTACCCCCGGCCGGACCCTGCTCACGCTGGCGCAGCAGACCGAAGCGGGTCGCGAGAAGTTTCGGCGGGCGGCCGATACCCTCCGTGCCCAGCTGACCCGCCAGCCGCGCACCCAGGCGCGGGGCTTCTGGCACAAACAGCGGTACCCGAACCAAATGTGGCTCGACGGTCTGTACATGGCCGAACCTTTTTACGCGGAGTACAGCGCCCTCTACCGGCAACCCGAGAACTTCGACGATATTGCCCTGCAGTTCGCGCTGATCGAGAAGAATCTGCTCGACCCCAAAACCGGTTTGCTGTATCACGGCTACGACGAGAGTCGCCAGCAGAAATGGGCCAATCCCAAAACCGGGGTATCGCCCAACTTCTGGGGGCGGTCAATCGGCTGGTATGCCATGGCGCTGGTCGATGTTCTCGATTATTTTCCGTCGAATCACCCGCGCCGGGCCGACCTCGTAGGCTACCTGCAGCGGCTGATGCCCATCGTGGTGCGGTATCAGGACAAAGCCACGGGCTGCTGGTATCAGATACCCGATCAGGCCAGCCGCAAGGGTAACTATCCCGAAGCGTCGGCGTCGTGCATGTTTGTTTACGCCCTGGCCAAAGGCGTGCGGATGGGCTACCTGCCTGCCACCCTGCTCGATAACGCCCGGCGTGGCTATGCCGGGATCCTGAAAACCTTTGTCGAGACCGGCACCAACGGACTGCCGCATCTGAACGGAACGGTAAGCGTAGGCGGACTGGGTGGTAATCCATACCGCGATGGCAGCTACGAATATTACCTGAGCGAACCTATTAAAAAGAACGATCTCAAAGGCGTTGGGCCCTTTATTATGGCCAGTGTCGAAATGGAAATAGCCGATGAGCCGGCGGTTGGCCGGGGACGTAACGTGGGACTGGACTACTATTTTAACCACGAATTCCGAAAGAGCGATGCCGGTCCCGGAGCGCCCGAGCGCGAACCGTTTCATTATACCTGGGAAGATCGTATGCATTCGGGCTTCTGGCTCTGGGGCAATACCTTCCGTGAACTGGGTGCTAAAACGGTTGCCGTACCCGTGGTGCCCACGGCCCAGAGCCTCAAAAACGTCGATGTGTACATCATCGTTGATCCTGACACACCCAAAGAAACGGCTGCTCCCCGCTATATTCAGCCGACCGACAGCAAGGCTGTTGAAGACTGGGTGCGGGCGGGTGGGGTCCTGGTGCTGATGGCCAACGACACCGCCAACTGCGAGATTCCTCATTTTAACGAACTGGCTAGCCGCTTCGGCGTTCGCTTCGGCAGCGAGCTGGTAAATCCGGTGCAGGGGACCCAATGGGAGGGGGGCAAACTGACTATCCCGGCCGGCGGTCCTATATTCAGCACCACGCGGACCATTTACATCAAAGAACTGTCGCCCCTGACGTTGACCCGCCCGGCCCAGTCCGCCCTGACCGACGCGAAAGGCCGGGTCATCATGGCGACAGCGAAAGTAGGAAAAGGTACCGTATTCGTGGTGGGCGATCCGTGGCTGTATAACGAATACACCGATGGTCGGCGCATTCCAAACGAGTACCAGAATTTTCGGGCTGGTAAAGAGCTGGCAACCTGGCTGCTGAAACAATGTCCGTCCCGTAAATGAGCCGTTCGGTACAAGCCGGGTCCCGGACTTTTTGGATAAGGAGTCGTCCTGGTCGGCACGAAACCACTGAGCGTCAATCAGGATGAGTTGCCCCGCTTTTTAGTAAAAATTAGAGAAAATATTTCATTGAAACGATAAGGTACGCTAAGGGTAAGGCAGCTGATTGGTGTCATTCTGGTACTTGACTTACTACTCTATGACCGGACTCGACGAACAAACAGGACCGGACCCGGCCCGTTCACCCCAGTCCGCCGGGCCAGCGAATGGGCCGGTACCCGTGCGGGACAACGAATATTTTGTTCGGCTCGCCTTTGCCGAATCGCCCCAACAGGGCTTCGAAGCCCTATTTCGGTTGTATTATCAGGCTCTGTGCAGCCATGCGCTGCGGTTCGTCTACACCCGCGAAGTGGCCGAAGATATTGTGGGCGAGGTATTTTATCAGCTCTGGAAAACGGGTAGTTACGCATCCGTTCAGCATACCTATCGCACCTATCTCTACGCGGCCGTTCGCCACCGCGCCCACAACTACCTCCGCGACGAGCTGACTGGCACCCGAACCCCCGCTTCGCTCGACGCGCTCGACGACACCGGCCAGACCGAAACCCCCCAGACGCTGATCGAGTATGACGAAACCTTTCAGCGGGTCGAGCAGGTGATTCATGCGCTGCCGCCCCAGTGTCAGCGGGTGTTTCTGATGAGCCGGTTCGAGAACCGGAAAAATCAGGAAATCGCCGATGAACTGGGCCTGGCCCTTAAAACGGTAGAGGCTCATATGGCCCGGGCCTTGCAGCAGCTCCGGCGCGTATTTCTGTCGGCGGGCCTGCTCCTGGCAGCCTGGCTCTACTAAGGGTAAACGCCGGGTTGCGTGTCCAATCAAGAAAGGCTCATGTATGGAAGACATCATAACTAAAGAGGTGCTGTTCGATTACTTTTCGGGTCGGGTCAGTCCACTCCAGAAAAAATCGGTAGAGACCTGGCTGGCCGAAGCCGGTAACCGCGAGCAGTACTACCAATGGCTGCACGAATGGGAGCTGAAACACCTGCAGGCGGGTACCGACTGGCAGCCCGCCTTTGAACAGCTGGCCCGGCGGGTTAGCCTGGTCACCTCCGCGACCCCGGTCAATACCCCCGCCGGGTCGAACCCCGTCTGGCAGCGGATGAGTCGTGGTTTGGGTCGGGTATGGGCCGTAGCGGCTTCCGTCTGCGTAGTTGTCGGGCTCAGCGGCTGGCTGCTGCGCGACCAGCTCCTGTACCGGACAGAGCAGACCGGCTTCGGCGAAATCAAGACCCTGACCTTGCCCGACGGCTCGGTCGTGACCCTGAACGCTAATTCGTCGCTGCGGTTTCCGAGAGTAACTTTCGGGCCGAGCCTTTTCGGCGCTGGCCCGCGCACGGTCGAGCTCACCGGAGAGGCTGACTTTGCGGTCCGGCACCTGCCCGATCACCAGCGGTTTATGGTACAGACGCCCAAAGGCCTGGTTGTAACGGTGCTGGGTACGCAGTTTACCGTTCTCAGCCGCGAGCGGAGTACGCGCGTGGTGCTGCACTCGGGTCGGGTGGCGCTCAGTCTCCGGCAGCAGCAAGACCGCCCCTCGCTGACGATGCGCCCCGGCGATCTGGCCACCCTCGGCCCAACCGGTCGGCTGGCTATTGCGCCCGTCCGGCATCCGGAAGCGCTGGCTTCCTGGAAACGACACCGATTCACGTTTGAGCAGACCTCCCTGCGCGAGATCGCCGATATACTGCACGAAAACTACGGCCTCACCGTCACCATCAAAGACGCGCAGCTGGCCAGCCGAACCGTGTCGGGCTCGTTTCCGGCGCGCGATGCCAATGAGGTGCTGGCGCTGGTGGCTGAGCTGCTCCAGATCAACTACATCCGCGATAATGACCGCGTTCTGTTCACTGATTAATTGCCTGTTATCTACTAAATCCTGTACTACATGATGGCTATACGTTTATCATCGGTCGGCCTGGTCGGAATGCTGCTGTTCAGCGGCTATCCCGGACTGGCCCAGTTTATGGCAACGGCCCGGTCGCTGCCCAGAGCAACCTACCAGCTGGCTCCTCCGCAGACCATTCAGCTGCGCGACGTGCTGAACCAGCTGAAGGTGCGCTACCAGGTCGATATCCTGTTCGAAGACCGGCTCGTCAGCGACCAGCGCATACTGCCCGGCGTTATCGACCCCGGCGCATCGCTGGAGCGGAATCTGACCAACGTGCTGCGGCCGCAGGGGCTTCGCTATAAAAAGGTGAAAACCGGCGTGTACCTGGTGCTGGCCGAGACCAAAGCCCGCAAAGTATCGGAAGCGAGTGAGATAACGACCCTGCCGACCACGGCGCTGGCCAGCGGGCAGCGGCTGGAAACGGAGCCGTCGGCACCGCTGACGAATACGCTACAGCGGACCGCCGTGGCCGACCAGACCATCAGCGGTCGGGTAACCGACGGGGCTACCGGCGCGGGTTTGCCCGGGGTTAGCGTGGTCGTGAAAGGAACCAGCCGGGGCACCACCACCGATGGCGAAGGCAATTACCGGGTCAACGCGCCCGATGGTGCCGTTACGCTGGTGCTCTCGTTTATTGGCTACGTTACCCAGGAGGTCGCTGTGGGCAACCGCAGCACCGTCAACGTGACTATGGCCGTCGACGATAAAACCCTGAGCGAAATTGTGGTGGTGGGCTACGGTACCCAGAACCGGCGCGAGCTGACGGGGTCGATCGCGTCCATCAACACCCAGACCATCCGCGACCAGCCCGTCACGAACGTGGTTGAAGGGCTGACGGGTCGGCTGCCGGGCGTACTCGTACAGCAGAATACGGGCGCGCCGGGTAATGCGCCGTCCATAAAAGTACGCGGGCTGGGTTCCATCAGCGCGGGTAACGGGCCACTGGTCGTTATCGACGGCCAGCCGATCAACTCGGGTACCCAGACCAATGCGGGTGGGCTGAACCTCCTCAACCCGAACGATATCGAGAAAATCGACGTGCTGAAAGATGCGTCGGCTACGGCCATTTTCGGATCGCGGGGTGCTAATGGTGTCGTACTCGTCACCACCAAGCGCGGCAAGTCGGGCCAGCCCCGCATCAATGTCGATTATTACACGGGCGTTCAGGAGGTGAGCAAGAAGGTAGAGCTACTCAACGCGCAGCAATTTGCCGAGTATTCGAAAGAAGCCTCGAATACGGCCTACCTGGAACGGGTGCCGGGGGCATCGATCAACGACCCCAACAGCCAGCGGGCCTCCGGCCAGCGGTACCGGTACCCGCGGGGCGAGATTGCCGGCTATAACTTCGACAACCCGGCCAGTCTGACGTATTACGATTACCAGGACCTGATTTTCCGGCGTGCGCCCATCAGCAACTACCAGGTGTCGGCCTCGGGCGGAACCGACCGGGTGCAGTACTTCGTGTCGGGCAACTACCTGACACAGCAGGGCATCATTCGCGGGTCGGACCTGAACCGGTATACCGTCCGGTCGAACATCGATGCGCAGCTGTCGTCGAAGCTGAAAGTAGGGCTGAGTTTCAGCCCGTCGTATACGCTCGAAAACCGGGTCAACTCCGACGGGCACTGGGCCAACAACGGGGTCATCAACGCGGCTCTGTCGGCCATGCCCATTCTGCCGATCTACCAGGCCGACGGCGTCACCTACAACTCGCAGGCGTCTATCGCAGCGCCGTACGACTATCCCGGCATAACGAACCCCGTGGCCAATATCACCGAGCGCGACGACAAAGCCAATACGCTCCGGCTGCTGGGTAACGCCTACGCCGAACTGAGCATCTGGAAATCGCTGCGCTACCGCGGCACCATTGGGGGCGATGTGTCGTCGTTCCGCCAGAACCAGTTCCAGACGTCGGCCATTCCGCTCAATCAGCTTCTGCCCCCCAACGCCAACAACGGTACATCGTTCACCTCGCAGAATATCAACTGGGTAACCAACCACACGCTGAACTACACCCTCGACATCGGGACCAAACACCATGCCGAAGCCCTCATCGGTATGGAAGCCCAGCGGAACGATTACGAAGAAAACCGCGTAACGGCCAATAATTTCCCCAACGACGCCGTCCGCACCATCAACGCGGGGGTGATTACGGGTGGGCTTTCCTTCCGCGATCAGTGGACGATGGCATCGTACTTCGCCCGCTTCAACTACGCGTTACTGGACCGGTACCTGTTCAACGTGTCGATCCGGCGCGACGGCTCCTCGCGGTTTGGGGCCAACAACCGGTATGGTACGTTCCCATCGGCGTCGGTGGGCTGGCGCGTAACCGAAGAGCCGTTCATGAAAAGCATACCGGTCATCTCGGAACTCAAACTGCGGGCCAGCTACGGCCTGTCGGGCAACAATGCGTTCCTGGGCCCCGACGGTCGTCCCAACAACTACCCGGCCATCGGGGTGCTGACCAAAGACAACTACGTATTCAACAACGTCCTGGTCAATGGCCTGGCTACCAGTACAATAGGTAACGAAAGTCTGACCTGGGAGAAGAGCCGGCAAACGGACATCGGGGCCGACATCGGCCTGTTCCAGAACCGTTTGTTTCTGACGGTCGATTATTACAAACGCATCACGACCGATCTGCTGCTGTCGGTACAGGTGCCGTCGCTGACGGGCTTTACCTCGGCGGTGCGGAACATTGGTAAAGTGGAGAACAAGGGCATGGAGTTCAGCCTGTCGAGCCGCAACCTGACCGGCGCCTTTACCTGGACAACCGATCTGAACTTCTCGTTTAACCGCAACAAAGTGCTGGCCCTCGGACCCACGGGCGATCCCGTCCGGAGTGGCTCGGGCATCGGCGAAACCAACATCTCGGTCATTGGCGAGCCGCTGGGCAGTTTCTACGGCTACCGGCAGCTGGGCGTATTCCGGGATCAGGCGGATCTGGACAGTTACCCGCGCTTTGCCGACAGCCGCCCCGGTGATGTCAAGTACGAAGACGTGAACAAAGACGGCCGTATCAACGCCGACGACCGCACGCTGATCGGGAATAACCAGCCCGACTTCGTATACGGTTTCACCAACAGTTTCTCGTTCAAGGGACTCGATCTGGGTATTGTGGTGCAGGGGGTACAGGGGGGCGAAATCCTGAACCTGTCGCGCCGGTTTTTCGAGAATCTCGAAGGAAACGCCAACCAGCTCACCACGGTGCTGAACCGCTGGCGGTCGCCCCAGAACCCGGGCGATGGGGTAACGCCCCGCGCCAACAGCCGGTCTACGGGCAACAACAACCAGGTGTCTACCCGCTGGATCGAAAGCGCCAGTTACCTCCGCATCCGGAATATCACGCTGGGCTACAACCTGCCCAAAACGCTGGCCAACCGGTTTAAGATGCAGACGCTACGCGTTTATGTTGGTGCGCAGAATGTGCTGACCGTCAGCAAATACCTGGGCTACAACCCCGAAGTGAGCGGCTACGAAGGGCCGTTGACGGGGGGCGTCGATTACGGTTCATACCCGCTGGCGCGGACCTATACCGCGGGCATCAATCTGGGCTTTTAACGCTTGACTCTTAGACACGACTTCCATGAAAAAATCATATATCCTGGCCAGTCTGCTCAGTCTGAGCCTGGCGTCCTGCCGCGAGCAGTTTCTGGATCTGGCACCCATTGCGCAGGCCAACACGGCTTCGTTTTTCAAAACGCAGTCTGACATGATCATCACCCTGAACGGGGCCTACGGAGCGCTGCAGTTTGCGGGTCAGTACGGGCAGAACTACGTATTCTCCGAAATTCCCTCCGACGATACCACCCCGGTTCTGTCGGGCTCCGTAACGGATCAGGATGAGTTCGATAAGTTTTACCTGCGGACAACCAATCCGTTTCTGGTCACCCGCTGGAACGATGGCTACCGGGGCATCTACCGGACCAACGTGGTTATTGACCGGATTGCGGGCGTAACCATGGACGAGACCCTGAAGAAGCGGCTGGTGGGCGAAGCCAAATTTCTGCGGGCGCTGATGTACTTCAACCTGGTGCGCACCTTCGGCGATCTGCCACTCGTGCTGACCGAAATTACCGATCCCACGCAGGGCTACGAGTACGGGCGGTCGCCGGTGGCCGATGTATACGCGCAGATCACCAAAGACCTGACCGATGCGGAAGCGGCTCTGCCGGAGCGGTATACCGGCGCCGACATCGGGCGGGCCACCCGCGGAGCGGCCAAATCGCTGCTGGGAAAGGTCTATATGACCCAGCGCAAATACGCCGAAGCGGCCACCAAGCTGAAAGAAGTGGTGGATGCCAACACCTACGATCTGCTGCCCGTCTACGCCGATCTGTTCAGGCCCGCCAACAAAAACAGCCGCGAGTCGATCTTCGAGGTGCAGTATAAGAAAGGGTCGCTGGGCGAGGGGAGTAACTTCGGCAATACCTACGCACCCGAGAACTCGGGAAACGCCGTTATTCAGTTTGGCGGGGGCGGCAACAACCGCCCAACTCCCGATCTGGAGCAGGCGTTTGAGGCCAACGACCCCCGCAGAGCTGCTTCGTTCGCTACCAGCTACGTCAACAGCAGCGGCACCCGCATCGATTACTATTACATCCGGAAGTACCTCGACGCCCCCACGGTCAACGGCGACGCCGAAGATAATTTCTACGTGCTGCGCTATGCCGACGTGCTGCTGCTCTACGCCGAAGCCCTGAACGAAACCGGCCGTACCGCCGAAGCCCTGCCCTTGCTGAACCGCGTTCGGAAACGGGTTGGGCTGGCCGACAAAACGGCTCTGTCGCAGGCCGATATGCGGCTGGCGCTGGAGCAGGAACGCCGGGTTGAACTGGCCTTCGAAGGGCATCGGTGGTTCGACCTGGTGCGTACGGGTCGGGCGCTGCCGGTATTACAGGCTAAAGCTGCAGCCATCGGAATCAAAACGAACCTGACACAAAATAACCTGGTCTTTCCGGTTCCGCAGAGTCAGATTGATATCAACCCCAGCAAGATCAGTCAGAACCCCGGCTATTAGCCACGTAATCCGGAGCCCCTGTCAGCGTTGACAGGGGCTTTCGTTTGATAAAGCAGGCCATACCTGGCTGGTTTATGAGTAGGCCCGGCCCTGACGGCTTCTTTGCTTAGCGTACAGAATGCTGATACAATGATCAATCTACTAAGCCAGTGTCGTCGATTGCTGCCCGTTCTGGGCCTGTCATTCGTGTTGGGAACGGCCCTGGCTGAACCCCCGACCCGACCCGCTCACAAGCCCGGCCCCGCAGCCCGCGACGCCGTTTTCTCACCCGCCTACATCCGCGATGTACTCCAGAAAGCGACGAAATGGCAGCTCCAGCACCCTAAACATAGCCCGACCGACTGGACCAACGGCGCGTTTTATGCCGGTGTCTTTGCCGCCTACGAAACCACCAAATCACCCGAGATTCTCGATTCTTTGCTGGCCATGGGCGAGCGGATGAAGTGGCAGCCCGGTCGGCGGTACGATCATGCCGACGATATCGCCATATGCCAGACGTACATCAACCTGTACCGGCTGCGGAAAGACCGGCGCATGATCCAGCCCACGATCGATACCGTGCAGAAGCTGCGGACGGTGCCGGGTAACGAACTGGCCAAACACAACCTGACCTGGTGGTGGTGCGATGCGCTGTTTATGGCGCCACCCGTGCTGGCCCAGCTGAGCAAAACCCTGAACGATCCGTCGTACAACGCATTTTCTGACTCGCTTTTCAAGCAAACCTACGACCTGCTTTACAACCCGCAGGAGCACCTCTTTGCCCGCGACGCCGGTTACCTGATCGACGCCAGCGGCAACGGCAAAAAAGAAGCCAATGGCCAGAAGATCTTCTGGTCGCGGGGTAACGGCTGGGTCATGGGTGGATTGGTACGCGTTCTGCAGGAGTTGCCCGCCAAACACCCCAGCCGCCCGTTTTACCTGAACCTGTACCGGCAGATGAGCGAGCGGCTGCTGGCGCTTCAGCAGGCCGACGGACTCTGGCGCGCCAGCCTGCTCGACCCGGCCTCGTATCCGGGTGGTGAAGCCAGCGGGTCGGGTTTCGACTGCTACGCGCTGGCCTGGGGCATCAACCAGGGGGTTCTGCCCAGGAAGACGTACCAGCCCGCCGTCGAGAAAGCGTGGATAGCTCTGACAAAACTCGTGTCGCCGGATGGGCGGGTGGGGTGGGTGCAGCCCATCGGTGCCGATCCGCGCCGGAACTTCAGCGAAGATAGCTGGGAAGTATACGGCACCGGCGCGTTCCTGCTGGCCGGATCAGAAGTAATCAAACTCAGGCCGTAGCCGGTTCTGGTTAGTAAACGTCGAAGCGTAGTCGTGGGCCAGCAGGTCGTACGGCTACGCTTCGACGTTTTCGATAGAATAGGCAGGCAGTCCTGAACGGTTCTGTTCGTCCGTCCTCTATACGGCAAAAAAGCACCCGTTTGTCGACCAGAAGCTGGTGGCTCGTTACCGGTCCCGATACCTGAGTGTCAGTAGCTCGTCAGTTGGTTTATAGGTTGGTCACCCGGGTTGTCGATCATTCCGGATTATTCGGCCGCCTGAAGAAAGACGCTGCAATTAGCATCAATGCCTGTTGTCGCTCAGTAGCCAGATAGGGGAAATTGGTTGAATGCCGCTGCGTCTGGATTGAAACGAACCGCCCACCGCTTACGAACGACTAAAAAAATGAGAATACTATTCGCAGGGGTACTTTTCGCAGCGCTTTGGGGATCGGGTTCAGTAGCCACAAAATTAGGAATTACCGTCTCGCAGCCACTTTTGCTTATAAACACCCGCTTTATTCTTGCCGCGGTATTGATGCTGGGTATTTCACGGTTAATCAACAAAGACCGTTTGCCGAGGGGCAACGAATGGGTTTCTCTGCTGCTATGTGGTTTATTAAGTATGGCCATCTACCCCACTGTTTTCGTTTACGCTATGAAACACGTAACAGCAGGAATCGGAACGCTGGGGAGTGCTACCTGCCCGTTGTTGATCAGTGTATTGAACGCTATCTGGTTGCGGCAGAAAATTACCTGGAATATTTGGACGGGCCTTTTTTTCGGACTAAGCGGAGTGGCCATTGCTGTGTATCCATTACTGGTCAATGCGCATGCCACACCCTTGGGCGTGTTGTTACTGACGTCCGGGATGGTGTGTTACTCGGTAGGAACCGTTTATTACCAGCGTATACAATGGACCTTGCCCCGATTATGCATCAATGGCTGGCAGGTTTTATTTGGCAGTGTCATTCTCTTACCGTTTACCGCTTTTTTGTTTGATCGAGCCGAAAATCATTTTGGGCTGTTATTCTGGTCTTCGGCACTCTGGTTAGTTGTGCCTATCTCAATTGTTGCCGTTCAGCTTTGGTTATATCTACTGAAAGCAGAGCCGACAAAAGCCTCACTCTGGCTATTCTTATGTCCGATATTCGGATTCGTTTACGCTTACCTATTGACAAACGAACCCATAACGCCGTATACGGTTATGGGCACACTGTTGGTAATCGGTGGCCTGTACATAGGAAAGAAAGAAAAATCCGCAACGGAAGCTGTTCAGACCGGCCAACCCCCGCATGATATGGCGACAACGGTTGCCGACAGAAACAAATGACAGTGACGGGGTGAAAACCAACGGGCAACAGTACTTTTAGCGCTGTTGCCCGTTGGTTTTTGTAATAGGTATGATAAACAGCTGGTTAGGCTTTTTGTGGCCGAAGGCTCTCGCTGGCAGGAAATCAGAAACTGGCCGATAGATTCACGAACTAATAGCCGCCGTTGAAACCAGACGGGTGGCGTTGGTATAACGAGTATACCTGACCGCCTGCCCACTCTTCTTTGGCAACGCTTTTCCGCTCGGGCAGCTGTATCGGGCGCATCCAGTATCATAATTTTGACCTGTTGATGATTATGTTTTGCGGTCGATCATGCTTCTAGGCTTATAAAAAGCCTGAGTTCGATCAATATGCGTCTATTTTTTTTGCTGTTCCTGCTGGCCGGTCCATTGCTGGGGCAACCCAAACCCGGATTGGTCAAATCGCCCGTTGCGTACGTTAATCCCCTGATTGGCTCGGCCCCCAGCCAGACGCCTACCGCCAAAAAACACAGCGAAGCCGGCAGCGAGCTGAAAGGACAGATTATACCCGCCATTGGCCGGCCCCATGCCATGACGACCTGGACCCCGCAGACCCAGGCCACCGAGACCAAATGCCTGGCGCCCTACTATTACAACGACTCTAAAATCAACGGATTTCGGGGCACTCACTGGCTCAACGGCAGCTGCGTACAGGACTACGGCTCGCTGACAATCATGCCGCTGTCGGGCCCGCTGACCCTGCGCCCCGCCGAACGGGGCTCGCGCTTCGATCATGCGGCAGAAACCGTAACCCCGGCTTATTATGATGTTCGGCTGGTCGATTCGGGTATCCGGGCTCAACTGTCGGCGCATACGCGGGCCGGGCTCCTGCAGTTTACCTACGGGAAAGGCGGAGAAAGTGCGCTGCTGATCGAGCCCAACAGCGACGAGGGCGAAGGCTTTGTCGAGATCCATCCCGAGCGGAACGAAATCGTTGGCTACAACCCCGCCCACCGGATTTACCAGGGGTCGGGACAGTCGGCGGGCTTCAGCGGGCATTTTGTGGTGCAGTTCGACCGGCCGCTGGCGTCGTTCGGTACCTGGACCAACTACGAGCCGACCGCGGGGGCGAAGCAGGCCAAAGGCACCGGCAAACGCGAATCGGTGGGCGCGTACGTTCGCTGGAACCTGAAGCCCGGCGAGGTAGTGCGGGTGCGGGTCGGCACCTCGTTCGTGAGCGAAGCCGGGGCGCGGGCCAACCTCCGCCAGGAAATTCCCGACTGGAATCTGGCGCGCGTCCGGCAGCAGACCGAAGCCGCCTGGAATACCGAGCTGGGCCGGATGCAGGCCACCGGCCGCGACGCCGACAAGACGCTGTTTTACACGGCCCTGTACCACGCCAACCTGACGCCCCGCATCTTCTCCGACGTGGATGGGTCATACCCCGGTTTTGCCGACGATACAGCCATTCATAAAGCCGACGGATTTGACTACTACTGCGATTTCAGCCTGTGGGACACCTTCCGGGCCTGCCAGCCGCTGCAGACCCTGCTGAATCCACAACGATCGGGACATCTCATGCAATCGCTCGTGAAAAAAGCGGAGCAGGGGGGCTGGATGCCCATCTTCCCCTGCTGGAACAGCTATACCGCAGCCATGATCGGCGACCATGCCCAATCGGCCTTTGCAGATGCGTACGTGAAGGGGGTGCGCAACTTCGACGTCAACACGGCTTATCGATACCTGCGCCGGAATGCGTTCGAGGCCAACAGCGACCGGGCCAGCTACGAAGCCGGTAAAGGGCGACGGGCCATGACGTCGTACCTGACCTATAACTACATTCCGCTCGAAGACTCGGTCTGGCAGGCGTTTCATAAGCGGGAGCAGGTATCCCGGACCCTCGAATACGCCTACGATGATTTCTGCCTGGCCCAGCTGGCCAAAGCACTGAACAAAACCGCCGATGCGGCCACCCTGTCCAGCCGCGCCCGCAACTACCGCAACGTACTGGACCCCGCCACGGGCTACGTGCGGGGCCGCTACGCCGACGGACGCTGGATTGACCGGTTCGATCCGTTTGCGTTACGGGCGTCGTTCATTACCGAGGGCTCTCCAGCGCAGTACACGTTTTTCGTACCGCAAGACATACCGGGGCTGTCCAGGCTGGTCGGCGGACGCGATCGGCTGGTGGCCAAGCTGGATACCCTGTTCAACGGTGGGCACTACTGGCATGGCAATGAGCCCAACAACCAGATTGCGTATCTGTATGCCTGCGCCGGTGCGCCTTACAAGACCCAGGCGCGGGTTCGGCAGCTCATCGCCGACGAGTACAGTACGGGTCCCGGTGGGCTGAGCGGCAACGAAGACGGCGGCCAGATGTCGGCCTGGCTGGTGTTCAGCATGGCGGGCCTGTACCCGGTCTGTCCCGGAACGCCCTATTATGTGCTGGGCAGTCCGGCTCTCGATGCCGTAACGATCCGGTCCGGCGCCGGGAAGCCGTTTACCATCCGCGCCCGTAACAACAGCCCCGCCAACGTATACATCCAGTCGGCTACGCTCAATGGCAAACCGTTTGCGCGCACCTACCTTACCCACGCTGAACTGCTGGCGGGCGGGGAGTTGAGCCTGATCATGGGCCCTCAGCCGAACCTGAACTGGGGAAGCCGACCCGCCGACGCCATGCCATCGGCGCTGCCTGAGTAGGCGGGAAGCACGGTCCGAAAAAATAATTCAAAAAAAAGGAGCGCCGAGTAAGGTGATATGCCGGAATTGTTGTCTGGTCTTATAGAAAGGTTCGAGTATATTTTTTAGAAAATTTTGTCTGAACCGAAGATTATGCCAGAACGCCTGCCAGACGACCATGCCGATGACTCGCTCCGCCTGCGGGTGTTGCCACTTCGGGCAACGCCTGTAGGCAGGCCGGAAGCCGAAGAGCCGGAGAACCCTGACTCCGAGCTGTTTCTGCGTCGTATTATGGAGCAGGACCCCAGCCGGGGCTGCGAACTGCTGTTTCGTCGGTATCACAAGGCGCTGTGCAGCCATGCGGTGCGCTTCGTATACTCGAGGGAGGTGGCCGAAGATCTGGTCAGCGAGGTGTTCTGCCGGTTCTGGAAAACCAGAGCCTACGCTACCGTGACCTCCTCGTACCGGTTTTACTTGTTCCGGAGCGTTCGGAACGAAGCCTATAACCACCTGCGCCTGGAGTTTCAGCAGCTCGACGATCTCGACGAAGCCCGCCATACGGACGGTGGTATCGAACAGCGTCCCGATCAGATCATGCAGTATGACGAGGTGCTTCAGCAGGTCGAAGAGCTCGTTGAGCAGCTGCCGCCCCAGTGCCGGAAGGTCTTTCTGCTGAACCGCTTCGAAGGAAAACGGTATCAGGAAGTGGCCGATGAACTCGGCATATCTATCAAGACCGTAGAAGTTCACATCGTCAAGGCCCTGGCTCTGGTGCGAAAGGGGCTGAAAAACCACTGGCTGATGCTGATGCTGCCCGCCATTCTGGCCAGATTCTTCGACCAGCAGTAAGGTGATTCTGCCAAAAACGTGTCTTGTCTGTAAACGCCTGTCATCGCTATGAAATCAGAAATAAACAAAGAACTGATTTTCGACCACTTTGCCCGAAAAACGTCGCCCCTGCAACGGCAGCTGATCGAGCAGTGGTTGCGGACGCGGGCCAACGAAGAGCAGTACTACGTCTGGCTGGAGGAGTGGGAAAACAATGGTCCGCAGTACGTAGCCCAGACGGAAGCCGCCCTGCAGCAATACAGCCGCTTTCTGGCCAGTAATCCGCATACCGACGAGCCCGCTCCGGCACCGGTCGATACCAGTAGGCCCGCGCGGGAACGGCGTTACGGCTGGACCTGGCTCATGGCTGCGTCGGTGGTGCTGTTGCTGGGCCTGGGGGGCTGGCTGTTTCGGGATCTGCTCCGGTATCAGACCTACCGCACCGACTACGGCGAGATTTCGACGGTCCGGCTGGCCGACGGGAGCCGAGTAACGCTCAACGCCAATACGACGCTGCAGGTGCCGCGCTGGGGGTTTGGTAACCAGTCGCGGGAGGTCTGGCTGCGGGGCGAGGCCAGTTTTGCGGTGAAGCACCTGCCCGACCACCGGCGGTTCGTGGTCAGAACAGACCAGCGGCTCGACGTGGTGGTACTCGGCACCGAGTTTAGCGTCTACACCCGCGAGCGGGGGGCTAAAGTCGTGCTTCGGAAAGGAAAAGTGCAGGTCAACTACGCCGACCGGAACCAGCCGAAACAACTGCTCATGAAGCCCGGCGACCAGGTGACCCTCGACCGCCGAAACCGCCTGACCCACCGGGCCCTCGATCAGCCGCAGCTGTATCCCGGCTGGGAGGACAAACGATTTGTATTCGACGAAACAACGCTGCAGGAGGTGGCTTACATGCTCCGCGAAAGCTACGGCCTGGAGGTAGAAATCCGGGATAAGGCGCTGGCCAGCCGCGTGCTGATGGGGTCGTTCCGGGCCGATAACGTCGATCAGCTTCTGCAAACGATTTCTGAACTACTCGATATCAATGTGGTGCGACAGGGTAATCACGTGCGCCTGTCGACCCGCTAAGCAGTCATTCCGCTAACCCTTTCTTCCTATGAATTACCGACTACCCAAAGCCTCCTGCTGGGGGTTGCTGCTAACCGCTTTGCTTTTTGGGCCGCAACCGGGCTGGTCGCAGGCGCTGGCCATTGCCCGGCAAACGCAGCCGGGGCAGGGCCAGATGCCCAGAGCCAACGCGTCGCGCCAGCTGAAAGAAGTCCTGACCGAGTTGAAAAGTAAGTACCAGGTCGACATTCTGTTTGAGCTGAAAACGGTGGATAACCTGCTGGTTTCGCCCAGTCAGTTTGCGGCCGAATCGTCACTGGAAAAAGCGCTGACGGCCATCCTGAGTCCCCACGGGCTGCGCTACAAAAAAATTAACCGAACGTCTTATGTCGTGCTGGCTAAACCGGCCGCCCGGCCCGACCTGGGCAGCAACAGCCGATTTTCTGAACCCGGTACGACTGCTCCCGCTGGTGCCGAATCGGCCGTTGCCCAGCGTACCGCCGGCGTATCGGCCAGCCCGACCAGTGCCGATGTGGCCGACGAAACCGTGAGCGGTACCGTCTCCGACGAAACCGGGGCTGGTTTGCCGGGCGTCAGCGTCGTGGTGAAAGGCTCCGTACGGGGCACATCGACCGACCAGAACGGCAACTACCGCATCAGCGTTCCGGGCCCCGAGGCTGTGCTGGTGTTCAGCTATGTAGGGTACCTGCCGCAGGAAATACCGGTCGGGAGCCGGACCACGCTGGCCGTAACGCTGAAGGTAGACGACAAAACCCTGAGCGAGGTAGTGGTGGTTGGCTACGGAACCGTCAAGAAGTCGGACCTGACGGGGGCGGTGGCCCGGGTGGGGGAGACCGACATCAAGGCGACACCCATCGTGGCGTTCGACCGGGCGCTGCAGGGGCGGGCCGCCGGGGTACAGGTCGTGCAGAACTCAGCCCGGCCCGGCGGGGCGGCCACGATCCGGATTCGCGGGTCGGGTTCTGTCAACGCCAGCAACGACCCGCTCTACGTAATCGACGGGTTTCCGACAACGGGCCTCAACTCCATCAACCCGAACGATATCGAATCGATCGAAGTCCTGAAAGATGCCAGTGCTACGGCCATTTACGGCTCGCGGGGCTCGAATGGGGTGGTGCTGGTAACGACCAAACGCGGCCGGGCGGGCAAGTCGGTGGTGAGTTACGAGATGTATTACGGGTCGCAGTCGGCCCGGCGAACCATACCGCTGCTCAACGCCCGGCAGTTTGCCGAATTTGTCAACGAAGCGCAGACCAACAACGGCGGGCGCCCTTATTTCGACGGCAGCACCGCCGACCGGCCCTTACCGGCCAGCCTGGGCGAAGGCACCAACTGGCAGAACGAAATACTCCGCAACGCGCCCATCCAGAACCACCAGCTCGGCGTATCGGGCGGCTCCGAAAAGTCGCGCTACGCGGTCTCGTTCGGGTATTTCGATCAGCAGGGGATCATCATCAACTCGAACTTCAAACGCTACAGCCTGCGCGCCAACCTCGACAATGACGTATCGTCGCGGCTGCGGGTGGGGCTTACCGTGCAGGGAGCCTATACGACCGGCCGGAGTGCCCGGACCGAAGTAGACGGCAACGCGGGCGGTGGGGTAACGAGTGCGTCGCTGAGTAACTCGCCTACGTTCCCGGTCTATAACCCCGACGGCACTTACTTCCGGAACCTGGGTACCCTGAATGGATACGGCGTCGATAACCCGGTTGCCATTGCCAACGAAATCCGGAACCTCAGCTCGCTGATTCGCCTGCTGGCCAACTCCTACGTCGACTACAAAATCACGGAAGGGCTGACCGTCAGAACCAGCTTTGGGGCCGATCTGCAATCGACGAAGGGCAACAGCTACAGCTCGCGGCTGGTGCTGGACGGGTCCAGCTCGGGCGGTTCGGCCTCGGTCAACGCGAGGCAGAGTATTGGCTGGCTCAACGAGAATACGCTGAACTACACCCGGCAACTGACCACCCGCCATACGGTAAGCGCGCTGCTGGGGTACACCATTCAGGGGCTGGCTACCGAAGATGTGATGGCCAGAGCCAATACGTTTCCGAACGACTTTGCGCTGTATAACAACCTGGCTGCGGGTTCGTCGCTGTTGGCGCCCAGCAGCGGAGCCAACGACTGGCGGCTGATTTCGTACCTGGCCCGCGTCAACTATGGCTTCGACGACCGCTTTCTGCTGACCTTTACCGCCCGTCGGGACGGGTCGTCGCGCTTTGGTACCAACAACAAGTTTGGGTTCTTCCCGTCGGGGGCTTTTGCCTGGAAACTGGCCAACGAGAAATGGCTGAAGAACCAGAACATATTGTCTGATACCAAACTACGAGTCAGTTACGGGCTGTCGGGCAACCAGGAAATCGGAAACTATCAGTACCTGGCCAACATCGGCAACTACTCACACGTACTGGGAGGGGTACTCAACTCCGGCGCCACCACCGCCGGTATTGCCAACCCCGACCTGCGCTGGGAACGCAGCGCCCAGTTCGACGCGGGCCTTGACGTAGGCATCCTGAACAACCGGATTCAGCTTACGGCCGATTATTACATCAAAAAAACCGCTGACCTGCTGTTTTTCGTGGGCGTACCTACCTCCTCGGGTTTCAACGCGACCCTGAAAAACATCGGTAGTGTTGAAAACAAAGGGTTCGAGCTGGCGCTGAATACCGTCAATATCAACAGCAACTCGGCACGGGGTGGCTTCCGCTGGACATCGGATTTCAACGTAACCCTGAACCGGAACAAAATTCTGACGCTGGATGGGCGACAGGAGTTCACCACGGGAACCGATGCCGTCATTTTCGCCACCACCATCAACCCGATTCTGCTGCGCGTAGGGAGTCCGCTGGGTAACTTCTACGGGCGCGTAACCGACGGTATTTTTCAAAACCAGGCCGAAGTCGACGCATCGGCTCAGAAAACGGCCCGGCCCGGCGATCTGCGCTACAAAGACCTCAACGGCGACGGAACCATCAACGACCTCGACCGGGACGTGATCGGCAATGCCAACCCAAAACTGTTCGGAGGGCTTAACAACACCTTCTCCTACCGGGGCTTCGACCTGAACATTTTTATTCAGGGCGTATCGGGTAACAGCATACTGAACTACGGCACCTTCGACCTCATCAACCTGACGGGCGGTAACAACCAGTCGGCGCGGGTGCTGGACCGCTGGACGCCCACCAATCCCAGCAACACCATTCCCCGCGCCAATGCCGCCGGTGGGTCGCGGATTCTGTCCAGTTTCCAGGTCGAAGACGGCTCGTACCTGCGGGTCAAGAATATCTCGCTGGGATATAACCTGCCTAAAACCCTGCTCGACCGGCTGTCGGTGAGCACCGCCAGGGTGTACGTGACGGCTCAGAACCTGTTCACCTTTACGAACTACACCGGCTACGACCCCGAAGTGAACCGGTTTGGCAGCTCATCGCTCAGCCAGGGGCTGGACTACGGGGCTTATCCGACGGCTAAAACCGTACTGGCTGGTCTGAACCTCTCTTTCTAAACGCATCGCCTGACCCATGAAAATCAAATACCTGCTTCCGTTGCTGGCCCTGGTGACGCTGGGGTGCGAAAATCAACTCGATCTGGTGCCGGTCACGAACCTGACCGACGCTACCTACTTCAAAACCGCCGACGATGCGCGGGCGGCCCTGGGCGCGTGTTACGCTTCCCTGAACGCCCCCATCGAACACAGCGTGGACGTTACGACCACCGACGACGGGGTGCCGTTTCTGACCGGGGCGGCCGATCGACCACTGCTGTGGCGCTACAACATCGTATCGACCAATACCCTGATCGGCGGGTTCGGTGGCGCTTATTCTGGGATCAACCGCGCCAACATCGTCATGGCCCGGGTGCCGGGTATTCCGATGGACGAAGCGCTCAAAAAACGGTACGTAGCCGAAGCCAAATGCCTGCGCGCCATTCACTATTTCAACCTCGTCAGGCTCTACGGCGATGTGCCGCTGGTCATTAAGGAAACAACTTCGCTGGAGGGACTGGCGGTACCGCGGGATCCCGTAGCCAAAATCTACGAACAGATCGAAACCGACCTGAAAGAAGCCGAAGCGGATTTGCCCAAATCGTACCCAGCCAGCGAATCGGGCCGGATGACGCAGGGCGCGGCAAAAGGCATGCTGGCCAAGGTCTACCTGACCCGGGCCGGCACCACCAAAAACTCGCCTTACTGGGCGCAGGCCGCTGCCAAAGCGAAAGAAGTAATCGACCTGGGTGTCTATGACCTGTACGCTACGTTTGCCGAAGCCTTCGCCCTGACGGCCCGGGGTGGCAAAGAGAATATCATCGAGGTACAGTACTTGACCGACGTGCGGGGCCACGGACTGGGCCGGGGTTTTGGCGTACGGTCGGGGCCCATCTACCCCGGTGGCGGATCGGGTATTGCGCGGCCAACGGCGAGCCTGTTCAACGCCTACACCAGCGCCGACCAGCGCAAGGCGGTTACCTTCCTGACGTCCTATGTCTTCAACGGGGTTACGACCAACCTGTCCATAACCGATCCGGACCCGACCAAAGCGGTCGCTTTCCAGAAACTGTGGGACAGAACGGCCAAAACCAACGGGGGCGAAGGGACGAGCATTCCCATTCTGCGCTATGCCGATGTGCTGCTGATGTACGCCGAAGCGCTCAACGAAGCCAACAACGGCCCAACGGCCGACGCCTTTGCCGCGCTGAACCGGGTACGAACCCGGGCGGGCCTGAGCCCGCTGAGTGGCCTCAGCTACCAGGCGTTTCAGGAGGCCGTTTGGCTGGAACGGCGGCTGGAGCTGACGTTTGAAGGGAGCCGCCGGTTCGATCTGATCCGGACGGGCCGTCTGCTCGCAGCCGTCAAGGCTGAGAACAGCTTCAATAGAAATGCCGCCATTCAGCCCTTTCATGTGCTGCTGCCCATTCCGCAGTCGGACCGGGACGCTAACCCCAATCTGGCCCAGAACCCGGGCTATTAACCGTACCCTCGTTTATGACTAACCGAAGAGAGTTTCTGAAGCAGACCCCATCGCTGATGGGGTTGCTGATGAGCATACCCGCCCTGGCGCAGCCAGCCGCCAGGAAATCGATCGTGCTCCGGTCGTCCTGGCAAACGGTCAACATCGGCGACATTGGCCATACGCCCGGTGTACTGGCTCTGCTGGAGAAATACCTGCCCGATGTCGAGGTGCGGCTGTGGCCCTCCAGCGTCGACAATGGTGTCGAAGAACTGCTGCGCCGTCGGTTCCCGAAGGTGGCTATCCTCAAAACCCCGGACGATCAGGCGCGGGCGCTGAAGGAGTGCGCGTTTATGCTCCACGGTTCGGGCCCCTCGCTGGTGGCGCGTAAGGATGTGGAGCGCTGGCACAACGAAACCGGTAAGCCGTATGGCATCTACGGCATCACCTTCCCCGGCGTTTACAGCCCCGACCCCAGGGCCACTGTAACGGCCAATCCGCTGGATGTAGAGCTGCTGAGCAACGCCAGTTTTGCGCTCTTCCGCGATTCGGTGTCGCTGTCGTTTGCCAAATCCAATGGCGTAACCAGCCCCGTGATGGAGTTTTGCCCCGATGGTGCCTTCGCCGTCGATTTGCAGAACGATCAGGCCGCGCTGGCTTTCATGCAGCAGCATGGACTGGAAGACGGTAAGTTCATGTGCGTGATACCGCGTAACCGCTTCACGCCCTATTGGGAGATACCCAGCAAAAAAACCGCTTTCGATGCCACCCGCGACGCGCGTAACCAGGCCATGAAGGAACACGACAACGCTCCGCTTCGGGAGGCCATGGTGGCTATTGTCCGGCAAACACCCATGAACATACTGATCTGCCCCGAAGACGAAACGCAGGTGAAGCTGGGCAAGGAAATCCTGTTCGATAAGCTGCCCGACGATGTAAAGCCGCGGGTGGTCTGGCGCGATCGGTACTGGCTGACCGACGAAGCCGTCAGCACCTACCGGCGGTCGGCGGGTTTGTTCGGCCTGGAGATGCACTCGCCCATCATGTGTATTGGCAACGGGATTCCGGCCGTGGTGGGTCGCTTTGAAGAGCAGACGAGCAAAGGCTTCATGTGGCGTGATATCGGGCTGGGTGACTGGCTCTTCGATATGGACAACGAGCAGGATATCGGCCGCTACGTGCCTACGGTGCTGGCCATGGCCAAAGACCCCAAAGCGGCCCGGGCCAAGGCCGCCCAGGGACGTCGGTTCGTTGAGCAGCGGCAGCGCGAAACCATGGGACTTCTGAAAAAAACAGCCTAGTTGATAGATGGAAACCCGTCGTACGTTTCTGCGGCAAACGCCCGCCCTGGCCGGCTTGCTGATGAGCCTGCCCGCGCTGGCCCGGCTGGCTGATAAAAAAACGATACTGCTCCGGTCGTCGTGGCAGACCGAAAATATTGGCGACATTGGCCACACGCCGGGTGTGCTGGCGCTCCTCGAAAAATACCTGCCCGACGCACCGGTGCGGCTGTGGCCCATGCATGTCGACAACGGCGTGGAGGAGATGCTGCGGAAGCGGTTTCCCCGGGTGACGATCGTACAGACACCGGCCGATGTGGCCCGGGCGTTTGCCGATTGCAACTTTCTGTTACACGGCTCCGGCCCCTCGCTGGTGGCACGTCCTGACCTGGACCGCTGGCGTCGGGAGACCGGCAAGCCCTATGGCATCTACGGCATCACGTTCCCCGGCATCTACGGCCTGCCTGCCGACCGGCAAACGGTCAACCCGCTGGATGTGGAGCTGCTGAACCAGGCCCGGTTCGCGTATTTCCGTGATTCGGTCTCGTTGGCCTTTGCCCGGAAAGCCGGGGTCGTCAACCCGGTGATGGAGTTCTGCCCCGATGGCGCTTTTGCGGTCGATGTGAAAAACGACGAAGCGGCCGTGTCGTTTCTTCGGCAGCATGGGCTCGAAGACGGCCGGTTTCTGTGTGCCATTCCGCAGCTCCGGTTCTCGCCCTGGTGGGAGCTGCCGCAGAAAAAACAGACCGTCAATCCGGCCAAACACGCGCGTAACGAGCAGATGAAGGAACATGACAACGCGCCCATCCGGGAGGCCATCATCGCGGTTGTGCGGCAAACGCCCATGAAGGTGCTGCTGGTGCCGGAAAACGAAACCCAGGTCAGGATCGGCAAAGAGATGCTGTACGACCCGCTGCCCGATGATGTGAAAGCCCGGGTGGTCTGGCGCGATCGGTACTGGCTGACCGACGAGGCCGTCAGCACCTACCGGCGGTCGGCGGGTTTGTTCGGCCTGGAGATGCATTCGCCGATTATGTGCATTGCCAACGGTATACCGGCTATAGTCTGTCGCTTTGAAGAGCAGACGAGCAAAGGCTTCATGTGGCGCGATATTGGTCTGGACCAGTGGCTGTTCGATATGGATACGCCGGCCGACGTGGCCCGTATTGTACCGACGGTGCTGAAGATGGCCCAGAACCCTGAAGCCGCCCGAAAAACCGTTGCTCAGGCTCAGAAATTTGTACAGAAACGCCAGCAGGAAACCATGGGCGTAGTCCGGAAGGCCCTGGCCGCCAGTTAATTTATGACAACAAGACGCGACTTTATCAAACTATCGGCGCTGTCGTCGGCAACGGCGATATTGCCAGCCGAATCCCTGCCAGGGGTAGCCGATCGACCCGCCGTTGCTCCCCCCAGGAACCCGGTTATTCTGCTCCGGTCGTCCTGGAACGATGCCAACATCGGCGATCAGGGCCACACCCCCGGTACGCTGCGTCTGCTGGAACGGTACGTACCCGAAGCCGAGATTCTGCTGTGGCACCAGGACCCGCGGCCCGAAACGGAAAAAGTCATCACCCGACATTTTCCGAAGGTGAAAATCGTGCGCGGTGCCTTCTACGACCGCGATAAGCCCTTTGAGGGAGAGCTGAAAGAGGCTTTCGACCGGGCCAGCCTGTACATAGTCAACTCAGGGATGGTGTATAATTACGGGCTGTTCGGCTACGAATGGGGGACTACCATGGCAGGGCTGACGCCTTTTTATTACTGCCTCGACCGCGGCATTCCGTTCGGCTTGTATGGGCAGTCGTTCGATAAGTTCGCGCATCCGGCCATGCCTGTCTTTAAAGACGTGCTGAGCCGGGCCGCGTTTATCTACTGCCGCGACGATGAGTCCCGGGCGTTCCTGAGCGAGCATGCGTTCCGGCCCGGCAAGCTGGAGTTCGGCCCCGACGGCTGCTTCGGCATCGACGTTCGTGATGAAGAGAAAGGAATGGCTTTCCTGAAAAAGAATGGGCTGGAGGACCAGAAATTTCTGACGGTCGTGATCCGGACCAACACCCCGCACCTGTACGATAAAAGCAAAGGCAGTCCGCTGAACCCGGCGCAGCCAACCCCCGCCCAGCAGGAGCAGGACCGGCAGCGGCTGGGCAAAGTGCGGGAGCTCATTACGACCTGGGTCAGAGAAACGGGCCTGAAGGTGCTGCTGGCGCCCGAAGTGAGCAAGGAAGTGGCGCAGGCCAAAACCGGCGTATACGACCAGCTCTCCGCCGATATTCAGCGGCAGGTGGTCTGGCGCGATACCTACTGGAATGCGGACGAAGCCATGTCGGTTTATGCCCGCGCCCATTCGATGTTCGGGATCGAGCCGCATTCGCTCATCATGGGGCTGGCGTTGGGCGTGCCCGTTGTTCATGCGCGGCCCCTGGCCCACGGCCGCAAAGGCTGGATGTTCCGCGATATCGGTCTGGGTAACTGGCTGTTCGAGATCGACCAGACCCCCGCCGAAGCCCTGAGTGCCGAATTGTTGACTATTCACCGCGACTATCCGGCCGCAAAAGCCAGGGTGAACAAAGCCATGGCCTTCGTGCGGCAACGGCAGGCCGCTACCATGCAGGTTGTTCGGCAAACGGTCGGGCTGTCGGCGAAGAAAAACCAGTAGCGCCCCGGGGGTCGCCGGAAAGCTGTCCCGGTAGAATGGATGGGCGGTACGAGGCCGTTCGCAGAAATCTGACAGGTTCACCAGTACTCATTCCAATTTATTGGCTTCTTTGCAGGACTATTGACTACTGATTGTTTCCCTGCATGAAATTGACGTATGTAACCGCCCTCCTGCTGGCGAGCCTTCTTTCGGGTACGGTCAGCCAGGCCCAACCCAAACCAACCCCCCGCCAGCTAAACTGGCAGCAACTGGAAACCACGGCGTTTCTGCACTTTACGGTCAACACGTTTACCGATAAAGAGTGGGGCGATGGTACCGAAAGCCCGGCTATTTTTAACCCGACCCAACTCGACGCCCGGCAGTGGGTGCGGGCCCTGCGCGATGCGGGATTCAAAATGGCCATCATTACCGCCAAGCACCACGATGGCTTCTGCCTGTGGCCAACCAAACTGACCGACCATTCGGTAAAGGGCAGTCCGTGGAAGGGTGGCAAAGGGGATGTTGTTCGGGAGGTAGCCGATGCCTGCCGCGAGTTCGGGTTGAAATTCGGCGTTTACCTGTCGCCCTGGGATCGGCACGAGCCACGCTACGGCACGGCCGCCTACAACGACTATTACAAGGCGCAGCTGCGCGAACTGCTGACCAACTACGGAGAGGTGTCGGAAGTCTGGTTCGATGGGGCCAAGGGCGAGAATGCCAAAGACATGACCTATGATTTTGACGGTTACTGGGCACTGGTTCGCGAGTTGCAGCCCAACGCGGTTATGTTTTCCGACGCCGGACCCGATGTGCGCTGGGTCGGCAACGAAGCCGGTAATGCGGGCGAAACCTGCTGGTCGATGATCAATACCGATGGCATGGCGCCGGGCGTGGCCGACTCGAAATACCTGAACACGGGCGACCCGGCGGGTAAGCGCTGGATTCCGGCCGAAACCGACGTGAGCATCCGGCCCGGCTGGTTCTATCACCCTGCCGAAGACAGCAAAGTCCGCTCGGGGGCCAATCTGGTGAATCTGTATTACCAGTCCGTCGGGCGGAACAGCCTGCTGCTGCTCAACGTGCCGCCTAACCGCGACGGGCTCCTGTCTGATTCGGATGTGGCCAGTCTGAAAGCGTTCCGCACCATTCTGAACGAAACCTTCCGGACCAACCTCGTGGCGAAGAATCCCAAACTAACCGACCGAAAGCTGAACACGTTCGTGACGCTGCCCGCCAGCCAGTCGCTGACGGTCGACCTGGCGGGCGAGTCGTCGTTCGACCGAATTTCCATCCAGGAAAACATCGCCAGCGGGCAGCGCGTATCGGGCGGACGGGTCGAGTACTGGGATGGCCGTGCGTGGCAGCCGCTGCAATCGTTCACCACCGTGGGCTACAAGCGGCTGCTGCGGTTTCCGGCAGTGCGTTCCTCGCGGTTGCGGTTCTCGTTTACGAGCCTCGGTGGCCCCGTTGAACTGGCCGAAGTTGGTGTGTACAAGGCATCGGCCAGCGAAGCGGAGATCAGCCAGAAATAATCAACAACGGCCCGGCTATCGGCCCGTCAGTGATCGACAATAAACAGGCCCCGTGCAGAGCATGGGGCTTTTTACATGTCACTCCCGCCGGAGATGGATCACGTTGGCTGCGGGGAGGCTATGGACATATCACCCCCTGACGGGATTGTTTGGGGAAGATACTTGCTGACGTTAGTCCGCTCGAATGGGCTGGGGGGTATAAAATCGGGTCTCATCACGGCTTTACCTTCTCAACTGACTTCCCCAAACAACCTCTGAGGGCTTTTGTACTGCTTACAGACGCAGGCAGGTGCCCCCGGGCTGCGTTGGGGCGATTGATGGTTGGGTGTCGTTATTTGCCGGAGTAGAAAAAGACGCCGAGGAAGGCCAGCACCGATACCACAAAGCCAAACATAAAGATGTTGTAGGCCACCCGTAGCAATTTGTATTTCTTGCCCAGTACCCTGCCCAGGTAATATATATCGCGCGTCATGGAGCTGTAGAGATAGGTGCTGTCGCGCATCAGCTCACTGATGCCCCACTCGTATTCGCCCAGGCTCATCTGGTGGAAGTTGCCAAAAAAAAGGAGGTTGCCCTTTCGCTGCTGAATGTCTTCGTGGGAGAAAGTGCCCTGGGTGACGTTGGGGCGGGTGGCCAGGATAGCGAAGATGATCGTCAGAATAGACGTGGTCAGGAACAGCGCCGTGGGCACAATCAGACTCGGGTTTTCTTCGATTCGGCGGGGCAGTACCGATACCAGTACCGACACCATAATCGAGTTGACGGAGATCATGATGTTGGCTTTGCTATCGGCAATTTCGCTCAGCCGCAGGTGATTGGTCGATGTGGTCCGGAACATGGTTTCTATCCCGCGGTCCGGGCGATTCTCCTTGTCTTTTTTTCGACCTTTTTCGGGTTCACTGGCCGGAGCGGCTGGCTGCGGCTGGGCTTCCGTAACCGCACTGGCCGGGGAGACGGCTGCCTTTTCGGCCTGTTTGTCGCGCATCCGTTCCAGGTTCTCGGCCTGTCCTTTTTGCAGGTGCCGCTGTGCATACGGGGTAAAATACCGATGCTGTTCGAGCAGGGCTATGTTCTGCTGCCGCCAGTAGCTGCCCGAAATCGACTGCCTGCTCAGTTGCTCCAGCTCTTTCCTAAGCCGTTTCTGCCGGTCTTTATAGGCGTCGGAGCCCAGGTGGTACAGATCGGCGTCGCACAGGATTTCTTCGGGCAGCGTTTGGGGCGATTGCGGCATTTGGGTTGCCAGAATACAGCGCTGCACCCGGTCGATAAGGTCGGCGTCGGCCCCGGCTTCCCGCAGGTAGGCCGCGGCCAGGTCGGCGCTGGCGGTTTCGTGCTGCTCGGGTGGGCCTGTCAGGTAGCCCAGATCGTGGAACCAGGCCGCGGCCATCACGGCCAGGTAATCGGACTCGCTAAGGCTGGCATGCTGTGCCAGTTCATCGACGGCGTTGACCACCTCTTTGGTATGCTCCAGATTATGGTAGACCAGTTCGGGGCGGGGGTGCTCCTGAAAGAAGCGGTGCACGTAGTTTTTTAGGTGGTGAAGATTGATGGCCTGCATAGGGCAGCGGGATTGGAAGTAAAAATCAGAATCGGAAACCCATAGAAACGTACGGCAACACCCCCTCGGTCGACAAACCGGCCTGTGCCGTTATGACCAGCAGACTGGCCGGGGTCACGTACAGCCCGCCCCCGTAGCCGTTATGCCAGCGGTGCGACGACTCGCCGGTGAACCATACCCGCCCGATGTCGTGAAAAGCCGTAAGCCCGACCTGGCCCGGAAACAGGAATGACTGAAAGCTGAATAGCCTGAGCCGGGCTTCAAGGCTGTGGTAAAGCATGTGGTTACCCGCAAAACGGAAGTTTCGGAAACCCCGCAGGTTATCCTGCCCGCCTAGGTACAGCAGTTGGTAAAAGGCCGGGTTGCCGTACGTCAGGCCGCCCCCGATCCGGTGGGCCAGTACCAGCCGCCCGGCCGGGTCCAGGCGCGTATACAGATGAAAAGCCGACTGAAGCTGCGTAAGGTGTTGGCCTGCTGCCCGAAACCCTGTAGCCCCAGCAGGGTGGTGTGCCAGTAAACGCCCCCGATCGGCTGCGCCGGATCGGTGCGGGTGTCGAGGGTTATACCAGCCTGTATACCGCCATAACTTTCCCGCTGTAAAAAAGCCGCCGTTCCCTGATCGGCCAGATAGCGCTCGATAAACCGCCCCCGGTTGTCGGCCAGGTCGAGGCTGAAATACTGAAAGACGGGCCCCGCCGATATACTGGCGTGCGTACCCAGCGCGTGCCTGAGCTGGGCCGACGCCGTGATGAGGTTATAACGGGTGCGGTAGTATCTGATCCGGCGGGTCTGGTCGTAGGCCGACTCGTTGCCGGGGCCGAAGAAGTTGGAGACGTTGGTAGGCGCTTTCGCCACGGCGTTGACGACGAGGTCGTTTCGGCCGATTACGTCGGTGAAGGTGCCGCTGTACCGGAGCGATACGGCGTCGGTGGCGAGCGCCCGGCTGATCAGGAGCCGGTTGTCGGTCGCAAACGGGGCTTTCCGGAACCCGTGGGTTTTCCATTGCACCCCCGCGCCGAGCAGCAGGCCGTCATCCAGGTTATAGCCTGCCGACAGCAGCGGGGCCAGCCGGTCGTAGGTGAATGCGTGCGGATCAAATTGGTTAACGGCTTTGTCGGTGCCGGGCCGCAGCCGGGCCAGGCCGGGCTCCGGCAGGGTATTGGCTTCGGTTGTCCGGTCGTAGATGAATGGTTTGCCGGGTGTACCCGTAACGGTGAAGACGTCGTTGCCCTTGCCGCCGATGAGCCGGATGGTTACGTTGGCCTTCTGCGTTCCGCCGACCTCGAAGCGGTCGTTGCCTTTCTGTCCGTACAGCCGGATCTCGCGCGTAACCGACGTGTCGAAAACGCGGTAGTACAGCCGCCGGGCATCGGCCCCGTCTTTGCCGATCTTATACACCGAAACCGCTACATGGTCGTCGTCCCGATGGTCGACGCGAAACAGCTCGGCTTTATCGGAACCGGGTATGTCGACGGTTTTGGCCAGAAACCGGTAGTAGGTCAGCCCCTCGCGCAGCAGCCAGCCGCGACGGGCCCGCAGCGTCTCGAACAGCCGATCGCCCGACTGCTGCCGAACCGCTTCGGGGAGCTGGCCGATGGCCTGGCGGAGCACACTGTCGGTCAGCGTGGTTTGCAGATCCGTAATCTCGTTTATCCAATCTCGCGTGGAAAGTTCCTGCAGGAACAGCCGGTCGAAGTAGCGGGCGTTCGTCATCAGCCCGTTTACGTTGCCCAGCTTCGTGGCAAATCCCTGAAATTTGGGCTGTAGCCACGGCAGGGCCGCCACCGAGGGTAGCAGACCGCCAGCCCTGAAAAAAGCCTGGTCGCGGTCGCGGGGAATGGGGTAGTATGTTTTGCCGCCGGTGGTTTTGCGGGAGCCCCACCGCCACTGGTCTTCGTGCCGGTCCCAGTCGCCGATCAGCAGATCGAGCATCCGGGCCCGGAGTACGGCCCGCTGGTCTACGCGGTTGTCGTTATCGTCGGCCAGGGCTTCGAGGACTTTGGCGGTGCTGACCGACTTGCCATCGACCGGATTACGCTCTTCCAGCAGGGCTACCGACTGCCCGAAATCGGCCTGGTAGATGCCCAGGGCGGGGTCGTCGGGTACGTAAACCAGGCGGGGTGTTGCGTGGGGAACCCCGGCGGCTTCGGCCAGGGAAGCGACGGCCAGTGGCGCAAACGGAAACCCGGCCGATATTTCATCCTGCAACACGTCTTTCGCAATGGTCTGGCGCAGGGCCACCGGCAGGGCACCGGTCGGGTCTTTCTGAATACTCCGCAATACCCACTCGCGTCCATCGACATTCGCCAGCCGCAGCGATTTGGTCTGCATACCGCCCCCCCGCTGGAGTATGGTGAAGCCGCCCAGGGTATGGGTCAGGTCAAAGACCGGAAAGGTAACCGGGGTGGCCCAGGTCTGGCGGTAGTTGTTGCCCAGCAGCAGCCGGTGAACGCCACCTACGCTGTCGTAGGCCGGGGCTATGGCTACGGTAACGCTGTCGGGCCAGCGGGTGGAACGAGCCGACCCCGTCCGGGTTGAATCAATAGCCGGAAGCCGGCCGAAGATCGGAGCCGCATGGACCTGGGTAGCCGTGGCGGCTTCGTCGACGGTATGAAAGGTGGCGTTGAGGCTGCCACTGGTCAGCTCATCGAGCACCACGTAGCCCCAGTCCGGGCTGACGAAGCGAGCCAGTTTCCCGGACTTCACCCGCTCCCGGTTAATACCCGATCCGCTGACAATATACGACCGGTTGTTATCGACAATGTGCTGGATGGAGTGATCATGACCCGACACAAACACGACATTCGGCACCTGGGCCAGCGTGGTTTCGATGGCACGGACCATCTGCCGGTAGGTCGGGTTGGCCAGGTCCTGAATGTTGCCGAACACCCCCCGCACCAGCGGATACAGCGACCCTATGCCGGGCAGGGGTACGAACAGCCGGGGCGCAAAATCGGTCAGCGGGAAAAGGTGCTGCCGGGCCGTATAGTAGCCGCCGTGGATACCGTAACTCCGAAACGGGTGGTGCGTAGCCAGAATAAGCCCTTTTCCCTGGTTGCGGTACGCAATATCGCGGAGCCGAACCAGCACCTCGTCCTGGGTTTTGCAGGCGCAGTCGGAATCGGTGCCGGGCTTGTCGTAGGGGTGGAGCCACCATTGCGTATCGAGGATGACCAGCACCAGCCGATCGCTGAGGTGTATTTCTTCCGGACCCGGGCAACCGTCGGCGGGCAGCAGGCGGATGTTGGGCGCTTTCAGGCTGTCGATCCAGCGGCCCTGCTGCCGGATCCGTTCCCAGCCGTCGGGTTTGCCTTTGCCCCAGTCGTGATTGCCGGGTATGAACAGGATGCGGCTTTGTTTGCCGGGCTGGGCCTGGTACCGCAACACCTCGGTCTGGGCGCTGTAGTCGGGGCTGCCTTCGTCGGGTAGTCCGCGCGGATATACGTTATCGCCCAGGTACAGCAGGGTGGTGCGGGCGTTGTTGAGGTCGTATCGGGCCGTTACGGCGTCGACAACCGGGTTGCGCTGCTGCCGAAGCCGACCGGCATCGCCAATCAGGATAATCCGGTGCCGAACCGAGTCGGGCGGGGCCGTCTGGGCCAGTGCCCGTGGGTAGCCGCCGACCAGACCAATCAGCACGGCCAGCCCGCAGGCTATGTTATGTAGTGATTTCATGCCGGTGGGGTGACGGTCAGTCAGGATACTGGATGGCTACCCGGAGGGCTTTCAGGGTAGCAACCCCCTGTACGGGTTCCAGATCAACGTAGTCGAGGCCCGGCTTCAGCTTGCCCTGCCGCTGGAGTTCGGCAATAAACGGCAGGTATTCAGCGATCTCGTCGGAGTAGGTGTATACCAGCGCGATGGTGTCGGGCTGGGTGAGCCGCTCGTTCGTGTTGCGGATGTTTACCTTGTCGATGCGTTTTTTCAGCACCTCGTACCGGATGCTGTAGGAGCCTTCTACGTCGAACCGGCGTTCGTCGCGCCGGAAGCTGATGTCTACGGCCTGGGTATGCGCCAGAATCAGCTGGGTGGTCTGTAGCGGCAACGGAAGTTCGGGACGCAGCTGATGGGTAAGCCGGGCCATATCGACCATCGACTTCAGCTGCCACTGGTAGAGCTGCTGCCGAACCGTTTCGGGGAAGCTGGTACCGGGCGCAATCGACTGGCCGGCGTAGATGCTATACTCGGTGCCGTCGGTGCGATACCGCTCGAAGTAATGGGGAAACAGCGCCTGTAGCTCTTTTTCTTCCTGGTTGATGTAGTTGTTGACGACGTTGTTCAGCCGATCCATGGTTTGTTCATAGGCCGACAGCGCCTGATTCACGAATCCGGTTTTGGGGTCGATCTGCGCAAAATACTGGCTGATGGCTGCCGTCAGGGCCGGCTGTTCGGTTTGCAGCCGCTGTAAATACGGCGCCACTTCGTCCTGAAAAAACAGGGTAATGCTTTGCTCCTGGTCGGGCGTAAGTCCGTTGGTGAGGTGAGTCTGCCATTGGTAGCTGCTCAGCATCAAATTGTTGTGGCGATCGCCGACGGCCGGTTGTCGAACCTGGTATAAAATCTCTTCGATCAGGCTCAGCTGATTCAGCAGGTCCTGGCGAATGGCTTTCTGCCGCTCGGCAGACGAATTTCGGATGTCGACGGCCCCATAGAACGGGTAAACCTGCGGAAAACGGATCGGCAACGGACTCGTATGGGCCGGGTCGGTGGTGGGCTGGCTTATCTCGGCCCAGGCGGTTTCGTAGAACTTCCACTCAACGGCCGGTTGCAGCGAGGTAAACTTGGTCCGGATATACGTCTCCAGCCTATCCTGAAACTGCTGGAGCTGGTAGCGGATGAGTTCCTGAATCAGCGGCAGCACCCGCTCGATATGCCCCAGCATGGTCTCGTCGAAGGCGTTGGGTTGCCGGCTTCCCATCTCCAGAACCCCCAGCATCTCTCCGCCAACCACGATCGGGTAGAGCAGAAAGCTGCGGAACCCTTTGCTGGCCAGTAGCTGATAAGCCGGTTGGGGGAGTGCACTCAGGTCGGTGACCAGGTGCGGACAGGGGTTGCAGCTCAGCTCGCTGACCATCGTTTGGGTCATGAGTTCATCGCAGTCGTCCATGCGGAGGCCCGAGAATCGCAGAAAAACGCTCCGCTCGTGATTATCGGGCAGAACGACCGGCTGTCCGTTCACTTTGGGCAGCGGCAACAACCCGATTTCGAGGCCGGGCTGACCGCAAAGGTTGCGCAGGGCCGTCTCGAAATGGGTATAGGATTCGGGCTCGGTGGCAGAGGTAAGGTGCACAAACACGTCGCGCAGCTGCTGAATGGACTCGGACTCGGTTACGTCTTCGACCCGAAAAAAAGAAAAGCCTTCGAAGGTGAACTCCTCCAGCGGCAGCGGCTGGACCTGGGCGGGCAGGGGCGCACTACCCCGGGCAAACTCGATCCAGGCGGGCTGAAGAGGGGGCAGCTCACCGGTAGCATACGGCTCAACGAACGATATGTTGACGTCCAGCTGGTAATACTTTGTCAGGCCGCTTACTTCCTGCTGAAACCGGAACGACAGGCCGGGACTGTACGGCATCGATACGTCGTAACATTTCTCAAGGATAAGCCGGTACAGAAACCGCTGTTTGCTGGCCGGGTCGTCATGAACGGGCGGGGTAACCAGCAGCTGAGGAAACTGGCTGATCAGCCGTTCCAGCGCGGGCGAATGATGAAAAAGCCGCAGGGGCATCGGAAGCCCAAAGGCGTACGGAACAGACTGGCTGGAGTCGGCCAGCGGCAGAACCGCCGTGGTAGCCAGCTGAAAGTAGTTGCTGAGCGTATCGGCCGGCAGCGCGTCGAGCGACTGACTCGTCAGGGTGGCTACCGGCTCAAACTGCTCGATGAGGTAGGTGTACAGCCGGGCCATACTGCCTGAGCCGGCCGCCTGACGCTGGGCGTTCAGGTAGCGGAGAAACGGACGGAATGACAGCTGGTACCGGAGCGACTGCTCCCTTCGTATAGGTTCTTCAATAAGCGTTTCCATATGAGTTGATGGAAAAAGCTGTGCTTGCCGCCGGTTGGCCGGCAAGCACAGTGTAACGGATGGTCGTGTAAAGAGGTCATCTGATTAACACGCTTTATAAGAGCTGCGTTTCACCAAACGTCAGTTGATTTCTCAGATAATCCTTCAACTGGCCGAGCGTCTGAAGCTGCCACCAGTCTTCGTCCGGAATCCGTATGCTGAAACCGGATTCTACCTGGAGTAATAAGTCGGTAATGTCGAGCGAGTCGAAGCCCAGGTCGCGGCTGAAATGAGCCTGGTCGGTCAGGGCGGTGGTGCTGATGCCGGTGTTGGTCAGGATAGTACGAAGCTGATTGTCGATTTGCTGCGATGTCATGAGTTAGCTGGGTTGTTTGGACATGAGAATGAATGAGTTCGGACTATACCGGGCGGATATAATCCGAACAAGGTCGATACGGTCAGGAAACCAGCACGTCGGCAACGGGCTCGCTCTTCTTCGAGGGGCTGAAGCGGGTGCTGAACCACTGCTGCGTCCGGTCAACGAGGTAGTAGACCATCGGTACCAGAAAGACGGTCAGCACCATGGAGCTGGTTAGTCCACCAATCAGTACCCAGGCCAGCGAGTTTTTCCACTCGGCCCCAGCTCCGCTGGCGGTGGCAATGGGAATCATACCGATAACCATGGCGATGGTCGTCATCAGAATAGGCCGTAGCCGCTCTTCGCCCGCGTGCAGGATGGCCTGCCGGAAGGGCACACCCTGCGCTTTCTGCTGGTTGGCGAAGTCGACGATCAGAATGGCGTTTTTGATAACCAGGCCAATCAGCATCAGCATCCCCAGCATGGCAAAAATGCCGATGTCCGACGAGGTGAGCGCCAGGGCCAGCAACGCGCCTACTACCGCCACCGGTACCGAGAACATAACCACCAGCGGGTAGATGAAGCTATCGTAGAGCAACACCATGATGAAATAAACCAGCAGCAGCGCAGCCAGCATCGCGATCCCCAGCGACCCGAAGCCTTCGCTCTGGTTTTTGGCATCGCCCCCCCAGCTGATCGTTACCCCGGCGGGCAGCGGATTTTTGGCGAGGTCGGCCTGAATGACGCCCGTGAGCGTTCCCGATCCCGTACCGAGGGTGTTGGCCGTTACCGTTACGGACGACCGGCGGTTTTTGCGTTCCAGCAGCGAAGGGCCGTTGCTGAGCGATACGTTGGCAAACTCGGCCAGCCGCACCGTCCGGTTGGCCGCGGGGCTGTAGAAGTTGATGCGCTTCACGTCGTCGGGGTTCTTGCGGTCGAAAGCGTCCAGCATCACCCGGATGTCGTAATCTTCGCCACCGTCCCGGAAGCGGGAGTCGTCGTTACCCGCAAAGGCGTTCTGCAGGGTGGCGCCAACGGTCTGGATGTTCAGACCCAGCCGGGCCATTTTTTCGCGGTCGATGTCGACCCGTACTTCGGGGTTACCCGATTCTACGGATACGTTGACGTCGTTGGCTCCGGGGGTTCGGCGGAGCCGATTGGCCAGGTCTTCAGCAGCGGCCAGGTTCTGGTTCACATCGTCGCCACTGAGGAAAATCTCGATGGGTGCCGTACCGGAGTTGACAATACCCACCACCGATGAGTTGAATTCGATGGCCGGAAACCGCTGGGCAAGCTCCTGCCGAACGGCAATCATATAGGCTTCGGTAGGCTGCTGACCGGGCCGTTCGTCGGCGGGGGCCAGCTGTACCGTCAGCTCACTGCGGTTGGTTTCGCCCTGTCCGGTGCTGTTGAGACCGGTGCTGGCGCCCCCTACGTTGGCAAAAATGGTCTGCACCTCGGGCTTTTTGCGCAGGTAATCTTCGATCGACCGCGCGGCCAGGTTATTCTGTTGGAGCGATGCGCTCTTGTCGAGTTTCATGGTGAGCAGAAACTTGCCCTGATCACCTTCGGCGACGAACTCCGACCCGATAATGCCCAGGCTCATCACCCAGCCCGTGAAGGCAAACATGGCGACAAGGATGCCCGTGAAGGCCAGCTTATGACTCAGCACCCAGTCGAGCGACCGGTGATACCAGGCCGTGAGGGCGGTCAGACCCCGTTCGAACCAGAGCAGAAACGCCTGGAAGGGGTTTTTAGGATTGAGGTGTTCGAGTTTGGCCAGCCGCGACGTCAGCCAGGGCGTCAGGGTGAAGCTGGCCAGCAGACTGACCATCGTGGCGAAGGCTACGGTCAGCGAAAACTGCCGCAGCAGATCGGCAATGACCGAGTTGACCAGCGTAATCGGCACGAACACCACCACAATGACGAGTGTAATGGCAACGGCCGCAAAGCCGATTTCCTTCATGCCGTCGAGTGTGGCCTGCCAGCGGTTCTTCCGACCCGTCGGACCGTCCATTTCGAGGTGGCGCTGAATGTTTTCCAGCACCACGATCGAGTCATCGACCAGGATACCGATTACCAGCGACAGGGCCAGCAGGGTCATCAGGTTGAGCGAGTAGCCCATGACATACATGAACAGGAAGGCCGAAATCAGCGAAGCCGGTACCGATACCATGACGATAAAGGCATTCCGGACGCTGTGCAGGAACAGCAGCATCACTACCGCCACCAGGCCAATGGCCAGAAACAGATCGTGCGTAACGGCTTCTACCGAGGCCAGGGTGAACACGCTGCTGTCGTAGGCAATGGCGAAATGGACGTTGTCGGCCTTGTTGTCTTTTTCGATCTGCGCCAGTTTTTCCTGCACGGCCCGGCTGATCTCGACGGCGTTGGCGTCAGACTGTTTCTTGATGAACAGACCGATCCCGTTCTGACCGTTGTAGCGGCTGATGCTGGTGGGTTCGGTGAGTCCGTCGGTTACGTTGGCTACATCGCCGACGCGGATGGGGCTGCCGCTGGGTCCATGCGTGGCCACGACCAGCTTCCGAACGTCGTCCAGTGAGGTGAACTTGCCCGCCAGCCGCAGGGTCATGTTTTCGGCGGTGTTTTTTACTTTACCGGTCGGGAAGTCGAGGTTGGCCTGGTTGATGGCCTGGGTGACCTGCAGCAGGGATAGCCCGTAATAGTTGAGCTTGTCGTCATCGACGTTCACGCGGATTTCCCGCTTGTCGCCCCCCACCATCGCGATGTCGGCAACGCCTTTGATCTGTTGCAGCACGGGCAGGTAGCGGTCTTCCATCTGCTGGTAGAACACCGCGTTCGGCTGCGACGAGGTGGCCAGGAGCTGCATGATGGGCTGGTCGCTGGGCGATATCTTCGACAGCGAGGGCTGCTGGGCATCGTCGGGCAGGTCGCTGACCATTTTGTCGATCTCGCGCTGGGCATCCTGCATGGCTGCGTCGATATCCGTACCGGGCTTGAACTGCACGATCAGGACCGACGCATTCTCGAATGACTTGGCCGTCACTTCGTCGAGGTTGTCGAGCCCCGACACGGCATCTTCAATTTTCTTGCTGACCTCGGTTTCTACTTCCGAAGGGGCCGCGCCGGGGTAAACGGTCGTCACCGTAATGGTGGGTACCGAAAATTTGGGCAGCAACTCGTAACTCAGCAGATTGTAGGAGAACAGGCCACCAATGGTCAGTACCGCAAACAGCACGATAATGAGCGAGGGGCGTTTGATGATCGTTTCAACGAAATTCATGATCGTAGATGGAAGAGTGAAAGGGCCAGCGCGCTGTGCGGGTGCCCGCTACGTTATTGAACCACTACCGGCGTGCCGTTCTGGAGGTTGATCTGACCGCTGGTAACTACCTGGCTGCCAGCCGTGAGGCCGCTGATGATTTCGTAGTAGTCATTGGTCGTAGCGCCAATTTTGACCGGCTTCAGTACCGCCTTGCCTCCTTCAACTACGTACACCTGGGGCTGCTTCTCCGACCCGACAATAGCCTGACGGGGTATGGCCAGCGTCTGGCTTTTCAGCTGGCTGGTGTTGGCTATGGAGCCATACATGCCCGCCCGCAGCGGATGGGCGGCTGAGTTACGTACGGTAATTTCGACGGGGTAGTTATGGGCCGCATCCCCTTCGGCGCTGATCATCGAGACCCGGCCCGTAAACCGAACCTGGGGATAGACCTCCGTTTCGACGGCTATCGACTGGCCCACCCGGAACTGATTGATCGATTTTTCGGGTACATCGACGACCAGCTTCAGGCTGGAGATGTCCGTTACTTTGGCAATGGGGGCACCTACCGACACAACCGAACCGCGCTCGGCCATTTTCTCCGTCACGATACCGGCAAACGGAGCCGTAACGGTGGTATTGGCCAGCTGCTTCTGAAGTTGCTTGATCTGCGCCTGGGTGGCCCGGATGCTGAGCTGAGTACGTTCCAGGTTAATGGCCGGCGTTGCGTCGCCTTTCACCAGGGTCTCATACCGTTTGAGGTCGTTCTGATACCCTTCGAGGGTTACCTGCAAGGCTTCGATCTGGTACCGGATCTGTTCGTCGTCCAGCTTGGCAATGAGTCGGCCGGCGCCTATCGTCTGCCCCTCCTCGATGGGGAGCTGAACGATCTGGCCACCCGCCTGCGGACGGATTTCGATGGTGCGGTTAGGCGAAAACGAGCCCAGAAATTCGCTGGCCTGCGTCAGATTGCGTAGTTCGGCCGTGGCTGCGCGAACGCCTACTTTCTGATCGGGATTGGGTTTGTAGACCCTGGCTTCTACAGCCTCTTTGTTGTTGAGGAGCGTCCAGGCGGTCAGGCCCAGCGTAGAGATGAGGGCCAGTACGGTTAGTATGCGTTTCATAACCTGTTTCGTTTTTGGATTGTGGTATTTGATGGTAGGGCAGTCGCAGCCACCCGGGCGGTGCTGGTCATACGGCCGGTATAAGCAAGAGAGTGCTGAAAAACGGATGAGTGAGAAACCGGGTCGGCTTATCGGCTAACGAGGCTGCCGGTTGCTTTTTTCCAGTCCAGCTCGGCCGTGCGGAGCCTGACCAGGGTGTTGAGGTAGTTGTTCTGCGCGTCGCGGAGGGTGTTTTCGGCCTGCACCACGTCCGTAACATCGACGGTGCCTTCCTTAAACTGGAGTTGGGTCTGGGCGTAGACCCGCTCGGCCAGGGTTACCTGACTGCGGGTAGTGCTCAGGTTCTGCTGCTGCACCAGAAACTGGTTGCGGGCGTTGGCAATCTCCATCGAGATCGATTCCCGCACCTGCCGCGACTGAACATCCAGCTGCTGATTGTCGATGCGTTTCTGGCTGAGCTGGGCCTTGCGGGTCAACCCGTCGAACAGGTTCCAGTTGAGCTGAAGACCTACCCAGTAGCCTGGTACATTTTTGAGGTAGGAGTTATCACCCCCCACGGCAAATACCGTACTGTTGGCAACGCCGTAGGCCGTCAGGGTCGGCACGAAGCCCGCTTTGATATTCTGCTGCTCCAGGCTGTTCAGCGTTCGCTGCTGATCGAGCAGTTGCAGGTCGGTTCGGTTGATGGTGTATTCGTTGGCGGGCGCAACAGGAGTGGTTTCGTCGATGGTGGTGCGAATCGTGAGCGAGTCGGTTTGGGGAATTCCTGCCAGGAACTTGAGCGTGTTGAGCAGCTGATTGTACGTAGCCTGTAACGACTCGATCTGCGTCTGGGAGGAGGTGCGGCTCAACCGCAGCCGGTCCACATCGACGCCTTTGGCCAGCTGGTTCTGGCGAAGCAGATCGGTAATACCAATCAGGCGCTCGGTAGCCGTTACGTTGCTCCGCAGAAACGCGATCTGCTGGGCCGTTGTCTGCAGATTATAATAGGTAGCCGATACGTTGTAGGCGACGTCTTCTCTGACTTTCTGGGTTTGCAGGGCCGACAGGTCGCGGCTGGCTTTGGCGGCTTTGGTGGCTATCAGCAGCGACTGGTTGTAGAGCGGCTGAACGGCCTGTACGGTTGTCGACAGGTTATAGGGCAGACCAAACGCCAGCACCTGATACGTACCGTCCGGACCGCCAAAGGCCGATGCGGGCACAACCTGCCCCGGAATTTTCAGGTACCGTTTGTAGTCGCCGGCCAGGTTCACCTGGGGGCGGGCGCCGGCTTTCACTTCGGCAATCCGGGCCTCTGTTCTAACCTCGTCGAGCCGCGCCGACTGAACCGAAAAGCTGCTGGTCTGGGCTTTGGCCAGGAGCTGATCGAGGGTGTACTCCTGAGCCCGAACAGACGAGCCAGCGGCCAGCAGCGCAACGGGGAGCCACCACCGGGCCAGTCGTCGGGATTTTGATTCTGTTTTAAACATGGCGTATAATTAATCGTTTTAAAAGTTTGTTTAAAATTAGGGCAAAAAAAAGGCTATGCCTTTTCTGATTCGAATAAGTAGTTGGTTACCATATCGATAACGAGGTTCTTGTGCGCGTCGGCAAACTTCGTGAACTCGTCTTCGGTCATGTTCCAGATTTGCGTGGTCATGGGTTTGCTCACGAACAGGAAATGGATGTTGGATACCATCATGGTCATGAGGTGCATGGAACTGATGGGTCGAATGGTGCCCTGTCTCACTTCCCGCTGAACCTGTTCGTCCAGCATCGAGTGGTGGAGGACTTTCTGCAGGCCAATCATCTTGCCCATCCGCTCCGGGTTCCGATGTACCTCGTTGAGGATGAAGTTGATCAGGCGGGGGTTTTCGCGCAGCATCCGGAAGTCATGCTCGATCAGTTCGGCAATTTTCTCGCGCAGGCTGATCGGCTTGTTCAGAATGGCCGACATGCCGGTAAAGAAGAACTCGGTAATCTCCTCGAAAATGGTGACAAACAGCTTTTCCTTGCTTCGGAAGTAATAGTTGGTCAGGGCAATGTTGATCCCGGCGGCTTCGGCAATATCGCGCGAAGTGGCCCCGTCGAATCCCTTCTCCAGGAATACCTGCCGGGCAGCTTCCTTGATACGCTCTTCGGTAGACTGGGATGGGAAACAGTTCATTGCTTTTTTCATTGGGCAGTCAAAAGTATGTGTTAGTCAAACAACGCGCAAGAAGATTGAATAGTTTTTTTAAACAAACATTTAAAATCTTGATTTTGGCTAATTAATACCCGGTAAACCAACAAAATAGGGGTCATAAAGTAGCTATTTCCTAATTCTTTTAACCCTGAAGTTGCCCGTCTTCCATTGAATCGACAAACCCCGTACCTTGCCGGTCCGTTGTTGATGCCAAACCTGGCCGCAGGAACGGTAGCCCGACTGTCAGACAATCTCCTGACGGGCTTTGGCGCACTATGTATCGTTAATCATAGCTTATTTATATGTATCCGCTTACGTTCGAAACTATTTTCAAAGACAAAATCTGGGGTGGTCAGAAAATTAAAACGGTTTTGGGGAAAGACTTTTCGCCCCTGCCCAACTGCGGAGAAACCTGGGAGGTGTCCGACGTTGAAGGCAACGTATCGGTTGTTCGGGAGGGCGCGCTGAAAGGAAAATCGCTGCGCGAACTGGTGCAGCAGTATAAAGGAGAACTGGTAGGGCAGCGCGTATACGAACAGTATGGCGACCGGTTTCCGTTGCTGATCAAATTCATCGACGCCAACGACGACCTGTCTATTCAGGTACACCCTGACGATAAGCTGGCTGAGCAGCGCGGGAGCGGCTACGGCAAAACCGAAATGTGGTACATCATCCAGGCCGACGAAGGGGCCAGGCTCAACTCGGGTTTTAACCGGGAGGTCAGCCAGGAAGAATACGTAAAAGCCGTTGCCGATAATACCATTCAGGACCTGCTGAACATCGAAGAAGCCCAGGCCGGCGATGTATTTTTCCTGCCCGCAGGCCGGGTCCACTACATTGGGAAAGGACTGCTGCTGGCCGAAATTCAGCAAACGTCCGATACGACCTACCGCATCTACGACTTTGACCGGGTCGATGCCACAACCGGCCAGAAACGGGAGCTCCATACCGAACTCGCCGTCGATGCCATCGACTACCACCATTACGACCAGTACAAGACCGCCTACGAGCGCAAGCAGAACGAGAGCGTCAACGCCGTTAAAAGCGACTATTTCGTCACGAACGTGCTGAACTTCAGCCAGGAAGTCGAGCACGACTATACCCACCTCGACTCGTTCGTTGTCCTGATCTGCGTATCGGGCGGGCTGACCGTCAATGCACCCGGAGGCTATAGCGTTTCGCTCAAAATGGGGCAGTGTGTGCTGATTCCGGCTTCGGTCCGGAACGTTACGCTCGTCCCCGACGGCGACATGACCGTGCTGGAAACGTACGTACCCTAACGGCGCCGGACACCCTCAGGTAGTCCTTCCTGACCGGGACAGTCATTCGTGCTCATTCAGTAGTTTACGGGCAATCGCTACTTAATGACCACGAATGACTGTTAATTCATTTTGGTAATGAACCTAAATCTTCAGGATAAAATCATCCTCGTTACGGGCGGGGCGAAAGGAATAGGCGAAGGCATTAGCCGGGTGCTGGCAGCCGAAGGCGCCATTCCGGTCATCATTGGCCGCAACGAAGCCGATAACCTCAAAATGGTTGACGCCCTGCGGGCCGATGGCGGTCAGGCCCATCAGTTTGCGGCCGAACTCAGCCGACCCGATGACTGTCGGCGGGCGGTAGAGCAGGTCCTGGCTCAGTACGGCCGGATCGATGGGGTTGTTAACAACGCCGGGGTCAATGACGGCGTCAGTCTGGAGAACGGCTCGTACGAGGCTTTTATGAAATCGCTCCACAGCAACCTGGTCCACTATTATTTGATTGTTCATCATGCGCTACCCGCGCTGAAAGCTTCTAAAGGGGCCATTGTCAATATAGGCTCGAAAGTGGCGGAAACGGGGCAGGGGGGCACCTCGGCCTATGCCGCTGCCAACGGTGGCCGAAACGCACTCACCCGCGAATGGGCCGTTGAGCTACTCCCGTACGGCATCCGGGTCAACTGCGTAGTTGTGGCCGAAAGCTGGACACCCCTCTACGCCAACTGGATCAAAACCCTGCCCGATCCGGATAAGAAGCTGCAACAGATCGTTTCGAAGATTCCGCTGGAGCGACGGATGACAACCACCGAAGAGATTGCCAACGCGGTGGCGTTCCTGCTTTCGGACCGGTCGAGCCACACCACCGGCCAGCTCATCCACGTCGACGGTGGCTATACGCACCTGGATCGGGCTATTACCGACTAACGGCCGGGCTACGGCGTTTGTCAAAAACCGACCTATATTTGACTGTTTCTGTCGGCTTCGGGCGGCTCTCGCTGCCGGGTCGGCGCTCCTGCTTTCTGTATTTCTAAACCCTACCCAATGGCACTCGGACCTTCAACCGAAAACGTTACCCTGAAACCTGGTCAGGCTACCGGTAATTACAAAATTGCGTTTGCGCTGGTCACCAGTTTGTTTTTCCTGTGGGGCCTGGCCAACAGTCTCAACGGATCGCTGATCAAGCAGTTTCAGATTGCGCTCGATCTGAACCGCTTTCAGGCTGGCATTGTCGATTTCGCCTTCTACCTCGGCTATTTCTTCATGGCCTTACCCGCCGGTTATGTCATGCGTCGATTTGGCTACAAGCGGGGTATCCTGTTCGGTTTGCTGCTCTACGGGGGCGGAGCCTTTCTGTTCTACCCGGCCGCCGAGGTACGGGTATACGGCTTTTTCCTGTTCGCTCTGTTTACCATGGCCTGCGGAATTGCCTTTCTCGAAACAGCCGCCAACCTCTACGTAACCGTACTCGGCGATCCGACCAAGGCCGAATGGCGGCTCAATTTTTCGCAGTCGTTCAACGGCATCAGCATCATTCTGGGACCGATTATCGGGGCGCTGTTTATCTTCTCGAAAACGGAGTACACCCCCGAAATGCTCACCGCCATGGACTCGGCCCAGGCCGAAGCCATTCGGGTGCAGGAAGCGCTCTCGGTGCAGGGCCCCTATCTGGCCATCGGGCTGATCATTGCGCTCGTTACCATTCTGTTTGCGATCACCAAAATGCCGGAGGTCGGTGCTGAAGAAGAGCAGGCGGCTGGTAAGATTCCGATTTTCAGCGTACTGCGGCATCGGCAGCTGGCGCTGGGCGTCATTGCTCAGTTCGTAAACGTAGGGGCTCAGGCTACGCTCTGGGGCTATTTCGTCGATCTGAAGCTGGACTTCTCCCGCGATGGGCACTGGGCGCTGGCCGAGGGCTACATGAACGGCATCAACGCCCTGACCGGGGGCGCATCGGGTGATCTGTCGCCGACCCAGGTGGCCGGTTTTCACGCGTCGTTTGCCCTGCTGCTGTTCATGCTCGGCCGGTTCGTCGGTACATCGATGATGACGCGTATCCGGCCCAACCAGGTGCTGGCCCTGTTCTCGGCGGGTTCGGTACTGATGGTCATTCTGGCCATGGTGTCGGGCGGGCTGACGGCCGTTATCGCGCTGAGTTTCACGTATTTCTTCCAGAGTATCATGTTCCCGACCATCTTCGCGCTGGCTACCAAGAACCTGGGAGCCGAGTCGAAAATTGCGTCGTCGCTCGTGATCATGAGCATTGTGGGCGGGGCGCTGCTGCCGCTGGTTGCCGGGGCGCTGTTTGCCAAAGGAGCCGTTTACGCGCTGATCGTGCCGCTGGTTTGTTTTTCGTACATCGTCTTCTACGCTCTGCAGGGGTATCAGGCGCGGGCATCGGAGGTTGAACACGCCCCCATCGTTTAGTGGCCATGCGATACGCTCTTGCTCTAGACCTGAAAGATGACCCGGCGCTGATTGCCGAATACGAACGCTACCACGAGCAAATCTGGCCCGATATCGAAGCCAGTATCCGCGAGTCGGGCATAACGGCCATGGAGATCTACCGGGTCGGGAACCGGCTGTTCATGCTGATGGAAACCAATGATTCGTTCTCCTTCGATGCCAAAGCCGCAGCCGATGCGGCTAACCCCATCGTACAGAAGTGGGAAGACCTCATGTGGACCTACCAGCAGGCGCTGCCCATGGCGCAGCCCGGTGAGAAGTGGCTGTTGATGAACAAAATTTTTAGTCTGTAAGGCTGGCCTGCCGGGTTCGGTCGCAACAAACGATTTCTTCCGGGCCCGGAGGTTCGGCACTACGGTATGAACGTTGCTCTATTCATTCCCTGCTACGTTGACCAGTTCTACCCGCAGGTAGGCATCGCTACGCTGCAGCTTCTGGAGCGGCTGGGGGTGCAGGCTGTCTTCCCCATGGAGCAGACCTGCTGTGGACAACCCATGGCCAACGCAGGTTGCGAAGCCGATTCGATTCCGGTCTACCACAACTACGTACGGACCTTTGCCGATTTCGATTACATCGTTGCGCCATCGGGTAGCTGCGTTTACCACGTCCGAAAGCATTTCAACATCATTGAGCAGACGCCCGCCGTAAAGCACGTTCGGGAGCGCACGTATGAACTGGTGCAGTTCCTGACCGAGGTGCTCGGTATCACGAGTATCAACGCTGAATTTCCGTACCGGGTGGGTCTGCACCAGAGTTGCCACGGTCAGCGGGGCCTGCGCCTGGCCAGTGATTCGGAGATGTCGCCGAGTCGCGATGGTCATCTGAGCCGCTTGTTGAAGCAGGTTCGGGGGTTGGAGCTGGTCGAGCTGGATCGGTATGATGAGTGCTGTGGTTTTGGGGGAGCGTTCTGCGTGTCAGAGGCCGCTGTGTCGGCCCGGATGGGGCAGGATCGTGTGTCGGATCATGTCAAAAACGGAGCCCAGGTGATTACCGGTGGCGATGTGTCCTGCCTGATGCATCTGGAAGGAATTGTCCGGCGTCAGAAGCTTCCTCTGCGGGTGATGCATGTCGCCGAGATATTAACGGCCACTACATAATTGATGGTTGATACCGTGTCGCCCCGCTGGGACTTTGTGTCGGATTTCTGTCCTGGAAGCTACTGACATACCGCACCTACGGCGGTAGAGGGGTGAGGTTATTAACACATTGTTTCATCGAGTCTGGGCGGTGCGTCATATCGCTGGCCCCACCTAAGCCAATCCGCTTTCGTAGCCCCAGGGGCGCCATGTCGATAGCCCTGTCCTGCCTAATCCTTCTCTGTAGCCCCGGCGGTGCGTCTGTCTATAAACTCACCTGCATTGGTTCACCACCTTTATCCTTGGCGGGGCAATGCCTCTTTACCGGCTTCCGAACAAACTCCTGCAAAATTTGCCATAAAAAAGACTAGTTTATTTGACTATATGTAAAATTTACTTTACCATTGCATGGTCAAACAAACTTTACATTTATATGAATACAAAATGGCTTTTTCCGCATCAATACCGGTTAGCTGGCTGGCTGATCGTGGTTCCATCAGTTATATTGGGACTTTTTGTTTTATATGGTGAGTATACTATCGACTGGTTATCCATAGGTTCGCCTACTGCCTTATTACCTGGTAACTTTACGGATGAAATAGCCAGTCTAGGAAGTATTGTGGGCTTATTGCTGATTGCTTTTTCTCGGGAGAAAATTGAGGACGAGCGAACTGGCAGGCTACGGCTCGAAGCCTTGCAATGGAGTGTGTATATAAACTATCTCATTTTGGTTGTCGCCATTATAGTCACGTACGACGGGGTATTTTTTAGCATGATGATCTATAACATGTTTACCGTATTGCTGGTATTCATCGGTCGTTTTCGCTGGCTTACCCATCGCGATACCCAGCAGTTGACCGCATGAAGAACCGTCTGAAAGTATGCCGCGCTGAAAATAATCTCTCTCAGGCCGACCTGGCTGATCGAATTGGGGTGAGCCGTCAAACTATAAACTCGATTGAAACGAGCCGGTACGTGCCATCCACCATTCTGGCGTTGAAGCTGGCTCACGTATTCCAAAAGCCGGTAGAAGCGTTATTTGAATTAGACGAAACCGATTAAGCAGGTGCCTGGGTCCTGAACCGCGCAGCAAAGCTGTTACTCGACGAGCCTGTTTAACTGACAATCGGGCCGGGAAATGCGGTTGCTTTGCCGTAATTTTGGGTAAGCCCGGCCCAGGCGACTGGAGCGCAGACCGGCAGCGAACCAGCGAAACTATCTTTTTGCAGAACCCTACTCACATGACGCACGCTCAGGCAGCCAAACGATTTACGGCCGACGTTGACCGCACCACCTGGCATGATGGCGCGCTCTGGTTTGTACGCCAGAAACGCGACCGTATGGCCTATTCGTTGCCCGAATGGGAGGAGTTGCGTGAGCTGGCTTCGCAGATCAAGAATCATACGCTCAGCCGGTTAGACGAGTACCTGGAGGAGTTTGAGCGGAATGCGACGGCTAACGGGATTCGGGTCCATTGGGCGGCCAATGCACAGGAGCACAATGAGATCGTGTTGCAGATCATTCGCCAGCATAACGGAAAGCGCCTGGTCAAGAGCAAATCCATGCTGACCGAAGAGTGTCATCTGAACCCGTTTCTGATCAAAGAAGGAATAGAGGTAGTCGACACCGATCTGGGCGAACGAATTATTCAGTTCAACGACGAGCCACCGAGCCATATCGTACTGCCTGCTATCCATCTCAAGAAGGAAGATGTGGGTCAGATTTTTCACAAGCACCTCGGCACGCCCGAGGGCGCCAGCGATCCGCAATTTCTGACCGAAACCGCCCGTCAGCACCTGCGCGGGCATTTTGTGGCGGCTGACGTAGCGCTGTCGGGGGTTAACTTCGCCATTGCCGAAACGGGCGGGTTTGTCGTATGTACCAACGAGGGTAATGCCGACCTGGGCGTTACGCTGGCTCCGGTTCATATTGCCAGCATGGGCATCGAGAAGATGATTCCCCGGCTCGACCACCTCGGCGTATACACGCGCCTGCTGGCCCGCTCGGCCACGGGGCAACTGTCAACGACCTACACCAGCCATTTTCACCGGCCCCGCCCCGGCCAGGAACTGCACGTCATCATCGTAGATAACGGGCGGGTAGAGCAGCTGGGCCGGCCGGATTTTAGGGCGTCGCTGAAGTGTATCCGGTGCGGTGCCTGTATGAACACCTGTCCGGTTTACCGGCGGAGTGGCGGCCATAGTTACGACTATACAGTACCGGGCCCGATCGGGTCGATTCTGTCGCCGAATGTCGACCTGAAAAAGCACAGTACCCTTCCGTTTGCCAGTACGCTCTGCGGCTCATGCTCCGATGTGTGTCCGGTCAAAATCGATATTCACGTTCAGCTCTATAAATGGCGGCAGATCATTGGCAGCCAGAAAGCCATGCCCGCTGGTAAACGGGTCGGCATGCAGCTCCTGGCCAAAGTGCTGGCCCGCCCCCGGCTCTATGCCCGGCTGGGACGGGTGGCGCGCCGGATGCTGGCCAGCACGCCCTCCGCGCTGACGCATAACGGTACCATCAACCCCTGGGCCATTGCCCGCGAAATGCCCGAGCCACCGAAGCAGAGTTTCCGCGAGTGGTACGCGGCCAATCAGAAATAAGAAGCTCCATTACCCCGGATACAACGCGCCAACCAGTCCATGACAGACCGGTTGGCGCGGATGCGGCTTAGTTAATGGGCTGGATCAGCACCTGCCGTTGGTTGGCGGGATTGCCGGTCGATACCAGTTGAATCTGGCTGATCTTCGTTCGTTTGCCGTTCGATAGCCGGAGTTGGTACTGCCCGTCGGGTAATCCGTTCAGATTAAACGTAAACGGGCTGGAAGTCTGCTGTTTGTCGAGCGTGCTGGCGTACAGTGGCCAACCGTCCTGATCCGTTACCTGAACCGTCAGCAGGCTGTTGGCGGGTTTGTCGATCAGCACCCGTATCCGCTCGGGTTCCGTTTCTACAGTGGCTCCGAACGACCCATTGGCCGACGGACGGAAGTTGGAGAATATGAAAATGGGGCTGGTCAGGAATACCAGCAGCAAGAGAAATTTTATGGTTTTCATGGTTGATACACAATTGATTGGAAAGCGGCCGGTCAAAACCGTCGGAGGTCGCGCCGAAACCGCTTGATGAACTCCTGCTCTTTGGTCGACATGCTATCATGCGCTTCAGCAACTTGCAGGAGCAGGGCAACAAACTGCTTTTTTAAGGCCTCGCTCAGCGCCTTCCGATTGTCGGAGAATCGGCGCATGGCAAAGGCGTAGGCGGCTTCGACCGGCACGTCGCAGCTGTCCAGCACCGAGAAGGCCTGCAGCGCCAGATGCCCCTGGGGCAGACTAACCAGAATCCGCTCTACCGTATCGGACTCTTCACGCTGGATACGGCCATCTACTTTGGTGAGCGCATAGACGGCATTGCCCAGACCCAGATACAAGGTGGCCAGCCGGTCGTTATAGGTAATGGTCTCGGTGATTTCCTGGATAGGGGCCGATCCATCGGCGGGTAGTGTCGGAAGGGATTGCATGTCGATTGTTGGTAAAATGAAACAGAACAGACAGCCGGCTCGTGTTAGCCTTGTTGTTTTGTGTGATACAAAGGTGCAGGCTCCGGTTTAGAGCCGGATTAACCCCATGTTAGAAACCGATTAGAGATCGGGTGCGGCCGGGCCGACGCGTAACGGGTGCGGTCATGAAGCCGCGATGCCGGCCGAATCTGTATCTTTACGGTTGTTCATCGTTAACCCCGTCAACCCCATGAAAAAATGGCTTTACAGCCTGCTGGCGCTCATCGGTTCCTGTGCCGCCACGTCTGCCCAGACAACCGCAACCGGTAATTTTGTCCGCGACAATTACCAGAAGTTCGAGTACAAGATTCCCATGCGCGATGGCACCAAACTGCACACCAACGTGTATGTGCCGAAAGATGCGTCGGCTATCAACAAGTACCCGTTTCTAATGCAGCGTACCTGCTACAGCGTGGCGCCCTATGGGCCTGATGCGTACCCGGCGGCCGTAGGTCCATCGGGTACGCTGATGCGCGACAAGTACATTTTCGTTTATCAGGATGTGCGGGGGCGCTGGGCTTCGGAAGGAACCTGGACCAATATGACCCCCAACCTGCCCGATCCGGCACCGGCCGCTACGAAAGGGCGTAAGAAAGCACAGCCCGCGGCCACTACCGCCGGAGCACCCGACGAAAGCTCCGATACCTACGACACCATCGAGTGGTTGCTGAAGAACGTGCCGAACAACAACGGTCGGGTGGGCCAGTGGGGCATCAGCTACCCCGGCTTCTACACGGCAGCGTCATTACCCGATGCGCACCCGGCCCTGAAAGCGGCTTCGCCCCAGGCCCCCGTGTCGGACTTTTTCTTCGATGATTTCCACCATAACGGCGCGTTCATTCAGGCATATCTGTTTACCTACCCGGTATTCGGCGTGCAGCATCCGGCACCAACTACCACGGCCTGGTATAACGACTCGTTTATCAAGACCGGCAGCAGCGACGGCTTTCAGTTTCAGTACGATCTGGGTCCGCTGAAAAATGTACAGAAATACTACAAGGACAACTTCTTCTGGCAGGAAACCGTTGAACACCCCAACTACGATGCGTTCTGGCAGAAGCGCAGTATCCTGCCGCATCTGAAAAATACCCGGCCGGCCGTGATGACGGTAGGTGGCTGGTTCGATGCCGAAGACCTCTACGGCCCGCTGAACATCTACAAAACCATCGAGAAAAATACACCCGGCGCCTACAACACCCTGGTTATGGGCCCGTTTGGGCACGGCCGGTGGTCGCGCGAGACGGGGCATACGCTGCATTCGAACGTGTATTTCGGCGATAGCATCGCTACCTTCTACCAGCGCAATATCGAGGCAAAATTCTTCGGTCATTTCCTGAAAGGAGCGGGCGACGGCAAAACCGGTTTGCCCGAAGCGTACCTCTTCAACACCGGCCGTAACGAGTGGCGCACCTTCGACAAATGGCCCGCTGCCGACGCCCAAACCAAAGAGTATTTCCTGAATTCTGACGGTATGCTGGCCTCGAACAAGATCATGGGCTCGGCCGATCCGAGCGGCAATGGCTTTACCGAGTTCGTATCGGACCCTATGAAACCGGTTCCCTATACCGAAGACATTACCACAACGCAGGGCTTTACGCCGTTCAACTACATGTCGGAAGATCAGCGGTTTGCGGGTCGGCGGCCCGATGTGTTAACCTTTCAGACCGATGTGCTGACCGAAGATCTGACGCTGGGGGGCGAAATTACGGCTAAGCTGAAAGTGAGCACCACCGGCACCGATGCCGACTGGGTCGTGAAACTGATTGACGTGTACCCGCCCAATGAACCCAACCACCCGTACATGCCGAACAAGAATATTACCCTGGGCAACTACCAGCAGATGGTTCGGTCAGAAGCCATGCGCGGGCGTTTCCGGAATAGCTTCGAGAAGCCCGAACCGTTTAAGCCCGGCGAGATAACCGACGTGACATTCCGGTTGCAGGACGTTCTGCACACGTTTAAAAAAGGCCATCGGATGATGATCCAGGTGCAGAGTACGTGGTTCCCGCTCATTGACCGCAATCCGCAGACCTACGTCGATAATATCTTCAAAGCTGAGGAGAAGGACTTCAAAAAAGCCACCCACCGGGTTTACGATAACTCCGTCATCAGCGTGCAGATTCTGAAATAAGCCGATTCGGGTCGGCAGTTGTGGCGCCGTTTGCTCCCGCTCTGGTTAGGCCGGGGGTAAACGGCGTTTTTTTGGGGATTTGACCGGAAAGACCGTCGTTACGTGCAGCGACAATCGGTGCGCGTCAGGAATAACGCCGTCCATCGGGCAAGGCGACAAATTTGTGACGACGATATGCTGGGCGCTGGCCCTTCCCTGTAACTTTACCTCTTGATAAACCGACAGGCATTTATGATTCGGGTCGAGAACCTCAGCAAACGCTACGGCCCCACGGCGGTGGTAGATAACGTCTCGTTCAGCGTAGCACCGGGCGAGACGCTGGTGCTGCTGGGAACCAGTGGTTCCGGCAAGACCACGACCCTGAAAATGCTGAACCGGCTCATCGAACCCGACAGCGGCCAGATCCGGCTGGACGGAACCGACGTGCGGCAACAGGATGCGCCCACGCTGCGCCGACGCATCGGCTACGTTATCCAGGATGGGGGTTTGTTCCCGCACTATACTGTAGCCGAGGCTATCGCTACCGTGCCGAACCTGCTGGGCTGGGAACCCGACCGCATCCGGGAGCGTACGGACGAACTGATCCGTAAACTACAGCTACCCGAAGCCGTCCTGAACCGTTACCCGGCCGACCTGAGCGGGGGCCAGCGTCAGCGGGTCGGACTCGCGCGGGCGCTGGCGACCCGGCCCCCGGTGGTCCTGATGGACGAGCCATTCGGGGCGCTGGACCCGTTCACCCGTCGTCACGTCCGGCGTGAACTGTTTGGCCTCAGTGAGTTGCAGGAAACAACGGTGGTGCTCGTGACTCACGACGTGGCCGAGGCTCTTGAACTGGCTGATCGCATCGCGCTCATGCACCAGGGCCGTATCGTGCAGATCGGTCTGCCCGGCGACCTGACGAACCAGCCTGCCAACGATTTTGTCCGCGATTTCCTAGACGTTTGATCCATGCTCGATTTTTTACGCCAGAACGCCGACAAGCTCCTCGAACAAACCCTGACCCACATTGGACTGACCTTCGTATCGCTGCTGCTGGCGCTGGTGGTGGGTATTCCGCTCGGTATTCTGATTGCCCGTCGGCCGCGGCTGGCCAGTGGTATACTGGGCGTGGCGGGGGTGCTGCAAACCGTACCGAGTGTGGCTTTGCTGGGGTTCCTGATTCCGCTGCTGGGGATCGGCGTTGGCCCTGCGCTGGTGGCGCTGTTTCTGTATGCGCTGCTTCCCCTTATCCGTAATACCTACGTAGGCATTACGGAGGTTAACCCTACGGTTCGCGAAGCAGCCCGGGGCGTTGGTATGACCAGTCGGCAGATCCTGACCAAGGTTGAATTGCCGCTGGCGCTGCCGGTCATCTTTGCGGGCGTGCGTACGGCTACGGTCATCAACGTAGGCGTTGCTACCCTGGCGGCTTACGTAGCCGCTGGCGGGCTGGGTGAGTTTATCTTCAGCGGTATTGCGCTGAGTAACACCAATATGATCCTGGCCGGGGCCATACCGGCGGCATTGCTGGCCATCGGGTTCGACCTGGGGCTGGCCGCGCTGCAGCGGCTTAGTGGCCGGAAACTGCGTGTCGGGGCGCTTGCCTTCGTGGTGCTGGTGCCGGTTCTGTCGGGGTTTTACCTGCTGCCGATGCGGGGCGATAAACTGACGGCTGGCTTTGCACACGAGTTCTACGGACGCGCCGATGGGTATCCCGGCCTTCAGAAAACGTACGGCCTCCGATTGCACCCGCGACTGATCGACCAGAATCTGATGTATGAAGCCATTCGTAACCGACAGGTCGACATCATCAGCGGGTACTCGACCGATGGCCGTATCCGGGCTTTCGATCTGGTAGTGCTGGCCGATAACCGACATGCGTTTCCGCCCTACGATGCGGCTCCCGTTGTTCGGCAGGCCGCCCTCGACCGCCACCCCGAACTGGGCCCGACCCTCGACCGGCTGGCGGGTAAACTGACCGATTCGGTGATGACCGCACTGAACTACCAGGCCGATTTTCTACACCAGTCGCCCAAACAAATCGCTACCCGTTTTCTGAAGCAGACGGGACTCTACAAAGCAAGCCCCCCCGGCAACCGCACCGAAACCGTGGTGATGGGCTCGAAACTCTTTACCGAGCAGTATATCCTGTCGGAGATTTACCGGCAGCTGATCGAGGGGCATACGCGCCTGCGGGTTGCCACGCGTACGGGCCTGGGCGGCACCCAGATCTGCTTCGACGCCCTGCGGACAGGGGCTATCGATTTTTACCCTGAATATACCGGAACGGGGCTGCTGGTTATTCTGCAACCGCCCGCTGCTACCCTCCGGACCTTACCGATGCAGGCTGACACGGTGTACCGATACGTGAAAAATGCCTTTGCGCGGCAGTATGGCCTGGTTTGGCAGCGCCCGCTCGGATTCAACAACAGTTACTGCCTGATGATGCGTCGGGAACAAACGCAGCAACTGGGTTTACGCTCAATCGATGAGTTGGTCGACTACCTGAACAGGGAGTAGGAATTAGCCGTTTAGTAAAAATATTTGTACTTGAATAAATAAATTATGAAAACTGTTTTTATCTTTATTTCCCCAAAAGTTACATGATAAATTTATAAGTAGCATACAGCTTTATCTCTACTATACGGTATCTGGTCCTCCTCTTTTTTTGGGTAGTTGGTATACATATTCCAGAGGGAAAGTTGAAGAATTTGGTGTGGCTCAACGCGTTATGAAACTCCAGATGAACCCCATAAAACAGATGTCCAACTCCTCAACTACTCTTAATGCAAGCCCGCCCTCTTGTCGACGTTGCCGTCAGCGTGTATGGAAAACCATATCAGACCGCCGTCACGTTGCTATCGCTGATGCGGTATTCCGGTCAGTGGATCGATAAAATATACATCACTGAAGAACGTAAACAACCCAACGGAAGCGACCTTACGTTACTGCACCAACTGCTTCGGGACTACAACACGGTGTACTTTACACCCCGGTTTTTCCTGTGGTACGAAGACATTACGAAGAGCTACAAACGCCATCTGTTGTCTTTACCGGCTTTCCGACATGCCGTTCGGTATCAGTATGCCTGGGAGAAAACCGATAAGTCGTACCTGTTGCTGACTCACAACGACGTTCTCTACCGGGACGATATTGTGGGCGCGTACCTCGAGCGTATAGGCGATGCGGTAGGTATCGGGAAAGTGGGTCAGTGCTGGAACTGCCCGGCCTACAAAGCGCAGAAATGCTGGGGCGGAATGTACGACCAGTACCAGCCCGACTACGCCGAAATCGAGCAGCTCTACCAGACCTACGGCAACGTCCGCAAAACGCCCTTTCAGAAGATCATCTGCGCCGATCATTCCTGGCCCCTGCCCGAATGCCGGCTCAACGAATTTACGGCGCTGATCAATATGCCCCTGGCGCGCCGGGTTACGATGCCGTACGGACCGGCCTATCCGCTGGGCATAACCGACGGGGTCGATACGGGCACCAAATGGTTTCGGCAGATCAGCGAGATGGGGCTGCGGGCCACCAACTTCGAGTACGATCCGTATGCTCAGCACGGATGGGCCAGCGCCGTCAGTTCGGGCCACCAGTCGCTCTTCGACAAAAGCATGTACGATGCCGAAGAAGAGCGTGCCTATCAGGTATTACAGAATGAATACGGCCTGGGTACCCCAGCGCTGGCGTACGGCAAGACGGTCTCCTGACCGGCTGGCAATTGAGACTTAAGGTTGCCGGCCGACCAGCCCGGACAGAAAGTCGAGGGCAGCGGCATCGGGTAGCGGCTGGGCTTTTGCCGGCATGTCCAGAATCATGGTCTGTTTGCCGGTCGGCGAGAAAGCCGGCCACTGGGGTAAGCCCTGACCGTTGGGATTGCCGGTCTTGATGAAGTTGGCCCAGTAGGTAGCCATAATGCGGGCCAGGTCGGCATCGGTAGCGTTCAGCGGTCGCAGCTGGTGATCGATGAACCGGAGGTTGTCGTAGGCATAGGCCACCTCGCCGGTATGAAACGCACCGTAACTGGCATACTGGCCCGTAGCCGGCAGTTTCCGCCGAAACCGGTATACGTATACGGTTTTGCCCTGCCCGCCCTCCAGCATGGCCCAGCTGTAGTTCTGAATTCCGAAGGTCAGATCACGCCCCAGGTTTCGCTGCGACTGATCGGCTTCGGCATCGGTGCCGGCGGGGTAGTACTGGAGGAGCGTTGTGGCGTCGGGGCCGTACCGTTGTTCGGTTTGTTTACGGAACTCGACGGCGGGTTTGATGGGGCCGGGGAGCAGGCCTTCGTCTTCGTTCCAGCCCGTCAGCAGGCTTATGTTGGCCTGACGGCCGGCTGTAACGAGCTCGGTGACCGATGCGGGCAGTACGTAGCCGTCGATGATAGGGCCGCGTACCCCCTGCGCCTTTTGCTGAATCTCGTCCGCCGGGGTAGCCCGCAGCTCCGCCAGCGACGCAGCGCCCAGCGTCTGCATAATTTTCACCCCCGTTTCTTCCGCCGTTTTCAGGGAAGCATAGGGCCGTCCGACACCGGCTCCGCTCTGGGCAATGGCTTTATTGAAGAGGTTTTTGGCCAGGGGCGACGCCACCAGGCAGCTGACGCTCATCGACCCGGCCGACTGGCCGGCAATGGTCACGTTGGCCGGGTCTCCGCCAAACGCGGCAATGTTCTGTCTGACCCACTGCAAAGCCGCAATCTGGTCGAGCAGGCCGTAGTTACCCGAAGCGTTTGTTCCCGACTCGCGGGTCAGTTCGGGGTGAGCCATGAACCCGAATGCCCCAACGCGGTAGTTGATGCTAACCAACACGATCCCTTTCTGAGCCGTTGATTCCCCGTCGTAGATGGGTACGGCACTCCCTCCGCTGTTGAAGCCCCCGCCATAGATCCAGACCAGGACCGGCCGTTTTTCGGTGGCCGATCGGGCCGCTGTCCAGATGTTCAGATACAGGCAGTCCTCGCTGATGGGTTCTTTCGGAATCAGAAATTCAGCGCTCCACATGCTGAACGGGGCCGGAGAGCCCTGCATGGGACTTGGTCCGAAGGCGTTGCAGGCTCGAACACCCGACCAGGGGACAACCGGCTGAGGAGCTTTCCAGCGGAGGTTTCCAACGGGCGGGGCCGCAAAAGGAATGCCTCTGTAGATACGCACATCGCCTTTGGCGTTCGTGGTTCCGCTAATCCGGCCACCTGTTATGGGGACGACAGACGACTGGCCTGCTCCGGGTTTGGTCAATAGGGTTAGGGCCGCCAGGCAGAGAAACAAAGAGCTGATTTTCATAGGTTTGGTTAAGGAGTAGCGGCCTGATTGGCCTTGAGAATCTGGCTGAAAAACAGAACCTGATAGGGGAGTGCGTACTGCCAGTACGGCCAGGTGTGGGCCCCCGGGCGCTCGATATACTCGTGGGGCGTCTGATTGGCCAGCAGCAGCCGGTGAAGTTCCCGATTTGTTTCGATCAGGAAATCATCGACGCCAATATCGAAGATCAGTGGAAGGTTATTGGCCTTAAGCCGGTCGGCCAGCGTAACCATCGTATAGCCCGGGTACGGCGAGTTACCGGCCGCTGGCGGGCCCAGCAGCGTAGCAAAATTAGCCGCGCGGGATTTGGCAAAGTCGGGCGCCACCTTCCAGGTGGCGGTGTTGATATCCATGACACCACTCATGCTGCCCGCAGCGGCATACAGGTCGGGATGACGGCTGGCGATGAACATAGCACCGTGCCCTCCCATCGACAGACCCGCAATAACCCGGCCTTTCCGGTCACGGATGGTGCGGTAGGTAGCATCGATTTTTTCGATCAGCTCGGCCGAAATAAACGTCTCGAACTGGCTGGATTTAACCAGCGGACTATCAAAATAATAGCTGGTTGGGTCGCCGTCGGGCGTAACTATGATGAGGTTATACTGATCCGCCAAGCGGTGCAGCAGGGTTGGGTCGGGCGTTTTGGTGAGCCAGTCGCGAAAACTACCGGTGCCGCCGTGGAGCAGATACAGGACCGGAAAGGGTTGCCTGTCGCGTCGTTTTGCCCTCACGTAGCGGTCGGGTAAAACGACGGCGGCCCGTAGCGTACGGTTCATGCGGGCGCTGGGCACATCGATCGTGTCGACGCGGGCGCCGAAACCCGTGTTCTGCAGACTCAGCAGACAAAAGCCAGCCAGCAGGGTGCCGCGTAGCCGGCGGGTATAGGACAGGACGGAAAACATCTCTACAATACTATTGGTTAGATTTCTAGTTAACCAGTATTCCGTTATGAAAACGATCAACGTTATTGCCTCCGTACTTTTCCTGCTTGTCGCGATCAGTTCGTGCACGCCGAAAATGAACTTTGTACCATCCCAGATTGTGCCGGCGGCTACCGGAGAGGTCAGGGTGAAGAAAGATAAAAACAAGAACTTCGTCGTCGACGTAAACGTGCGAAACCTGGCCGAGCCAAAGCGGCTCGACCCGCCCCGGGATACCTACGTCGTCTGGATGGAATCGGGTCGGGATGCCGCCAAAAAGCTGGGCCAGATACGACCAGCCTCCAGGAACCTCAAAGCCCGGCTGACCACCACCGAAACGACAAAGCCTGATAACGTATTTATCACGGCTGAAGACAACGCCGATGTGCTTTATCCGGGCGGCCAGACGGTGTTGACAACCAGACGGTAAGTTGCGACCATAAACCAACCAGACGGGCGGGACAGAAAACGGGTTAGATTCGTTTCCTGTCCCGCTTTGTTTGTTATACTTCCTCATGGTATGGAACCGCTAAAGATAGCAGCGGCCCAGGCTATTGCTTTCCATGAGTGTTCGATTACCGGCTATACGTTTGCCCGGCATCTGGACAAAGAGCAAATGCCGGCCCTGGGCGAATAGGTTCCTGTCACCACCTGCAACGTCAGCTGCCGACGTCATTTCTTTCCGATAGCCGATGGCGAAGAGGTCAGTACGGCCAGCGCCCGTTCCAGTACCACATCACGGCCGCTGATGAGGCTCTGCACAGTTGGCTTCACCAGGATGTCCGGCTTTACGCCAACGCCTACAAAGTCGGTTCCGTTAACGTAGGTATCGCGTTTGGTGCAGATTCGGGCACTGCCACCGCCCGGCAGGTCGAACGGTAGCGGCTGGCCGGTGGTGCCCATAGACGGTTCGCCCAGGATGGGGATACGGGTGGTCTTCAGCTGACGGATAATAACCAGCAGGTCTTCAGCGGCCGACGCCGTCTGATTACCGGCCAGTACCACAACGGGCATGGATAACCTCGGCTCGTTGAGGTCGTTATCGTAGGTCATGGTATCACCGGCATACCAGAAATCCCCGGTAAAGGTCTGATACGACCGGCGGTACCATGGATCGGTTTTGGCTTTTGTCGAATCATAAGGGGATTTTGCCTGCCAGGTTCCCCAGGCTTTATAAGCGGCCCGGTGCTCGCGGGTACGCCAGGCCGAGCCAACCAGCCGCTTCTCGGCCGTGAAATACTTCAGAATTTCGGCCCCTATGTCCGAATTGCCCCCGCCGTTCTGCCGTATGTCGAGAATGATTCCTTTGGCGCTTCGGAGCTGCGGGAGCATGTCTTTAAACTGGTCAATCACTTTTTTATCGCCAAAGCTGTTCAGCTCAACATGGGCAATGTTGCCCGGTTGCATGGTGAGCCGCGAAAGCTGGGATTTTGCCGGACTTGTGCCATTGCCGCGAAGCCATTGCGACTGATTGCGCTCCCGCTGTGAAAAAAGCCGCGAGTCGAACCGGATGGTCTTGCCGTCAGGGGTTCGGAACGTCATCGGGTATACGGTGGTCGTATCGCTGGTCGCGCTCCATAGTCTGAACAGCGCATTGTTCCACTTATGGTGTTCGGTCGATGCGGAGACATACGGAAACACCTTCTGGTCGAGGTATTGTCGTATGGGCTGATCGTTCACGGTCAACAGCTCGGAACCGATGGGGACGCTGTCTGACAGACCTTTCAGCACCTGCGATACGTATATTTTCTGATCGATGGCAAGCAGCTGCAGCGGAACGTAGGTAGAGTAGCCTAGTACCGACCAGGGCGCGTAGACGTTGGTATGACCATCGTTCAGTAAGGCGCAGAACCGCTCGAGGGTTCGGTAGTAGTCATAAGTCGTTCGTGTCGATAGCACCTGCGGAATAAAAGCCCGGTAGGCACTGTCCCAGTTGACCTTCGTTTTATCGAAGTACGCAAAGTTGTACCGGGCTTCTGACCAGAACAGCGAAAGGCCGGCAATCTTGTCGGCGTCTGTGAGGTTGGCGTTTCGGTTTTGGGCAACCAGAGGTCGGCTGCTCCCGATTACCAGCAGGATAAAAAGAGCGATCGATAAACGGTTCATAACAGGAAGGGACTACGGATAAGCTACACCCCGGCCAAGTCGGGTCGGTGGTACATAGCAAGTGTGATCGATTCCCGAATGTACGTAACAACGCCTATTTTTTGCTTACAAAGCGGTTACCTTTTATATAATACCTGTAGGGTAGGTCGGCTCCGAATTTGATGCCGATCCGGGTGGTTGTAATCATCTCGAAATCGGTCAGAACAGGCTCCTGTATGGACACCGGCCCCGAAACCAGCGACGAGAAATTATGATCGGCCCGACTGATGCCCATGGCAATGACCAGTTTGCCGGGACCGTTGCAGAGGTTGCGGAACCCCTCGGGGGTGCTGGCGTCGATGGTGTTGTTGCGGTAGCGTTCAAACCCGGTCGTAAACGCTTCGTTCCGGCGGGCTTCCATCAGCGCCAGACCATCGGTGGGTTGCAGCGCACGGATCAGTACGGCTTCGCCCACCCCTTCGGGCCCGGTTACGACGTTGATGCAGTGGTAATGGTTATAAATCTGATAAACATACAGCGTACCGGCCGGGCCGAACATAGCCGCGTTGCGTTTGGTCGCGCGCCGGTAGGCATGACAGGCCGGATCGCCGGTGAGGTAGCCTTCCGTTTCGACGATGATACCCGCTGTTCGGCCCGCTGGAGAATCGTGGACCAGTTCGCAGCCAAGCAGGCGCTGAGCCAGGGTCAATGTATCGTGGTTTTCGTAGAACGGGAGGGATAAAGCAGCCATAAAGTCGATTCGTAGTCCAGCTGGTTTGGTACAACAGGCTGGCGTGATTGGTATTACCAGGCTCTTTGATGTCGCCCGGGTAGATTTTAATCGACAGAACAAGTATCTTGTTTGCGATTGTACCCTCTTTTTCGTGTATGACCTTTTTCGTCCGAATACTGTTGCTGGGCGGGGCTACCCTGCTGGCGGCCTGTTCCGATAGTGTCGACTGCCAGAGTTCACCCCAGCCGGTACAGGTTTTTCTGACCGATGCGGCCGGAGCACCCCTGATTACAGCCGCCACGGCGGCCGATGTAGGGATTGGGTATTACCGCAACGGGCAATGGGTGAGCCTGCCCGATGCCCGGGTAAACCCAGCCACCAATGCCATAAGCAGTTACGATGCGCTGACCATCAGCCGGGAAACGGGCGACACCACCCGTTTCTGGCTGGACAGCGGGGCCAGTCGTCTGGGGGTCATACAGCTGAAGACATACGTCGATAACACCCCCTGCAACGGCTGGACCCGCGCCAGCGAGCTTCGCTACAATGGGCTTATTATTCCGTTCGAGGCTATGAAACCGGGGTATACGCTGATCGTAGCGCCCTAGATGACGTTCATGGTCTGCTCCTTGATCTTCTCCAGCTCGTCTTTCATCTGAACAACGAATCGCTGAATGGATGCATCGTTGGCTTTGGAGCCGATGGTATTGATTTCGCGGCCGATTTCCTGCGAGATGAAGTTTAGTTTTTTGCCGTTGGCTTCTTCCGTAGCCAGCACTTCCAGAAAATAGCCAAGGTGGTTCTTGAGCCGGACTTTCTCTTCCGATATGTCGAACTTCTCCACGTAATAGACCAGTTCCTGCTCAAACCGGTTCTGGTCGAAGGTGTCGCTGTTGAGCAGCTCGCTGACACTGTTACGCATACGATCGCGCACGGCCGGAATCCGGCGAACGTCCTGCTCTTCGATGTCGGCCAGCCGGTCGCTGATGGTCTGGATATACTCCTGAAATTTGCCTTCGAGTACGGCCCCGTCCTGCTGCCGGAATTCGTTGCAGCGCCGAACGGCTTCTTCGACGGCCGCCCGAACGGTGGCATATTCTGACGCGTCGGCGCCGGGGTCGGCCGACTCGGTCAGGTAGGCGTTCGGTTGTTGCAGCGCCAGTTGCAGCACATCGCTGTCCGATACGCTCATCAGCATACTGTTGGCCGTTTCCTTGATATCGCTCACATAAGCCAGGACCAGGGGGCGGTTGATGGTGACGCCCGGCCGCACCGCGCTCGTACGGGCCAGGTTGACCGACAGCTCTACTTTGCCGCGCTCCAGCTGCTGGGTAAGCAGGGCGCGCAGTTCGATCTCCTTGTCGGAAAACTGCCGGGGTATGCGGCAGTAGATGTCCAGAAACTTGGAGTTGAGGGTCTTGACTTCTGCCGTTACCGACAGGCCACCGGCTTCTACGGTTGCGTTGCCGAAGCCGGTCATTGATTTAAGCATACTATGTATCGTTTATTCGGTTGTCAGTTTATTGTCGGTACGGTGTAACCCCGGTGTTGGCTCCCGAAAACTGAAAACCGCAGACCGAATATCGTTCCTGATGAGTGTCGCTATTTGAGTGCCCCGGCTTCCAGTTCCAGAAACTCTTTCCGTTGGCGGGCTACGTCAATGGCGGTATAGATCGCCTGGAGCATGGAGGTTTCGTCGGCCAGGTTCTTGCCGGCAATATCATAAGCGGTGCCGTGGTCGGGTGAGGTACGAACAACGGGCATACCCGCCGTAAAGTTGACCCCTTCCTCGAACGCAATGGCTTTGAACGGAATCAGCCCCTGATCGTGGTACATGGCCAGCACGGCGTCAAATTTGGTGTAGCTACGGGTGCCGAAGAAGCCATCGGCCGGGTAGGGGCCAAATACCAGCTGGCCTTTGTTGCGCCATTCGGCCAGCAGGGGTTTGATGATATCCTGCTCTTCGTTACCCAGCAGCCCTTCTTCGCCCGCGTGGGGATTGAGGCCCAGCACCGCAATTTTGGGTTTGTCGATGCCAAAGTCCTGTTTCAGCGATCGCATCATCAGGGTTAACTTCTGGGCAATACGATCGCGGGTAACGTTTTGCCGAACCCGGCCCAGCGGCACATGGCCTGTTACTACACCCACGCGGAGCGTTGGACTGACCATGAACATCAGGTTGTCCTGCACGCCGAACTGCTCGGCGAGGTACTCGGTATGACCCGGAAATTTGAACTCCTCCGACTGGATATTGTACTTATTGATCGGTGCCGTAACCAGGGCGTCGAGTTTACCGGCTTTCAGATCATCGACGGCGCGTTGCAGGCAGGCCAGCGCAGCCTGACCGGCTTCCGGAGTTACCTGCCCGGGCTGAATGTCCTGGTTCTGGTCGGGCCAGCAGGTAATCACGTTGGTCAGTTTGTGGCTGATCTGACCGATGGTCTGGGTCCCGTTGAGATTCCAGTCTTTCAGGTCGATCAGGTTTCGGTAGCGATTCAGCACCCGCATAGACCCGTAGATAACGGGTGTGCAGAGCTTCTGGAGCCGGTTGTACTGGAGTGCCTTCAGAATGACCTCGGGGCCTATCCCGTTATAATCGCCCAGGCTGATACCGATCACGAGCCGTTCCTCGCGGGAGCGACCGGCGCCTTCGCCCAGCCCCGTATCGCGGTCGGCCTGGTCGTCGGCTTCGCGGAGGGGGGCCTCCCGCTCGCGTCCGCCGTTGTTCCGGTCGCGGTCGTTACGCGGTTCGTTGCGGTTGTCGCGGCCGCCCTGCCGATTGTTGGGTTGCCCACCCTGTTTCGGACCGGGTGTCGCTTCGGCCGAAGCGGGGTCGCGCTCGGGTCGGTTGGCTGGCCGGTTGCCGGGCTGACCGGTGCCGTTCTGGCGCGGGCCGTTGGGAGACTGCTGCCGCGCTGCGGGTTGGTTGGGGTTACCTTCGCGCTCGGGTCGGTTGCCCCGGTTGGGTGGCCGGTTTTCGCGCCGGTCTTCTTTGTTCGGCTGGCTGATGGTAATCTGCCGGGCTGCGGTAGCTGACTCGGTCTGATCCTGGGGCGTATGTACAGGTTGCGTGCCGGGCGTTGGCTCGGGGCGACCGTCATTCAGTTCGTCGGATTGGCGTTGTTCCATGCACTTTCGTTAGTTTCGCCAAAATTCCTCATCACCTTCTTCAGTCCGCTGCGGAGCGAGAATAGGTAGCCGGTTTCAGCCGTTGCCATCTCCGAAGAAACAGGGGTCGTGAGGAAATTGATTCGCAAGTTACGAAAAGCCTACGGATGTCCCAGAACACGCCTTCCATTCTGATTGCCGACGAGATGCACCCGTCGCTGTTTACGATGCTTACCGATGCAGGGTTTGCGTTCGACTACCAGCCCACCATCACCCGCGCCGAACTGATCAGCGCCCTCACCCCTTTCGACGGGTTAATCATCCGCAGTAAAACCACGGTCGATGCCGATCTGCTGAGCCAGTCCCCCCGGCTGCGGTTCATTGGCCGGGCCGGCGCTGGCCTGGACCTGATTGATCTCGACGAAACCGATCGTCGGGGCATTCAGGTGTTTCACGCGGGCGAAGGTAACCGCGACGCCGTGGCCGAACATGCCGTTGGGATGCTGCTTGGTTTGCTGGCGAATATTCTGAAGGCCGACCGCGAAGTTCGGCAGGGGATCTGGGACCGGGAAGGAAACCGGGGTTACGAACTGGGAAGTCTGACCGTCGGCATTATCGGATATGGGAACAACGGCAGCGCCACGGCCCGGCGGCTGAGTGGGTTCGGCTGCCGGGTGCTGGCCTATGATAAATACCGCACCAGCTACGGCGATGCCTACGCCCGGGAAGCCTCGCTGGAACAGATCATGACCGATGCCGACGTGCTGAGTCTGCACATCCCGCTCACGCCCGATACGCGCCAGCTGGTCAACGACTCCTTCATCAGCCAGATGAGCAGGCCGTTCTACCTGATCAACATTGCCCGGGGCGAGATTACCTCCCTGTCGGCACTGGTTCGGGGGCTGGAACAGGGTAAAGTTCGCGGAGCCTGCCTCGACGTACTCGAAAATGAAAAGCTGGCCCGGCTTACGCCCGATCAGCAAACCGCCTTCGATTATCTCTGTCAGTCGGAGCGGGTCGTACTGACCCCCCACGTAGCGGGCTGGACCCACGAAAGCTACGTGCGTATCAACGAGGTGCTGGTACGGCAGATTAGGCAGATGAAGGTGTAAGCCTCCCCAAAACCTACCGGCTGATCGTAACGTTGGCGCTGGTACAGGTGGTGCCGGCTCCGTTGATGAGGCAGATCTGGCCGGTAATGGCACCGGTGGGTACCGTTACCCGGATCGTGTTGTTGCTCAGCGTGAACCGGGTGGCCGCCAGCGCTCCGTTGTTGAACCGAACGTCCTGTACAGAGGCCAGATTGGTACCCGTGATGACCAGCTCATCGCCAACTTTAGCCGTCTTGGGCGAAAAATCGACGTTGGTAACGACCCGAAGCACGGTGAACAACTCCGTCGTGGTTGGATCGTTGGTAACGTTGGTGATCCGGAGTGGGCCGGTCTGCGCATCGGTCGGTACCAGCACCCAGCGTTCTGTGTCCTCGTTCCGACCTCCATCGGCGGCCGGGGCGGTGGTGCCGGTAAAGACAATCTGCGCATTCAGCAGGAAGTCGCCCCGCAGTACAACGCGCTCGCCGGGTCGGGCAACCTTCGGAATAATGTCGGTTATAACCGGTTTTTGCACGACAACCAGTGGCCGGGTTGTGGTGGCGGTACCGGCGCGGTTGGTTACGGTAACCGGGCCGCTAACCGCATTGCTGGGCACGTTGACCGTTAGTTCGGATCCTTCTACCCGGCCTGTAATCGGAACCGGCTGCCCGCTGACGCGAACCTCCTGAATACGATGCAGATTAGGGCCGGTAATCGTAATGGCCCGTTCGCGGAGCTGGCGGGCCGGGTTGACGGTAATAGCCCCCGGAATCGTATAGAAAAAGAAAGCGTTATTTTCGGCAAAATTGCCCCCCACACCGCTGAGCGTAACCGTTACCGATGTAGGAGCAGGCAGGCCGGGGACCGTTGCCTCAAGCTGCGTATCGCTGATTACCCGGAAGGGGGCCGCGGTCGTGTTGAACAGCACGCCCGACACGGTACTCAGGTTGAACCCGTTGAGCAAGACCTTATCGCCCTGAATACCCTCGCGGCTGTTCAGGTTAGCCAGCACCGGTTGCCGAACGACCTGAACCGGCTGCGGGCTGGTCGCTACAAGCTTGTCAAATACCGTAACCGTAACGGGGCCGGACGTGGCGTTGTCAGGGATTCTGGCCCGTATTTCCGTGTCTTTAACGGTCGTCTGTTCCCGGAAAATAGCCAGTCCGTTCACCCGTACGACGCCGTCGGTCAGGTTCGTTCCCTGAATAAGCAGGTCGCCCCCGGCCCGCACCGAGACTGGGCTGACGGCCGTGATGGTGGGTGTGCCCGCTACGATAAACGGAAAGGTAGTTTGCCCACCGGCGGTTTCGATGATGATCGACAGGGGCCCTCGGGGTGCGTTGGTGGGAACCGTAACGGTCAGTTTCTGGGCCGAGCTGTCTTTGATGACAGCCCCCGCTTCGTTGAAACGCACCCGAATCAGCTGGTTCAGGTAATTGCCGGCAATGACAACGGCGGTGCCGGGCAGGCCATTGCCGGGGGTTATCGTGGCTACGCTCGGCGATGGTTGCTGTACAATGAAAGGCAACGGGTCCGATGTTCCTTCGTCGGTGCGTACCTGCACCCGGGCGGGGCCTGGCGCGATCAATGGAATCCGGACCCGAATGGTATTGTCGTCATGGCTGAGTATGGACGCGGCCAGCGAGGTTTCGCTGTTGCTGAACAATACCGCCGGATCAGTACCGAACTGGTATCCCTTCAACACCGCTTCTTCGCCTACAAAAGCCTGGCGTGGCGTCAGGCCGGTAAGCTCCGGTGGATTGCTCTGGACGCGACAGCCCGCTACCATCGCGAGGGTAAAACAGGAAAGGATAACGTAGGATAAAGCTGATTTCATAGACGATAAAGCGGCTCCTGCCTGGCACAAGGTCTGTAAAATTAGCCATTTTTGACGTCTAAAAACCATTTCATTCGAATGCCTGTTAGGATTAGTAGATAGTGAATGATGTAGAGTGACTCCCGCATCTGGCCTGTACATTCCCATTATTCATTCTACATTATCATTAACTCCCGATGAACTATCGCAGCCTGAAATCATCTAATTTAACCAAAATTACGACCCTGGGCGAGCTGAAAGCCGCCGGCTACGAATCCCGATCCATCAAGCAGGAACTGCGCGATAACCTGATTCAACGCATCAAGGATAAAGAAGTGGTGTTTCCAGGAATATGGGGGTACGAAGACACCGTCATTCCCGACGTTGAACGGGCTATTCTGTCGATGCACCACATCAACCTGCTCGGGTTACGCGGACAGGCCAAAACCCGGATTGCCCGCCTGATGGTGAACCTGCTCGACGAGTATATTCCGTTCGTGGCCGGTTCTGAGCTGAACGACGATCCGCTCGAGCCACTGTCGCGCTACGCGCTTGATCTGATTGCGGAGAAGGGGGATGACACGCCCATAGCCTGGCTTCACCGCAACGATCGCTACACGGAAAAACTGGCTACGCCCGATGTGTCGGTAGCCGACCTGATCGGCGATGTCGACCCGATCAAAGCCGCCACGCTGAAACTACCGTATTCCGACGAGCGAACTATTCACTTTGGCCTGATTCCGCGGTCGCACCGGTGCATATTCGTCATCAACGAACTACCCGATCTGCAGGCCCGTATTCAGGTTTCGCTCTTCAACATTCTTCAGGAAGGCGACATCCAGATTCGGGGTTTCAAACTTCGGTTGCCCCTCGATATTCAGTTCGTCTTCACGGCTAACCCTGAGGATTATACGAACCGGGGCAGCATCGTAACCCCGCTGAAAGACCGGATCGACAGCCAGATCGTGACCCACTATCCGAAATCGATCGAGATCGGGAAGAAAATTACGATGCAGGAAGCCGTGGTCAAGACCGAGCAGAAAGGCATGGTCAAAACCAACGACATCATTGCCGACCTCATCGAGCAGATTGCGCTCGAAGCCCGGGAAAGCGAATATGTCGATGCCAAAAGCGGAGTGTCGGCCCGGATGACCATCTCGGCCTACGAAAACCTGCTGTCGGCGGCCGAACGCCGGGCGTTGCTGAACGGGGAGAAAGATACCTACGTGCGCATTGCCGATCTGTACGGCGTTGTGCCAGCTATCTGCGGTAAAGTCGAACTCGTTTACGAAGGCGAAGTAGAGGGTCCCGTCATTGTGGCCCAGAACCTGATCGGGAAAGCCATCCGGAACCAGTTTCTGCAGTACTTCCCCAATCCGGAAAAAGCCAAGAAAGACAAACGCGGCAACCCGTACAAAAAGATCACCGACTGGTTTGGCGATGGCAATACGATGGACATCCTCAACGACCTGACCAACCGCGATTACGAAGCCCGGCTCCGCACCATCGACGGCCTCGACGATGTAGTCGATCAGTTTCAGTCGCGACTGAGCAAGCCCGAAAAACTGTTCATGATGGAGTTTGCCCTGCACGGACTCGCCGAGCATTCGCTCGTCGGCAAAAAAGCGATGGATACGGGCCAATCGTTCAAAGACCTGCTCGGGTCGATGTTCAGCCCCGGTAGCAAGTTCGGCGAAGACGACGAAGAGGAAGAAGATGACGACGACCGGTATTAACCGAAAGTCAAACGTAAAAAAGCGAGGCAGCCTCATGAGGCTGCCTCGCTTTTTTACGTTTTTCAACCAATGATTAGACTTCAGGGCATTAATCGTATAGTGGCCCCGTTTGAATAAACTAACAGACCTCTGGCGTTGTAGATCAGTTGCCCGGCCCACGCCTGATAGGCGGTAGGTAAGGTGATGTGGTGCCGGAGCTGAACGCGCTCACCTATCGCTGGTAGACGATTCCGCGACCACACGGAGGGATCATTCCAGTTGCCATCCGCGAGCGTATACAATTCTTCGAGTCCTTTAAACTCATAAGCACCCATGTCGATCAGACTGTCGCCTATGCGTGGATTCCCAGCTATATCGGTGACTGAAACGGTGGCCGTAGTACTGTTCGGATCGCCAGTATTGATCGATGGACTATTTTGGAGCAGGTGGTAATTACCGCTGGGGGTGTCGGCGAAGAGTGGGTCGGTACTAATGTTTCCCGTTCCTGTAAAACCGCCTTGGATGTTTGAGTAATTAACAAGTACAGAAGCGTTCTCACTCCGAATAGCCGGGAAGGCTGCTGCTGAATTATTCCACACGATGCAACTGGTTAACGTAGGATTGTTATTGTTTTGCGCATAGATAGCTCCACCTTCGAGAGTAGCCAGATTAGATGCAACTGTACAATTCGTAAGTAACGGAGTTATAGAACGAGACCCTGATGTATAATATAGCGAGCCGCCGTAACGAGCCGAATTGTTGGCAAACAGGCAATTGAGCATCGTAGCTGTACCTGATCCGAATCCATCTAAGGCATATGACACACCACCTCCGTCGCCCGTCGATTGATTGCTGGTGAATAAACAGGCTGACAGGGCCAAGCTTGAAGACGAGTTGCCACGTACGTAGATAGCCCCGCCACCGTAACGGCTCCAGTTATTCGTAAACCGACAGTTTGTTGCCGTAATTTTAGCGGAACCAAATTGATAGCCGTCACTACTAATTGCTCCACCATAGTCAGATGAGTTGGCGTTAAATGAGCAATTGGCTAGTATGACATGGCAAACCCCCAGGTTGGCAGCGGAGTTTTGTAAGCCTCCTTCCTGGTTGTTCTCAACAACGCAATCCGTCAGATTTGGGCTACATTCTGAACGGCTAAGTCCTTCGTTGACCATGCCAACCCGGTTGGCAATGATAGAGCAATGACTAATGCGCGGCTGGCTATTTTTAACGATATCTCTATTCAGGCGATTGATAATTCCGGCCGAACTTCCTCTGGTGATAGTTAAGCCATTCAGCAGGGTTGTCGTATCGGCAGTTACCAACGTGACAACGTATTGGTTGTTATCGCCAGATGTATTTGGATCGCCTTCTTCGCCGGATAAGGTTGTGCTGGATGGAACCGTCAGAACCCGGTCCGATAAGTTAACCTCCGTACCGGTAAAGCCACCATAAACCCGCACACCCGATGGAATCAGGAACGTATTGTTTGTTAATATACCAGGTTTATACAAGCCAGCAGATAACCAGAATACGCTGCGATCTGTAGCTGTAGCCAGGTATGTGCTTAGCTGATTATCTGGTAACGCATTTGACCACGAAGAGCCAGATTTGTCTCCCGCTCCACCTACAGTGACATAAATGACAGGCTGACAGTGGGCAGAAAGGAACAGAAAGAAAAAAAGTGCGGTGCAGATGTGCTTCATGGAGGACAGACAAGTTTGACAGGCTCATATAGCGTATGAGTGAACAACCTTGTCAACAAAATCATGCCAGTAATTAATACATACGGACAAGGCGAGGGGCTCAGTCCGTTACGACCGCCGTGCCGTTGGCGCTGACCATAAGCATCGAGCCGTCGATGGTCTCGTAGTCCAGGTCGACACCGATGATGGCGGTGGCGCCGAGCCGGGTAGCCTGGTCGACCATCTCTTTGATGGCAATACTTTTGGCTTCACGCAGGCCCTGTTCGTAGGCGCCTGACCGACCGCCAACCACATCGCGGATGCTGGCGAAAAAGTCTTTGACAATGTTGGCACCGATAATGGCTTCCCCATTAACCAGGCCGATGTACTTGGTAATGTGCTTACCTTCGATGTTTGACGTAGTCGTGATGAGCATAGGAGCAGAGTAAGCCGAGCGGGTCACCAACCTGAGGCAACCAGTGCAGCGCTACGCAAAGAACGCAGAGTTTTGGCATCTGCCAAAATCTTACTTCTTAGCGGTAGCCGGCGCCATATCCAGTTCAATGATCGTATCCAGCATATCGGCCGCTGGCGGAGCCGCCATGGTCAGCACCACACCCTCGGCCGACTGGGTGATTTTGACGGGGCTTTTGTCGGCAAACAGCCGGGCTGCGCTTACCTTACCCGGCAGGGCGGGCAGCGTTAGTTGCCGGTCGGCCCAGTCGAGGATGTGGACATAGACTTTGTTGCCTTTCGCCGTCGTAACGCCCCAGTTACGGGCCTCAACCGGTCCGCCCCGCGTGCCGTAGATCGTTTCGCCGTTTTTCTGCATCCACTGACCTATTTCGGCCAGCGATTTGACAAATTCAGGCTGCACCTTACCGTTGGGCATCGGCCCTACGTTCAGCAAAAAGTTGGCGTTATGACCAGCGGCTTTTACCAGGTAATGAACCAGGTCTTTGGTACTCTTGTACCGATTGTCTTTGATGTTGAAGCCCCACGAGCCGTTCATGGTCTCGCAGGTTTCGAGCGGGAGTTGTCCGATGGTCTGCGCTTCGTTGAACCCGGTCGATTTGCTACCCGGCAGATCTTTCTCGAACATCTGAAAATCTTCGCCGGGGAAAGGCGCTACGTGGTGGTTGTTGCCGATCAGGGCGGCCGGCTGGAGTTTATGGATAAGCGAATACGTGCGGTCCAGTTTCCAGTCGATGCCGTTTTTGTTGGCGGGAGCGGTTTTTCCTACGTGGCCCGCATCGTCGGCCGACTGATCCCACCAGCCGTCGAACCAGATGCCGGCGATGGGTCCGTAATTCGTCAGCAGTTCGGTCAGCTGGGTGTCCATGTAGGTGAGGTACTTCTCAAAATCACCGCTTTCGGGTCGGCCGGTTTTTTGGCCGGTGCGACCGCGTGGGTAGTAGTCGGGGTGGTGCCAGTCGAGGTGCGAGTGGTAAAAGAAGAGTTTGATGCCCTGCGCCTGACACTCGTCGGCCAGCATTTTCAGCACGTCTTTTTTGTAGGGCGTCCGATCCACGATATCATAATCTGACACCTTTGAGTCGTACATCGCAAAACCATCGTGGTGTTTGCTGGTGATGGTGATGTACTTCATACCCGCATTTTTGGCCATGCTGACCCATTCTTTCGCGTTGAAATCGACCGGGTTGAAGAAGGTCGGCAGCTTTTCGTAGTCTTTAGCCGGAATCTGCCGCTGGTTCATGATCCATTCGCCATCGGCCAGGAGGCTGTAGACCCCCCAGTGAATGAAAAGGCCGAATTTGTCGTCCTGAAAGGCTTTTCGGGCGGCCAGGTTCTCGGCCGACGGCTGGTAGACAGACTGGGCTGGGGCCACAACGATGGATAAACTGACGAGCAGAAAAACGAGCAGGATACGGATCATGAGAAACAGGTTTTTAGTCAGAAAGAGACAATAAAGGGGTTTATACTTTTCGGGTAGGGATGACCGCTTACTACCGATTTGGGGCCGTTACTTCTACTGTATACTACCCGTCGAACGGTATCTGATAGTCAACTTGAGTTCAACTTGAGTCAGAATCATACATTTATCAAACAACTCATATGACGAATATGACTGGAGCCAGGGTATTGCCCTGGGCACTCTTACTGGCAATGCCGCTCTGGTTTGGCAGCTGTAGGAAAGAGGCCGATAGCGCGGTAACCCCCAGCCTGCTTGAAGGAACCTGGCGTATCGCTGGCTTAAGGAGCGAGCCCGGCGCTGATCTGCTGTACACGGGAGAGGAAATAACTGACCTGATCGCTTATCTGGATACTTTGTCTGACGGGTCAGGCACTGATATAATCACCTGCCTGACCTCTACCACCGTTACTTTTAACAGTAATAAGAGAGTTATTATCAAAGAAGCTCCGACCTGTACATTGTATGCATACGACCTGATCGGAATTGCAGAAAATTCCACCTGGAAACTGGAAGGAAATAAACTGACTCTGTCCAGTAATCTCCAGTCCAGAGTATATGATGTTGCCCGAACCGACAGTACGCTTACCCTAGTGAGGTCGGCCGAAGAAGACTATGGGAATGGGCTGAAAACATACACCACAACCATCAAAATGAAGAAGTAGACGGGTTATTGTGCGTCCAGACAATCGTGAAGCGTGGTAATGTATCGATCGAGGTACGTTGCCACGCTTTTGGCCTTGTATTGAAGAATATAGCGCGGGTGGTCGAGGGTGACGATCCGGTCGAAAAAGCCCTGCTGGTCATTGAGTCGGTGGAGGTAGGTTTCGTTCTTACGCCCCAGACAGACCGCCACGCGCCGATCGTAGCCGAAGCCTGTCTGGGTTCGTACCGCTTCGGTAATGGCGGGCCACAAGGCATCGGTGGTCAGGCGGTCGTCGTAGAAATTGTAGTTTTTCCCGTCTTTGGTGAGGGCCAGCGGGAAGAGCGACGTCAGGAAAAACCGGCCGTAGAAGTCGCCCGCCCCCCCGAACGCATCGACAACCTGATAGATGAACCGACTCGATAGTTCCGGCCGGCGCGACGGACCGGTATCGAGCAGGCTGTTGGCAATGCCGCAGTACCGATCCAGGTTCTGGGGGGTGGTGAAGGATATACCCGTTACGCCCGCGCCAAACCGACCGGGGTTGATGCCGAGCACAAACACCCGCGGGGTCGTGTCGTTGTAGAATTTGCCGTAGAACTCGCTTACGATGGCCTGCACGGCCGGCTCCTGATATGGATTCATAACCCCGAGGCCAGGAGGTAAGTTGGTCGGGGCAGTCAGTGTGTGGTAATACGGAATAGCTCGATCGGCAAAGGTCGTCATGGCCTGGCGAAGTAAGTGAAACAAATCCGGGCCGTTTCGGCAATAGTCCGCTCGGCTTCGGCCGTTGGCAGCCCTTCTACAAAGATCGATAACAAAAACGGCTGATGGGCGTATACGATGCCAACATCGGCCCGGATGTAGGACAGAGTACCGGTTTTATGGGCAACTACGACATCCGGTGGCAGCAGCCGGGGTATGGTAAGGGTATCTTCGTTCTGCTTCAGCAGGGTTAGCATCTGCTCGCACAGCTCGGGCGTGGCTACCTGCCGGTGGTAGATTTTCTTCAACAGCCTGTTCATCTCCAGGCAGGTTACGTAGTTATCGCGCCCCTGCCGGGCGGCCAGGGTATCCATCATGACCCGGTTCAGCTGGCTCCTGGGGAGACCGACCGCGCGGATGCGGGCGTTGATGGCGTCCATACCCAGTTCGTTAATGAAAATATTGGTGGCTGTATTGTCGCTATACACCATCATGAGCCGGAGCAGGTCGCGGTAGGCAATGCGACTGCGATGCGAATAGGTTTTAAGCACACCATCGCCCCCCACTTTTTCGGTGTCAGTCAAAATGTGAATCTCGTCCAGATCGAGTGTACCCGCTTTGACGCGCTCCATCGCTTCGAGCAGGATCGGTAGCTTAATCACGCTCGCCGACGGAACCCGCTCGTCGGCCCGGTGCGCAAACGAAACCGAACTGTCGGCCAGCGATTCGACCGCCACGCTCACCCGCGCCGACGCAGGTAGTTGTTGCAGATAGGCCGTCAGCCGGTCGGGTAACGGCTGACCCGAAGCCGTCAGTGTCATGCTCAGGAACAAAAACAAAGTCGGGATGGACGTCCCGACTTTAGGTGAACTAGTCATGCGATTAAACGGATGCTGGTTTCGGATTCGCGGTCAACGGTTGTCAGATCAGCACCCGCAGCTATCGTAAATCGTACCGACGCTACGTAGCGAAGCTCCCGACGGGTCATCCCGAATCCCCGTTATTTGATGTTTTTCCGGCGGTTGCGCTGAAAATCTTCGAACATCATGTTGCCCAGCCCCTGTAATCCGCTGTAGTAGGCCCGGCCGTTGTTCACTTTCGTAAACTCCTGCACGAACTGCTTCAGGTAGGGATCGCTGGCAATCATGAACGTGGTGATCGGGATCTCCAGCCGACGGCATTGCGCGGCCAGGGTCAGGGTTTTGCTCACCACCTTCCGATCCAGCCCAAACGAGTTTTTATAATATTTGATGCCTTCCTTCAAACAGGTCGGTTTGCCATCGGTAATCATAAAAATCTGCTTGTTCTTGTTCTTCCGCCGACGCAGCAGGTCCATTGATAGTTCGAGACCGGCCACGGTGTTGGTGTGGTAGGGACCAACCTCCAGGTAGGGCAGGTCTTTGGCCTGAATCTGCCAGGCGTCGTTGCCGAACACCACAATGTCGAGGGTGTCTTTCGGATACTTCATCTTGATCAGTTCGACCAGGGCCAGTGCTACTTTCTTGGCGGGCGTGATGCGGTCTTCACCGTACAGAATCATCGAGTGGCTAATGTCGATCATCAGCACGGTAGAGGTCTGGGTCTTCTGCTCTTTCTCGGTGACCTCCAGATCGCGTTCCATGAGCGTAAACTCCTCAACGCCACTGTTGATCTGCGCGTTTTTGATCGACTCGGTCATCGAGATCTGTTCGAGCGTGTCGCCAAACTGGTAGGTCCGCAGGTCGCTACTCAGCTCGTCGCCGGTGCCGGTAAACGGGGTTTTGTGATTGCCTCCCGACTTGGACCGTTTCAGCTTGCCAAAAATTTCTTCGAGCGCCGATCGCCGGATGGTTTGCTCACTTTTGGGCGTCATCACAATCCGGCCTTCCTGGTTCTCTTCGGTCAGGTATCCCTTTTCCTTGAGGTCGTCGAAGAAATTGCCGATGCCGTATTTATCGTCGGTCAGGCCGTATTGGCGGTCGAGCTGGCTCATCCACGACATAGCCTGCTCAACGTCGCCGGAGGTCAACAGCAGCAGTTGCTGGAATATGTTGAGGAGCTGATCGAATTTAGAGCCTTCTTTCTGCTCGGGGGGTATGTAGTCGGAAAACTGAAAGCCTTTCATTCGTCTGTTGTTTATGTAGCGACGCGGCCATACCGGCGTCCTGGTTTTCATGTTCTGTCCCGGTAAAGGGTATGTTCCAAGAACAGCGTGGTTCTGCGATTTGTTCGGCATCCGCGAGCCCGTCGGTATATAAATATGACAGGGTTCCGTCACCGCGTCCGCGTCCGCACCGGGACGCGTAGTCCGGGACGCGTAGTCCGGGACGCGTAGTCCGGGACGCGTAGTCGGACCACTCGCGCGTCAGCGAAAACCATCCGGACAGGAGACGCAATGGGTTGCGTCTCTACTTCTTTACCAGAGGTAGCTTTATCTGCGATGGGTACTGGGCGGAGTGGAATACCTGATTATGGGCCACAACTCCTTTGGTCTCATCGTAGTTGTTGCCTCCCGTGTTCATGTTGCGATCGAAACGCGGGAAATTACTGCTCGACACTTCGACCCGTATCCGGTGGCCGGGAGCAAAGAAGTTACTCGTGGCCATGGGGCTAAGGGTGAGTTTATACACGTTTCCTTTCTCCATCATGACCTCCTTGTCGAAACCCTCGCGGTACCGGGCGCGCAGGATCGTTTCGTCCAGGTTGTACGCTTTCCCATCGGGGTATACGTCGATCAGTTTTACAGTAAAGTCAGTGTCTTTCGCGTCGGAGGCCACATAGAGCGTTGTTTCGATGGAGCCGCTCAACTCGACACCGTCGGCGAAGGGCTCGGTGGTATAGACCAGAATATCCTGTCGCGTTTCCATCTGGTGCTGGTCGAAGGCACCGCCCTGCACGGCATTGCCGGTACAGCAGACGTTACCGCCGTACGAGGGCACCGGATAAGCCGGATCGTAGGCGAAGAGGTCGGGCTTGTCGCTTTTGCCGGGGGGCGTCGTGGTCAGTTTGCCATCACCGTATAGACTATTGGCCCGTCCGCCACTGGTCAGGTAATAGGTCGTTGGGGTGGCGTTGGCGGGTGGCCAGCTGTCGGACGTCTGCCATTTATTCGAGCCCATGGTATAATACCGGACGCGGGGGGTGGTTTTGAGCACGTCGTTCGCTTCGCCTTTGAGCCAGTAGTCGAACCAGCCGTAGGTAAGGGCGTCGTAATCGAGCCGGGCGTCGCCTACGCTTCGTTCGCCCACGATGGTGTTGGCGGTGGCACGTTTATAGGCGCAGTGCAGGGTAGGGGCAATGACAAGGTACTGGGCGTCGCGGACTTTAGGGTCTACGGCGTTTTTCCGGACGTGGTTGAACAGCGCCAGGTTGGGGCCCGTCGAGACATCGTACCAGGAAGCAAACCAGTAGCTCGGTACGTTGAACGGCATGTTGTCGTGGTACAAGCCACCCGTGTACCAGGCCGGGTCGTTCGGTTTCCGAACAATCATCTTCTCGTAGATGCCTTTCTGACCATTGGCGTTGCTGATGATGTTCTGTACCGGCAGGTGCTTCAGACCCTGTGCCCAGTCTACTTTCGGCATTTCGGGGGCCATGTCGTAAAACCGCGACACTCGGGCCAGGTCATCGCTGCTGGCTGTTTTAGGAAAGGTTGGCCGGGCCGCATCGGTCTGAGTGCCGTAGAGCCAGGTAGTGAACAGCATCTGCTGCGCCCCGCCCCGGTACCAGTTGCCCTGTTCCATGAACGGGCCGACGCGACCTACACCGGCGCCAAACCCCATCGGCACCATAGCCGCGTGGGCGGGGTGGGCCAGTGCCGCAACGGCCATCTGCCACTCGGCCGTTGACGAGCAGCCCAGCGTGCCGATCTTTCCGTTCGACCAGGGTTGCTTACTCATCCAGGCGAAGGCATCGTAGCCGTCGGTGGTGGGTGGCCCCAGAATATCCCAGTCGCCTTCGGAGAAGAACTTGCCCCGCTCGTTCTGTACTACATAGGCATAGCCATGTTTTACGGCATCGAGAGCGGCCTGGTATGAGTTCGGCCGCTGCTCGCCGTCGCCCCAGCCGTTAAAGTTGTAAGGGGTTTTGGAGAAAATAATCGGGACGGGCTTATCGGTTTTGGGGCGGTAAATGTCCGTAGCCAGCCGAACCCCGTCGCGCATGGGCATCATGACTTTAGGTTCGATGATGGCCACCGCCTGCAACTGTTTGTAGACGTCTTCCTGCGCCCGGGCGGCCAGAGAAGTCAGCATCAACAGGACGACGTATAATACGGTTGGTAGGCCAGTGGGTAGTTGTGGGGGGCGCATAGGCAGGGGGCGAATGAAACGGTAGAAAGAGGGGTAGCAGCAACCGCGCAACCTGACTGGTCGCGCGGTTGCTGCTACAAAGTAGGAAGAAATACCGCCAGACCTACAACTGAGCCAGTAAATACAGCACCGCCATCCGTACCGCTACGCCATTTTCGACCTGATCGAGAATAATGGAATGGGGCGAGTCGGCTGCGTCGGACGTAAGTTCGACCCCCCGGTTTATAGGGCCCGGGTGCATCAGTACGATGGGTCGGTCCAGTTCGTCGAGCATCTGCCTGGAGATTCCGTAGTACAGCGAATACTCGCGCAGGGATGGGAAATACTTGATCTGCTGCCGCTCCAGCTGAATCCGCAATACGTTGGCCACGTCGCACCAGGCCAGGGCGGCCCGTACGTCATGCCCAACGCGTACGCCCAGGCTTTCGATGTATTTAGGGATCAGCGTTTTAGGGCCGCATACCATAACGTCGGCGCCCTGCTTCTGCAAACAGAAGATGTTCGACAGGGCAACCCGCGAGTGGGTAATGTCGCCGATGATGGCGATGCGTTTGCCGGCTACGTCGCCGAGTTTCTCGCGGATCGAGAACGAGTCGAGCAGGGCCTGGGTGGGGTGTTCGTGGGTACCGTCGCCGGCGTTGACCACGTTGGCTTTGATGTGTTTGGTCAGGTAATGGGGCGCTCCGGGACTGCTATGGCGCATCACGACCATATCGACTTTCATGGCCAGAATGTTGTTGACCGTATCGAGCAGGGTTTCGCCTTTCTTGACCGAACTACCCGAGGCCGAAAAGTTGACGACATCGGCCGAGAGCCGCTTTTCGGCCAGTTCGAACGACAGCCGGGTTCGGGTCGAGTTTTCGAAAAAAACGTTGGCGATCGTCACGTCGCGCAGGGACGGGACTTTCTTGATCGGACGGTTAATGACTTCCTTGAACTGGCCGGCCGTTTCGAGGATCAGGTTGATGTCGGACTCGGTCAGATCTTTGATGCCCACCAGATGGCGGACGCTGAGGGATTGGGCCATGAGGGGTAATGAAGCGGCTAAAATTGGGCAAAGATAAGCGCAAAGCCGTTCTAAACATATGTAGCCAGCGCTAGGGGAGCCAATCCGTAGTCTGACTTCGTAGTAACCAGGAGCTACAACTAGTTTGTGATAATGTGTTCGTACACCTCGCTCACCCTGATTTCGCAGCTGCCAATCGTCACTGTTTGATCGAGCTGTTCCGCAAATGTGTTGAGCCAGTCATGGGTAGTGCCGACACGGGTGTAGAGGTCAAGCCGGACTTGGTCCTGCGATACGCGAACGTACTGTTGTAGCGTATCGATCTGCTTGTAGTTGTACCATTTCATCGTCTCGTCATATTCGCCGGTACTTTCCGAAAGCACTTCAATCAGCACGGTTGGATTTAGCGTGGCGACCATGCGGGGTTTAAATTGGTGGAAGAGGGATTCGCCACAAACCACCATCACGTCGGGATAATAATAATTACCCGTTGGGGGTACGTACAGCATTCGGTCGCTGGGATATACGCGGCAACCACTTCCCTTGAGCGCACTGTGCAATAAAGCAATCAGGTTGGCCACAATCAGACCGTGATTTTCGGACGTGTAAGGCATAAGGCGAATTTCTCCGTCGATGTACTCGTGTTTGCGCCCAGATCGTGCTTCAAACGCGAAGTACTGCTCTGGTGTTGCTTTACGGCGACGTTGAGAAATGGCCCCTGGCCTGCGAGATGGTTTGGTTATCTGCATAACAGAAAGGTACCTGGTAGAACAGGAATAAGGTAAATATATGTTTTTTAACTTATTCCACCACCACACAGCTATACCCCGGCACCCGCACCCGGTCGTCGTTGAAGGAGGCACCCTCGCGGGTTGCAAAAACAAGGCAGCGGCACCATTCCTCGTCGGGCGAGAAAACCACTTCGATGGGGTTCGCCGTCAGGTTATGCACCAGCAACACCCGCCCGCCCGTAGCCGACTTGCGGATAAACGCCACGACGCCCCGTTGCCGGATTCCGGTCTGCTCCAGCCGGCTCAGGTTGTCGTTCAGTACGGCGTGGGCGTTCCGATACTGAATCAGCCGTTTATAGTGGCAGAACAGCGAGTCGGCGTCGGTTTGCTGACGGGCCAGGGGCTTTATGGCTTTGCTGGTGCTGTAGCGGCCCCGTTGCCAATAGGTGCGTTGTTTGTCGAGGTCGCGGGTGTTCCACAGGAATGGCTCGCGGATGAACTCGTCGGGTTTGCGGCCCAGCATCCCAATTTCTTCGCCGTAGTACAGATACGGATTACCGGGCAGGGTGAGCAGCAGATTAGCGGCCACTTTCAGATGGTTCGTATTGGTCCGCAGGGTGCTGCCGATGCGTTCCTGATCATGGTTCGACAGGATCAGCGCGTCGATGAAGTCGGGGCTGACGTGTTCGTAAGCACCCTGTACGTGGTCCAGAAATTCGATCAGGTCTTCGGTATCGTCTTCCTGCCGGATGACTTCGGCCAGTGAGAGCGCAAAATCGAAGTTGAACGTGGCGTGCAGACCGCGGTAGTAAGGCGCTACCCGTTCGGGGCGGGTCCATACTTCGCCGATCAGGTGCATGTCTGGCTTCACCGCGGCCATCTCCTGACGAAACTCTTCCCAGAACTGATGATTTTTCGGCTCTTCGAACTCGCGGTACAGGTGGCGGGCCGCGTCGAGCCGGAACCCGTCGACGCCCACCTCGGTAAGCCAGTAGCGGCCAATGCGGAATACCTCCTCGCGCAGGGGCCGGTGCTCAAAATTCAGATCGGGCATACCCTGCCAGAACATGCCATAATACCGTTCGGGGTAGGCAGCGCCCGGTACCGCATGCCAGGGGTTGCGTTCGCCCGAGTCGGCCGTAATGTCGCGGGTGGCCAGGTTGCGGGCTTTGATCTCGGCCGGCGTGAGCCATTTGTAGTAGGGCCAGTAGGGATTGTCAGGTCCTTTGCGGGCTTCCTGAAACCAGTGGTGCTGGGTGCTGGTGTGGTGCAGGACCAGATCGATCAGTACGGCAATGTTTCGTTTGTGGGCTTCGGCAATCAGCCGCCGGAAATCATCCATCGTGCCGTATTCCGGATCGATGCCGTAATAGTCCGTAACGTCGTATTTGTGGTAGCTGGGCGAGGGGCTGATGGGCATGAGCCAGATGGCCGATACGCCCAGATCCTGTAAATAATCGAGATTGTTGGTAACGCCGTTGAGATCGCCGATGCCGTCGCCGTTGGAGTCGGCAAAGGAACGGACAAAGATTTCGTAATGGACGCCGGTATGTCCGATGGGGCGGGCGTGGGGCAAACGATGGTGGAGTAACGCTTCGGTCATATGCAAACAAAAGTATCGCCCTTATCCGGTCCGTACCACTGGGAACATCACGAACAAAGGCGATAGTATAACGGTAAACCGCTGCGTGGGGTTATTTTTTTGTCAGCTTGTAGGTCTGTCGGCTGGCATTGGTCAGGTCGAGCTGGATGTCGTAGATACCGGCTTTCACCGTGATGTTACCACCTCCTTTTTCCAGGACGCCGTCGGCATTACTGTCGCCCAGGTTTTCGTCCCATTTGTTGTTCTGACGGAATTTGATCTCGCCATCTTTCAGCGTTACCTTACTAAGCGTCCAGATACCTTCTTCCACAAAGCTGGGCTGAAACTGAGCATCCGGACCGTCCCAGCCTTTGGGAGCCGCGCTGCCGACCAGCCCCCAGGCGTTAAAGGGTTCGATGGTGTATTTGAGACCCGTCGGTTTGAAATCAGCCGTGACGAGGTAGGTGCCTGCCTTCACGGCAATGTTATCGCCCCCTTCTTTCAGCGTACCGGCCGCACCCCCGTAGTTGACGGTCCAGGCGTTGTTCTGCCGGAACTTGATGTCGCCATCCTTGAGCGTTACCACCGCCCGCCACTGGTCGGTAGAGGGATCGTAGACAAAAGGCGCGTCGGGACCGTCCCAGCCGTTGGGAGCGGCACTGCCCACAATACCCCACGAGAATGGCTCAACGGCATAGGTCAGCGCGGTCATGTTGATGGTAACGCGGTAGTTACCTGCTTTCACCACGATGTTATCGCCCCCGGCTTTCAGCGTGCCGCCGGTGCCGCCGTAGTTTACGTCCCATTTGTTATCCTGGCGTATCTTGATCTCGCCATCGGTCAGGGTTACATAGGCCACGAACACGTTGTTCTGGTCGGTTTTGTAGAAGGGCTGATCGGGGCCATCCCAGCTGTTGGCGGTAGCGCTGCCGACCAGTCCCCAGGTGCTGCTCAGGTCCAGCTTGTCCAGGTAAGGCGTTGCTTTTACGCTGCTCACGGCCGACATCAGTACCGCGCCGGGACCCAGGTCCGACTGTACTTTCAGATCGATATCAGCGGCCGTACCGGCTACCAGCCCCAGCTTCAGCAACATAGGATTCAGCTCCGACGCTTTAAACGTTTTTCGAAGCTCGCTACCCGTCGATACCGTAATGGCGTTGGTGAAGTCGCCCCCTTTTTTATCCATCAGGATAGTGTAGGCCGCCGGGGCATTGAAGCCGTAGTCGGGTTTCGCCCACGATACGGTCAGCGCGTCCTGGTCGGCATTCTCTTTGGTCAGCACGACCGTTGGCGAGGAGAGTGTCACTACGGGAGCTGAACCGGGGTTCAGAACGGCCCGTACGTCTTCTTTCTCGCACGCTCCCAGCGTCAGTAACGCCATGCCCATGACGAGCAGATTGTAAAACCGTGTTTTCATAAAAATGACTGATTATCAGTTTCTGGTCATCGATTCGGGTTTTTGTGTGTATAGACCGAATCGATGACCAGAAACTGGTTTAGTAGCCTGTATTCTGTTTCAGATTTGGATTGGCAATAAGGTCGGCCGCGGGCAGCGGGAAAACAGTACGGAACGACTCGACGGCCCGTCCGGCTTTTACGCCCCCTTTGAATGGCCAGAGGTACGTAGCTTCGGTGAAGCGGCCGTAGCGGATGAGGTCGGTTCGGCGGTGGCCTTCCCAATACAGTTCACGGGCGCGCTCCGACAGAATGAAGTCGAGGGTCAGGGCCGTGGCTGTGATGTTGCCCGTCGTGCCCTTGTAGGCCCGCTGACGAAGCAGGTTCACGTAGGTCAGCGCCGTAGCTGCGTCGCCCCCCGTACCGCCCCGCAGTACCGCTTCGGCGTACATCAGATAGACATCGGCCAGCCGGAAGAGCGGGAAGTCCGTATCGGGGAAGTTCCCTTCAACGTCAGAGCCGGGCTGGCCAGCCGAGGTTACGTTCTTGAATTTGGTAATGGCATAGCCGTCTTCAAACTTGTTCAGCACCTCGTTGATTTCCAGATTCTGGCCATCGGTGAAGAACAGTGCCCGCGTGTCGGTCCGGCCCGAGGGGTCGGCAAACGAGTCAACCAGTCCTTTGGTAGTACGCAGACCGGCCCAGCCGCTGTTAATCCCGAAGCTGGTCGGACTCATCTTGCCGCCCACAGCCGCGTGAACTAGGAATGTCATGCCTCCGTAGGTTTTGGTCCGGGTACCGTCGAAGGTGACGGGCAGGATAATCTCGCGCGAGCTGCCATTATCGGCCAGGAAGAGCTTGCTGTAGTCGGCGTCGAGGGCGTAGGCGTTCGATTGGATCACCTTGTTGGCATACGTCACGGCGTCGGTATAGCGGGCGGTGCCGGTGTAGACCTGCGCGTTCAGGTACAGTTTGGCCAGCAGGGTCCAGGCCGCTGCCCGGTCGGCCCGGCCGTATTCCGCAGCGCGGGGCGCGGCCATCTCTTCTTCGATGGCTTTCAGCTCGGTTTCAACGTAGGTGAACAGCTCGGCCCGGCTGATCTGGCGCGGCTGGAACGACCCCACCGCATCGGTTTCGGTCACGAAGGGTACGCTGCCGAACAGGTCGATGGCGTGCGTATAGGCCAGGGCGCGCAGAAAACGAGCTTCGGCCCGGAACGTTCTGGCGTCGGTAGCGGCCTGGCCCGTAATACCGCGTTCGGCCAGTTTGGCGTCGGTGGTTTCGCGGATGAACTCATTGGTAGCGGTGACCATGTAGAAAATCCGGTTGTACATGGCCGTGATGAACTCATTGCTCGACGACCAGTTCATGTTGTGGTAGTCGGGGAGCGACCCGTCGTTCCAGCCGATAACGGCTTCGTCGGTCGTCAGCTCCTGGGCTTTCCAGTACTGACGCAGGTAGTTGGAGAAGCCTTCGTCAATGCCGGCGATATCGGGTTTGCCCGCCGGGCCCTGCTGTCCGCTCACGGCCAGAACGGCGTAGAGTTTGGCCAGTACCTGTTTGTAGTTGGCCGGGTCTTTATACACCGACGCCGACGTGACGTCGTAGACCGGTTGCCGGTCGAGGTCCTGTAGGCAGGAGGCTGCCGTGAGCAGCAAAGCGGCCAGAACACCGGTTTTTGTGATGGATGTAAGTACGTTCATAGTTCTGTAGTACAGCCGACGGATTGACTGCAAGCCGTCGGCTGTGGATTAGAAATCGAGATTTAGACCGGCCGAGATGATGCGGGGGCGGGGGTACAGGTTGTTGTCGATACCACCCGACACTTCCGGATCGAGACCTGTGTAGTTGGTGATCACGAAGACGTTCTGCGCCGTAGCCGACAGCCGCAGGTTCATGCCTTTGCCGGGGCGGTTGCTCACCTTCCCGAAGTTGTAACCCAAGTTGAGGTTGTCCATCCGCAGGAACGAGCCGTTCTCTACGTAGTAGTCCGAGAAGTACTGATTGTTGACGAAACCGGTTTCGAGCACGTTCGGTGAGCCGTTGGCGTTGAAGCCTAGCGCGTTGGTGAAGTTGCGGTAGGCGCCGTAGTTCGAGCGGACGTTGTTGTACACGTAGTTGCCGATGTTGCCCCGCAGCACAAAACCCGCGCTGAACTTGCCGTAGGTGTACTGGCTCGTAAACCCAAGGAATATCTTCGGGTTGGCCGACTGATAGCGGTAGCGGTCGTCGATGGTGATCTTGCCGTCGCCGGTGGTTTCGCCGTTACGGCCGCGGTCTACATAAACTCCTTCCAGCGGTTTGCCCGACGCATCATACACCTGCTGATACACGAAGAACGAGTTGGTCGGGAAGCCTACGGTCTGGATCTGTACCGTGTTGCCGGTTCCGCCCGTGATGCCACCCACCAGCACCCCCGGATCATTCGGGCTTGGTACTTTGCTCAGGTTGGTGATCTTGTTCTGGTTGTAGGTGATGTTGAAGCCTACGTCGAGGTTGTGGCGCTCGTTCCGAACGGGGTTGGTGTTGATCGTGAATTCTACCCCCTTGTTTTCCAGATTACCCACGTTGGTCAGGATCTGGTTGGTCAGGTTCGATCCGGCCGGTACGGGAATGGTAGCCAGCAGGTCTTTAGTTTTCTTCTGATACACGTCAATGCTACCCGAGATCCGGCCGTCGAAGAAGGCGTAGTCGATGGCTGCGTTGAGCGCCTGGGTTTCTTCCCACTTCAGGTTGGCGTCATACCCTTCGGCCCGCAGCGTCCGGTAAAACGAATTGCCGAACTGATACTGAGCCGTCAGGTCGCTGAGGGTATAGCGCGGCAGGTACGGGTAGTCGCTCAGGCCCGAAGGCAGATCTTGCTGACCCGTAACCCCGTAACCGATGCGCAGTTTCAGGGCCGACAGGGCTTTGGCACCCTGCAGGAACGACTCTTCTTTGATGTTCCAGGCAAAACCCGCCGATGGGAACCAGCCCCAGCGCGTTTCGGGGCTGAACCGCGAGGTTGCATCCCGGCGTAGGGTGGCCGTCAGCGTATAGCGATCCTTGAAGGTATAGTTGGCCCGTCCGAAAAAGGCCAGCAGCGTATACTGGGTCTCGAACGGAACGCCGGCGGGCGTAAACTCCGTACCGTTGGCCGTCAGCTCCGGAAAGCTCGGGCTCTTCCGGATGAAATCCTGGTACGAGTACCCGGCCGTGACATCGACCCGGCTCGACACGCTGCGCAGGTCTTTGACGTAGTTCAGGTAAAACTCCAGGGTTTTGTTATCGCGGGTCTGCGCCGACTGGCTGCTCTGACCACCGCGGTTAAACTGCAGGGCTGCATCGGCCGGTACGAAAATCGTTCCCGTCGACGAGGAGAGGTCGTAGCCCAGGTTCAGGTTGGCGCGCAGCTCGGGCAGGAAGTGGAATTTATAGTCGAACTGAACGTTACCGATGCTCCGTTTTACCGTGGTCAGGTCCTGTTTCTGCATCAGCAGGCCCAGCGGGTTACGCGTGGCCTGGGTGTTGGGGCGGCCCGTAGCCGGGTCGAGCCACTCGAAGAAACCGCCGTAGGTGTCCTGACCGCTATAAACGGGCTGCGTGGGGTCGAACGCCACGGCCGCACCAATGGCGCCCTGATCGGCAAATACGTTGTTGATGATCGACCCTTTCAGGTTGACGTCTACGCGCAGGTGGTTGTTGAAGAAGCGGGGCGAGAGACCCAGCGATCCCGAAAAACGCTCGAAATTGGAGGTTTTCAGAATCCCGTTCTGGTTCAGGTAGCCAAACGAAGCCCGGAACGGCATGTTCTTCACCGAGCCGGTAACCGATGCGTTATAGTCGCCACTGAGGGCGGTCTGGTAGATCTGATCCTGCCAGTTGGTATTGGCGGTGCCGAGCAGGGCCTGCTGAGCCGCATTACCGGTCTGCCCGATGACATCGCGGAACTGGTCGGCCGACAGCACCGGCACCTGCTTGACCAGCTGCGATACGGAGCCGAGCGCGCTCACGCTCACCCGAAGCTGATCGCCCTGCCGTCCTTTTTTGGTCGTAATCAGAATAACCCCGTTGGCTGCGCGGGCGCCGTAGATAGCCGCTGCCGATGCATCTTTCAGAACCGTAAAGGTTTCGATATCCTGCGGGTTGATCAGGCTCAGGGCGTTCGATGCTCCACTGATGTTGGTGTTATCGACCGGTACGCCGTCAATAACTACGAGCGGGTCGTTGCTTGCGTTCAGCGACGAACCGCCCCGGATGCGGATGGTACTCCCCCCGCCCGGCTGACCGCTGGGGGGCGTAATGCTGACCCCGGCCAGTTTACCTGCCACGAGTTGTTCAGGGTTGACAATGTTCCCTTTCTGAAATTCTTCGGCCGAGATAGAGGTAATGGCGCCGGTCAGGTCTTTCCGGCGCTGGGTACCGTACCCCACCACGACGACTTCCTGCAACGATTTGGAATCGTCGGCCAGGACCACGTCGACGGCGGTGCGGTTACCGACCAGCACCTCCTGCGGGGTTTTTCCGATAAAGCTAAAGATCAGCGCCGACCCTGCCGGTACGTTGGTCAGTTGATAGGAGCCATCGGCATTGGTCTGCGTACCCCGGTTGGTACCTTTTACCTGTACCGTAACCCCGGGGAGCGGGACGCCGTCGGCCTCCTTAACGACCCCCGTCAGGGTTACCCCCTGCGCGAGTACTGATGCGTGAATGCCGACGGATAACAGCGCGATGACGACCAGCCGCCAGAGCGAAGCCGATCGAGCATCCCGTCGAAACCTTTGTGAAAAGAGTTTCATCATTGGGTTGATTTACAATGGTTTAATACACTTGATTTATTGACCGAAGCAGCTGTTTCAGTCAACTTTATCTGACAAAAGTACCATTGCCTCTCCCCGCTGTCGTTCCACTTTCGGAATGTGTTAAGAAACTTTAAAATTATTTATAATAAACTGTAAACCAGTAGATTATATATGAAAAAAAGAACGTGCCATTTTACAAAAATGGCACGTTGATAGAACAGTCAGCCGATAAAATTGGGCAATATCGATCTGATCCGTATTACAAAGGCTGCTCTTCGCTGGCCATCTGGAAATAGTCCTTCGGCGTTTGATGGGTTAGCTTTTTGAACGCCCGGTTGAAAGCCGATTTGGAGTTGAACCCTACGTCGAACGCCAGGCTGAGCAGGGTGTGCTGACGGCTGCGGGGGTCGTCCATGCGTTGCTTGAACTCCTCTACCCGGTACTGATTGACATAGTCGAAGAAGTTCTTGCCGAAGCCTTCATTGATGACTTTCGACAGCACATGCGGGGGGATTTTCAGGCCGCTGGCCAGCTCATGGATGGTCAGGTTCGGGTTCGTGTAAGGTTTGTGGTCGCGCATGTAGGCTTCCAGGCTGTCGCGATATTTCGGGAGGTCGAACGCCAGCGTGGGCTTGTGGGTGCCGGGCCGCTGGTCTGCATCGACGGCGGCTACCGGTATCGGCAGGCTATCCTGCTCGAAGGCTGGCTCGGGAGCGGGCTCGTTCAGGGGGTGTACCACATCCTCGAAAAAGCTGACGGGGGGCGCGTCGGCCAGCCGGGGTTGGGGCATCTTGAAGATCTCCGGCTGGTGAACGGCCACGTAGCCCAGAAAATAGATGATGGTCGAGAAGGCCAGCCAGATGGTGTCTACGCTCCCTTCGGCCAGCACCAGCACATCGAACGGCATCAGCCGGCTGACCAGTACCAACCCGTACAGGAAGGTCCAGAGCGTCAGGCAAACGGCCTGGATGATAAGTACCGTGTTGAGGTATTCGAGGTTCTGCTCGTACGATACGCTGGTCTGGTAATGGGTTTTGTAGGCCCGGATGGTTCGGCGGCAGCTCAGCCAGTAAACCGCGTTGAAAACCAGCGCGAGAAAACCCGTAACCAGAAACAGCCCCCGCAGCACCGGGTCCTGGTTGACAATCCGGAGCTGGAACGTTTTACTCTCCATCAGGAAGTAGGGCAGGTACGCCAGAAACTGAATGGCCACCGGAATAAAGTGATAGGCCCAGCGCCGGTTGGGTAACCCCGCATAGAACAGGAGCCGACGGATGTAGAAATAGAACAGCGGAGCGTACAGAAACCAGATAAAGTCCGGCACCAGCAGGAGTTTGGTATAGGCCTGCGCCACATCGCGGTAGCCACTGATAACCTTCAGCAGAATGAACAGCGATGAACTGCCGATCAGGACCACCAGCCAGCGGTTGGCAACGCGGTTGTAGTTCTGAATACTCGGAATGGCAATGAGCAGCAGCAGCCCCTGAAAGCACGAAAACAGCATCAGCAGGTCGTATACCGAGTAAAACTGGAAGGTACTGGTGAGGTCTTCCCAGCTCTGAATCGTAACCTCGATGTCCTGGTTGCCGGTTTCGGTGCGGGTTACTGTCCGGTTTGGGCGTGATTTACCCGATTCGCGGCCTTCTACGGCATCCCAGCTACCCCGGGTAAACTTGTACTCGAGCAGGGGCGCGTCGCTATAGACCGTGACGCGGAAGGTACCGTCGGCCTGCCGCTGGAGTTTGTAGCGCGCATCATGCGGATTCCAGCGGTTAAACGAGCCGGTAATGTAGAGCGTGGCGTCTTCCGGGGTGTTGGCCGGTACCTCCGTCACCACAAAGCGGTACATGGGTTTCTGTTCCCAGCCTTCGATACGTACCCGGACAAAAGCCGGGCCCGCCTGCGTTCGTTCAAAAACCCGGTTGGCCACGGCCCGGCCGTCGCTGTCGCCCTCGGTCAGCGACCAGTTGCCCTGGGTAAACTTGTACTCGAACCGGCGCAGCGTATCGGGTAAGGTGATGGCGTAGGTACCGTTGTTCTGCCGACGGAGCGCAAATCGGGGGTCGCCGGGGTTCCAGTTGTTGAACTCGCCGGCAATAAACAGGCCCGATGCCGTTGGCGACAGCGCCGGGTACTCCGACACCTCTACCCGAACCTGAGCCGACGCCGTAAGAGCCAGCATCCAGAAGAACGCCAGAAAAAGACCAAATCGGGTCATGTAATAGACTGTTATACCGTCCTGCCCGGGCCACCCGATGACGGGCATATCCCGGGACAGGACGATCTTTTACCGTTTCAATACCGTAACGGTTCGTTGCCGGTCGCCCTGCTGTACACGGAGCAGGTAAGAGCCGGTGGGGAGGGTGTGCAGATCCAGCGGCTGCCGAAGCTGGCTGGCAGACTTCTGGCTTCGCACGGTCTGGATTGACCGGCCACCCGCATTGAGGAGGTTAAATTCTACCAAACCTCTGTACGAACTCGTCACGTCAATAACCATCTGGTTATCGACCGGGTTCGGCGAGACCGTAATCTGTCCCGATGCGTCGGGTTCGCTGGCCGTTACGGGACTGGGAACCAGCGCGAACGGGACGAGCCCGGCCGGCGGGGTAGGCAGGCGGCTGGTCGTGTACAGATGAAACGCGCCGGGTTCCAGCGTAACGGATTGCTCCGCGTCGGTAATCGTTACCGGTTGGCCGGTAAAGTAGTGGTACCAGGTGCCTGCCGAAGGGAAACCGGCGTTGACCGTCTGCGCGCGCGCATCGAAATTGCCGAGCAGAAAAACCGTTCCCGACGAGCTGCGCAGGGTCAGCCGTTTAACCGGGTTGGCAAAATCGGTGGAGAAATCGGTGCTGGCAAAGGCCGGCACGGTGGTTTTGAGTTTGATCAGCTCGGCGTAGACATTGTACAGTTTCCGCCGGTCGGCTTCCTGGTAATAGTTCCACCGAACGGGTTTGGGATCGGTGCGGCACCCGTCGCTGATGGAGCCGTTGGGACAGGTGTTGATGGAGGCATCGTAGCCCAGCTCGCCAAACTGCCACAGCATTTTCGGGCCGGGTACGGTTAGCAGGAAGGCTGCCGCCAGCTTGGCGCGGTCGAGGGCGGTGGGCAGGTTTTTGATGGAGTAGCTGCCCTGGGTCTGGCCGTTCTGGCGCAGGTCGTACACGAGTCGTTCTTCGTCGTGGCTTTCGGCATAGCCAATCAGGTTCGGCGACCGGAAGTTGCGCTGCTGGTACGATATCCCCGACAGGTTGCCCTGCCCCGAGCGGGCCGCACTCCGGTAGTCGCCGTTGTGGTTGCCCCAGAAGAGCATGCCATAATCGGCCAGTTCGCGCTCTTCGGTGTTTTCGGCAAAGTGTTCGAGAATGACGTAGGCCGTTGGGTCAACAGCGCGAATCTGATCATAGATCCGTTTCCAGATGGCCACCCGGCTGGCATCATACGCCCCCCAGGCACCGACGTTGTCGCCCGTGTTTTTCTGCGTGAATCCTTTGGAGAGGTCGAACCGGAAGCCATCGAACCGGTAGTCCTGCAGCCAGTACCGGCACACCCGGTCTACGAACGCTTTGGTATCGGCGCTTTCGTGGTTGAAGTCGAAGAAAACGCTGAAGGGGTGGGTGGCCTGCTGGTTGAAAAAAGGGCTGTCGGCCGAGGGGCGGTTGCCATCCCAGTACATTTTTACGTACGGAAACTCGTAGTCGGCCTGGTTCAGCACCATATCCAGTACCACCGCAATGCCCTGTTTATGGGCTTCGTCGATGAGCCGCTTCAGGTCATTTTTGGTGCCGTACGCTTTGTCGGGGGCGAAGTAATAAATGGGGTTATAGCCCCAGGAGTTGTTGCCCGAGAACTCCATGACCGGCATCAGTTCAATGGTGTTGATCCCCAGCCGCTTCAGGTAAGGCAGGCTGTCCTGTACGGCTTTGAAGGTCTGACTGGCCGAAAAGTCCCGCACGAGCAGTTCGTAAACAACCAGGGTGTTGACGGCGGGCCGCTGAAAATTAGTGGTGAAGGTAAACGGAGCCTGGGCGGGCTGAAGTACCGATACCACGTTGCCCTGCGCTTTTTCGGGAAAGAGTTTCAGGTTGGGGTAGGTAGCCGGGGTGATGAACCGGTCGTTGTTCCGATCCAGCACCTTATCGGCATACGGATCGCCAACGGGGATGGTGCCGTCGACCAGGTACTGGAAGGCGGTTTCGCCGGTGGGCAGGTTCGACACCTCGAGCCAGTAGCGGTTGCCGTCGGGGGTGCGGTTCATCAGGTAAGCCGGGCTGACGGTCCAGTCGTTGAACTCGCCGAGCAGATAAACAAAGCTTTTCTTCGGCGCGTACAGCACCAGCGTCACTTTGGTTTCGCCCCGGTTGGCGGCTGTATAATTGATGCCATCCTGCAGGCCCGAGGGGAGTGCGGCAATGGTCGGCTGGGGCTTTACGGTAAAATAGAACGTATCGGCCGCCGACTCGGCCGAAGCAGCCGTGGCGGTGGCGCGCAGAATAGCCATCCGACGAACGCCGGCCTGGGTGCCGGTGTTCAGCGTGGTCCGTACTGAGTCGCCGGTAGGGAGCGCGGGCGTGGGCTGACCGTCGAGGGTCAGGGAGAAGGTAGCCTGCCGGGACGTTTTATACCGAACGAGCAGGTCCAGGTTGGCGTCGACGTAGAAGTTCTTCTGATTGGGCGAGAGCCGCGACAGGTTGAAGCTGTCATCATAAATAATGACCTGCAGGTCTTCGGTCTGCGCCTGGCCGTTGCCACTCTTGAGCAGCAGGCCCAGTTTCCGGATGGGGCGGCCGGAAGGAACACCGAAGTACGTACGCGGTACGAGTTTGATCTGCCAGCGGTCATTGCCGAGGGCGGTCATTTTGCCGGGCGCGAAGGGGGCGCTGAAGTTGGTCTGGCCCGCTGGCTGAAATTCAAAGGCATTGCCTGTTTCGGAGGTGCCTGCCCCTGACCAGAGGTAAACGTCGTCCGTTTTGCCAAGCAGGGCTTTGGCGCGGCTATCGGTGGCTAATTTCAGATCGATGGTCAGGGTAACCTCGGCGTCGGCGGTTGGAAAAGCGGGCTGGGTGGTAACTACCTGAGCCTGTGCCGTCAGGAAGAGACAAATCGAAAAAATAAACGTGTGAAGAAGTGTTCGCATGGGTTAGCTGGTAATACGTAAAGCAAACTTACGGAAATACCACGCGGCCTGATGCTACTATGCGTTCAGGAAAACTTGGTTTTATCCGAAAAAATCATCCTATTGCATAAAAAGGAAAATACCATGGGACGGACGTTTTCCGGCTACCCGACTCGACCGTTGCGTTGGCCACATGGCCTGCTGGCCGGGCTGTTGCTGCTGCTGCTCAGCCGTTGTGGGCCCGATGCCGTGGCTCCCAACCCCGGGTCCGGACCAGACGGTGAGCCCCGGCTCCTCGGGCTGGCCCTGGCTGGTATTCCGGCCGACCATATCCGCATCGATCAGAACCTGCGCCGGGTGGTGGTCACGATTCCCGCCAGTCTGAGCGCTACGGGAGTGGTGCCGATCCTGCAGCTCACGCCCAACACCACCGTCGATTACGGCAACTCGTCGCTGTTCAGCAACGACAAAAATCAGTGGCTACTCGATACGCAGACGCTCCGGATCGTGAGTGATACCAAAAAGGCAGCTACTTATCAGTTTGTGACCAGAGCCGCCGGCGATATGACCTTTGCTCCCTATACGGGCCCCCGCGAGGTGAGCATGGAAGCCGAGCCGTCGAGCCTGTGCTTTCCGATCTATAATTTTAGGGATAGTGTCGCCTGTGGTTTCCTGACGCTGACCAACGTAGCAACCGCCCGCCGACGCGAATTCTTCCTGTGTCCCGGCAGCACCTGTCAGTCGACCCGCCAGACCGATGGCGCTGTGGTGCTGTCGCTGCTGGTTGAGCATAACGTTGTCGATCCGGGCGAGTATACGGTGTCGGTGCGCAAAGAAAATGGCCGCACGGCTACGCTGCCCCAGACCCTGACGGTGCGGAAGGGGCGGGTGGTGCTGTCGGCCGAGGCCAGCCCCGTGCTGGTCGATAGCGCATCGTTTGTCCTGACAGGTTATAATCTGTACGAAGACAGTCGGCTGAGCCTGAGGCTTACCAACGCTGCGGGCGAGACCTTTCAGGCTCCGCTGGTTGTAGGTGGCTTTCGCCGTACGGCCGCTGCGTTCAGAACCCCACCCCAGCTGAAACCCGGTTATTACTACGCACAGCTTTTTCAGGACGAGCAGCCGACAGCGGCTCAGGTCCGGCTCGTTGTCATCCGCGATGCCCGAACGCTGTTTATCCAGCGGATAGCTGAGTCGGGAACGGCTGCGTCGGCCGGTCAGTTGCTGACACCCAGCGCTCCGTTTACGACACCGCTGGTTGTTCGGCGCGGCAAAACATACGCTATCCAGACCTCCGTGGCCGAGGTGGCAGCAGCCGCCAGCAGCCCGGTCAGGCCGCAGCTCCGGCTCATTTCGCTGACCAACCCGGCCGAGCAGTACACGGTGATGCCGCAGGCCGACTCATCGGTTCTGTTTCCGGTACCGGCAACCCTGCCCGCCGGTCGGTATCGGCTGGTCTATCAGCAGCTTCAGGGCGCCGGTCCGGTCGATGCCCTGCCGCTGGAGCGCGACGTCGTAGTTGAGTAGGGCCTAGATCATGAACGCTTTCAGCGCCTGATAAACGCGATGCGTTGGTAACCCCATCACCGTATAAAACGACCCATCGAGCCGCTCGATACCGACCAGGCCGATGAAGTCCTGCGCCCCGTAGGCCCCTGCTTTGTCGAACGGCTGGCAAACGTCGATGTAATAGCTGATTTCGGCATCGGTGAGGGTGGCAAACTGAACCGTCGTTTCGTCCGTAAATGAATCGAACCCGTCCGGACTCAGGATGGCCACGCCCGTTCGTACGCGGTGGGTTTGTCCGGAGAGCGCGCGTAGCATACGGCGGGCGTCGGCTTCGTTCTGGGGTTTGTTCAAAATCTGGCCGTCCAAAATAACGACCGTGTCGGCGCAGAGTACGAGCCGGTTGCCGAGGTCCGGCAGAAACTGCTCCGCTTTCTGGCGGGCCAGGTATTCGGCGACCTCGTTGGCCGGCATCGTGTCGGGAAAGACCTCATCGGTAGGGCGGGTCTCGATCGTAAAGGAAAAACCGGCATCGGTCATAAGTTGCTTTCGACGGGGCGAACCCGACGCCAGCACCAGCGGATAGCGTAGACGCATCAAGGTGTTTATGGCTATTTTTATCGACAAAATTCGTAAATCATACGCACTAAACCCTATCTGACGTGTTTATCCGTCCCGCTACAGCTGCCGATGCGGCTCTATTGGCTGACCTGTCGGCCGTTACCATGCGCGAAGCCTTCGGGCCACCCCATAATCCGGCGCCGGTCGTTGACGCCTATATTCAGTCAGCCCTGACGCCCGAAAGGCTGGCGTCCGAACTGGATGATAAGCGGTCGTCTTTTTTCATCGCAGATCAGGATGGCTCCGCGGTGGGGTTCGCCAAACTCCGCCGGCATGCCCCTCCGCGCCGGATGCCGCTGCCGTACCGGGGTCGTGGTCAGGCCATCGAAATACAGCGGATCTATTTGTTAAACAGCCAGGTGGGGCGGGGGCAGGGGCGCCTGCTGATGAACTACTGCCTGGACTGGGCCCGGCAGCAGGGTTACAAAGCGGTGTGGCTGGGCGTTTGGGAGCGCAACGAACGGGCCCTGGGCTTCTACCAGCGGATGGGATTCGAGCGGTTCGGGTTTCACTACTTCCAGTTTGGCCCCGAGCGGCAGCGGGATTACTGGCTCGTTAAGATCATTGACGCGTAAAATCGTTACTATACTGATCAATGCATCGTTAAACCAGAGCTGAGCTGTTTTATCCAAAGACTGTACGTAACCCAACATCATGAAAAACACCGTTGCAAACAGTTACCTCCGGGTCTACCGATACTGGCTGGCAGGGCTGTTTTGGTGCGGATGTATCCTGAGCGTACAGGCGCAGATCGACAGTACCCGCCAGAAATCAAAACGGGTGCTGGCGGCCGACTCGCTGGCAACGACCCGCTCCATGGTCATGGCCGACAGTATCCTGCAGCAACGGGACAGCGTTTTCTACACCCGGCTCAAAACAGGCATGTACAAGCGTCGGCTCACCCGACAGCTCTACGATGCGGTGTTCCGGGATGTGTATAACAGCCGGTCAAGAACCGGGGAGGTCAACCAGATCGAAGAAAACCCGTTCCTGCCCTTTGCGGGACGGATTATTGGCGACATTTACATTCGGCGGCTGGGCGTATTCGGGCAGTCGGTCTACGATACGCTGCGGCAGCCCGGCAACTGGCTCGAACGAACCGCCAACCGGCTGCATACCAATACCCGCGAGAACGTTATCCGCCGATCGTACCTGTTGTTTAAAGAAGGCGATGCCGTTGATCCCAACGTGCTGCGCGATAACGAACGGCTGCTGCGGACAACCGCTTCGGGTATTTTCCACGATGCCCGGATTCTGGTGTTACCCCGGGAGGGAAGCCGTCAGTTTGTGGATGTGTATGTGATCACCCAGGACGTCTGGTCGCTGCTGCCCACGGGTGGAGTAGGGGGGCTCGACAATTTCAACGTTGGTTTTGAGCAGCGTAATTTCAGGGGACTGGGGCATCAGTTTTTTGCGCAGGTAGCCTATGCCGGCCGGGACCCCCGCCAGAAACTGGAGTACCGCGGGCGCTATACGGTACCGTTCATCGGAAAAACGTTTCTGACCGCCCAGGCCGAATTTCTGTACCTGCGTGATCTGAAGCAGGCGGCCGTACGGCTGTTCAGACCCTTTCTGACGCCCGATACCAAATACGCGGGATCGATCGAACTCAACCATACGCAGATCAACAGCCGGATCGTAGACCGCAACGACAGCGTCCTGCTGGTTCCCCTGCGGTATAATTATTCCGATGTCTGGATTGGCCGGTCGTTCCGCCTGTTTTACGGTCCGCAGAACCCCGACGAGGTTGGCCGTACCCGACTGATTGTAGCCCTGCGCAATACCAACTACGAGTACGTCAACCGCCCCACCGTAACGGCCGATACCAACCAGATTTACCAGAACAGCCGAACAACCCTGTTCAGCGTGGGTGTGTCGCGCCGGAAGTACGTGCGCGACGTGCTGATCTACGGCTTCGGCCGAACGGAGGACGTACCCGTAGGGGGAACCCTGGCCGGTATAATCGGGTATGATAATGCCGAACTGGGCAAACGCCTGTATACGGGCATCAACTTCTCCCACGGGCAGTACGTCAAACGACTCGGTTACCTCTATGGGCTGGTCAACCTGGGCGGCTACGCGCGGAGCCAGGGTATTGAGCAGGGGGTGGTATCGCTGGAGTCGAATTATTTCAGTCCGTTGCTGGCCACCCGCTGGGGCAACGCCCGTCATTTTTTCAACACCCGGTTCACGACCGGTATCGGGCGGTTTCAGAACGAATACATATCGCTGAGCAGTTCGGGAAGCGGGATCAACACCGACGGAATCGGGATCAACAGCGACGCGCTGCGCGGTACCAAACGGATGCTGATCAACTACGAGAACATTCTCTTCTCACGCATCAGCGTCATTGGCTTTCGGGTGGCGTTTATCACGTTTGCCAATCTGGGTCTGGTCAGTTTCCCGGGTCGTTCGCTACTGCGGGGCCCTTTGTACCAGGGCTACGGTCTGGGGTTCCGACTGCGAAACGAGAACCTGACGTTTACTAGTTTTCAGATCCGGCTGTCGTACTATCCCAACATTCCGAACAACCGGCAGCCTTTCCGTCAGGCTTTTGAAGGGGTGCCGGCCCTCCGGTTCCGCGACTTCGACCTGTCGGCTCCTCAGCTTGTTCCTTATCGATAAAAAAACTTTTTGTATTTAATGTTGTTACATTAAATGTAATTGCACTATATTTGCATCATGTCAATTGAAACCGACATCAAACAAACGACACCGTTCAAAACACCCTATCACCGGGTGATGGTGAACCTGATCTATACCAGCAACTGGATTGCTGACAACCAGACCCGTATATTAAAACCGTTTGGTCTGACGTTGCAGCAATATAACGTGCTGCGTATCCTGCGCGGTCAGCACCCCAACCCGGTCAAGGTGAGCGACATTACGGAGCGTATGCTCGACAAAATGTCGAATGCATCGCGCCTGGTCGATAAACTGGTGTTGAAGCGGCTCGTTCTCCGGACGGAATGTCCGAGCGACCGCCGGGCTGTCGATGTGGTCATTACCGAACAGGGGCTGGCGCTGCTGAAACGGATTGATGCGCATCTGACCGAATGGGACGAGAGCCAGCGGTGTAAGCTAACCGAAGACGAAGCGGTTCTGCTGAGCGATCTCCTGGACCGAATGCGGTCCTGACACGTATTTCCTTTAATTCAAGTATACAACCAAGTTAACACAAGTAATCTCTATGAAAACTCGTCAATTTCTGACAGGCATGGTTGCCGTTGCGGTAATTGCTGCCACCTCGGCCTTTGTTGGTCCTGTTAAAAAAGCCCCTGCTACGTTTAAGGTAGATACCCAGAAAAGCGTTTTGAACTGGAATGGCAAGAAAGTAACCGGTGAGCACTCGGGTGCGGTTAAGCTGGAAAACGGTGCGTTCACCGTCGACGGCGGCAAAATCACGGGCGGTTCGTTCAATTTCGACATGAACAGCATTACCTGTACCGACCTGACCGACCCCGGCTACAACGCCAAATTTATCGGCCACATGAAGTCGGAAGATTTCTTCAACACGGCGAAATTCCCGACCTCTACCTTTAAAATCACGAAAGTGACGCCGAAGGGGGCCAACGTCTACGACATCACCGGTAACATGACCATCAAAGGCATCACGAATGCGGTAACGTTCCCGGCTACGGTTAAAATGAACGGCAACACCATCGAAGCTAACGGCAAAGCCACCCTCGATCGTACGAAATACGACATCCGTTACGGATCGAAATCGTTCTTCGAGAACATTGGCGACAAAGCCATATACGACGATTTTACGGTTGAAATGAAGCTGGTAGCCAGCAAGTAAGCAACCCTGTTTCGTAGCATACCAGTATCCCCGGCACCCACCCGTGCCGGGGATATTTGTTTCGAGCATAACCGAAACGAAGACCCGACGGGTTACTGAACCAGCCGCCTTGTTTCAATCGGCTGCCGTTAGCGCCGGAGGGTTGTCAGTTTGCCGCGTACGAGATCGGCCCGCCGACGCGACACCGATATCCAGGAGCCGTCGACCAGCTTCAGGCGTATGGTACGGGCATCATCGCCCTGGCTGATGGTGGCCACGTAACTCGGGTTAACCATCACTGACTTATGCGTACGAATGAAGGCCGGTAGCTGATCTTCGAACCATTTGAGGGTCTGGCTGATAACGAGGGGCGTCGACTTGGCCTGCTGGTAAACCCGGGTGTAGTTGCCGTACCCTTCCAGGTAGGTGATAAAGTCGATAGCAACCGGATCAGAGATACTGGGTAATTTGATGGCGTTGGGTGCTGAGGCAGATGTCATGTGAATAGCTGGTGTTGAGTGAAAAAAAGTTAACTGCTTGTAAGTCAATTAGTTGAAAAAACAATTAATTAGCGAAATTCGGACTTGAGGAGCCTGGCGTTTTTCTTATAGAAGAACAGCGCGCCCCATAGCCACAGGGCTAGCCCAACTGATAGCCAGCCGAATTGCCGCCCGTCAACCGACCGGCTATCCAGCCTGGCGAGGGTCTGGAGCCAGCTGGTGAGCAGGTCGTAATAGAGCCAGTGACTCAGTAAACTGCCCATTCCGAGCAGTAGCCAGGCGTAGATGCGGGTGCGGCTGGTAGGGGTCATGAGCGAACTTTCCATTCTTTTCGTAAGCCGAGGTAACCTCCGTACTGCATCGGATTCGCTAAAAGCTTGCCCTGATCGTAGCCAACCGACAGCAGCATGGTCGCCCCGTTCAGCCAGCGCAGGGATTTGGTAAGCGAAGCCATGGTTGAGAGCTGGTTCGTTTCGGCCGGGAAGGGTAGGTGAAGCGTGCCGTAGTTTCGGCTGAACGACGCTTTGGCGACATAGCCCCAGCGCGCGCCCAGATTCCCGGCTATACCCGTATACAGCGCCCACACGCGGTTGTTGTTGATGCCGTGAATACCCTGAATAAGCTGGTTATCGGCCGTCATCCCCTCAAATGTGGGGCGAGGTAGGGTAGGGTTGGTATCGCGGGCCTGGCTGATGAAGGCCGTACCCAGCGTCCGGCCCCGGTATGACCAGCTGTCGGGGTATTGCCCGTTGAGAAAATATTCTTCGTGTTCTCCGCCCAGATGCTGACCGAACTGCATGTAGCCCTGATTTCCTGAGTTGAATAACTCAACGATGAACTCCTGAACCGCAGCTTTCCTGCGGGTATTCAGGAGCCGCAGCCCATACAGGCCATCTTCAATGTTGCGGAAGTTGAGCAGTTTACGACCCCGCTCGTAGAAATGCTGCTGATAAACCAGTATGGACCACGTGCCGGCCTTTACGTCCAGAGCCAGCTCGGCCGCGCCCCGATGGTCGCCTACCCGGTTCTGATCGTAGGTGGTAAACTTCGACAGGTTTTTGAGGGCGTCGGTCTTCATCGGCACAACCACGTTGAGGTACGCGTCGAGGCTATTGGCAATTTGACCCCCGAACGAGGTGGCAGGATCCATCTCCAGGAAGGGGGCGTAGCCGGCCCACTGCGACTGGTGGTTGAAGGCGCCGTATAGCCGAACCCGCGATCTGTCGGTGCCCAGCCGCAGGAAGATGGCCTTCTGATGCAGGTATGAACGCTGTACGTAGCGCCCATCGCCAAACCAGCCGTGAGCAAAGAAGCCCTTTACAGCCAGCCAGTTTCGGGTAAAGCCCAAAGGGGCGTAATCAGGAAGACCGATCTGCACCCGGGGCAGGGGCAGGGCGTTACCCGACCAGATAAAAGACCCCGAAGAGAGCGGACTTTCGACCAGACCCACTATTTGCCTGCGCCGGCCGCCAAACAGTTCGAACACACCAAGTCGGGCTTTTAGGTAAGCTTCGGCCAGAATAACGCCCTGGCTCGATCCTGCCTGCCCCACTATGTCCAGTCCGTAACCCCAGTCGGTTTTGCGCGGGCTGGTTCCCTGCCGGTACGTCTGCTGCATGCCGACCCGCAGCAGGCCCGACGGAGCCGTGGCTGGAACAACGCCAAACTGATTGGTTTGTAGCCAGAAAGGGGTAACGCCGGACGATGAGGCAAAACCGCCCGCTTCGACGCTGGCCCGGGTAGACCGCTTCCCCGCCGAATCGACGGGAATTACGGGCACCCAGGTTGGTAACGTCCGGGGAAGTCGTAACGAATCGGGGCCGTGAGCCGATGCCATACCGGCAGGCATAAGTAGTCCGAAAAGGCCATATGCAATAAAGCGCGTAGTCCAGAGCCTGCGCGGGTACTGGTTATGTCGTTGAGTAATCATACTAGTGACAGTGCCAGGAAGTGCTGATACTGAAAATTTAAGTTAACGAATGGTTGAGTAAGTGTATCGTTAAGCGGCTGATGTCGTAAACTTGTAACCTGTCGTTACTTACGTTTCAAAGACGAACGAGTAGGTATATACGTTGTTTCGCGTATAGTCGAACGAAATTGTCCCTACTACTGTAGAGGTTATCGTACAGGTCAGCAGGGCGCGCAGCCGATCATCGTAATCGAGGACTGGTTACAGGAACCTGTTCTGAGGCCGGGTCATTGTCGAAGGCTGGTTATATACGCCAGACCGCATGACGGAGATAAATGCGCCGGGCGGGCGCCAGACGCTGCTGGTACGGATTATGGACAACCCGAACTAGCCGGAGGGGCAGTCGACGTACAAAGCCAAAGGACTGATCTGACGCTGACGGGGCAGGAAAAAAAGCCGGTAAGACCTCAAGGGACTTTTCGGAGGTGACCGACAGATGTGTGTCGTAGGTGTCGCCAAAGTCATCGCCCAGGTCGCCGGGATCTACTTCCAGCACCGCCATGGCATAGAACAAACCGATCAGGAGCACCCAGGCCGATGAGCGGGACAACTGGCTATAAAAGGCAAAGACATCATGAATAAACAGGCGCACAGAAGAACCCAAACGCCCATGGCCCGAAACCGGCCGCCGGATTTTTTGTGTCGATAAGCTAACCCGGAAGGCGCACTGAGTCGCGCCGGATAGCACGGTACCCCACCTGAAAAATTGCCTGGTTGAAACCGGTGAATCGGGTTTCAGCTAATTGGTAGTGTTGCGCATAGTGATGGTGACGTTGAGTGTGGCCGATCTAGTCAAGTTGCTTGATAGAAGATGGCTGCAATATGAGCAAATTCATTTACTTATCCGGTGAAAACTGACTGACTGGCCCTGAACCGGTTATCGGCAACTGACACTAAAATTTGGATCTATTATACCGATCAGGGGAATAGCTTGCTTCTAAAAAATCGAATCGACAGATACGTATACATAATCAGGGCCGAAGTTTCCAGAACCGCTTCCTGATAATTCAGTCCGTATGCGCCGGTCCGAACGTCCTGCACCCAATCCAGCAGGGCTGTACAGTAGCCACAAAAGCCCAGAAGCGCGGTGGCAATCAGCAAAAACATCCACACTGTGTGACGCATGTCTATCTGTATTGAGTGTATTTCCTCAAACCAATCCGTTTGGTAAAGTCAAACAGCCGACGGACAAAATGGTTTGGCGAGTCCATAATTATGTACACTTTTCCTCGTAGCTATGTGGGTTACCTGCACCTTGAAATTGATTGTTTTACCAGCTACGCCTGCTGTTGCTGAAACTCGAAAGTATACACTTAAGCTGCTGTTAATCAGTTAGATGACCTGATGGTAAAGCTGAGTAAAAATGGGACGAATTTCGGCTGGATTTTGTTCTTAAGTAGACAACAACTGCTAGAGAACATACCTATGGAATCGACTTACACGGCCAGCAAACCACTGCATCACGGTGCAGCTACGACCTCAGCACGGCCCGCACGCCGAAAAGCCAACGGATCGGCAACGGCAGCCCTGCTGATTCAGATGGCAACGGAAATTTTAACGGCTTCGCCCACCATGCGCCACCGGATGAATATTACCCTGACGGACCTGTCGGCGGCTGATAAAATCAGGAAGCAATTGCTCAAACCGGCAACGACACTATAGAGGTTGTTTGGGGAAGGGTTGATAAGCAGGTAAAGCCATAAAGAGACCGGACTTTGCCCCCCAGCCCCCTAAAGGGGGAGTTAACCCAGCCGTTTTTTCTCCCCCTTTAGGGGGCTGGGGGGT